>NZ_JBCPSO010000006.1:0-308796 GCF_051129925.1 Bacillus sp. Je.9.29.b
GTATCACCGGTTCAACTGGAACTACGGGGGCAACGGGTATTACTGGACCAACAGGTCCTACTGGTGTGACGGGTATTACCGGAGCTACTGGCTCTACCGGCGCCACGGGTATTACCGGAGCTACTGGACCTACTGGCGCAACGGGTATCACTGGGGCTACTGGACCTACTGGCGCAACGGGCATCACAGGAGCTACTGGACCTACTGGCGCCACGGGTATTACCGGAGCTACCGGACCTACTGGTGTCACGGGTATTACTGGAGCTACTGGACCTACTGGCGCAACGGGCATCACAGGAGCTACTGGACCTACTGGCGCCACGGGTATTACCGGAGCTACCGGACCTACTGGTGTCACGGGTATTACTGGAGCTACAGGTATCACTGGAGCTACAGGTCCTACCGGGGCAACGGGTATCACTGGAGCTACCGGTCCTACTGGCGTGACAGGTGTCACTGGTGTCACTGGGGCTACTGGAACAGGTGGTTTTACAGATACAGCACTTTATGCTGCTAATAGTTCTGGCCCTACCATCGTTACTGTAGCAGGAGGAACGAATATTCCTTTGCCAAACTTTCAAAACATTACTGGTTTTACAGCAAACGGCACAAGTACTGTTTTTACCGTTCTGCAAACTGGTAAATATTATATTACGTATCAAATCAACACCACTACAGCTCTTTTGATTAATACACGTTTGCTTTTAAATGGAACAACTACTATTTCAGGTTCTGTTCAATCACCTGTTATCTCAACTTCATTAATCAACAACACTGTTATTGTTAATTTAACAGCTGGTAATACCATCTCACTGCAGTTTTTTGGGGCGGTTGTCACAGCTATTTTAGTTGGCGGAGGTGGTGCTGCTGGAGCAGCCTTGACCATCATACGGCTAAGTTAAACGAAAAAAGAAAGGCTTTCTCAGCCTTTCTTTTTTATATCTTCTATTACAGTTATACAACGTTCGATATCATGAGATTGTAAAAGTTGAAAAATAGATTGGATGATTGAAAACTCTAAATTCCACCATTCTAATAACTGCAGTTTTTCGATTATTTCGGATGAAAATCGATATTTCATGAGCTGCTGGGGATTTCCTGCGACAATTGCATATGGCGGCACATCTTTTGTGATCACACTATTTGCCCCGATCACGGCCCCGTTTCCTATACATACTCCTGACATAATCGTCGCACCATATCCAATCCATACGTCATGTCCAATATGAACATCCCCTTTCGATTTGGGATGTCCTTTAATATGGGCAGCTTCTTTAAAAATTTGATTAAACGGATACGTTGTGACCCAATCAGTACGGTGTTCCCCGCCTAGAAAAATTTTCACTTCGTTTGCGATAGAACAAAACTTCCCAATATGTAATGTCGTTCCTTCCCCCCACGTCAGCACTTGGAAATCTGGCCCGGCATAAGAAAAGTCACCGATATTGTGCGCGCTCAGTTCATTTCTTTGATTCAAAAACATAGAAGATCCGGCCTCCTTAAAAGTGAGAGATCTTCGTATGTATATGCTGCTTTACGCCTTCACATTATGATTGAACAAGCGAGACAATTTGTTTTTTCTTCCATACGAGCTGATAGTAGCTGTATTGAAGGAGTAAGTTCACAAAGAAAGCAGCTGGGTAGCCAATCCATATTCCTTTAATGCCAAGAGATGTATAGTGTGATAGCACATAAGCGACTGGTACTTCTACAAGCCAAATGGAACAAATACTAAAGATCGTCGGCCAAAGAACCGTCCCGCTTGCTCTCATTGTGGCTGCAACAATTTGGGCCGTTCCAAAAATGAGATAGCTCCATAGTGTAATGACGACCAAACTATAGGCAATGTCTATCGTCTTAGGATCTGTTAAAAAGATAGATAAAATCTGCGGTGCAAAAATATAAACGAAAATAATGATACATCCGCCTATGGCAAAGTTAAGACCTAACCCAATTTTAATGACATCTTTCAGTCGATTCATATTTCCTGCACCAATGAATTGTGCTGCAAAGATCGAGACCGCAATACCAAGACTCACTGCCGGCATCTGCACATAACTTACGACTTGATTGACAACACCATAGGCAGCTGTCGCCTGTGATCCATAATCGTTGACGAAAGAAATAACGGCAATTTCTGATAAAGAAATGAGGATCATATTAATGCTTGATGGGATACTGAGCTTTAATAACGTTTTTAATAGATCCCCTTTCATCAATAAATGCTTTCTCACCGATGAATCAATGCGAAGCGGGTGCTTTGTCTTATATAAGTAGATATGTAGAATGATAAACGTCACAATTGTTGAAATCACAGAAGCATACGCAGCGCCATATAAGCCGAACGCCGGCAGTCCCAGCCAGCCAAATAATAAAATGGGCAGCATCAAAATATTCGTTGCCGTACTAATCATTAAGAAATAAAAAGGTGTTTTCGAATCCCCTGTTCCCCTCAAGAAGGTCGTATAAACAAAATAAAGAAATAAGATCGGCATTGAGATGAATAGAATTCTGGCATATGCCGCACTTTCCTTCACGATATTAGCGGGTGTTCCCATGAGGTTTAAGATGTCTGTTGCGAAAAACCCTCCAATGATCGCTAAAGATACGCCGATCAAAAAAGTGAATGAAAGCGTTGTGCCAATGATTTCTTTTAATTTCTGTTCATTTTTTGCCCCATACGCTTGTCCAATAAGGATCGAGCTTCCCGATCCAATGCCAATGGAAAAAGAAACGAGTAAAAAGAAAAGTGGAAAGAATGCAGAAATGGCAGCTACTGCATCCTCTCCAATCCATCTTCCGACAAGAACAATGGACACTAACTGTCCGATCGATTGCAAAATATTGCTTAGCAAAAGCGGGATGAGAAAAATGGACATGGTTTTTACTAAAGATTGATTGTTATCTAACGTCATGATGGTTCTCCTTCTCTCTCTAAATCTAAAGATTCTCAGCTAATATGCTGACAATACGGTCTTCTATCTCTTTCCCTTTTTCGTCATCAACAAGGTGATTTAACAAGATGGAAAAAGCGAGCGTTTTTCCGCCCTGCGTGTCAATATATCCAGATAGTGTGCTGACCGTTGTTAACGACCCTGTTTTTGCACGTACTTTTTCTAGTGTAGCTGGTTCCTTCAATCTGTTCCTTAACGTGCCCCCCACCATTCGTTCACTTGCCCCTGCTAAAGGGAGCGCATGTTCATAGGTTTTAAACCATTTTTCCTTTTGAATGTTTGTCAAAAATAAAGTGAACTGGTTAGCAGAGACAAGGTTAATAGGTGATATCCCTGATCCGTCACGCAGCACTGCAAGCGAAGGATCAACGCCAAACGCAGGAAGCCGTTCATTCATGACCTCCAGACCAGCTTCAAAGCTCCCTTTGTTCTTCACTTTTTTCCCTAGTTCCTTTAGCAAAATTTCTACATGGGTATTGTTGCTTAATTTCATCATAGGAACAAGCAGCTCTGATAATGGCATCGATGTATGGGAGGCAATTTTTTTGGCTTTTTTAGGAACTTGTTTTGATTTCAGCGGTCCCTTTACTTGAATCCCTTCCGCCTTTAACGCTCGTTTCATTAAGTCTAAAGCATAAGCGGACGGATCCCATAGAGCTACCCATTGTTTAGATGAGCTTGCTTTAATCGGAATAGTCCCAGTCAACGTAATTTTGTTGGTTCCGTGAGAGCGCTCAAAAGAAATTTTCTTTTTTCCGCCTTCTGGAACTGTTTTCACTTGATTGATGACTTGAGCGACATCCGTCTTCGGGATCATATCATATGCGGCTTTCTGTCCTGCTTTTTTTCCTGGTTTTACTTCGAGAATCACAGTCCCTGCATCATAATCTTGATTCGGTGAAGCCGTGAGAGCAGAAATTTGTGCCCCGTAATATTGATCCTCATCACTCCAAGGCAGATCAATGGAGTATCTCGTGTCATCAAACCAAGTGTCATCTGCCGCAAGCTGTCCGCGAATGGTATGTATTCCGGCCTTTTTGACTTGTTTGGCAAGTGTTGCAAAATCCTCCTTTAATAAAGTTGGATCGCCGGTGCCACGAAGATAAAGGCTGCCATGTAGCGTTTTCTTATGAATGGAACCATCCATCCAGATGTCTGTAGGGAATGTGTGTGTTTCTCCAAGTATATCAAGTGCGATGGCTGATGTGAGCAGTTTCATATTAGAAGCAGGAGTAAGACGAATATCGGCTTGATGTTCATAAAGAAGAGAGGTGTCAGAAGTATCGCGGACGCTGATGCCAGAGATCGCGCCCTCTAAATCAGGTGCTGTTCGTATGAATTCGTCTAAAGCGGTCATCCAAGTCAGTGAATCGTCACGAGCTGTGAGCTGATCATCTTTCGCTGAAAAAGGAAGAAATAAAATCGACAGGATACATAGTTGTAAAAACATGCGCTGTGAAAAACGCTTCACGCAATCCCTCCTTTATTGTTGCAGCCAATTTTAGAAGAATATGTTCATTATACACAAAAGAACGTTTGTTCTCAAAGGTTTTTTAAACAGAAAAGTCAGCTTTCTTTGACGAAAACTGACAAGCCCTTTACCTCTTTTCTGGATTCCAGCCATCGGCTCCGCCAAGAACAGCCTGAACCGTCATTTGACTTGCTTCATTTTGGGTTAAAATGGTCGACCATTTTACACGGTTTGCTGGACTGCTTCCCGCTCCTGTCGATCCAAATTCTTTGTACCTGGCCGTTCTTTCGTTGTCACGGTTATCCCAGTTATGCCATCCCTCTGCTTTCACATGATCATCCATTTTTGTATGGAGGAATGTTACAGCCGAATGAGGTCTCCACGGACGTCCTAAATAAACCGATTGCGCAGTTGCCGTCCCCTTTTTCAGCGTAGAGTCCATGAATACATAGCCGTACCTTTGCGCTTCTGTTGTGGATGCTGCAGTAATATACCCATTTCCAAGACTTTTTATTTCAGCTCTTTTAAACACAGCTGTGGCTGATCCAAAAATAAAATCGACCGTGCCTTCAATATAACAGTTTTCATAATATTGCCGCCCTGTGCCTGTTGCATAAAGTGTATCTTGATAGCCTAACACACGTATTTGTTTGAACACAGCCCGGTCACCAGACACATACAGTGCAACTGCCTGACCCGCATGTCTGCCAGCTGTATTTTGAAAGGTGATATTTTCTGCATAAAAATCGTTTGCACGAATCATTGTGCTTGAGCTGTTTGTTGTACTGCCAGTGCTTGCATTTGTATCATCATACGTAAGGATCGTCTTGTGCTGGTTTTCGCCAATAAACGATACGTGTGGTTTATTTTGCGGAAGCAGAATTTTTTCTTTATATACGCCATTTTTAATATAGATCGTTGCCGGTTGTTGATTGTCTGCTGGAATCGCATTAATGGCAGACTGAACGGTGCGGTATGTCCCGCTTCCCTTTTGATCAACGACAAGAACGCGGTTATGCCCGGCTTCTGATGCTTGAAGTGAAGCTGGGTCAAAAAGAAAGAAAGACAAGACCATGACCATCCATACGTTTCTAAATTTCATCACATATCTCCTCCTCATTTTGTGAACGTTTTCATCAAACATTCTTTTTGATCCTATTCCATACACGCACAAAAAAACACCCACGTTTTTATGTTGTGGATGTTTTTTTAGACTTTTCATATTGCATCGCATAAATCCCTTCATTTTCAATCCATTCACAAAAGAGAACATCTCGATAAGAGGAAATATGCTGCTTTTTTAATTGCTTATTCAGCCAGGATTCATCAAAGCCGGCTTCTTGTAAATCATCCTTTAAAATTTCGCCGTCAATAATAAATGTTCTAGGCAATTTCACTTCTTTTCCCTTCACGTTCACATCTTCTGCTGTGGCTGGTGCGTATTTCATTTTCGGAAGAACACTGATAGAACCGTCCGTTTCCAAAATGGCATATTCAATTTCATTCAGAGCAAAATGGCCTTTTGCGCGAACCAGTGTCTGCAGCTGATTGATATCAAGCATATTTTTCTTCAATCGGTTGTAGTGAATCTTCCCCTTATCAATTACAAGAGTAGGTCTTCCTTCTAAAAAAGCACGAATGGATTTAAAGCGCTGTGAAAGCCATTCAACTGTATAAATAAGTACGCCCCATACTGCAACAGCAAATAAAATGTGCTGAACCGTGACTTCTGGGTCAAAAATGGCGTTTCCGACCATTTCGCCTAAAATTAATGCAGAAATAAAATCAAACGGTGTGATTTGTGCAAATTGTGTTTTCCCTAATAATTTTGTAATAAAAAATAAAGCGAAAAATCCGATTAATAGTTCAATCAAAATATTAACGAACGGCACAAAAATTCCTTCCTTTCTTGCTGCAATTATATACAGCATGTACATGAAAGGAAGGATCTAAACCATTTATGAAGGCAATAAAATAAAGACATTGTCCCCTTCAACGAATGTTTCATATGTTTTAACGCATCCGTGATCTGGTGCTTGCACGTTTCCTGATGAAAGATCAATTTTCCAATCATGCATTGGACAGAAAACGTGATTGCCGCTGACCATGCCTTCAGCCAGAACGCCGCCTTTATGTGGACAGCGGTTTTCAATGGCTTTGAACTGCTTATTAGAGGTTTGAAAAACAGCTAATTCAAGTGGACCAGCTTCAACTGTTTTTCCTAGCTGGAGCGGAAAATCTGATAGGGTGCCAATGTGAACTTTAACAACTGAAACTGTCATATGATCTCATCCCTTCAATTGATTTATACGGAAGCCGTCGCTTTTTGAAATAATTGTCTCGTGTCTTTTTGGCTCTCGCGAAGCTCCTGCCAAGGCTCTTCATATGTTGAAAGCGCAATGTCCATTCTTTCGATTAAGGCTGCTCGTTTTTCATCATCCAGGAGTACTGATTGAATATGATCTAACCCAAGTCGCTCAACCCAAGCAGAGGTTCTTTCTAAATAATTTGCCGTTTCTCTGTAATATTGCAGGTATGCTGCGGCCATTTGCTCTACTTCTTCTGCTGTACTGACCTTCATTAATAAATCTCCAGCCCGCAGGTGTGTGCCGCCATTACCGCCGGCGTACAATTCAAACCCTCCATCTATCCCCACAATACCGAGGTCTTTAATTCCGGACTCTGCACAGTTTCTCGGACAAGCAGAGACGGCCATTTTTACTTTATGCGGTGTCGCAAGACCTTCAAATTTCTTTTCCAGTGCAATTCCTAGAGCCATGGAGTCCTGCGTGCCGAACCTGCAAAATTGTTCTCCAACACATGTTTTAACTGTTCTTAAAGATTTTCCATATGCATAACCCGATGGCATATCTAGATCCGCCCACACTTTTGGTAAATCTTCTTTTTTGACACCTAGAAGGTCAATACGCTGACCGCCAGTCATTTTCACAAGCGGTATTTCATATTTGTCGACGACATCGGCTATTTTCCTCAAGTCATTTGCATTGGTGACGCCGCCGTACATTCGCGGAACAACTGAATAGGTGCCATCGTTTTGAATATTGGCATGCATGCGTTCATTTACAAAGCGTGAGCTCTTTTCATCTTTGTATTCAAGTGGATGAAGCATGCCTAAATAATAATTCAGTGCAGGGCGGCATTTTGAACAGCCCTCTTCTGTATTCCAGTCAAGTACATTCATCACTTCTTTGACATGCTGCAAGCCTTTTTCTTTGATTTCATGAATGACTTCATCTCGTGAAAGAGTAGTGCAGGCGCAGATGGTTTCTTTTTGGGCTGTCCGGCTTGCATCCTCACCTAGCGTATGCCAAAGAATCTCTTCAACAACAGGCTGACAGCCTCCGCAAGATCGTGAGGCACTTGTACATTGCTTGACTTCCTGAAACGTTGTTAAGCCTTCTTTCTGAATGGCTTCCACAATCTGCCCTTTTGACACGCCATTACAGCCGCAAACAATATGGTCGTTTGCCATGCTGTCAATTGTGCTTTCTTGCGCGGGATCATTGGAGGTTAAGACAGATACCTTCTCCATATCCGACATATCTATTCCTTCTTTAATGTACGAGAATAAACGAGGTCCGTCGCTTGTTTCTCCAAACATGACGGCGCCTACTAATCGGTTTTGCTGGAAGACGAGTTTTTGATAGATGCCTTTTTGTTCGTCAAAAATCTTAATCGCTTTTTTCTCATCGTTTTCAATAAAATCACCAGCTGAAAATACATCAACTCCTGATACTTTCAGCTGTGTTGACAGAACAGAGCCTTCATATGGAGCAGGGTTCAAGCCGCATACATGCTTGGCAAGTACAGTCGCTTGATCGTATAAAGGAGCAACTAATCCGTACGTTTGTCCCCTGTGTTCCACACATTCTCCGACGGCATAAATGCCCGGGACACTTGTTTCCATAAAATCATTGACGATAATCCCACGGTTCACTTCAAGCCCGCTTATTTCTGCAAGCATTTTACTTGGTTTAATTCCCGCAGCCATGACGACTAGGTCTGTCTCAAGTGTAGTGCCGTCTGAAAATGATAATCCTTCTACTCTTGTATCTCCTAAAATCTCATTTGTCTGTTTTCCAAGCAGGAATTTCATCCCCTGTTCCTCTAATGCTTTTTGAAGAAGCTGGCCTGCAATAGGGTCAAGCTGGCGTTCCATTAAATGAGAGCCGAGGTGGATGACATTCACTTCCATGCCTAAGTTTAATAGACCGCGTGCTGCTTCAAGCCCAAGGAGTCCGCCTCCGATGACTGCTGCTTTTTTGTACATAGTAGAGGCATTGACCATTTCCTCAGTGTCTTGCAATGTACGAAAAGCCGTCACGCCTTTTTTATCACTCCCTGGAATTGGCAGGATGAATGGAAGTGACCCTGTTGCTAAAATCAATCGGTCATAATGCACGGTCCGTCCTTGATCACTGGTGACTGTTTGGTTCTCTGTATCGATCTTCACTATGGTCTCGTTTGTAAACAGTTGAATATCATGCTTTTGATACCAGTTCCAATCGTTTAACGTAATATCTTCGACCTTCGTATCCCCTTGAAGCACTTTCGATAAAAGAATTCGGTTATAGTTAGGATACGGTTCAGTCCCAAATACCGTCATGTCGAAACGTTCGCCGTCTGTTTTTAAAATGTTTTCAAGGCTTCGAATGCCGGCCATACCGTTCCCCACTAATACGAGTTTTTCTTTCATGATAAAACACCCCTCATGTGATCATTTTTTAGAAAGTACCATAATCTAAACATAGATGGAAAATACATGTTAAAATTTCTCACATAGTTTTTCATTCACGCCGGCTGACAGCTGTACAGGACAATATTTAAAGCCTGGCATTTTACTTTGCGGATCTAGTTGATCATCAATTAATTGATTAATTGATTGATGTTTGCTCCAGTGAAATGGAACAAATACGGTATCTTTTCGAATGGTGTCTGATATGCGGCATCTGATGATGACACTTCCTCTTTTTGACTTGATGGTCACGAGCTCACCATGCTGAAGTCCATACGTTTTCGCTGTGTCAGGATGAAGCTCTGCATATGCTTCAAACTGTCTGGCAACAAGAGAGGTGCTCCTTCTTGTTTGAACGCCTGTTTGGTAATGAGCCATCACCCTGCCGGTCGTTAAATAAAGAGGGTATTCTTGACTGACGGGTTCCTTTGCAGCCTTTTTTCCATGTGTGACGACGGCAAACTTCGCTAAACTGTCAGAATGTGAGAATGCATGTTCAAATAATCTTTCAGTTCCCGGATCTTCTAAATGAGTACAAGGCCACCTTATGCCTTGTTCCTTCCTCAGCCTTTCATAGGTTATGCCTGAATAATCAGCCTTTGCACCTTTCGTTACGGCTCTTATTTCCTCAAAGATCTCTTCTGCGGATGAAAAGGAAAAATGGCTGCCTTTGCCTAATACAGCTGCTATTTCACAAATGATTTGCCAATCGTGCTTTCTTTGGTGTTTAAGTGGATATGTTGCTTCTCTAAGCGTAACGCGCCCCTCTACGTTTGTCACGGTACCTTCATCCTCTAAATATGACGAAGCAGGTAAAATTACATCTGCCAGCGCAGCTGTCTCAGACATAAATAAATCAACGGCAACAAAAAAGGACAAGTTCTTGATGGCTTGCTGAACCAAGTGCGCGTTCGGCCCTGATTGGACAGGATTTGAGCACATTAAAAAGAGCGCTTTGATCTCACCTGCCTCCATTTTTTCAAACATCTCAAAAGCAGACACGCCCTTTCCTGGGAGTTCTTTTTCATCAATGTTCCATCGTTCAGCCATTTCTTTTCTGTGAGCAGAATTTGAGATATCTCGATATCCTGGAAGCTGATCTGCTTTTTGCCCATGCTCTCTTGCTCCCTGGCCATTTCCCTGGCCGGTTATTGCGCCATAGCCGCATCCAAAGCGGCCGATCTTCCCGGTAACAAGCAGAATATTCAGGAAATTACGCACAGAGGCTGTACCGTCTATTTGCTGCTCAATGCCTCTTGCTGTAAAAATCATGCCTGTCTTTTCTTGTGCAAATTTCTTTGCTATTTTCTGCATCACATCAATCGTCACGCCAGTTTGCTCAGCAACGTCTGGGAGGGAGATACGTGAGATATGCTCCTTTAGTTCTTGGAAACCTGATGTTCGTTGATGAATAAATGACTCATCGATTAAATGCTCATGCAGCATGATGTGCAATATGCCGTTTGCCAGTGCGGCATCTGACCCTGGTTTTAGGCTGACATGTAAATCGGCTAATTGGGCTGTCGGAGTTTTGCGCGGATCAATGACGATGAGAAATGCGCCATTGTTTTTTGCCTCTTCAATGTAGGGCAGGAAGGTTGGCTGACATTCCGCTATATTCGTTCCAACCAATATCAACACCCGCGCATGCTTGATGTCGCTTAGAGGAAAGGTCAGGCCACGGTCAAGTCCGAATGTTTGATTTGCGGCAGTTGCTGCCGAAGACATACATAGTCTGCCGTTATAATCGATGTATTTCGTTTTCAGCGCCACTCTTGCAAATTTCCCGAGTAAGTACGCTTCCTCATTTGTAATTGATGCGCTTCCGTACACACTGATCACATCATGGCCATGCGACAGCTGAAGGGTTTCTATGTTTGTTTTGATTTCTTCGAGAGCCTCCTGCCATGTCGCTTTTACAAATTGTCCGTTTCTTTTGATCAGCGGGTGATTCAGGCGATCTTTATGAAGCGCGTGCTGGTGTGCATGCTGTCCTTTCATGCAAAGTCTTCCGTGCGTAGTTGGATTGTGTACACCAATCGTTTGGTAGCGTGTTCGTCCTTCCACATGCTGCTCGATTAACTGCATTTTGCACTGCATACTGCAAAAAGGACATTGGGCTGGGAACACTCGCTTTTGTTCTTCCTGCTTTGATTTTTGCTGGGCATATTGTAAAAAAGATTGACTCATACCTTCACATCCTTATGACTTACATTTTCTTGTCTGCTTTGGTCAAATTGCGCACAGAGCTCTTCTCTTATTTCCTCATCAAGCAACTTTTCTCGAATAGAAATGTTTCCTTGCCGTGACAGCCAATCACCAATGGATTCTTGAAAGTAAGCATTTTTTCTATACTCTTCAAGCAGCGCTTTTAAAAAAGGAATAAGCTCACTTGAATGAGCCAAGGTGTAAAAAAGCTGGCCTCCTATATAAATGTTCCATTCACCCAGCTGCTTTTTCAGACAGATGTCATTAATTGGAGCAAGTTTACACGTGCAGGAAGCACCGGTGATATGAATGGAGGTGACAGCTGGTAAAAGTGTATCTTCCACTTGTCTTTCCAGCTCCATCACAAGTGACGTGACAGCTGGATCACTGCAGTCGCATGAAAGGATATGAGATAGTCTTTTTTTCTCATTGGGCATAATTGGCCAATGATTTTTGACGATTTGTGCTGCGTGTTTTGACACACCGATGAGCCGTATTCGTTTATGCTTTGTCAGCTCTGCCTGCTCAATCAGCCTGTTCTCTAACAAAGACGTAATGATTTTCAAAAAATCCAGATCAAGCCGGCCTCCATATAATTGAGGAATCAACATGTCTTCCTGTTCAGCAGCGCCGATTTTTTCCACCGATCCTTGAAATTGCTCGAGATAGTATTGAATGGCCGGCCGGCAGATGCCGCAGCCGTGATTCGTTTTCCATTGAAAATGTCTTCTTATTTCTTCAGCATTCACCGGCTGCTGCTTTTTAATAAACGAAAAAATAGTCTGCTCATCTACTTCTGTACATGGACAAAAAAAGGCCTGCGGTTCCGTTTGTTCATGTGATGATAACTGGCAGCAAGCACGGACGAGCTCTTGACACCCGCCGCACCCGGTTGCTGCCCCTGTCTGTTTTTTCACCTCTTCTAAGTTTGTGAGCTGATGAACCGAAATGCTTTTTAAAATCGTCCCTTTTGTAACGGTTTGACATTGGCAGACGAGGTCTTCCATTTTTAATGAATCTATTGGGGATGCTTGCTTTTCATGAAGGGATTGCATGACCACACTTTTATCACGTCCCACTTTCACATCTTGCAAAAGCTGATCGGCATTCTCCAGCTCTCCGACAAATAAAATACCTGCCAGCGCCTCACGTTCAAAGACGAATTTTTTATATACCTCTTGCTCTTCATCTAAATAAGTCACAGCTGACATAAACGGAGAATGATGTTCAATACATCCAGCAGAATAAATCGGCAAATCAGGTACTTTTAATTTTGTTGAGTAAATGGGCTTTGGTGTATGTGTAATTTTTTCCCCTAAAAGATGCTTAGCGAGCACGCTTGCTTGTTCATAAATGGGCTGAACAAGGCCATGCACCATCCCTTGGTGCTCTGCACATTCTCCAATCGCATAAATATTCGAGGTATTTGTCTCCATCACGTCATTGACAACAATGGCTTTTCTCGTGTGTATGCCATGATTCTCTGCAAGCTGTATATTCGGACGGATACCTGTTGTAAAAACTACAAGATCAGCATCCACGATGTCGCCGTTTTTCAATAGAACGCCTTCTACCCTCTCACCGCCTAAGCATGCAATGGTATGGGCATTCGTTTTCACCTGAATGCCTTTTCGCGTGAATTGTCGCTGTAATAATCCGGCGGCTGTTTCATCTAATTGTCGCTGCATGAGCCGCTCCGTATGATGAATAATGGTGGTTTCCAGCCCCGCCATCTGCAGACCAGCTGCTACCTCCACACCAAGCACGCCGCCTCCGATCACTGCTGCTTGTTGATAATGCACCGCATCCGCACAAATGGCCTCATAATCATCAATTGTCCGAAAAGCGTATATCCCTTTTTTGGACAAACCCTGAATAGGAAGAAAATTCGGCGATGAACCTGTTGCAATGACGAGCTTGTCATAGGGAATTTCCCGGCGTGCATCTGTCATGACACACTTTCGATTTGTATCGATATGTACAACTGATTCTCCTTTGTACAATGTGATGTCATGCGCGGTGTACCATTCTTTATCCTTTAGTTCAATTTGAGCTAATGATTCGCTTTTTTGTAAAATCGACGAAAGTTTTATTCGATTGTAGGCAGAGTGCTTCTCTTTTCCAATGACTGTTATGGCGTAATGTTCTGGCTGCTTTTGAATGATCTCTTCGATACATTTCATACTCGCCATGCCGTTTCCGATAAACACAAGTTTGCGTTTTGCCATCTGAAATCAACCTTTCTAAGCCTCTTGCTCGAGCACATTGTATGGATTGATTATGGCACACACTTGTAAAAAAGTGTTTATTCATGTCAATTTTTCTCACATAATACTTTCATTACATAAGTGAACTCGTTATCTTTAAGTCAGAAAATTCAATAGAGGAGGCGTTTTATGAAACTCTCAGAATTAAAATCAAGTGGTCATCCTAAGACATTGTTTGGTTCCTTTTTATATTTCGATGTGAGCTTTATGATCTGGGTTTTGTTAGGAGCGCTGGGTGCTTTTATTGCGCAAGATTTTGCTTTATCAACCGTAGAGAAGGGCATGATTGTGGCCATTCCAATTCTATCTGGATCTTTTTTTCGGATTGTGCTCGGTTTATTCACCGATCGAATAGGACCTAAAAAGACTGCAGTGATGGGAATGCTTTTAACGACCATTCCGCTCATTTGGGGGTTTATCGCTGGTACAACCCTTTCGGAGCTCGTACTGATTGGAATTTTGCTTGGAGTAGCAGGAGCAAGTTTTGCTGTTGCTTTGCCAATGGCAAGCCGCTGGTATCCTCCTCACTTACAAGGAGTAGCCATGGGGATTGCAGGCGCCGGGAATAGTGGAACACTAATCTCCACCTTATTTGGTCCAAGGCTTGCGGAGATTTACGGGTGGCATGCCGTAATGGGGCTCGCTCTGATTCCGTTAAGTCTTGTCTTTTTGTTTTTTATTTTCACTGCAAAAGATGCACCAAATCAGCCCGCTCCTCAACCGATTCGGTCGTACTTTTCAGTATTTCAAGTGAAATCGACATGGTTTTTCTGTCTGCTTTATGCAATCACATTCGGAGGGTTTGTCGGGCTTTCCAGTTTCCTCAGTATTTTCTTTGTAGATCAATATGGGGTTTCGAAGATTCATGCTGGTGATTTTGTGACCATTTGTGTGGCGGCAGGCAGCTTCTTTCGGCCTGTGGGCGGTCTCATTGCCGATAAAATAGGCGGAATGAAAGTACTGCTTGGATTATTCGGAATCATCGGCATCTGCTTAGGAGGAGTGAGCAGTCTTCCAGCTTTACCTGTGGTCATTGCGCTTTTATTTGTGGGGATGATGTGCCTTGGGATGGGGAATGGCGCTGTTTTTCAGCTGGTGCCTCAAGTATTTCATAAAGAAATTGGGATTGTGACCGGAATTGTTGGGGCTGCTGGAGGCATTGGCGGATTCTTTTTACCTAATATTCTTGGCAGTTTAAAAGAATTGACTGGCTCATATACGTTTGGCTTTTTGACCATTTCCCTTTTTGTTCTTATTGTTTTCCTCTGTTTAGTCGTATCGCAGCTTAAACGTAAAAAAGTGTTGATCAACCATACCATTTCTGAATCATAAAAAGCCATGACCACACGTTGGTCATGGCTTTTCTTTATATTGTAACACCCTTTGTTTAACCTATTTTGGCAGAACCGAACTCCCCATTAAATAACGGTCTACCTCGTGCGCCACTTGTCTACCTTCATTAATTGCCCAGACAATCAAGCTTTGCCCGCGTCTTGCATCTCCCGCTGCAAATACGCCTTCTACATTTGTTGTATATTCCCCATATTTTGCGTCAATGCGATTGTTTTTGCTGTCCACGCCAAAGTGTTTCACAAGCGGCTGTTCAGTTCCCTCAAAACCAATTGCAATAAAGACGAGCTGAGCAGGCCATACCTTCTCTGTCCCTGGAATCTCATGAAATTCAAACTTCCCTTGTTCGTTTTTCACCTTTTCCATTTGAATGGTATGAAGCTCTTTTAATTTCCCATTTTTATCTGCCACAATTTTTGTGGTTTGAATTGAATATTGACGCGGATCTTCTCCGAATTTTGCTTGTGCTTCTTCATAAGCATAATCCAGTGAGAAGACATAAGGCTGTTCTGGCCACATGTTATCCCCTACACGTGTATCCGGAAGCTTTGGATGCTTCCCGAATTGAACAACACTTTTTGCTTTTTGGCGAAGTGCAGTTGCAACGCAGTCCGCACCTGTATCTCCTCCGCCAATCACAATCACGTCTTTTCCTTTTGCATCAATGAAGTTTTTGTCTTTAAATCCTGAATCAAGCATGCTTTTCGTTGCGAGGGTTAAATAATCCATCGCAAGATGAATCCCTTTTGCTTCCCGGCCTTCAATCAATAGATCACGCTGCTTTTGTGCACCTGTACAAAGGATAACTGCATCAAACTGCTCTTTCAGTTCATCAGCAGTAATATCCACGCCGATTTCTGTGTTTGTCACAAAGTCAATGCCTTCTTGTCTTAGAAGTTTGACTCTTCGCTCGACCACTTCTTTGTCGAGCTTCATATTCGGAATCCCGTATGTCAGCAGTCCGCCAAGGCGGTCAGAACGCTCGAACACTGTGACAGCGTGCCCTGCTTGGTTTAATTGATCAGCACTTGCAAGTCCTGCTGGTCCTGAGCCGACAATGGCAATTTTCTTCCCTGTACGGCTTGAAGGGATTCTTGGTGTGATCCATCCATTTTCAAAACCTTTATCAATGATCGTGCGTTCGATATTTTTAATCGAAACAGCCGGATCATTGATAGCGACTGTACATGACCCTTCACAAGGTGCCGGACATACTCTCCCAGTAAACTCTGGGAAATTATTTGTTTTTTGCAGTCTTTCGAGTGCTTCCTTCCATCTCCCGCGATAGACAAGATCATTCCACTCTGGAATTAAATTGTAGATCGGGCAGCCAGACACGCCGCCCCTGATCTCCATCCCAATTTGACAAAACGGTGTTCCGCAATCCATACATCTAGCGCCCTGCTTTTTCAATACGTCATCTGTATAAGGAGCTGAATATTCTTTCCAGTCATTTTGACGAGTGAGAGGGTCACGTTCATTTGGCTTTTCTCTTTTATAATCCATAAAACCTGTTGCTTTGCCCATTGTCCTCTCCCCTTTCTTAATGAGCGAGGGCTGCTTTTTGCCCGTTTGCCGTTTCTTGATTTTTCGGTTTTGTGTTTGCTTCAAAGGCATACATCACCGCTTCTTCATGACTGAGGCCCGCTTGTTTTTGTTCTTCAATACTTTGAAGCATCATTTTGTAATTTCTCGGAATGACCTTGATGAATTGATCCTTTTCTTGCTCCCAGTTTTCAAGAAGTGCTACTGCTTTTGAGCTGTTTGTATAATCAAGGTGCTCCTTAATCATTTGCTTCACTTCTAGTTCTTCTTCATGATCTGTGAGCTTTTCAAACATGATCATTTCCATGTTGCACATTCTTTTGAACTGTTTTGCATCCGATGTATGGATGTAAGCCACACCACCAGACATACCTGCACCAAAGTTTTTCCCAACGTCTCCTAAAATGACGACACGTCCGCCAGTCATGTATTCACAGCCGTGATCTCCGATTCCTTCAACAACCACATGTACACCTGAATTACGAACAGCAAATCGTTCACCAGCACGCCCGTTAATATAAGCTTTTCCGCTAGTTGCGCCGTAAAATGCAACGTTTCCTACAATGACGTTTTCATGTCCATTTTGTACAAAATGATCAGAAGTTTTAACAGCAATTTTGCCTCCTGAGAGTCCTTTGCCGATATAGTCATTTGAATCACCTGTTAAATAGAGAGACATGCCCTTTGGCACAAATGCGCCAAAGCTTTGTCCAGCTGAACCAGTGAATCTGAGTGTGATCGTATCCTCTGGCAAGCCCTCTTCCCCGTAGCGCTTAGACACTTCACTGCCAGTAATGGTTCCGGCCACACGGTTGATATTGCGAATGTTCAATGATAGATCAACCGGTGTTTGATGATTCAGCGCTTCTTGCACATAAGGAAGGATTTCATTCATATCCAGCGATTCATCAATTTTATGATTTTGCGGTGTTCTGAATGTCCGCGCTCCTTCTGGCTGATAAAGCAGTGTTTCAAGGTTTAGCTGCCCTGCTTTCCAGTGAGCTTTTGCTCGTTCACTGACCGCAAGGACATCCGTACGTCCGATTAATTCATCCATTGATGTAAAGCCAAGTTCTGCTAAGATTTCTCTTACTTCCTCTGCAATAAACATCATGAAGTTCACAATATGATCAGGGTTCCCCATGAATTTTTTGCGAAGCTCTGGGTTTTGTGTGGCAACACCGACTGGGCAAGTATCTAAATGACATGCTCTCATCATCACGCAGCCCAGCACGACAAGTGGAGCTGTCGCAAAGCCATACTCTTCTGCTCCTAAAATCGCAGCCATCACAACGTCGCGGCCAGTCATTAACTTTCCGTCCGTTTCAAGAACGACTCTCTCGCGAAGACCATTTAACACAAGGGTTTGATGCGCCTCTGCCAATCCAAGCTCCCAAGGAAGCCCTGTGTGTTTAATACTCGTTTTCGGTGAAGCTCCTGTACCGCCATCATAACCACTGATGACAATGACGTCCGCAGTTCCTTTTGCTACACCTGCTGCAATCGTGCCAACGCCGGCTTTAGATACAAGCTTGACACTGATGCGTGCATCACGGTTCGCGTTTTTCAAATCATGAATCAGCTGTGCCAAATCCTCAATGGAATAAATATCATGATGCGGCGGTGGTGAAATCAATCCGACACCTGGCGTAGAACCACGTACATCGGCCACCCAAGGATACACTTTATTTCCTGGCAGCTGTCCGCCTTCTCCAGGTTTTGCTCCTTGCGCCATTTTAATTTGCAGTTCATCTGCATTGACCAAGTAATGACTTTTCACACCAAATCGGCCAGAAGCGATTTGTTTAATTGCACTTCTGCGGTCATCACCGTGTTCATCTACTGTAAAGCGGGCAGGATCTTCTCCGCCTTCTCCGCTGTTACTTTTACCGCCAATTCGGTTCATCGCAATCGCAAGTGCCTCATGCGCTTCTTTACTTAAAGATCCAAATGACATGGCACCTGTCTTAAAGCGGCGCACGATGGATTCAGCAGATTCAACCTCTTCCAGACGAACCGGCTTTTGTTTTGGCTGAAATGCAAACAAGTTTCTGAGGAAGCCGATTCTTTCTTCATCCGCTGCTTTTGTATATTGTTTAAATAAATCGTAATCTTCATTACGGCATGCCCACTGGAGCGTATGGATCGTTTTTGGGTTAAAAGCATGATGCTCTCCATTTTTTCTCCACTGGAATTCACTGCCTGATTCAAGTGTCTGGTCAGTTGCTGCTTGATACCCTGCTTCATGGCGGAGTTTTGCCTCATGAGCAATGGTGTCAAGATCAATCCCGCCAAGCTGAGAAGCTGTTCCTGTGAAATACGCTTGAATGACGTCTTCACTAATCCCGACTGCTTCAAAGATTTGCGCGCCTCTATAGCTTTGCACAGTGGAAATCCCCACTTTGGACATGACTTTGACGACACCTTCTGTCACGCTTTTACCAAACTTTGTAACAGCTTCATCAAAGCTGATCGAAATCGCTTCGTCTGCAATCAGCTGTTTGTACGTTTCATAGACAAGGTAAGGGTGAATCGCATCTGCGCCGTAGCCAATTAGTGCGGCAAAATGATGGACCTCTCTCACCTCTCCAGATTCAACGATCAGACTGACCTTTGTCCGCAGGCCTTGACGCACAAGATGCTGATGAAGTGCACTTAGCGCAAGAAGTGGTGGAATCGGTACTTTTTGTTCTGTCATTTCCCGATCTGAAAGGATTAATAAAGAGACACCTTCTCTGATCGCTTTTTCCGCCTCTTCAAACATCGCATCCAGTCCGCGCTTTAAATCATCGGTGAAAAGTGTATGAATGGTTTTGCTTTTAAAGGCATTATGAACAATCGTTTTCAAGCCGTTGAATTGTCCGCTCGTTAAGACTGGTGTATAAAGTTTAATTCTTCGGCATGAATATTCATTTGGATGTAAAATATCGCCTTCGGCACCTAACCAAGTCATGGTTGATGTCACGAGCTGCTCACGAATGGCATCAATCGGCGGGTTCGTGACTTGTGCAAACAGCTGCTTAAAATAATGAAAAAGAGACTGCGCACGATCTGATAACACAGCAAGCGGTGTGTCACTTCCCATTGAACCGATTGGGTCCTTGCCTTCCTCTAGTAAAGGAATTAAATACTTTTGAATGTCTTCGTACGTATAATGAAAAGCACGCTGACGTGTCAATAAATCATCCATTATACTAGAATTTTCTGAATTTTCTTCCGAGCGATTGACGTGGACCATTTCTTCATCGAGCCATTTTTGATAAGGCAGTTCATTCGCAATGGTCGATTTCACTTCTTCGTCAGAAATAATTCGTCCTTCTTCTAGATCAATGAGCAGCATTTTACCAGGCTCAAGACGATCTTTATACTTAACATCTTCTTCATTTGTGTCAATTACGCCAACCTCAGAAGAGAAAATGATATGATCATCATTTGTGACATAATATCTTGCTGGTCTCAATCCGTTTCGGTCTAAGATGGCCCCGATTTGTTTGCCGTCCGTAAAGGAAATGGCTGTTGGTCCATCCCACGGCTCCATGAGAGAACTATGGTATTCATAAAATGCCCGTTTCTCTTTTGGCATGTGCGTGTTTTCCGTCCAAGGCTCAGGAATCAGCATCATTGCTGTATGAGCAGGTGTACGGCCTGCAAGCACAAAGAATTCAAAGGCATTGTCTAAAATGGATGAATCACTTCCGTCTGCATTCAGCACTGGCAAAATCTTGTCTAAATCGTCTCCGAAGGCTTCAGATACGAATTGTTGTTCTCTTGCTCTCATCCAATTGATGTTTCCTCTTAATGTGTTGATTTCTCCGTTGTGAATTAAGTAACGGTTTGGATGGGCTCTTTCCCATGTAGGAAATGTATTTGTACTAAATCTTGAATGAACAAGTGAAAATGCAGAAACAAATGTTTCATCCTGTAGATCAAGATAAAAAGCATCGACTTGATCTGATGTTAAAAGCCCCTTGTATACGATGGTTTGACTCGACAGGCTGACAAAGTAAAATTGCTTTTCCTCTCTTGTTCCCCAGTTCTCAGCCTGCTTACGGATGACATATAGTTTTCGTTCAAATGACAAACGATCTGTGATGTTGTCGTTTGCTCCGATAAAGACCTGTCTCACAACTGGACAGCTCTTCGCTGCGACAGTACCAATTTTTCCTGGATCGACAGGAACCGTTCTCCAGCCAATTAATGTTTGGCCTTCTTGTTTAATGAACCCAT
The DNA here is from genome assembly GCF_051129925.1 of Bacillus sp. Je.9.29.b. Lineage (NCBI taxonomy): Bacteria > Bacillati > Bacillota > Bacilli > Caryophanales > Bacillaceae > Bacillus > Bacillus sp. Je.9.29.b. The sequence goes on from NZ_JBCPSO010000006.1 coordinate 20,779, forward strand.
TGATTTTCTGTTCGATGGCTTGACGCGTTTTTTCGTCATCATCTTTTGAAAAGAAGACCATTCCTACCCCGTAACGGCCTTTTTCAGGAAGTGCAAATTCTTTGCAGTTCTTTCTAAAGAAAGCGTCTGGCAGCTGTACCATTAAACCGGCACCATCACCTGTATACGGATCACTGCCTTGCCCGCCGCGATGATCAAGCTGGCACAGCATTTGTAATCCCTTTTTGACGATGCTATGTGTCGCCTCCCCTTTTAAATGGGCGTACAGTCCGATTCCACATGCATCATGTTCAAATTCAGGACGGTAGAGACCTTGTGGTTGTGGTAGTTGATTATAAGTCATCGTTTCTCTCCCCCGTTTAAAAGATCCGTTTTTTCACAGTAATAAAATCTCACAAACTCTGTAACTTATTTTAAGTTTTCAAATTGATATAAACAATATATAATTTAGATCAAAACAATCTCTTTTTGAGATAGATGGGTGTGAAGTGCAAAAATGGAGCTTCGTCAGTTACGTTATTTTGTAGAAGTCGCAGACCGTGAACACGTGTCAGAAGCGGCTGAAAACTTACATGTTGCCCAATCTGCCATCAGCCGGCAGATTGCGAATTTAGAAGAAGAACTTGGAGTGGCCTTATTCGAACGAGAGGGACGAAATATCAAATTAACGAAGATCGGCAGACAATTTTTAGATCATGTCAGAACTGCACTCAAAGCCATTGATTATGCGAAAGAGCAAATTGATGAATACTTAGATCCGCACAAAGGAACAGTGAATATTGGCTTTCCTACAAGTCTAGCAAGCCAAGTACTCCCTTCTGTCATCTCCGCCTTTAAGCAGGAATATCCAGAGGTCGATTTTTTACTTCGTCAAGGATCCTATAAATTTCTCATTGAAGCGGTCAAAAACCGAGATATCGATCTCGCCTTTTTAGGACCCGTACCGACAAACGATTCTCAAATAGAAGGAAATATTTTGTTTTCCGAAAGCATTTATGCCCTTTTACCGGTTAGCCACCCCTTTAGCGGACAAAGGAGTATTCATTTAAGTGATTTAAGAAGGGATCATTTCGTGTTATTTCCTGAAGGGTATGTGCTGAGACAAATTGCGGTTGATGCTTGCAAGCAGGCAGGCTATGAACCTACCATTTCATCTGAAGGAGAAGATTTGGATGCGATTAAAGGTCTCGTATCAGCAGGTATGGGTGTTACCTTATTACCCGAAAGCGCCTTTTATGAAACAACACCTCGATTTACAGTGAAAATTCCGATCGATTTTCCTCAAGTGAGACGAACGGTTGGAATTATTGCATCTAAAACGCGCGAAATGTCTCCTTCTGCCCATGATTTTTATGTGTTTGTAAAGGATTTCTTTTCTAAAATTGAACAATATAAATAATTCACTAAAACAAGACATTTCATTTGTAGAAATAATCCCTCTTTGTATATGATGGGTTACAGAACAAAAGACTATATGGAAGAAAGGTATTCGTATGAAATCAATTTTATCGTTTTTAAAGCCGTATCGGCTGTCCGTTGTGTCCATTGTCATTCTCACCTTTTTAAGCAGTATGCTCCAGCTGTATTTACCGACGTTAACAGCAGATATCGTTGATGTCGGTATCGTCCAGGGAGATATTGCTTACATATGGAAGGTTGGCGGCTGGATGGTGGCTTGTTCTTTACTCGCCATTTTGCTCACCATTTGGAAGTCTTACTTGTCATCAAAGACAGCACTTGGCTTCGGCCGTGATATGAGAAGACAGCTGTTTGTGCATGTCGAACAATTTTCATTAGAAGAATTTCAAAAGATCGGCACATCTTCCTTTATTACTAGATCAACAAATGATGTGAAACAAGTCCAAGATGTGACGATCATGATTTTACAAATGATGACGCGGGCCCCGCTCATGCTTGTGGGCGGAATTATTTTGGCTGTTTCCAGGGATGCTGTCCTGTCTCTTATCTTTTTAGCGGCCCTCCCCCTTCTTGGCGGATTTATCTATTTGGTGTCAAGAAAAGCCATCCCTCTATTTGGCCAGCTTCAGAAAAAAACAGACCGGCTGAATTTAATTATGCGGGAATCTCTTTCAGGCATCCGGGTCATTCGTGCCTTTAACCGTGTGGATGATGAAAAGGAGCGATTCCAAGAAGCCAACACGTCCTATAAGGACACTGGTCTTAAAGTCAACCGATTAATGGCTTACTTGTTTCCATTTATGCTGATCATCATGAACTTCACGAATATTGGTATTGTCTGGCTTGGTGCAAACCGAATTGATGCCGGAGAAATGGAAGTTGGGAATCTTATTGCCTTCATTCAATATGCGATGATGATTTTAATGGCACTTATTATGCTGTCGATGAGCTTTATTATGGTCCCAAGAGCACAAGCGTCAGCTAAACGCATGAATGAAGTGTTAAACATGGAACCAAAGATTAAAGACAAAGAAGAGTCTATGACTGAGCTTCACGAGCCCGCTCAATCCATTCGATTTGAGGATGTGTCATTTTATTACTCAAATGCTGAGAAACCGGCCGTTCAAGGCATCACGTTTGAAGCCAAAACTGGTGAAACGACAGCCATCATCGGAAGTACGGGTTCTGGGAAAACAACGCTTCTCCAGCTGATGACGCGCTTTTATGAAGTGACAAAAGGCCGGATTACACTAGATGGTGTAGACATTAGAGAGCTGCCTCAGGAGAAACTGAGAAACCAGATGGGCTATGTCTCTCAAAAAGCTGTTTTATTCAGCGGAACCATTGCCGAGAATGTACGCTTTGGCAAGCAGGATGCAAGCGATGAAGACGTCTGGCAGGCGCTGCGAACTGCGCAGGCCGAAGAATTTGTTTTGCAAAAAGATGGCGGAATTGATGCAGAAATTGATCAAGGTGGTTCCAATCTATCCGGCGGCCAAAAGCAGCGGCTTTCCATTGCAAGGGCGCTAGTGAGAAAACCATCATTCTATCTGTTTGACGATAGCTTTTCAGCACTTGATTACAAAACAGATGCGAAGCTGCGGGCATCATTAGAAGCAGAAAAAGCTCATGCAGCCCTCATCATTGTGGCTCAACGAATCAGCACAGTGAAGCATAGTGATAAAATCATTGTACTTGATGAAGGAAAAATTGCAGGTATCGGAACACATGAACAATTAATAAAGGACAATCTTGTATACCAAGAGATTGTCGCATCTCAGGAAGGTCAGGAGGTGAGCGAGGATGAGTAAGAAAATGTCTTCCGGCATGGGCCATAAAGGCGGCCACCCTAAAGGGCCAGTCGCAAAACCGAAGGAATTTAAGAAAACACTGCTTCGTTTGACAGGCTATTTAAAACCAAGGAAATTTCAGCTGATCATCGTCCTTATTGCAGCGATTGGTTCAACTGTCTTTAACGTCATTAGTCCAAAGCTGCTTGGGGATGCCACCTCTTCCTTATTTGACAGCTTTACGAATGGAACAGGCGTTCAATTTGATGTCATTTCACGGATTCTTTTGCTGCTTGTCGTGCTGTACGTCGTTGCTTCCCTCTTTTCATTCGTTCAGCAATATGTCATGGCTGGTGTCTCTCAACAGACCATTGCTGAATTACGGCAGGAAGCAAATGACAAGCTCACACGTCTCCCCCTTCGTTATTTTGATAAAACAACCCACGGGGACACACTAAGCCGTGTGATGAATGATATCGATAATATTAATACATCGCTTCAGCAGGCGCTCACCCAAGTGATTACTTCTGTGATTACAGTCATTGGGATTGTCGTCATGATGCTCTTCATCAGTCCGCTGCTTACGTTGCTTGTTTGTTTGACGCTGCCACTCAGCCTGTTTGCGATTCGCGGCATTACGTCATTTTCTCAAAAGCATTTTAAAGCGCAGCAAAAAGAGCTTGGCACGATCAATGGACATATTAATGAGATGTTCACAGGACATCAGACAGTTCGTGCGTATGGCTACGAAAAGAAAGCAATCGATACATTTGATGAATTAAACGAAAAGCTGTATGAATCCTCAAGGAAAGCGCAGTTCATTTCTGGTTTAATGATGCCAATGATGACCTTTATCGGGAACCTTGGCTATGTGGCAGTCAGTGTAGCCGGCGGGATTCTAGTCATTAACGGGAATATTCGTGTCGGGGATGTGCAGGCGTTTATCCAATACACACAGCAAATGTCTCAGCCTCTTGTGCAAGCATCAAGTGTCGCAAACTTAGTTCAATCGGCGATCGCTTCTGCTGAAAGGGTCTTTGAAATCCTCGATGAAGAAGAAGAAAGTACCGAAGAAGATGCGGCAATTGATCTTGCATCACTCTCAGGCGATGTGAGCTTTGAACAAGTTCAATTCGGATATGAAAAAGATCATCCGATTATTAAAGATTTGAATTTAGATGTGCAAGAAGGACAGACTGTTGCCATTGTCGGACCAACAGGCGCGGGAAAAACGACCATCATTAATCTTTTAATGCGTTTTTACGAATTAGATCAAGGCTCCATACGCATTGGCGGTGTCAAAACAACTGACCTCAGCCGTCAGCAAGTACGAGACTTATTTGCGATGGTTCTTCAAGATACGTGGCTCTTTGAAGGAACGATTTACGACAACATTGCCTATGGCAGGCAGCACGTTTCCAAAGATGATGTCATTAAAGCCGCCAAACATGCCTATGCAGATGATTTCATCCGCACGCTTCCAGATGGATATGACACACTGTTAACAGAAGATGCAGGCAACCTGTCTCAAGGTCAGCGCCAGCTGTTAACCATCGCCCGGGCCATTTTATCTGATCCAAAGATCTTGATATTAGATGAAGCAACAAGCAGTGTGGATACAAGGACAGAGATGCATATTCAAAAAGCAATGAATGAATTGATGAAAGGCAGAACGAGCTTCGTGATTGCACACAGACTTTCAACGATTAAGGATGCAGACCTTATTTTAGTCATGAAGGATGGAAGCATCATTGAAAAAGGATCGCACAGCGAACTTTTAAAACAAAAAGGCTTCTATGCAGACTTATATATGAGTCAATTTGCCGAAAATCAAGTGGGATAACATCAAAAAAGAGGATAGACACACGCATGTCACATGCTGTCTATCCTCTTTTCAATTGTCATCTGTTCGCTTCTTCACTTTTACACTGAGCTTCGTTATATACTCTGCTTCATCTTTAGACATGAGCGAATGAAGTAAATACTCCTCAAATACATCTCCATCCAGCATCATGCCCTCTTTCTCGATTTCATCTAACAAATGCGAATAAGCAGATTCGATCTCATCAAATGTTCCTTGATTATACATCACCGCATAGAGCCCGCCAGGTTTTTTAACTGCCCCCGGGCCATCCATTCGGCAGAACAGCTGATCTGACTGATGATAGTGCCGCTTACGGAACTGCTCCTTTTTTAAGACAGAACCATTTGCCGCAGCCCCTTTTATGCCAACTCCCTTTAAAAATTCTCCTACAATACGTGATATTTCTTCTACAGGTGTATTGAAGTCGATCGGGTTTGATGCACTTAGTACAACGGGTTCTTCTGGCAGCTCTTGAAACAGGACCTCCCCTATTTTCACAGTTGCTAATTCATGTGTCGTCTCCATCACCCGCATAAGAAAAGCCTGGATGTCTTGAAGTTTTTCAATCTCTTGTTTGACCTTTTCTATTTGGTCGGCCGCTAGGCTTTGCAGTCTTTCGCGGGAAGGTTCTGTGAAATATTGTTTTAACTCTTTGATCGGAAATTGAACAGCCCGCAACGATTGAATCGCAATAAAATGGTCAAATTGCTCAAGTGTATAGTAACGGTATCCATTTTCGTGAACACCAGCCGGCTTAAATAAATCGATTTTATCATAATACAGAAGCGTATCTTTTTTGACATCAAATAGCTTGGCAAATTCTCCAGTGAAAAACGTTTTTTGCACATCATTGATCATGATGAAGGCTCCTTTCTTGACTATGGAGTAACTCCATCCTTTATCATAACATGCAGAAACAAACTACGCATGGAAAGGATAAAAAAATGAACAAAATAACTCAACATGAAGTAACATTAGCACAAGCAAATAAAGAGGACTTCCCTTCAATGAAAAAAGAGCTTCAGAAAGCTTTTACAGCTGGCGTGATCGATGCATTTGGCGATGCGTATGGTGGACCAATTCCTCCAGATGAAGTGATTGATGAATCTTTTCATTCGAATGAACACATTGTTTATCATATTATGCTAAATGGGGAAAAGGCAGGCGGCGTTGTGATCAAAATCAACCAAGAGACACATCACAACTCGGTTGATTTGCTATACATTTCATCATCCTTTCACGGCCGGGGCATTGGTCAGGCAGCATGGAAAGCCATCGAGGCGCAATATCCAGAAACGATTGTATGGGAGGTTGTGACTCCATACTTTGAAAAACGCAACATTCATTTTTATGTCAATAAGTGCGGCTTTCAAATAGTTGAATTTTATCACTTACACCACCCAGATCCAAACGCACCTCATGAAACAGATCAAGGCAATGAACCTTTAGCACCTGAGGAATTTGAATTTTTTAAATTTGAGAAGGTCATGAAGAAAAATTGTGCAAACGTAGGATAACATGTATTTCTTTAAAATAATGTTAAAAACACTACCTCATAAAAAGGTAGTGTTTCTTGAATCTTTCTAGCTTCTACTCTGACCGTCACCACACAGAAGCAGCTTAGTTGTCGTGAGTGCAGGAAGTCCCATTGGTCCTCTGGCGTGCAGCTTTTGCGTGGAGATGCCGATTTCAGCTCCATAGCCAAGTGCACCGCCGTCTGTAAAGCGAGTCGATGCGTTATGATAAACAGCCGCCGCATCAACTTCGTTTAGAAACGTGAGTGCATTTTTTTCATCTTCTGTCACGATGGCTTCTGAATGTTTTGTGCCGTATTGATCGATATGGCTGATTGCTTCCTCAATTGAATCGACTACCTTTACTGCAAGATCCAGACTTAAATACTCATCTGTCCAATCCACTTCTCCAGCAGGAACCGCGTTTGAAAAGTAAGACTCTGCTGCCTGGTCGCCATGTACAGTGACACGATGCTCCTGCAAAGCTTCATTTAATGAGGCTGCATTCTCTTTCAGCCAATCGCGATGAATAATCAGCGTCTCAAGTGCATTACATACGGCCGGACGATTCGTTTTTGCATTGATCACAATTTCAATGGCTTTTTTCACATTCGCGGTTTGATCAATATAGACATGACAGTTTCCTGTCCCTGTTTCAAGCACTGGAATAGTGGATTCTTCCACCACTGTTTTGATTAACGAAGCTCCGCCTCGCGGAATTAAAACATCGATCCATTCTTTTAGTTGAAACATCGCCTGAACCGATGAACGGTCTGTTTGTTCAATCAATTGCACCGCATCACGAGGAATCTTTGTTTGATCCAATGCTTCATGGATCACACTGACAATGGCTTTGTTGGAAGAAATAGCGGAGGAACCGCCTTTTAAAATCACTGAGTTGCCTGCCTTAAGGGCAAGGCCTGCTGCATCGACAGTGACGTTCGGTCTCGCTTCATAGATCATCCCGATCACGCCGAGCGGTACTCTTCGGCTTTTTACGTGTAAGCCGTTATCAAGAGTCCATTCATCCAATATTTCTCCAACAGGATCTGTTAATCTCGTCACGAGCCGCAAACTTTCAGCAAACTCATGAATTCTTTCTTCGTTTAACAGTAATCGATCCAAGAGTGCCTCTGAGAAGCCTTTTTCTTTCCCAGCATTTAAATCTTTTTGATTCTCCTGTAAAATGAAGCGGCTGTTTTGCTCTAATGCTTCTGCCATTTTAAGAAGCGCGTCATTTTTTTCCTCTGTCTGAAGTAAACTTAGTTTTTTTGAAACATGCTTTGCTTTTTTCGCTTTTTCTTTGACCGATGTGACAACTTCAGCTGTCAGTGTCATGGAATTCCTCCCTTTTGGTTAACAAACTGGAATCGATAAATCTAAATGACAAACAAATGCTTCAAGATCGACGACATGCACGATTTCATCTTGTAACAAGTCACTCTTACGGGCGAGTTCATCTGACGCATAATTCACAATACCAAGCCCTATTTCTCTTCCATCTTGATCTAAAATACGGACCACATCGCCTTTTTTAAACGAACCTTTCACATTGACAATCCCATCAGAATCAAGGCTTCCCTCTCGGTGCATGAGGAATTCCTGTGCTTTCTCTTGAACCACGATCTCACCCTTTGGTCCAGAATGAAAGGCAATCCACTGCTTCTTATAGTTGAGCGGCGCTACATTTTCGTCAGCGGTAAAATAAGTGCCGTCCTCTGTCCCATTGATCGCTTTGTCTAAAATGCCAGGCGTATCTGCTTTTCCTAAAAAGCCGTTGATCCCTGCGGCCATTGATATTTTAAAGGCATCGAGCTTTGATTTCATTCCGCCTGTACCTACGCTGCTCCCTGCGTCTCCAGCAGCTGCTTCGATGTCTTCTGTGATGTCTGTCACTTCGAGAATTCTCTTCGCATTTGGATTAGTATGAGGATTATCTTCATACAAGCCATCAATATCAGATAAAATGGCAAGGAAATCCGCATCAATGAGTCCAGCTACTTTTGCAGACAATGTATCGTTGTCTCCAAACTTCAACCGATTGATCGTCACTGTATCATTCTCATTAATAATTGGGATGATGCCTCGATCCAATAACACGTTCATTGTGTTACGCACATTTTGATAGCGCGTTTCATCAGAAAAATCACTTCTTGTGATTAAGAGCTGTGAGGCAATATAACCGTGTGATAAAAATAAAGTAGAATATGATTCCATTAAAAGCCCTTGCCCAATTGAGGCAGATGCCTGCTTTTCCGGCAGTGTTTTGGGTCTATCAATAAATCCTAGTTTTCGGTAACCAGCTGCAACCGCACCAGATGAAACCAAAATGACTTCGTGTCCTTCATCTTTGAGTTTCACAATTTGATTGACGAGGTTTTCTAGTTTTTTCAAACTAATCTCACCTTGAAAGCTAGTAAGAGAGCTGCTTCCGATTTTCACAACAATTCGTTTTCTCTCTTTATCTGCGTACACCTAATCACTCCTGTACCTGGGCTCTATTTATATAGATACTTTTTGTTTTTGCTGATTGCTTATCTCTTTTGATCGATTGGCGGCATGTTTGACAGCCTGCTTGATCGCTTCTCCTCCGCCAAAATCATCTAATGCATTCAGTCCTGCAGCAGTTGTTCCATTTGGTGACGTAATTTTCTCTCTTAAGACAGAAGGATTTTCCTCTGTTTCTTGCAGCATTTTTGCCGCACCGAGGAGTGTCTGCGCGCCAATTTGGCGAGACAATTCCTTTGATAAACCTGCCTCTTCTCCTGCTTCTTCGATTCTTTCCATTAAGAAATAAAAGTAGGCGGGCCCGCTTCCAGCAATTCCAGTGAAAATATCCATTTGCTCTTCCTGAATGGTATAGACTTCGCCCATTTCAGATAAAAGAGCCTGGCTTATACTCATATGGTCGTTTTTCACGTAACGTCCAGCAGATAAAGCAGTCGCTGACGCCCCGATCGTACTTGAGGTATTTGGCATAACCCTCATAACAGGCTGGCCTTCATGCAGCATGTCTTCAATATACGATAGCTTAACACCTGCAAGGACAGACATGATGAGCTGATCTGGCTGAATATGAGGTTTTAATGATTCAAGTGCTGCTTCAGCATCCTTTGGCTTCATGGCCAGGATCAACATATCCATTTCTTCAAAAGGAAATGAATCCATTGCGGCTGTTTGGATTCCGTATCGTTTCGTTAGTTCATTCAATCGAAGTTGATTTTGTCTGTTTGTTGCGTAAATTTGGCCTAGTGGCATCTGTCCTGATCGCACAATCCCTGCAATCATTCCTTCCGCCATAGAACCTGCTCCAATGAAAGCAACTTTCTTTTGATCAATGATATCGATCCTCTCCCTTGTTCGCTTTTTGTTCGTGTTTTTCGCACGTTAGTAATCGTAACATGATGAGAAATCGTGTCAAGAAAGAGCCAGCGCTTTTCAAAAGTCCCGAATGCATGGCCGGCAGCTTGCTGCAAGTATGTTAGCCGTGTTTTTCAAATACAGTGATTTAGATCAAAAGAACTATGATCATTTGAATCATAGGACCCTTTCGTTCGACTTGATTCACCATTTTATTTTTGGTTTCGGTGACTTCAATTCTATTTTTTAGAAAGCGCTCTCATTTTAATGACTTTCTATTTTCCTATATGGTGAATGTGCTTGAATCTTTCGATTAGACTATTGACATATTTTAGAAAACATGTCCGTTGAAATGATATTTTACTGGTGATACCGTGAAAGAGAAATCATGTGAAAAAGGAGCGTTCATAATGAAAGTGAAAGAAAACTATGTCAATGTGATTCCAATGAAAGAAATCCGTTCTACCGATGACCTTCTTTTCCCATTCCCTATTTACAATGAGCTGCGTGCAGAGAGTGATATTAGATATGATGAGACAAGAAAGTGCTGGGATCTCTTTCGATATGCGGATATCCAGTCTGTTCTAAAGCAGCCTAAAGTGTTCTCTTCACAGCGAGGAAGAAGCACGTCTAAAACAAGTATTTTAACGATGGATCCTCCAAAACATACAAAGATGAGAGCGCTTGTGAATAAAGCATTCACCCCAAAAGCGATCAAGCAATTAGAAGATAAGATCAAAGACCTGACACATGATCTATTAAATCAAGTCAAGGATCAACGTACGTTTGATATTGTGCAAGATTTAGCAGCTCCTCTGCCAGTGATGATCATTGCTGAGCTTCTCGGTGCAGAGGTGCAGGACAGAGAGCTGATTAAAAAACATTCTGATGCCCTTGTGGCAGGTGCTAAGGATGAATCAAAAGAAGCCATTCAGGCTGTAGTAGATATGCAGAAACGTGCTGAAGAGGAGCTGTCCGTTTATTTTGCTCATTTGATCAAAAAAAGAAAAGAAACACCTGCCAATGACTTGATCTCGCTTCTCATTCAAGCAGAAATTGATGGAGAGCGTTTAACCGAGAATGAACTGCTTGGCTTTTGTATTCTATTACTCGTTGCAGGCAATGAGACAACGACCAATTTAATAACCAATGCCGTACGACTACTGACAGAGCAGCCGCATATTGCTGAATCAGTTCGGCAGGACCCCTCTCTTATTCCTCAATTGACTGAGGAAACGCTGCGGTATTATCCGCCTGTTCAAGCCATTGGCCGAATCGCCGCAGAGGATGTTGAAATTGCAGGCGCGCACATTGAAAAAGGAGACTACCTCATCAGCTGGGTTGCTTCAGCAAATCGGGATGAACAGAAGTTTGAAGATCCAGACACGTTCCGGCTTGACCGGAAATCAAATCCGCATATGAGCTTTGGGTTTGGCATTCATTTTTGTCTCGGTGCACCGCTTGCCCGGCTTGAAAGCAACATTGCGCTTGACGTTTTACTCCATACGTTTCAAGACATCACCTGCGTGGCAGATCAGCTAAAACCTATACAAAGTACGTTTGTTTTTGGGGTAAAAGAATTTCCTGTACAAGTCACCCGTTATTAAAAGTCCCTTTTCAGGGGCTTTTTTTCATTTTCTTCAATTCATCATCTCTTTCTTACCTTCCTTCTCCGAACATGCTAAAATAAAATCCATACAAAGTGATAACGGAATGCAGAAAGGAAGCCGAAAACTCATGACCGATTATACAGCGATGAAAGACGGAATATTCAAATCAGTTTGTTCGTTAGATTGCCCGGATCAGTGCGGTCTTTTAATACATAAAGAAAATGGAAAGATCGTGAAAGTGCAGGGAGATCCGGACCACCCTGTCACACAAGGAAACATATGCAACAAAGTGCGTAATGTCACAGCCCGTTTATATGATGAAAAAAGACTGACCACTCCTTTAAAACGTGTTGGCCAAAAAGGCGAAGGTCAGTTTGCACCAATTACGTGGGAAGAAGCCATTGAAACCATTCGGCAAAAATGGACAAAGCTGATCGAAGAAAAAGGACCAGAAAGCATTCTGCCTTACAGCTTCTATGGAAACATGGGCAATCTCAACGCAGAAGGAATGGACCGCCGCTTTTTTTATCGTCTTGGTTCAAGTCAGTTAGACCGAACGATCTGTCAGTCTGCGGGAACGACTGGCTATAAATATACAATGGGTGCAAGCATTGGGACAGATCCTGAAGACACCATTCATACGAAACTATTTATCTTTTGGGGCATCAATGCCGTATCGACCAATATGCACCAAATCACCTTGGCACAAAAAGCACGAAAGCAAGGAGCGAAGATTGTTGTAATTGATGTTCACAAGAACCAAACCGGCCGGATGGCAGATTGGTTCATTCCGCTTCGGCCTGGTACTGACAGTGCGCTTGCCCTTGGCATCATGCACGTCCTTTTTAAAGAGGAACGTACAGATGAAGCCTTTTTAGAGGTTTACACGGTCGGCCATAAAGAGCTGCGCGAGCATGTAAAGCAGTATGATCCAGACACAGTTGAGCGCATCACAGGTGTCCCGAGGGATGACATCATTACACTTGCGAGAATGTACGCTGAGACATCACCCTCTCTCATTCGCATTGGGAATGGTTTACAGCACCATGATAATGGCGGGATGAGTATTAGAACCATCTCCTGCCTCCCTGCCCTGACTGGTCAATGGCTGCACAAAGGCGGCGGAGCGATGAAATCAAACTCTTCTTTTCTCAGCTATAATGAAACAGCCCTTCAGCGGCCGGATTTATTAAAAGAACGCACGCCTAGATCATTCAATATGAATCAGCTGGGCAGCGTGCTGACAAGCGCAGAGCCTTCCGTTGAGTCTCTCTTTATCTACTCGTGCAACCCAGCGGTTGTAACACCTGAAGCGAATAAAGTCAGAGAAGGTTTGCTGAGAGAGGACTTATTTACAGTGGTTCATGATTTATTTCTAACAGAAACAGCGGCGTATGCAGACATTGTCCTGCCGGCGACATCAGCCTTTGAAAACGAGGATTTCTATACATCATACTGGCATCATTATATTCAAATTCAGGAGCCCGTAATTGAACGCTACGGAGAAAGCAAATCCAATACTGAAGTATTCCGCCTGCTTGCCCATGCGATGGGCTTTGAAGATGAAGCCTTCCGCGAGACAGATGCTGAACTGATGGAACAAGCTCTTCATCATCCAGAAAATCCGCATTATGAGGACATTTCATACGAAGCATTAAAAGAAAAGAAATGGATCAAAGCAAAACGTGGACCCTTCCAGGAATTAAAGCTTCAAACCCCAAGCGGGAAAATTGAGCTTTATTCTGAACAAATGAAAAAAGACGGGTATCCAGCACTTCCAACCTATGTGCCCCTTTATCAGGAAAGCGATTATCCGCTTACCTTTATACCGGGACCGAACCATAATTTTCTGAATTCCACCTTCTCACTTCATGAAAAGCATCAAAAGCTTGAGAAATTTCCGAAGCTTCACATGAATGAACAGGATGCAAAGGAAAGAAAAATTGAAGATGGTGACATGGTGCGTGTGCTAAACGACCGAGGAGAGTGTGAGCTTGTCGTGTCAGTCGGTCAAAATGTATTATCTGGTGTTGTGGTCAGTCAAGGATTATGGGCAGATCAAAAAGGCAAAAAGCATTTAGTGAATGGGTTAACACCTGATCGATTGGCAGATATGGGCGGCGGCGCGACGTTCTTTTCTGGCAGAGTGGAAGTTGAAAAATTATCATAGAAAAAAGCCAGCCATTTTTTGCTGGCTTTTTTCATATGCTTTTATCGAATCATCAGCTGATTCGTCATGACATTCGCACTTCCGTTGCTTCGGTAGCCTTCTACAGTTAATGCTGTTTCATACATTTTTCCCATTGGCATGCCTAAGCTTTCCCATTTTTTAAAATGCTCACTGACGGAGACAGTTCCGCTTGTGCGTTTTGTTTGACGTACACTCCAATATTGTTTGAAGGTAGCGTCTCCAATGATAGAAGGCTGATTGACACGGAGCGTTTCATATATGTCATATGTGCCTCCATCGGCATAAAATGATCCTTTATACGTCCCTGTTGGACGATATGTGCCCCATGACTCAACAATGTAGTATTCAGCTAATGGAGATTGTGTCCAGCCATAGACACATAAATAGGAATTCCCGCCCGGGTTAAAGGCTGCGTTGTAGTTGATGGAGATGTTGCCAAGTTGATGATGAGTTTTAGTGGAATCAAACTTCTTTCCTTTTCGAAATAAAGCATTTCCGATATTGTTCCAGCTTGCACTAAATGCCCCGCCGTTATTGAGTGTCATCGAGGTATTTCCGTAATCCTTCCATAATTCAAAATCGTATCCGCTGTGTGTCCCTATCCTATTATCATAAATCGTTTCCGCATGAGCTGGCACAGCCGTCAGTGTCAGCACAAATCCAATACACATCACAAACAACAGCCTCATTCTTTTCAAATTCATTTTCCATCCCTCTCCTTTTTTCATCCGTATTGTTCTGTCATCCCTAAGATGAAAAACCCATCACCTCCTTTCATGCAGCCCTTTCTGCTAGATGGAACGATACTGCTCTAACCCGGCATGGATGTCTTTTGTTTGTGTATAAATCCTTTGATACAAATGAAATAGATCGGCATATACTTCTGCATGCTGCTGCTCTGGCTCATAAACAGCGGCTTGATGGATCAACTGATGTGCACATACTTCAAGTGACGGATACCATCCGCATCCAGCCGCGGCAAGCATCGCTGCACCTAAAGCAGGCCCTTGTTCATTGTCTAACTGGATGACTTCAGCCTGAAAAATGTCTGCTTGCATTTGAAGCCAAGTCCGACTTCTCGCACCGCCGCCAATGGACACAATAGAATCTATGTTTTTTCCTGCCTGCCGGAATAATGCGATAGATTCATTTAGCGAAAAGGTAATCCCCTCTAACACAGCTCTGACAACATGTGCCCTTTCATGCCTGCTGTCTAATCCAATCAAGCTTGCGCGAATGATCGAATCCGCATGAGGTGTTCTTTCCCCGACTAAATAGGGAGTAAAGAGCAATCCTTTCGCTCCTGGCGCTACATGAGCCGCACCTTCTAAAAGTGATTGGAACGATTCCTCAGGAGCCAGTAAGTGTTTTGCCCAGTTAAGACTATATCCTGCTGAAAGGGTGACACCCATTGTGTAAAAAGCGTCTTTTTTTGCATGATGAAACAAATGTAAATTCCCTTGAAGCTCCCTTTCATGATCCTCTTCGTAGGAGAGAATCACCCCAGATGTGCCGATGCTGCATAACGTGCGGTCAGAGGACAAGATGCCAGCACCAATTGCTCCGCAAGCATTATCTGCCCCGCCGGCAAAAACCTTCGCGCCTTCTTTCATCCCAACATCACGTGCAATGTGCGGCAAAAGTGTACCAACCTCCGCCTCTGATGTGACAAGCGGCGGGCAAATATGAGGAGAAATATCAAATGCCTGACAAATCTCCTCACTCCACGTCTGTTCACCGATATTTAACAGCAAAGTGCCAGCCGCATCAGAATAATCAATATGGACAGCGCCAGTTAAACGAAATCTGACATAATCTTTTGGGAGTAAAAACATGTCGATTTGCTGATCAATATGTGGTTCATGTTCCTTTACCCATAATAATTTTGGCAGTGTGAATCCTTCTAACGCCTGGTTTTTTGTGATCTTTTGCAGCCGGTCTCCCAGCTTTTTTGTAATATGTGCACATTGTGCTGTCGTTCGTGTATCATTCCATAAAATTGCAGGGCGGAGCACTTCGCGAGATTCATTTAATAGAACTAATCCATGCATCTGGCCGGAAAAGCTGATGCCTTCTACTTGTCTTGAATGAACAGGCTGCTTTGCCATCAGTTCTTTCATCACAGCCATTGTCTGGTTTACCCAATCCTCGGGGTGCTGCTCACAATATCCAGGCTTTTCTTGAATGAGGCGGTACGGCTTAGAGGCTTCGCAGCACACCTTCCCGCTCTCATCCACTAATATCGCCTTGACCCCGCTCGTTCCAAGATCAATTCCCATCACATATTTCATGTTTTCACTCCTTCAAAACAGGTCAGCCCCTTCAATTAATCTTCTAACAAGTATTGATTTAAACGGGCTTTCAGCTGTTCCTCTCTTCCCGATTCGTTTCTGATCAAAGGATGTTTCAGCGCATATTCTTCTAACGTATGAAAGTTTGCCTTTCCTTCTGAAATATCACGTCCAATTCCTTCAGAAAAGCTGCGATACCGGTGCTTTATGACATCCTCAAACACACGGTCTTCTATGAGTCTATGAGCGACGCGCAGTCCTTTTGCGAATGCATCCATCCCGGCAATATGGGCATATAAAATATCTTCAAGTTCAAAGGAAGCTCTTCTCACTTTTGCATCAAAATTAAGACCGCCAGACCCTAGACCGCCATTTTGCAGAATTTCATACATGGCAAGAGTTGTGGCATACAGATCGGTTGGAAATTCATCTGTGTCCCATCCAAGAAGCGAATTGCCTTGGTTTGCATCAACAGAACCGAGCAGCCCATGTATTCTTGCGACACGTAATTCATGCTCAAACGTATGGCCGGCCAGTGTCGCATGATTGGCCTCAATATTTAATTTAAAATGGGAATCTAATCCGTATTGTTTTAAAAAGGCGATGGATGTCGCTGCATCTGTGTCGTATTGATGAGTGGTTGGCTCCTTTGGCTTTGGTTCGATTAAAAATTGGCCAGTGTACCCAATTTCTTTTGCATAATCAACAGCCATATGCAAGAAAGCCGCCATGTGATCAAGCTCTCTTTTCATATCTGTATTGAGCAGCGTATCGTACCCTTCTCGTCCACCCCAGAAAACATAATTTTCTGCACCGAGTTCTTTGGCGGTTTCAATGCCTTTTTTGACCTGTGCGGCCGCATAGGCAAAGACATCTGCATGACAAGATGTCGCAGCGCCGTGTACAAATCTAGGATGCTTGAACATATTGGCCGTGTTCCACAGCAGCTTTACTCCGCTTTGCTTCATGTATTCTTTCATTCTTTCTAAAATAATGTCTAATTGTTGATTGGTCTCTTGAAGCGTCTCCCCCTCTGGCGCGATATCACGGTCATGGAATGAAAAATACGGAACATCCAATAGGTCAAAAAGCTGAAAAGCGACTTCCAATCTAGCTTTTGCTAAATCCATTCCGCTATAAGAGTCCCACGCTCTTTGCATCGTGCCAGTTCCAAACATGTCTGTTCCATCAGCAGTTAATGTATGCCAATAAGCGACTGAAAAACGCAGGTGGTCTTTCATTGTTTTTCCGCCAATCACTTCGCTTGGATTATAGTATTGAAAGGCGAGTGGATTTTTTGATTGTTTTCCTTCATATTGAATTTTGCCGATTCCTTCTAAGCTGTATAACGTTTTCATATTTGATTTGGTCATTCTTCATTCCTCCTGAGTACACTTTGTAAGTTGATTCAACAAACTAATGATCAATCTATGAGAAACTCACTTTGAATTTTCCATATTTTTTAGTTTTTTAGAAATATTTTCGTTATAATAAAGTTAAAATCATCTTTCTTACTAAATACATGTGAAAAAAAGCAGCTCTTCTCAACTTAATCTAAAGACGAAACAAATGGAGTGGATAAAGTGGATATCGCTGATCAGAACTTTGTAAAAAAAATAAATCAAAAACTATTATTAAAAGAAATTCTCCAGCATGCGCCCATTTCGAGAGCAAAATTATCTGAACGCACTGGATTAAATAAATCGACTGTTTCCTCTCAAGTAAGTACGTTAATGAAAGAACATCTTGTCTATGAAATCGGTCAAGGTGAGTCTAGCGGCGGGAGAAGACCGGTTTTACTGATGTTTAATAAACGTGCTGGCTGTTCCATCGGAATCGATGTCGGCGTTGATTACGTCAATGGCATATTAACTGACCTTGAAGGGTCTATTCTTTACGAAGAGCAGATCAAGCTCCCACCCAGCTCTCCTGAGGTCACAATACGTAAATTAATTGAATTAATACAGCAGCTTATCACACAAATGCCCTCTTCCCCATACGGGCTCATTGGCATTGGCCTATGCATACATGGTTTAGTGGATGCAGGTGAACAAATCGTGTTTACGCCTCATTCCAAATGGAAAAACGTTGATCTGAAAACCACGCTCCAAGACACATTCCAAGTACCGATCTTCATTGAAAATGAAGCAAATGCCGGTGCATATGGTGAAAAAATCTTTGGTGCCGCTAAACATTATGACCATTTGATCTATGCAAGCATCGGCACTGGCATCGGGATCGGAATCATCATCGATCATCATTTATACAGAGGGGCGTACGGCTTTTCTGGTGAAATGGGACATATGACAATCGATTTTAACGGACCGACATGCAGCTGCGGGAACCGTGGATGCTGGGAATTGTATGCTTCTGAGAAAGCCTTGTTTCAGTCTCTTCAAACAGATGATCAGCACATCTCCCATCAAGACCTGGAACAGCTGGCCAAATTAAATGATATGAAAACGCTCAATGCCCTGCGCAACTTTGGTTTTTACCTTGGGGTCGGTCTCACAAACGTCCTGCATACCTTTAACCCGCAAGCCATTATTTTAAGAAACAAAGTGATTGAATCACATCAGGCGGTTCTACATGTAATTGAGGAGGAGGTATCCTCGCGAATGGATACGCAATTCAGCTCACATGTAGAGCTGCTCCCTTCATCATTAGGACACAATGCACCAGTATTGGGGATGACATCTCTTGTCATAGAAGCTTTTCTGCAAGATGCCACCCTCACAACCTGATCTATATATTTTTCAAAAAGAGGCAGCTCGTAGCGAGTTGTCTTTTTTATTCGTCTGTTTCCTCATAGCGAAAATAGTGAAAATCAGCAGGAAGACGCTCGCCGCTCGTATCTTGGCACTGCATACCGACAAATGCCCCTGTAAAAAACCCCCCACCTCGAATGAAATCATCGGATAAATGGATGGATTCAAGCGGTACATCAATTTCCTTCCACTCTTTTTGATCAAATGAATAAGAATATTTATATGTCTCTTTTCGAACGGTCACTTTTAAATAGACATAAGTGACCTCGTCAGGAATGATGATTTTATGTGTCAATGGCTGAGAAAAGGCAAGGTTTTGACAGACAGATAGTTCAAGCGTGCGGCCAAGTTCCTCATCATATGTCACCTGGAGTGCTGTCCAGTTTTCCGTATTATAATAATTCACAAGACCAGCTGATTGCTGAAAGTTTTCTGGGAAGAACGAAACAGCTGTCTCTGCTTCAAAATAAAAGCTTTGCCAGCGTCTTGCAACAAATGCTTGGGTAAACTTAGACGTTAAAGATTCGTGGCCGAATAACCTTAAATGCTGAGGTTTCTCCGTTAACGAACCAATCTGATCGGTAAACGGAATTCTTAATGTTTGAAAGTGTCTATTTAGAGTTGATTCTTTAAATTCATCGACTGTATGATAGGTTGGTGCAAAAACCTTTTCTTCGATCTTTGGCGCTTCAACCTCTAGCGTCCCCTCTTTTCCGCCTACAACATAAGGCCAGCCATCCTTCCATTCAAGCTTTTGTATCGCTGTTTCTCTTCCTAAAGGGCACCACCCTCTCTGTTGAAAAATAGATTCCTTGCTTGATTGAATCGGGCGGCCAGTGAGATGAGCGAGATACCATTCATTTGTATGCGTTTGAACGATTGAAGCATGCCCGCATTTTTGAAGCGGATGTTCAGGCATATGAAAGGCAC
The DNA here is from genome assembly GCF_051129925.1 of Bacillus sp. Je.9.29.b. Classification (NCBI taxonomy): domain Bacteria; kingdom Bacillati; phylum Bacillota; class Bacilli; order Caryophanales; family Bacillaceae; genus Bacillus; species Bacillus sp. Je.9.29.b. The sequence continues at coordinate 40,516 of NZ_JBCPSO010000006.1, forward strand.
TTAAAATCGGGTTATCAGGATGAACCTCATAAGGCCCTTCAATATGCGAGGACCGGGCAATCGTTGCTGCATGCTCATACCGGGTACCTCCTTCTGCCGTTAATAAATAGTAGTAGTCACCAATATGATACAGATGCGGCGCTTCTGTCAGTTTAATCGGTGTGCCTTTAAAAATGACCTTCCTTTGACCGATGAGCTTCTTTTCTGCCACACTATATTCCTGCAAGGCAATACCTGCAAACGAATGATGCTTTTCCCTATGATCCCACAGCATATTTAAGACGTATTTCTTCCCGCTGTGATCATGGAATAAAGATGGATCAAAGCCGGAGCTGTTGAGCCGGATCGGTTCACTCCAATCGCCGTCCACCTCACTTGCCGTGACCAAATAATTATGACCGTCTTTAAATGGGCCATCCACTACTTTGATATCTGAATAAATAAGCCAAAACTGCCCATCAGCATAGCTTAAGCACGGCGCCCATACCCCGCCAGAGTCAGGATTTCCCTTCATATCCAGCTGCGACGTTTTTTGCAAAGGACGCGCAGCAAGGCGCCAATGGACGAGATCCTTTGAATGATAAATTTGCACCCCTGGAAACCATTCAAATGTAGAGACAGCCATATAATAATCTTCTCCTACACGGCAAATACTTGGATCAGGGTTAAACCCTTTGAGCACTGGATTGGTAATCTTCATTGAACTTCCTCCTCTTTCAGAGACCTACATTTTAAAATCGTCCATATGATCGATATACACTTTGTCTCTATTCTCAAGCTCCCGTACGACTTTTTTATGTTTTTCTTCGTCTAGGTTATAAAAATTAATATCCACCATCGCTAAAATCAGTAAGCATACAGGAATCACCGTTGTCGTGATTAAAATGCCCAGTAAAGCTTCTGGTGTTTGCAATTGGTTCGCAACATAGCCAAAGCGATCGAGTACAAGCCCTGGCACAATCCCGCCTAATGCCATCCCAAATTTAAAGAAAAATCCGATGATGGCATAGATGAGCCCGCCCATTCTTTTTCCTGTTTTATATTCGCCATATTCAACGGTTTCAGGAATGAGCGCCCACATGTAAGCACCGGCTGTAATACTCCCTGCAGCTGCGACGAGCCTGAAAACAAGTATTAAAGTGATTTGACTCGGCGGTATCACAAGTAATGCAAGAAGACCTACAATATTCAGCAATAATGAATAATTCAGCAGCTTTTTCTTTCCTAACAGCTTGTGCAGTTTTGGAATAAACGGCAGCACCATTAATGCTGGCAGACTGCCAATGAGTCCGTACCATTTCACTAAATCTTCTCTACCGAGGTTATACGTCACATAATAGATCCCAACAGAGTTACTGATCGAGTTCACGCCAAAAATAATAATAAAGAAAATGCTTAATACAACAAGCGGACGATTGACACGTAACTGCACAAAGATATCACTGAACTTAATTTTTTCCTCCGGCTTTTGAAGCGTGACACGTTCATTTGTGCTTTTAAAACAGAAAATAAGTAATGCACCGCCAAGAACGCCGAGAAAAGCCATCGTCATCTGCCAGCCGAGGGCTGTATTTCCTGTTTTATCGCTCAAAAAAGTCGCAAGAAAAGGAACAAAAAAAGCAACAACTAGACCTCCGAGATTAGCAAAAAGCATACGAACAGACGTAATACTGACAACCTCTTGGTTATTTCTTGTCATTGCGGATGTTAAAGCACCATAAGGAACATTGATGAATGTGTATGTAAGCGATAAACCAACATACGTGATGTAGGCATAAACGAGTTTACCCATTTCAGAAAGATCAGGTGTTGTAAAGCAAAGGATAGCAAGTACCACAAAAGGAAACGCACCGAATAACAAGTAAGGTCTAAACCTGCCAAAACGGCTGTTCGTTCGATCCACCAATGCACCAATAAACGGATCTGCAAGCGCATCAATGGCGCGGACAACTAAAAACATCGTCCCTGCTGCCGCCGCTGATAAACCATACACATCTGTATAAAAAAATAATAGATACGTAGAGACAGTTGCATAGATTAAGTTACATGCGAAATCTCCTGAAGCATATCCCACTTTTTCAGACATACGAATCTTTTTTAAATTCTCACTTACCATGAGCTTTCTCCCTTCTTCTCTTAGCCTCTTCTAACGAACAGATGATGGAGGGCAGCAGCAGTCAATGCAAAGAATATAAAGCGCTTTCAATTTGTTGTAAAAATGAAGCTGAACATCTGATCCTTTCAGCTTAGCCCACATACACAGCAAATGATTTGAATGACGGAATCATCCCCTTTAATGGCCGGCTCATCACTTGGAATTCATCTTAGTTTATCGACTAAACAAACTAAGATGAATTCATTTTATAAAATCTGATCTGACTTTTCAATATTTTTTGAAAAAATAATCCAAATAATTGATTTCTTGTCATTTTTCTGCTGAAATGACGTGAAAAACTGAAATGAATCATTTAATGGTTGCAATTCAGCTCATCCCATGCTATATTTATCAAGCGATGAGCTGAATTGTGTAAGTCGGGTAACATGTCTCCTTGAGACACACACGAATGTGGCGTGTGGTTATTCCGCCTCAATACGCAAAAGACATCTTCTCAGGAAGATGTCTTTTTTATTATCCTATTTTTGTCCCATTTTCAACAGGCTCATCTGTGGCTAGTAAAACCACGTCTTCTTTTGACGGCATGCCCCCTAAGACAAGCACTTCTGATTTGAACCCTGCAATTCTTCTAGGCGGAAAATTGACGACTGCTACGATTTGTCTGCCAGTGAGACTCTCAGCCGTATAACGTTTTGTCAGCTGAGCACTGGATTGCTTTAGACCAATCTCTTCACCAAAATCAATCTTGAGTTTCAATGCAGGTACTCTTGCCTCTGCAAAGAATTCTGCTTCAATGATCGTCCCAACACGAATATCTAACGCCAAAAACTGTTCAATATCTGCCATCTGATTCTCTCCTTTCATTCAAGGGTAGGTACATTTACTAGGTTCATCTATTGTTTTTTCATTGTAGCACATTCATTTCGTAAAAAAGTGAGTCAAAAAGCCGATTCACCGCAAAAACCACCCTTTAGTTTACATAATGTTTTTATCGTCGTGTATTAAATGTTTGCATCCTGAAAATGAATTCAGTAAAATGGCAAATAATCCTACTGCTTCCTCCCAAATATTTTGGGGAGGGGTTAACACTTGTTTACATTATCAGATATGTGGACATTTTGCTGGTCGTTTTTCGTCATTCTTCCTATCGTTGCCATCCTGCATCAGCTTGGCCATATTATGGTCGCATGGATGTTTGGCGCAAAGGTTTCTTTTGCTCTTGGCAGAGGCAAAAAAGTATTGAAAATAGGCGTTGTTGAAATTAGACGAATCTATTTTCTAGATGCATTTTGCCATTATGAAGAAATGAGGAAAAATAACCGATTCTCGCACATTCTTGTCTACCTAGGCGGATCATTATGCAACCTGCTCAGTGTTCTCATACTGAATACAATGATCGCCAATGATATCCTGCCAGAACATCAATTTTTCTATCAATTTGCTTACTTCTCAGTCTACTATGTATTTTTTGCACTGCTGCCAGTCCAGTATGCAGATCATCATCCGAGTGATGGGCAAGCAATTGTGAACATCATTCGGCACGGTGAACCATGTGACATCATTGATTAACAGGATGGCTTCCCACTGTCAATTTGATAATGAATCGTTAAAAAGGGAATACCGAATAGCTTCATTTGATGAACCGCTGTGAGACTTTTATCTGTCTCCGGCTTCATATGAAAGCTTTCTTCCATTGGCAGTTTCATGGTGATAAAAGGCGTATGCAAATACAATCCTTCGTCACCGGTACTGCCTTTTGGACATGCACTTTTTAATAGAAAGTCTTCCTTTTCATTAAAAGGTTTTAAAATGGCGGTCAGCTGAGAATATGGAAGCGGCAGCGCAATATTCATATAGCCCGCAGCTGCATCGTGATGATGAGCATAAAGTGCAAAAAAGACCTGCTCTCCTTTTTCGTTATAACGAATCCACGCCCTGACATTCTTTCGCCCTTCTTTCGGATGTTGAAATGTAGTCAGACGCCCCTTCATTTTATAAGGTATACGAGGTGCCCCCAAATAGAGCTGGCCTATTTTCTTAAACATGGGCTGAAGTAAAAAAACAAACGGCCTCACCCACCAATGAAAACAGACTGCTGCTTTTAACGTAAACGCCATCGGATTCTCATAAAACCTTCGAATCACAGGTGACACCCTATCAGCTGAAAATGTCGTTCCATTTAAATCATCAAGTGAATCGACTAAACCGAGGTTCTCTCGATCACCCATTCTTTCCTTTTGAAAAGAGATCAAATGAAAACGGCCATGCACTTTTGATATCGGAAAGTCCTTCTGCTTCAATTGATCCTTTGGCCCTTCGATCAGCCATCCAATCAGACCTGGTAAAATAACAAAAAAGGCATTAATACTGCCATGAAACCAAATCATCTGATCAATGCTGATGTAGGTCACGCGCATGAGCATCCCAGCGGAATAAAGAAGAGATAGCACGATCGTTCCCATTAAGACGCAGCTAGAAAACACAATCAGCACTTTTGCCACAGTCGATCGAAACCTTGTTTTCATACAAAGAATACCGTACAAGTAGAGTGCAATGACATATAGCGTGACGCTGAACGTATCAAATAGACGAGAGAAGCTAATCCCAACAGCAATCATCACAGGCGACAGCAAAATCACCCAGCCTGCCGCTTTGTATAAAGCTGTCTCTTTTTCTCGATGTCTCCCTAATAATCCATAGAAAAGCGGGATAAAAAAAGCCGAGTAATGAAAATGAATAGCGGTCAAAAGCACGATGATTGGTGAAAAGGTCATCACCTGTATATCTGCCGTGTAGAGCCAAAACCACAGTCCGCCCAAAGCGAGATACATCCATGCACCATCCGTCATCAATTCATGAAGCGGAAAGATTCCCCTTTTCAGCAAACGAGTAAAGCCATATAACGCCAAAAGAATCGTATACAAAAACCATCCCGATGCAAACAAGGCAGAATGATAGATAAATGCAGCCGTTGCACAAAGAGCAGCTAATGGAAAGGCTTTCATTAAAAAGCCGAGCAGTATCCCCGGCTTATTCTCACTCTCTTCCTTTACAAAAAAGGCTAAAACTGCAGGAAGGTAAAACAGAATGGCTATCAGTACAAATAACTCTGCTACCGGACCTGTCATCAAACGGGTGGCGATAAAACAGCACATGAAGACGAGGCTTGATAACAAATGCCATTTATTCATCATGAGACATCACCCTTTCAGTAAACCGGCCTTTATATGTAAAAAGGGTCCCAAACAGTCGATTTTTCACATGCACATCAATGGTATACTCACCCGTGTGCTCCTCATAGCCTTCTGTGACATCTGACACACCGTAAAGCCATGAAGGCAGCGGCCACTCACGTCCTAACATCAACAGCTTCTGCCGGCCGGATTGAATGTGAAGGAACCCATGCTTTGTTACTGTAAAATGAAGCTCTGACATAAGAAGTCTAGGCTTTCCAAAATAGTCTAGTACTTTATGACTCTTCTCATCAATGATCATATCTGCATCAAAGTGCCGTTCCTTCTTTGGGAAATAAAACGTACGAAACCAGTGCATGCCTTCCTCTCCCTTATTTGTCATAAAGGGTTTATTCACAATCCGGAAAGGAATGTTTTTTCCTCTCTCAGGGAAAAAACAGCGAAATAGTGGACCAATTTTGAAGAAAAATCGAATGAGCCTCGTTCCGCCGCCTATTTCTTCCATAGTGCCTTCAGCGGTAAACGCACGGTTGTATCTCTCTTTTAATTTTGGATGAAGCTTATCGTATTCCTTTACTTGATGACGATGAACGACCATGTCTATCTCCCCTTTTTCGTTTGATCGAAAATACGTCTATACAATCTTTTAAATTAATCATTCCTGCAATGGATAGGATCAAAAATGCACTCATCACAAGCGGCTCATGGAGTGTCGTTTGGGGGGATAGGATCCCGATACAAAGCATCATCAGCAGAAACACACTTTGAAGAATGAACAAATATTTCTTTGATAGCTTAGGTATCAGCCATGATACGCCTATAAGGGCATAAAACAACCGAAATCCGGTGCTATGATCAAAAGCAGAATGTGAAAAAGGGATAATCGCTTGACATAGCCAGACGATGGCAAACAGCAAACAAATTCCATAATGGGCAAGTGTTCTCTCCAGTAACAACCGAGGGTGCGTACCCTTTTCAAGCCACGTCTTTAGTGCGCCAAAACTAAAGGCCGTCATAAACCCCATCATCGGGCGAAAAAGAAATCGATCTGCCCACGCCCATCCTTTTCCTTCTTTCGGTTCATAATCAAATTGCGTTTGAAACACAATATGATCGTTCGTTTTCACATATTTCCAATAGCCGCCGCCTTCTTTGATAAAAGACAACGGGTGTGACGATTTGAATTTAAGCGAGGATGCCCGTTCATTCCGTTCATCCATCATTCTTGTTCGATATGCTCCTGTCCCTGTGACACTTACACCAAATCCAAGATGCTTTTCATACAAAAAGGTTTGGGGCTGTTCATCTTGAGGTCCATTTAATGAAATGGTTGAAAAGCGCAAATCCCACTGTTCATGAAGCTTTGGATTTTGCGTATATTCCCATACTTTCTCTAAAGGTGCATGAATGGTTGTTTCCACATAAACAGGCTTTCTTTTCATCTGCCTCTACTCCTCTATGTGAATTATTTCACATAATAAGCATACCATGTTTCACAAAACTGTCAAATCTTTATTCGTTTTTCTCGCAAAAAAATGGTTCCAGAAGAAATGCTTTTCTATGATATCAGTTCACTGTAAAAAAAAGACCTGTCAAATAGACAGATCTTCTTTTTGCAATACACCTGTGATATAGAGCCGAACCGCATAGCTCACACTTTCTTCAAGCTGTTCTTTTCGTTGAAATCCCTTTTTATTAGAAATATCACCAAAGCCGTGCAGTAAACTTCTCAGTCCTCTGACGACATGCGTCATTTCTTCTTCTTTTACACCAAAGCGTGACATAATGGATTGAACAAACTGAACAAGGCGCTCTGCTGCAAGTCGTACTTCTTTTTCGTTCATATGTGAAAAGGCAGCTTCATAAAGACCGGGGTGTGTTCGGACAAATTGCACATATTGTCTGGCAAAGGCTAAAACAGCTTCTTCTTTTTCCAGCCCCTCTGTGACTTGCATCCCTTGCTCACAAAGCATGGAGAGCCCCTTTACTGCGAGTGCTGCCTGAATCTCATGAAGGCCGGATACGTGATTATAAAGAGAAGGCGGCCTGATATTCAGCTTTTTAGACAATGTAGCAATAGTCAAAGCGGAGAAGCCCTCTTCATCAACAAATGCAGCCGCTGTATCCATAATTTTTTCTTGTGTAATTCCCATTCTTGGCGACACGGTTTACTGCCCTCCTTTTATTAGCTGGTGCTGTCTTTTTTTAACGGCAGCTTGAAGCTTTTCATGAGGCTCTATGATAAGGTCACCATGTCCTGCAGCAAGACAGGATATGCGCAGCGCTAGTAATTTTTCAGCGCTTTTTAATGCGGTTTCTGCATCCCATGTGGCAAATGCCGGGAACGGGAAGCTCCACCGAAACTCACCCGTAACCGATAAGCCTCCTTTTGTCACAAGTGCATCCCCTGCAATGACAGCTCCTGACCTTTCATCGTATAAAGAAATGCTGCCAGGTGTATGCCCTGGTGTTGCAATCACTTTGAGCGCCCCAATCTCATCTCCTTCTTCGACTAGTACATCTGGTTTTGTATGAATATTTTTCATAAAACTGCCTTTAATTTTTTGCTGAGGTTCATCAGGGAGCAAGGAAAAGTCACCTTCAAAAAGGCGTGCATCACGTTTTGATAAATAGACAACTGCCTCTGGAAAAGCCTTCTTCACCTCATCTAATGCGCCGATATGATCCATATGGCTATGAGTGAGAATAATCTTATGAATTGGTTTGTTCTTTTTACGGGCAAATTCGATGATCGAGTTCGCCGCCATTTTTAAAGCAGCATCAATTAAGATGAGTCCTTCCTCTTCCTCAAATACATAGCAATTTACCGGAAATAATCGCGGCATCAATGTAAGCTGGTGCAGACGGTCAAAAGTTGTTAATCTCATGATTGCCCTCCTAAAACTAATATCGTTAGTTTTATATTAACTAATGGTATTAGTTTTAGCAATGATTTTTTCATCAACCGCAATATAAATATCAATTTGTGCTTCTTTTGGATCAATAGATCTTTCATCATACCATTCAAAATCACCTGTATAAGTGCGGTATTGACGCTGATCCCACGTCCAAATCTTGAGCCATGTTTCAAGCACGACCTCTTCAATCGGTCCTTTTCTCGTTTGAAATCTTGCGTAGGTGGACGCAGGGATCTCTTTTACATGTTCGATCTGCTGATCCGCGAACTCTCCAGCTGTAAATAAATAAGAACCATGTTCATCTTTTTCATAATCTGAATACAGCCCTATGACTGGAGCTTGTCCCCCATATAGCTGCTGCGCAAAAAAATCCTGCCAAAGCGGTGCAATCTTCCGCTCTTTTGTTTTCTCTATTTCATTTGTTGTTCGAATAGACAACCCTTTAATCCATTGTTTCTCTAATGTGACGATATCGTACATACATTCTCATCTCCTTTTCTCCCATCATATAAAAAGAAACCTGACAACTGTGTGTCAAGTTCCTAATCGCTTCATAAATTGTTTTAATTGGAGATCAAATGCTTCCTTGATATGCTGCGGTGAAAGAATGTCGACGTCCGGTCCTAAATGGAATAGAAAACTGTGCAGCCAATCATCTTGCGGCACGGTCAATGCTGCCAGATAGGTTCCGTCTGAACATACGATCAATTCGTTCTCATCCACCCATTCCTTCACTTTGCCAACTGATGCTTCCGTTAGCCTGAGCGTGAGCGTTGTGACTGAAGGCTCTTCATGCCAAGAGTCATTCCAAGGCTTCTCGTCATTTTTGATTCTTTTCGGCCTGAAATATGCTGAAATGGTGATGAGGTCTGTCATTCTGGTCAGCTTGAATAGACGAAAATCATTTTTCACACAACAAAACGCATACAAGTACCAATGCCTTCCTTTTAAGACAAGCGTATAAGGCTCCACTTTACGTGGAAGTGTTTCACCTTTTGCGTTGCGATAAGTGAATTGAATGAATTGATGCGCGGAGGCAGCTGTATGGATCAGCTGAAGCTTCTTTTCTGCCTGGCTGTCTTTCCCCCATGAGCTTAAATCAATAAAGACATGGTGCTGTTTCTCGCTTTCATCGGTATGTGGCGAAATGAGAGATTTGATTTTTTTCAGTACATGTTCACTTTCTTTAAAGGAGTATGCACTCGTCATGCTTTCAAGGGCTGTTAAAATAAGCTCAATGTCATCATCGGTAAATAATTTTTTCTCTAAACGATAGTCGTCAACAAGTGAAATGCCTCCGCCTGCTCCTTGTGTTGTCACAACAGGAATCCCGGCTTGATTGATGGTCTCAATATCGCGATAAATCGTCCTTACGCTCACTTCGTGAAGTTCAGCAAGGTCTTTCGCTTGTACTTGCTTTTTGCTAATGAGCAGCATCACAATAGACAAAATACGATCGATTTTCATGCCTTTTCCTCTTTTTCATAAATGTAGGTTTTGATTTGATAAAAAATGAAAGAATGGTAAAGATAAGAAACAGCCAGCATTCGTTTACATCCCTGCACATGCAGGAGGAGGTTGCATCATGACACATCACGTGTGGCAGTTATTCATCATTGGGAGCATTATGCTGATCTGCATCATCTTTCGAATGAATCGAATGAGACGCTATCAGCTTGTGCGCCCGATCAGTCTTTTGATGAGAATGTATGTATTTGGACTCACTGCCCTTATTCTCTTATTAGAAGGCTGGCAAAATCACAGCATTTTCATCTATGCCGCTATTGGTATGCTCTTTGGAAGCAGTCTGGCCGTTCATGCCTATGAGACGATCCGCATAAAAGAAGAAAATGGCCGTCTTTATGTGAAAACGAGTAAATGGATTGAAAGCTTCATTTTATGCTTATTTTTATCACGACTTAGTTTTAAGCTGGGTGAGCTGACGAACCATTCGCTCACAAAAATTGGTGTCGTTGAACTGTATCAGCATATTGTGAGTGATGATGCCATGACCATGCTCAGCTTTTTTCTGTTAGCTGCTTACTATGTCGTTTTTTCTTATCAAATGATGAAAGCAGGTAAACGAGCAGCACATACGCATCATGCGTAAAAACCTTCCTATATGAGTAGGAAGGTTTTTATTAGTCATGCTGTGCATGATGAATCATTTGTTCAAGTACTTCCATCACATGCTGATCTTCAGGACTGTAAAAGATCGATGTCCCTGCTCGTCTAGATTTCACGAGACGAAGGTTTTTTAAAAAACGCAGCTGATGAGAAACAGTTGATTGCATGAGATTCAGCGTTTCTGCGATATCATTTACCGAGTATTCACCTTGAGACAGCAGGTGCAGAATACGAATACGTGTCGGATCAGATAAGGCTTTAAACGTTTGGGAGACAAGAAATAAACTTTCTTCATCCAGCTCCATCCGTTCCTGTTCTTGATTTGTATTCAGTTCTTCCTTCATTTCGCTTCACCTTTCTTGTTAGTCAAATCACGACTTATTCTATGTATCATCATATACTAAAACGTCCGGCGTGCAAAGCGGGCACACTTTAAACAAAAGATTTATTCAAATAGCATTGACACTTGGTAGCATTCTTTTTAAAATGAGCATTATTTATTCATTTTTAGAGGAGCTGATAGGCAAATTGACTGAAGAGCCAAGACTAAAACGCAGCCTGACTGTCTTTCCACTTGTTGTGATCGGGCTTGCTTATATGGATCCACTTGTCGTATTTGATTCATACGGCATTGTTGCTCAGCTGACGAAAGGACACGTCGCTGCAGCTTATATATTTACGTTACTTGCATTACTATTGACAGCGCTTAGCTATGGGAATATGGTGAAGGCTTTTCCAAAAGCAGGATCTGCTTATACATATGCGCAAAAAAGTATTCATCCTCATGTCGGCTTCCTTGTGGGCTGGACACTTTTACTGGATTATTTATTTCTGCCTATGGTGAATTTTGCGATCGGAAGTGCTTATTTAACCGCAGCCTTTCCTGATGTACCTCATTACATTTGGATCATCATACTTGCTATCGCCATAACGACTGTCAATGTCATCGGTATACGGCTTACAGCCAACATTACGGCGCTGTTTGTGACGTTTCAGGTCATTGTCGCCGTCACCTTTGTTGGGTTTGTTATTTATGGGCTCACGCAAAACGCTGGCAGTGGAGAGCTATTGTCAGCCCGGCCTTTTTATTCAGCGAGCTTAGATCCAGCGCTTATTTTTTCAGGAGCGACCATTTTATGTTTCTCCTTTCTAGGATTTGATGCCATTTCCACTATGTCTGAGGAAACCATTAAACCAAAAAAGACGATTCCGCTTGCCATTTTCTTAACAGTTGCGATTGGAGGCGTACTATTTACGTTGACGTCTTATTTTTTGCAGCAGGTGTTTCCAAATTTTCAGCAGTTCAAACATCCTGATGCAGCCTCACTTGAAATTGCAGAATTTGTGGGCGGCGCATTTCTCCACTCGTTCTTTTTAGCCGGCACAATGGTCGCTGTCATTTCTTCCTCCTTATCGTCACATGCGAGTGCAGCAAGGCTTTTATATGCAATGGGAAGAGATCAATCGTTACCAAAGCGTTTCTTCGGGTATATTCATCCGAGATTAAAAACCCCTGTTTTTAATATTTTGTTAATCGGAGCTTTCTCCTTAACGGCAGTCGTTGGCGAACTTGAAGTCATTTATTCCTTTATCAGCTTCGGTGCGTTAATTGGATTTACCTTTGTGAATTTGTCTGTTTTTGCGTACTTTTTCATCAGACAAAAACAAAGAGGTGTACTGAATACATTGAGATATGCCGTGATCCCTCTATGCGGGACGGCGTTTTGCATTTGGCTGTTAACGAGCATCAGTACAAATGCATTAATCATTGGCATGATTTGGCTGATTATCGGTTTTGTTTATTTCTGCTTCAGGCTGAAAACAAGACCTGAATTTACGTTTGGATATGATTGATTATAAGGTTTTCACTTGGTATCCTGCACAGGATATGGCATAATGAAAAGGCTGTACTTCCCTTTTAAAAGCGGGGCAAAACAGGGGTGAACTGACCTTGAAAAAGAAAAAAACAGGATGTTTTGCCATTTCAGGCTGTTTCACGATTTTTCTCTTTGTTTTCGTATTAGCAGCCATTGCCATCTCCTTTAATCAAAAGGAGTTAAAAAAGCTGCCGATTGATACGGAATCAATTGTTTTGTCGAGATTGGATGATTACAAACCGCTTGTAGAAACAGAGTTAAGAGATCAAGATTTAGATCAGTATACCGGGTTAATCCTCGGTATGATGTATCAAGAATCAAAAGGCAGAGGCGGAGATCCAATGCAGGCCTCTGAATCTCTTGGTTTGAAACGAAATGAAATCAATGACCCTGAGAAAAGCATTAAACAAGGAGTCCATCATTTTTCGACTATGTACAAGCATGGGAAGAAAAAAGGCGTTGATTTGGAAACCATTATTCAAAGCTATAACATGGGAATCGGCTATATTGATTTTGTTGCAAAAAACGGGGGAAAACATTCCGAGAAACTGGCAAAGCAATACTCCAAAAAGCAAGTGAAACGAAACCCCAAGGTCTATACGTGCGGCGGCAACAAAGATAACTTCCGCTATCCGTATTGCTACGGTGACTTCACTTACGCTGAAAAAGTAAAAGAAAAAACGAAAACAGTTGAAGAAAAGATGAAATTGGCTTCTTCATCCACACCATCATCGTAAAAAACACTTCCGTAAAGGAAGTGTTTCAGATTGCTGACAAAGGGCTAAAATGATCTTTATTTTAGCTCTTTGTCTTCTTTTAAAGCGTGATAGAAAACCTTTGCAGCCCTAGGAAGGGCGAGCACCAGAGCGGAGCGAATTTAACATTCGTGAGCACTGGCGCACAGACCTGACAACGAATGCGAGGGTTTGTCTACACGCTGAGGCACTTCCGTCAAGGAAGTGCTTTTCATTTTATCGTTGCTCTTTCCCAATTTCCGGGAGGATCGTTTTTGCTAAATGCTGGTCCATTTCCTCATATTCATCATAATGAATCGTTTCATACAGCTCTTTTCTCGTTTGCATATCCCCAAGTATCCCCTGCTGCGTTCCCTTTTCCATGATTTCTGTAAATAAACGCTCATACGCTTTTGCAGCAACTCTAAGTGATGACACAGGATAAATGACCATTTGAAAGCCAAATACAGAAAATTCGTCTGCATGATAATAAGGCGTCTTGCCAAACTCCGTCATGTTTGCAAGGAGCGGACCTTTAATATTACTTGACGCATGCGTGAAGTCCTCTGCTGTGATGAGTGCCTCAGGAAAAATAGCATCAGCTCCTGCTTCTACGTAAAGATTGGCCCGGCGGATGACATCCTCCATTCCATTTACGGACTTTGCATCGGTTCTCGCAATCACCAAAAGCGTTGGTGCCGCTTGTTTGATGGCTTTGATTTTTGCGACCATTTCTTCTACTGGAACGAGTGATTTCCCGTTTAAATGCCCGCATTTTTTCGGCATTTGCTGATCTTCAATTTGAACAGCTGCCACTTTGCTCTCAACCATTTCTTTTGCCGCTCTTGCTGCATTTAAAACACCGCCATAACCTGTGTCCATATCGACCAAAAGCGGCAGCTGGGAAGCTCGAATCATCTCCTTCGCTTTTTCAGCCATTTCTGTTGAATGGATCATGCCGAGGTCTGGCAGTCCTTTGCTGGCACAAAAAGCGGCACCTGATAAATAGAGCCCTTGAAAGCCCATTTTTTTCGCATAGAGCGCAGACATTCCATCGTGAACGCCTGGAATTTGAAATAAAGCTGATTTGTTCATTTGTTCTTTAAAGACTGCGGCTAAATCAGCCTGACTTCTTTCTTCATTCACGATCCACACGCTAGCTCCCCCTTATATGACGAATAAGTCCATAAATGCTGGTACTGTTGTTGTTTTTAATTGATTTGGATTTTGGCAGAGTGACACAATTTGATCCACTTGTTTTTGTGGAAATCTTGTCTTTAAATGATAGACCCATTTCTTTTCAAGCAGCGGAATGCCTTCCTGTCTTCTTCTGCGATGACCGAGCGGGTATTCAATTTCAATTCGGTCTGTCATCGTCCCGTCTTTAAAGAAAATTTGTACACAGTTTGCAATCGATCTCTTTTTCGGATCTAAATAATCCTCTGTGTAACGTTTATCCTCTTTCACAATCATTCGATCACGAAGACGATCAATGGCTGGATTTTGCGCCGTTTCTTCTTCATAATGGTCAGCTGTTAGTTCACCATAGATCAGTCCAATGGCTGTAATATACTGCAAGCAATGATCACGGTCTGCTGGATTATAAAGCGGCCCTTTCTTATCAATAATCCGAATCGCTGACTCATGTGTCGTAATTTCTACCCGGTCAATTTCATCTAAACGATCTTTTACAGCGTCATGCAGCATCACAGCCGCCTCTGCAGCAGTCTGTGCATGAAACTCAGCAGGATAAGCAATTTTGAAAAGAACATTTTCTATGACGTATGATCCAAGGGGCTGGGCGAGCGTAAGTGGTTTTCCTTTCATAAGAACATCTTCAAAGCCCCACTTCTCAGCACTTAGGGGCGTTTGATAACCCATTTCCCCTTTACGTGTCATCATTGCCAGTCTCACTCCGCGGCTTGTTGCGTCCCCTGCTGCCCATGATTTCCTAGATCCTGTGTTTGGGGCGTGGCGATACGTCCTAAGAGGGGAATTATCAACAAACGCTTGTGATAAAACATGCTGGACCTCTTCTTTTGTTCCGCCAAGCATTGCACACACAACTGCACTTGTTGCCACTTTGACAAATAACACATGGTCCAATCCATTTCGATTTAGACAATTTTCTAAAGCAAGGACACCTTGAATTTCATGTGCCTTGACGATTGCATGCAGTACATCATTCATCGTTAGCGGCTCTTCTCCGTTTGCAAGGCGTGTTCTGCTGATATAATCACTTACAGCTAATATTCCGCCTAAGTTATCTGACGGATGCCCCCACTCCTGTGCAAGCCACGTGTCATTATAATCTAACCAGCGGATCATACAGCCAATATCAAAAGCCGCTTGAACAGGATCTAGCACAAACGAAGTGCCGGGAACTCTTGCTCCGTTTGGCACGACTGTTCCAGGTACGATGGGTCCAAGGTGCTTCGTACATTCTGGAAAATTAAGAGCAAGCATTCCGCACCCGAGCGTGTCTATGAGCACATACCGCGCGGTTTCAATGGCCTCTTTGCTCGTAATTTCTCCGTCTACTGCATAGGCAGCGATTTCTTCTAATAGCTGATCTGTTTGATTGGCGACTGCTGTTTTGTTCATGTTCATTCCCCCGTTTTTCCATCATCATTTGAAACCTTTAATCCTCTTGGCCCTAGATACCGGACTCTCGGTCTAAAAATGCGATTATGCAAATGCTGTTCAATCACATGTGCGGCTAATCCGCTAGCTCTTGCAGCAAAGAAAATGGGTGTATAAAGTGAAATAGGGATTCCGAGCACGTAATAAATAGGTGCAGCATAATAATCAAGATTTGGATAAAGGTTTTTCTGCTCTTTCATATATGCCTCTCCTGCTACACACATGTCATATAGCGTTGTATCTCCCTTCGATTCAGTAAGCGTTTTCAATGAACGTTTTAAAAGAGCGGCTCGCGGGTCCATTTTTCTCATGTATACTCTGTGGCCAAAGCCCATCATTTTTTCTTTCGCGGCTAATTTTCGTTCAATAAGCGCAAGAAATCCTTCTTTTGTTTTTCCTTCAAGAAGCATGTTCATGACAGCTTCATTTGCTCCTCCGTGGAGGTCACCTTTTAATGAAGAGATCGCTCCAGTAAATGCACCATACATGTCAGAATGCGTGGATGCAATCACTCTAGCCGCAAACGTTGAATTCGGCAGCTCATGTTCGCTATATAATGTGAGTGTTTGATCAAAAGCGGTAATTTCGTCTTGTGTCGGGGTGCGTCCAGTTAGCATGGATAAAAAGTTTTCAGTGTAGGATTTGGTCTGATCTGGAGAAATAGCGGCGTCTTTTGTGAGAATATAATAGCTTCCAGCAACAATGGCCGGCAGCTGTCCTAGTAATCGAACTGCACGCCTTTCTTGGCACGCTTCAGATCGATCATGTAATGCGTCATCATACCCTGCAAGAGCAGATAAACACGTTCTCATCGCATCCATAGGATGAGTGGTTTTTGGCAGCTTCGTTAATATAGTTTGAATGGTTGGATGTAAGCTCGTTTGTGAGGATATACCTTGCTGAAATTGGTGATATTCCATCTGATCTGGTAATCTTCCATAAATAAGCAGATAGGCTGTTTCTAAATATGTCTTGTTTTGTGCCAGCTCAATGAGGTCGTACCCGCGAATCACAATTTCCTCTTGCTCCACATCTAAGTATGATATGGACGTTTCGCTTGCCACAATGTCTTCAAGCCCCGGTTTATACTGCAATTGTTCAGTCATCATATAACCCCCGTTTCGTCCAATTGTTGATCTCCAAACGAGCAAACGGCCAGAAATGATGTGAATCTATAGATGGGAAGATACCGTGCTAGTCGGATATCCAATTTCCATTCTATCCAAAGCACTTCATCTTGTAAATAAAAGAACGTATGTCCAGTTGGACATACGTTAGCTGTAATATGGAGAAATCATGATATAGACAATGACGCCAGTGAGACTAACATAGAGCCAAAGCGGCATCGTCCAGCGGGCAATTTTACGGTGACGCTCGACCTGCATCTGTGCGCCTCTAAATAGTGTAATCAGTGCAAGCGGTACAATAATAGCTGAGAGCACAATATGTGTAATCAAAATAAAGAAATAAATCGGACGGATGATCCCTTCTCCTCCGAAATGTGTATCAGCTGCCATTGAATGATATGTTACATAGGAAATTAAAAAGACAAGTGTTGTTGAAAATGCAGCAAAAATAAATCGTCTATGTGCTTTAATGTTCTTTTGTTTAATCATAATGAGTGCTGAAAGTAAGAAGATAAACGTAAAGCTGTTCATCACGGCATTCAGTAAAGGCAGAAATGTAATATCCAGATGACTAAATTTATCTGATTTTGGCATTAAAAATAATAAAGCGATTAATCCGTTTATGGCAATTGTTAAAATGACAACAATGCCGGTGAAATTTTTCGGTTTTTGATTCTGTTCGTTCATGTTTGAAAACCTCTCTTTATTAGTTCCGACTAAGAGTATGTTATTTAACTTTCTCTATAAAGTCAATGAATTCGCTGTCTTCGTCGAATTTTAGACAAACTTGCCGATAATCGGCATTCTAACGGCTTGAAAGATCCATCCACTTCCTTTAAAATTGGAATTTATGTGATTTTTATCATTTCTTATATGAAAGGAGTAATGGACTTGTCAATCTTACAGGAAACACCCAAAGATGTGAAGGCGTTAGAGCAAGAATTACAGCAATTGCAGTTCCAAATGTATCGAATGCAAGAAAACATGAAAGATATTTCGAAAAAGGCAAAGATCATTGGCATTGATCAGGCGAAAGAAGATGAATGGATGATTGTCTCTGCCATTGAAAATGCTGATACATGTAAAATCATGCTGACCGATTGTGAAAAAGCTTTTCGCGGACAATCTGATTTTTCCTTAATTGCTGAATATCCTGAAGAAGGAAAGATTCATATTGCTGATATAAAAGGCCCTCCCGATAATGGATACGGCTCAATCTGTATGAAGCATTTAAAAGAAATCGCAAGAGAGCAGAACATCCCAGTTATCACAGGTGACCTCGTCAAAAGAGATTGGAATCACGTAGACCGATTGATTCACTTTTATGAAAAGCACCAATTTGATGTCCAAATCAATTGGAAAGAACAAAGCGGAGAAATTTATTGGGTGGACAGCTAACGACAAAAAAACAGCGTGTATGATGGAATATACGCTGTTATTTGTCGAAAATGCAAATTTTTCTGAAAAATGTGTGTTTTTTTGACCAAAAAAAGGGTACAATAAAAGCATCAGGCCGCCACCTGATGCTTTCTTCCAAAAAACAATAAGTTACTAGTTAAGTACTTTCACTTTGACTGATTTTACGCCCCAATTTTTTGCTTGGGATTTGCTTGGTACATGAACATCAATTTTGTTACCTTTAATTGCGCCGCCAGTATCTGCTGCGATGGCTTCACCGTAGCCTTCAACATAAACCTTACTTCCTAATGGAATGACATTAGGATCTACTGCAATCACTTTCGCATTTGGGTTTTTGTTTAAGTTTACCCCTGTTGCAGTAATACCTGAGATGCCACCATCATTTGCTGTATAAGCCGTAGCCGTTACAGTCATTTCTTTTTGTACACTTTGACTAGCAGAAGATGATTCTGCTTTAGCTGTTTCCTGTTTAGGAGCAGCTTTTTTCGGTGCTTCCTGTTTAGGAGCAGCTTTTTGTGTTGTTTGCTCTTTTTGGACAGGCTCCTGTTTTTGTACAGGCTCTGAGCTTACCGGAGCTGAGCTTTGACCAGCAACACTTAGTGTTGAACCAATCATAATTATATCTGAGTTTAAGTTATTCCAAGACTTAATATCGCTAATTGACACATTGAATTTTTGAGCGATTTTCCAGAGGCTGTCCCCCTTCTGGACTTTATACTGCTCCTGAGTTTTCTCTTTTGAAGAGATTGTCAATTTATCACCTACATAAATCATGTCTGTTGATAAATTGTTCCAACCCTTTAGGTCCTTTAGAGACACATCATTTTTTTGAGAGATTCCCCAAAGTGTATCACCTTTCTTCACAGTGATTTCCTTTGCAGAAGCTTGCTGTGCTCCAAATGCTGTTGTAGAGATTGCTGCAACAGCAACCAAGGACATAATAGTCTTCTTCATAAAGTAAATCCTCCCTTGTTAGCTTTTTATGGCGGCTAACGAGTGCTATCGTAACATATGTAAATGTCAATTCAATAACAAAACGATATGTTTTAGATTACAGTTCCTTTACATGAAACATCTCTCTCCATTGGTAAATCAGACCACAAAGCAGCTCGATTACCCGCCATATCAAGGTTTTGAAAGGATCAGAAACCTCCTGTTGAAAACGTGTCCAAACGCAGCGAAAAAAATTTATTTTTCTTCTTCAACCTTTTTATTTTTCTCTTTTTCTATAAATAAACGGATTTCTTCTAAAAAAACATCCCCGTATTTCTCTCTTTTTTGAGCGCCTATTCCCTTAATATGGAGAAGTTCTTCTTCTGTTTTAGGCTGAACGGCTGACATTTCCTTCAAGGTTTGATCAGAAAATACAACAAATGGCGGAACGCCCTGCTCTCTCGCCAGCTTCATTCTCACCGCTCTCAGCTGCTCAAATAATGCATCGTTTTCTTGAATCGCCTCTCTTTTCACTGCCTGCTTTTTATACACAGCCTCTTGCCCGACTAACACCTTCCTTCCTTTATGTGTCACTTTTAATGTTGGATAAGCTCCTTCAGACATGTGCAAATACTCTTCTGTAATTAAAAATTCGATGAAATCACTGATTTGCTGGGCTGATTGCTGCTTCATTAAAGCGTATGTAGGAAGACGGTCGAAACCGAGGTCAAGCACTTTTTTATTTTTAGAGCCTGCCAGTACTTGAGCAATCATCATTTTTCCAAAGCGCTCGTTCATTCTAACCGTACACGATAAAACCATTTGCGCTTCTCGAGTGACCTCTTCACGCTCTCTTTCATCAAGGCAATTACTGCATTTTTGGCAAGGGGCACTTGCTGATTGATCAAAGTAGTCCATCACAAATTGCTGCAGACATTGCTCAGTGTGACAGTAATCGACCATTTGTCTAAGTTTAAGCAGCTCATGCTGAAAGCGCACTTCATCTTCTGTTGACTGTTCAATGAGGAATCGCTGCATTCGTACGCCCTGCGGCGAAAACAGTAAAATGCATTCACTTTGGAGCCCGTCTCTGCCGGCGCGTCCAGCTTCTTGATAGTAGCTTTCAATATCCCTTGGAATTTGATGATGAATCACAAAACGGACATTTGACTTATTAATTCCCATGCCAAATGCAGATGTAGCGACCATAACCTGGATGTCATCGTTTAAAAACAGGT
Organism: Bacillus sp. Je.9.29.b; assembly: GCF_051129925.1. Lineage (NCBI taxonomy): Bacteria > Bacillati > Bacillota > Bacilli > Caryophanales > Bacillaceae > Bacillus > Bacillus sp. Je.9.29.b. Next base: position 60,842 of record NZ_JBCPSO010000006.1, read on the forward strand.
TTTGCTGCTCTTCTCTCATATCATCATCTAACCCGCCATGATAAATGCCAGCTTTGATCTTTTGTTTCTTTAGCCGATTGTAAATGTTTTCGGCTTCTTTTCTTGTAGCAGTATAGATAATGCCGGACTCAAGCTTATTTTTCTTCATATAATGTGTGATAAAGCGGTCACTATTTTCTCCTTTGACCACCTGAAAAGATAAATTTTCTCTAGCAAACCCTGTAAAAATGGTTTCTTCTTCGTTCATGCCAAGCTGTTCACATATATCTCGGTGAACCTTTTTCGTGGCTGTAGCAGTTAATGCGACAATCACTGGCCTTTTTGTCAGCCGATTTAAGCATTCTTGAATAAAGCGGTAGCTTGTCCTAAAATCATGCCCCCACTCAGATATACAGTGCGCTTCATCAATTGCAATTAAAGGGATCGTTAACCGGTCAAGCAGCTGAAAAAAACGCTCATTTTGTAAACGTTCAGGTGTGATATAAAGCAGCTGATATTCCCCATCTTCACATTTTTTCAGCCTTTTATTCATTTCAGCTACGGAAAGTGTGCTGTTTAAAAAGGACGATCGTATGTCCATCTCATTTAGCGCATCGACTTGATCTTTCATTAAAGAAATTAGCGGGGATACAACGATCGTTGTTCCTTCCATCATCAGGGCAGGAATCTGGTAGCAAACCGATTTCCCCCCGCCTGTCGGCATAATACAGACGGTATCCTTCTGTTTGTTTACAATCGATTCAATGGCTTGTTTCTGTCCCTGCCTAAAGGCGTCAAAGCCAAAGTATTGTTTCAGGAGTGCTTCTGCTTGTTCTAACATCCAATTCCCTCTCCGTCTTTTGTTTTGTCTATTTTAACATACATTCATGCCTCTTCCGGCCGACTGTGCAATTTCGTTTTTTCACAAAATAAAAAGCCATTTTCCGCAATGGAAAATGGCTTGAATCATCCTAGGAAAAGCTGCGGATGCCGTAATCTAAGTAAGAAAGTTTTAAACCACCACTCCTCAAAGTGGGTGTTTGCAGAAACGTTCCTGTCTTCCTCGCTAAGGAGGCATGACATTCCGGCTTCAATATAAAACTCCCTATTACAGCTTAAAGGTTAAAACTTAATTAACATTACGCGCATCGCAGCCTTTAAACTATATTACACGAAAGTTTATTAAATTTCAAGAGATCTTTTTTCTGTGAAATACTCATGTATACAAGTTATTTGTTCATGTGTACATAAGAAAAAATTATTCTGAAAAAATTTAACCTTCGCTTATGATCCTATTTTTCCTCATCTACATCAACATCTTGCTCTTCCTCTAATCTTTCATACGTATCTGAATGCATCTGATCCATTGTTTCTCTATTTGTTAAATCGCGCATTTGATCGGAGAATGAACGGTCAAATGCGTTTGGATCTTGAGTGGTTTCTTCATTTTTCTTTGCATCTATTGAATAACGTGTATATGGAACTGCTTTTAAACGCTCGTATGGGATCTCTTTCCCCGTTTTCTCACATATCCCATATGTTCCGTCTTCCATTCGTTTCAGTGCTGCATCGATTTCACCTTCAAGCTGATCATCGACTTGATCCAGCGTTTGTTCTGTCATGCGGTCTAAATAGATGCTCCCATGATCAGCGATATGATTTCCAACACCATTTGAAATCTCACTCGATTCAACGAGCATCGATTCTTCTTTCTTTTTTGATCCCTTCACATCTTCTTTTAATTGAATCAATCTTTCGTATAAATCAGCTTGTTGTTCTTTCGTTAAGCCCACGGTCAATCACTCCTTTCTCATTACCTTCCCGCTGAAAGGGAAAAGAAAACATCAAAAAAGCCGCCGCCTCTTTGGCAGCAGCTTTCTTTTCTTACAGATGGCGAAGTGCTTCTTCTACTGATTTTTCGCCTTTCATCAAGTCAAAGGACTTATTTTTCACATTGGATTCTGTTAAGCTCTCCACAAGAACAATGGCTACGTCCTCTCTTGAAATCTCGATGTTTTGATCATCTGGAATATGTTCGGCAGCTTCAATCTTTCCTGTCTTCTCCTCATGCAGCAGGGCACCTGGGCGGACAATCGTATAGGAAAGACCTGACTGTTTTAAGTGCTCATCGGCTTTTCTTTTTGCTTCATAATAAGTTTCCATACTTCCTTGCCCTTTTCCTTGATTCGGATCATCTGCATTATATGCACTAAGCATAACAAAATGCTGGATGTTTTCTTTTTTCGCTGTATCAACGAGGCGTTTTGCACCTTCTTGATCGACCGCAATGGTCTTATCTGCACCTGTTTTTGAGCCTGAACCAGCTGCAAAGATGACAGCGTCTGCTTGTTTCACAGCATCTGTCACATCTTTTTCAAGATCACCGATGACAGGTGCTGCACCAAGTTCTTTTAGTGCATCAGCTTGTTTTTCATCTCGAATGAGAGCAAGCGGCTCATGTCCTTTTTCTTTTAAATAACGAACGACGAGTCTGCCTGTATGTCCATTTGCTCCTGCAACTAACACTTTCATTGTTCATTCTCCTTTCTGTATCTGTTTCATCTTTATCCTTTTTTGCTATCATTCAAACACTTAAGCAGAAAAAAGCCCTTCTCATCAGATGGGAAGGGCTTAGCAATGTGCGATCTATAAAAATAAGAACGAAGAATGAGAAAAGTGCATATGATCTATGTAATCGCAAGATTGATCAGCAAAGATGTTTTGTCAAAATGGCTTGCACATCACTCAAATCCGTCTCTTTAGAAAAGTCGAGTTCAAATACTTTTGAGCTTGTGACAAGCAGCATACCTGTGTCCTGATCAAACACGCCAGCTTCTTGTATGGCAAAACTTTCAATTGATCGATACGGCAAGGAGACCCTGACTTTCTTCTTAGAAAATACGCGGTTATCGCCAAAGATCAGTCGTTTATTGGTAAAGCAAATTTGGTCGTGACGCAGTCTGTAAACAGCCTCAATTCTTTCCCCTTCAATCAATAAGGATTCGAATTTCTTATCATTTTGTTTACTGACAGAAAAAATACCCACGTAAACCCCCTCTTCCTGCATCAAATTCCTTTATGACAAAACGGCCACACGGCTCTGTGGGTACGTTTTATTCTCACTTATAGAATACGCTATAAATGGTTGTTATTCCATTACGAATAGATTAAATTTCATTTAACTTTTTCTTTTTGATCCGATGCTCTTTCCTCTACTTATTTAGACTGTTAAAGCAGGAAAAAAGTTTCAGTTCTTTTCGAGAAAAATGATGAATCATTTCCAATAAAAAAACAGTGATTATACCAAATCACTGTTTTTAAATGACTATTCGTCTTTTGGTGTATCAATCGTTCCCTCGGCATACACATCGGAAATCTGTTCAAGCGTAATCGCCATATCAGCGTCCTCGTGTTCATGCCATGCATTTTGATTTTTCTGCTCGTCATTTTGCTGCTTTTTCATCATCATCACCCTTTACTGTTTTTCTTAGTATGAGTGATGACCCTCAAAATCATTCAGCTGAAATATCTTCGAAATACTCCTTGTAATACCCGCCTACTTTACCCGTATTGTCTACGACAAACAGGAATTCTTCTGTTTCATTTTTCACTTCATATGTGCTTCCAACCGTTAATGCCCGGTCGACCATATATTTTTTCGCATTTGTATGTACACATTTTACTTGTTTTAACGTTTGAGCCGTTTGCCAGTTTTGATGGATCATGATTTAAAAACTCCTTTTTTCATCTATACATTTATTGTAGCCAAATTTTCGCGAAATGCAATGAGTGTTATGGATTGCTTTCAAACATGTCGTGTAATATGATAATTGTATACGTTTACATCTTTGTGCGTATACAATTTCGTTGCATGTCCGCTTTTCCCACCTAGAACTCGCAGAAAACAATCCATATCTTTAAGGAGGTTTGTTTATTTATGAGCTCTACAACACTTCAAATTAGTTCAAAACTCGAATCCTTTCTCCAAGGGACGAAAAAACTCTACATTAATGGTCAGTTTGTCACAAGTCACGATAACAAAACCTTTGCTACTCCTAACCCAGCCACAGGCGAAACCCTTATTGATGTTTATGAAGCAGGTGCAAAAGATATTGATGAGGCCGTAAAAGCTGCAAAAAAAGCCTTTCATGGTCCTTGGCGCTCCATGTCTGCCGCTGAACGCGCCCGCCTCATGTTCAAGCTTGCTGATTTAATGGAAGAAAATCAGGAAGAACTTGCACAGCTAGAAACTTTAGATAACGGAAAACCAATTAATGAAACAACAAATGCAGATATCCCCCTCGCTATAGAGCACATGCGCTATTATGCGGGCTGGACGACAAAAATGAATGGACAAACCATTCCTGTCAGTCAAGGATATTTTAATTATACCCGCCATGAGCCGGTTGGGGTTGTAGGACAAATCATCCCATGGAACTTCCCGCTGCTCATGGCTATGTGGAAAATGGGCGCCGCACTTGCAACAGGGTGCACCATCGTTTTAAAGCCAGCCGAACAAACTCCACTCTCTGCTCTTTACTTAGCAGAATTAGTGGACAAAGCCGGCTTCCCAGAAGGCGTGATTAACATCGTTCCTGGATTTGGCGAAACAGCCGGAGAAGCCTTAACTGATCATCCTGACGTGAACAAGCTGGCCTTCACAGGGTCAACAAGTGTTGGGAAATTAATTATGGAGAAAGCGGCTAAAACCATTAAGAGGGTCACATTAGAGCTTGGCGGAAAATCACCGAATATTATTTTACCTGATGCCGATTTAAAGAAAGCCATTCCAGGTGCTTTAAATGGCGTTATGTTTAACCAAGGCCAAGTATGCTGCGCAGGGTCCAGAGTCTTTGTTCATCGGAGCCAATACGATGAAGTGGTCGATCAAATGGCCAAATATGCAGGATCCCTCAAGCAAGGCGCTGGTCTTCATCAAGATACGCAAATTGGACCTCTTGTAAGTAAAGAACAGCACGAACGCGTGTTAGGCTATATTGAAAAAGGTAAATCCGAAGGGGCAACAGCCGTTGTCGGGGGCGATTGCCCTTATGAGGCTGGCTATTTCGTCTCCCCTACTATTTTTAAAGATGTAGAAGATGAAATGACCATTGCCAAAGAAGAAATCTTTGGACCTGTCTTATCTGCCATTCCTTACGATTCCATTGATGAAGTGGTTGAACGAGCTAACCAGTCTGAATATGGATTAGCAGCAGGACTTTGGACAGAAAACTTAAAGCATGCCCATGATATCGCTGCACGTCTTGAAGCAGGAACGATTTGGGTCAACTGCTATAATGTCTTTGATGCCGCCTCCCCGTTTGGAGGATATAAGCAATCAGGTCTTGGCAGAGAAATGGGATCATATGCCCTTAACAACTATACAGAAGTCAAAAGTGTATGGATTAATCTTCAAGACTAATGACGTCAAGAAAGCCGGTGACCCTGTCATCGGCTCAGATCGTTGACAAAGTGCTAAAATGATTTTTATTTTAGCACTTTGTCTTCTTTTCAGCGTGATAGAAAACCTTTGCAGTCTAGGAAGGACGAGCACTGGCGCGGAGCGAATTGACATTCGTGAGCACCAGCGCGCAGACCTGACACCGAATGCGAGGGTTTGTCTACACGCTGAGCCGGTGACCCTGTCATCGGCTTTTTTTGTGTTTGCATGTGACAGGCCAGCTCCTGAATATAGTATGAAAGGAAAGGAGCATGGCAAGCATATGCAAGATTTTAAATTGAGAGTAAACGAATTTATTGAAGAATTGCACATAGAAATGCAGCGAAGACAACGAGAAGATGGCGCCTTTGTTTTCTGCTTTGAAGGTCCAATGATGACAAATGCTTTTTTGATTATGCTGTTAAAGGCTGTTGGCGATTCGGATCAGGCTTTGGTTCATCAATTAGCAGAAGCGATACGCGAAAAACAAAATGAGGATGGGTCTTTTTCTTTGTATCATGATCAAACGGGACATGTAACAGCCACTGTGCAGGGCTATTGCGGAATGCTCGTTTCAGGCAGGTTTCAACAAGATGAGCCTCATATGGAAAAAGCAGCGCAATATATTCGATCAAATGGCGGATTAAAGAACGTTCACTTTATGACAAAGTGGATGCTCGCCGTCAACGGCATGCACCCGTGGCCGTACTTCTATGCACCACTTTCCTTTTTACTCATCCCTACATACTTTCCGCTTCACTTCTATCATCTTAGTGCATATGCAAGAATTCACTTTGTGCCAATGATGATTGCACTCAACAAACGATATACTTCTCATGAGAAATTTCCAAGCCTAGCACACCTTGATGCAAACATGTCTAAGAATCCATTTGACTGGTTTATGGCAAGAGAAGAACGTTCCACTCATCACTTTCTGACTTACATGCGATCGTATACAGCACTCGACAGCCGGCTGGACTTTTTCGGATATGAAGCAGCAAAGCGATATATGTTTGACCGCCTCGAAAAAGATGGCACACTGTACAGCTATTTAAGTGCAAGTATTTTTATGGTCTATGCACTTATGAGTCTTGGGTACTCCCCAGGACATCACCTCATTTTAAAAGCAGTCAAAGGCATGAAAAAGCTAGTCACTGACTGTCAGGGCAGAATGTATGCAGAAAATTCCACATCCACAGTTTGGGATACAGCGCTTGTCAGTTATGCTTCTCAAAAAGCTGGCAAAAAACAAGAAGACCCAGTCATCACAAAATCTTTCTCATACTTACTGAACCGGCAGCAAATGAAGAAAGCAGATTGGGCGATTCATAACCGGCATGCTGCTCCGGGAGGCTTTGGTTTTTCAGATATCAATACGAATAACCCTGATTGTGATGATACGCAAATTGTATTAAAAGCCATTCCTAAAATATACGCACCAGTTCAGTGGAAGCGAGGGTTTCATTGGCTTCTTTCCATGCAAAACCGTGACGGCGGATTCTCTGCCTTTGAAAAAAATCAAGATCACTTCCTGCTTCGACATCTGCCGCTTGAATCTGCGGAGGATGCAGCAATTGATCCATCGACTCCCGATATTACAGGCCGCGTGCTTCATCTCATTGGTCTTGAAGAGAAAAACATGTCACCGCCTATTCAGAGGCAAAAAGATCAATGTGTCAAATGGCTCCTAAATCATCAAGAGAAAAATGGATCATGGTTTGGCAGATGGGGGGTTTGCTATATTTATGGAACGTGGGCAGCATTAACAGGTCTAAAAGCTGCCGGCATCCCCTCCACCCATCCTGCTGTTCAAAAAGCATGCCGATTTTTAAAGCAGATTCAACGAGAAGATGGCAGCTTCGGAGAATCATGTAAAAGTGCAGAGGTAAAAACGTATGTCCCCCTTCCGTTTGGCACAGTGGTTCAGACGGCTTGGGCAGCAGAGGCACTTTTACAATATGAGAAGCCAGAAGACAAGACAATTTTAAAAGCCATCTCATTTTTGATCCATCATCAGCACACGAGTGAAGCCTTGCACTATCCAGTAGGCATTGGCCTGCCAAAGCAATTTTACATCACTTATCATAGCTACCCATTTGTCTTTCCGATGATGGCTTGTTCCACATTTTTAGAAGAAATGAGGCGTAAGAATGAATAAGGAAGAGTATCGAATGCAGCTCAAAGAGTGGCTTAGCTCCATTCAACCCGCGATTCAAGATGACAACATCCGTCAGAAAGTAGACCAATTATGGTTCTCAATGGATGATGAACATTCCAGTGAACAAGAGTGGTACGAACTGGCAGAACGTATTGCTGAGGACATGAACCCACAAGAAGACATGCGAGAGGTAGCAGCTGGAAGTCACAAGTTACCTCCTCTCCCTTACCGGTATGATGCACTAGAACCGTTTATTTCAAAAGAAATTATGTATTTGCATCACCAGAAGCATCATCAATCATATGTTGATGGTTTGAACCAAGCTGAGCTTGCATTAAAAAATGCAAGAAGAACCAATGATTTTAAAATGATCAAGCATTGGGAACGGGAGCTTGCCTTCAATGGTGCGGGGCACTATTTACATTGTATTTTTTGGTTTTCCATGAGTCCTTCAGGAAAACGAAAGCCCACTGGACAAATGCTTCGTCTCATTGAACAATCGTTTGAGAGCTATGATGCATTTAAATCTCAATTTTCAGCAGCGGCCAAACAAGTAGAAGGTGTTGGCTGGGCTATTCTCGTATGGGCGCCCAGATCTCAGCGATTAGAGATTTTACAAGCAGAACGCCATCAATTTTTGTCACAATGGGACGTGATCCCCCTTCTAGCCCTTGATGTATGGGAGCACGCCTACTACCTTCAATATCTGAATGAAAAAGCGAAATACGTAGATCGTTGGTGGAATGTAGTCGACTGGCGTGAGCCAGAAGCTAGGCTTAAGCAAGCACAGCAAGTGAGATGGACCCCTTTTTAAAACGATGCTCCATATAGGCTAATGCTTATATGGGGTATTTTTAGTTTACATAATTTTATTATTAACACCTTTATAAAGAATAGGTTGTTTTTTCAGAAAATTCGTTTAAAATAAGAAAGATATGTGAGGAAAGTGAGATGAAGCAATGAATGAATATTCTTTTAACCATTAGTCAATTTGCAGGAAGAACCTTTGCAATCTGGGTCATTATCTTTGCATGTCTTGGATTTGCTTTTCCTGACATATTTTCTCAGATTGGACCGTATATCCCTTTTTTACTAGGTGTCATTATGTTTGGGATGGGGCTTACGTTATCTGGTGAAGATTTTAAGGAGCTTTTTCGTAAACCTCTCTATGTGTTAATCGGGGTTTTGGCGCAGTACACACTCATGCCGCTGATCGCCTTTCTATTAGCTTACGGATTACGGCTGCCGTCTGAAATTGCAGTAGGTGTTATTCTTGTGGGCTGCTGCCCGGGCGGTACAGCATCCAATGTCATGACTTTCTTGGCAAAAGGCAATATGGCATTATCCGTAGCGGTCACAACTATATCGACCCTTCTTGCTCCCTTTTTAACGCCTCTCTTTATCTATATTTTTGCAAGATCATGGTTACCTGTATCACCGGAGGCATTATTTTTGTCGATTGTCCAAGTTGTGCTAATTCCTATTATCTTAGGGGTTATCGTTAAGGTATTTTTGAAAAAACAAGTAAACTATGCGGTTCAAGCATTGCCGCTTGTATCTGTTGCTGGAATTGTGTTGATCATTGCAGCGGTTGTCAGTGCAAATAAAGAGCAGATTCTTCAATCTGGATTGCTGATATTTGCCGTAGTTATATTACATAATGGACTTGGTCTCTTTTTTGGCTACCTGATCGCAAAGTGGTGGAGAATGGATATCCCTTCTCGTAGAGCGATCTCGATCGAAGTAGGCATGCAAAACTCCGGGCTCGGTGCAGCGCTAGCAACAGCACACTTCTCACCGCTCGCAGCCGTACCAAGTGCGATTTTTAGTGTGTGGCATAATTTATCTGGTTCCTGGCTTTCGACGTATTGGTCAAAACGAGGACAACATGACAGTGAAAAGAAAAAAAGCTAGCACCTTAACAGGTGCTAGCTTTTTATAATTGAAGATTATCCTTCAAGTAATAGCTGCTCAGGATCTTCAAGCAGATTTTTAATCGTAACAAGGAATCCAACTGCTTCTTTACCATCGACAATGCGGTGGTCATAAGAAAGAGCTAAATACATCATCGGACGGTTCTCAAAACGTTCTTCATCAATCGCCACAGGACGAAGCTGAATTTTATGCATCCCTAAAATTCCAACTTGCGGGCTGTTTAAAATCGGAGTTGATAGCAGAGAACCAAATGTTCCGCCGTTTGTGATCGTGAATGATCCACCTTGTAACTCATTAAGAGACAATTTGTTATCTCTTGCTTTTTTCGCTAGATGACCAATTTCTTTTTCAATCCCCGCAAATGACAATCTGTCTGCATCACGGACAACCGGTACGACAAGTCCTTCGTTTGCAGCAACAGCGATGCCGATGTCATAGAATTTCTTCAAGACAAGCTCATCACCTTGAATTTCTGCGTTAAGCAGCGGATATTTCTTCAGTGCTGCTACAACTCCTTTTGTAAAGAAGGACATAAAGCCAAGTTTGACATCATTTTGTTCTAGGAAGGCATCTTTACGACGCTTTCTTAAATCCATCACCGCTGTCATATCGACTTCATTAAATGTCGTCAGCATCGCAGCCGTTTGTTGAACTTCAACTAAACGTTTTGCAATTGTTTGTCTGCGGCGTGACATTCTTTCACGTTCAATAGGCTTACCTGGTTGTTCAGTTTGCACCGCAGCATTTGCTTTTGGCGCGGCTTTCGGTGCACTTGCAGGTGCTTCATTCTTTTGATAAGAAGCGACATCCTGCTTTCGTACCCTGCCCAGCGGATCTACGGTTGGAATCTCAGATAAGTCTAACCCCTTCTCTCTCGCTAATTTTCTAGCTGCAGGAGAAGCGATGGTTCTGCCATTACCAGCTTTCGGCTCTTCTTTCACTGCTTCTTCTTTTTGAGCAGCTGCCGGTTCTTCTTTCGATGCTGGTGCAGAAGCTTGCTCAGGTGCTGGAGCTGCGGACTCGCTTCCGCCAGCTTCACCTGCTGCAATCGTTCCGATGACCTCTCCAACTTGTACAGTGTCACCAGAATCTTTCAGCACTTCTTTTAATACACCAGATTCTTCAGCAGTCAGTTCGACATTGACTTTATCTGTTTCAAGTTCTAGCAGGTACTCCCCCTGCTCCACATAATCGCCCGGCTGCTTTAGCCATTGAGCAATCGTTCCTTCCGAGATTGATTCCGCTAATTCAGGTACTTTAATTTCCGCCATTTTTCATTTCCCCCTTAGTTTTTGCGAGTCAAGCTATCAGATACAATTCGTTCTTGTTCTTTTTTATGCACAGTTGGATCACCCTCAGCCGTACTTGAACGTCTTCTTCGGCCGATGTAACGTACTTTTACTTTTTCAGGCGCAATTTCACGTAAATATGGCTCAATGTATCCCCAAGCTCCCATATTTTGCGGTTCTTCTTGCACCCATACGATTTCTTCTAAGTTTGTCAGCTTTGTTAAAATTCCTTTAATATCTTTGGCTGGGAACGGATATAGCTGTTCCACTCTTGCAACGTGAAGCCAATCTTTCGGCTCTTCCATTTGAGTAAAACGATCACTAATATCAATGGATACCTTCCCGCTAGATAGCACGAGACGCGATACTTTTTCGTGTTCATGTACAAGACCTGGCTGTTCAAGAACTGGACGGAACTGTCCATCTGTTAATTCTTGGACTTCAGACAATGTGTTCGGGTTACGAAGCAGACTCTTCGGTGTCATAATGACAAGCGGACGAATCTCTTCACGAAGCAGCATTTTCGCCTGTCTTCTAAGAATATGGAAATATTGCGCTGCACTTGTCAGGTTCGCAACTGTCCAGTTATTCTCAGCAGCTGATTGCAGGAAGCGCTCTGTTCTTCCACTTGAATGCTCAGGACCTTGTCCTTCATATCCATGCGGCAACAGCATGACTAAACCTGATTTTTGTCCCCATTTTGCACGGCCAGCTGAGATAAATTGATCGAAATACACTTGAGCCGCATTTGCGAAGTCTCCGAATTGAGCTTCCCAAATCACTAACGTTTCAGGAGAATAGACATTATAACCATATTCAAACCCGATGACTGAGCCTTCTGACAGTGGACTGTTATGAACTGTAAACGATGCATTTGCATCACTTAGTTCATGAAGAGCAATAAATTCATCTCCCGTTTGACTGTCGTGAAGAACAAGGTTTCTTTGAGCGAAAGTACCACGCTCTGAATCCTGTCCGGTCATTCGAATTGGCGTACCGTCTTTTAATATAGATGCAAATGCGAGTGCTTCCCCAAGTGACCATTCTACTTTACGGTCATCTGTAAACACTTTTGCACGTTTTTCAAGGATCCGCTTCAGCTTACCAAATACTTGGAAATCATTCGGCCAGCTGATCAATTCTTCATTCAGCTTTCGCAATACATCAAATTCTACTGATGTATCCACTGCTGGGAAGCCGTTTGATACAGGCTCTGGCAGTTCGATTTCTTGAATCGTATGCTCTTTCTTTGAAGGCACCTTTTTATAAGCTTCTTCTATTTTTGCTGTCACAGCCTGCTCGATTTCTTCACGCTGCTCTTTTGTCAAAAGACCTTCTGAGACAAGTTTATCTGCAAAGATATTCTTGACCGTTTTGTGCTTTCTAACCGCATCGTACAGCATTGGCTGAGTTGTAGAAGGCTCATCCATTTCGTTATGACCGTATCTGCGGTAACCGATCAAGTCAATAAGGAAATCCTTCTTGAAGCGTTTGCGGTATTCTACTGCTAGCTGAACAGCCGCTAAACACGCTTCTGGATCATCTGCATTGACATGAACAATAGGAATCTCAAATCCTTTTGCAAGGTCACTCGCATATTTCGTCGAGCGAGATTCATTGCTTTCTGTTGTAAACCCGATCATATTGTTGGCAATAATATGGATGGTTCCGCCCACTTGATAGCCTACAAGTTGACTTAAATTTAATGTTTCTGCCACAATTCCTTCTCCAGGGAATGCTGCATCCCCATGAATTAAGATGGCTAACGCTTTTTCAACGTCTTGAACTGGATAGCCTTTTTGAGTACGTGATTCCTGAGCGGCACGCGTGCTTCCTTCAATGATTGGATCAATGAACTCCAAGTGACTTGGGTTATTAGCAAGCGTAACTCTCGCACTCTTTGTATCTTCGTCTTTAATTTGACGGTCAGCTCCAAGATGGTACTTAACATCCCCTGTCCATCCGTAGCTGATGCCAATAGAGCCCTCTGATGGAACGAGCTCTTTATTTGGCGCATGCTGGAATTCTGAGAAAATGATCTCATATGGCTTTCCTAACACATGTGCTAATACATTTAAACGGCCCCTGTGTGCCATTCCAATGTTAATATTTGAAGTCCCTTGTGTAACAGACTCTGAAATAATTTCATCAAGTACTGGGACAAGTGCGTCTAAACCTTCTATAGAGAAGCGCTTTTGCCCAACAAATGTTTTATGAAGAAACTGCTCGAACTGCTCAACTTCTGTTAATCTCTTGAATACAGAAACTAGTTTATCTGCTGGTTTTTTCTTAAATAGTTCACCAGATTCGATTGATTTTGAGAGCCAGTTTCGCTCTTCGAAGTCATGCACGTGATCAAACTCAAATGAAATGGTACGTTTATACGTATTTCTCAAATGGTTAATGGCTTCTATGCCGTTTGAGATGTGTTTTGGTGCATCCGGACTAATAATAGATATCGGAATATTCTTGACATCTTCTTCTGTTAAACCGTACTCCTTTAAAGGAAACAGCTCTTGTAATTCCTTTTCTTTGCGAAGAGGATTGACGGAAGCATTTAAATGGCCATACGTTCTGATGTCTTCTGCCAGTTTAACGACTGATGCTATCTTTTGGATTTGTTCAGAAGTAACTACGCTATTTTCTTTTTTCCCAATTTCCTCCTTCATTTCACTCGGTGGTGCACCAAGTTCATCAAATATGCCTCTTAGATCTTCATCAACACTAGTAGGATCTTGGACATACTGATCGTAGAGCTCGAGCACATAGCCGAGGTTCGGACCATGAAATTCTTCCCAACTCAACGGTTGTTTCACATCATTTTGAAACATTTTGAACACTACCCCCAACTTTGATCATCAAGTGATTGAACACTATCTCGATATAACTTCCAGAACACAATGACCAAATTTATGTAATAAAACGCTTCCAATAATATTCTACCACTGTTTTGGATTACTTTCTACATTCTTTGTTCAATTAAAGATAAAAAATTCACAGAAAAACAAAAAATTTAAATCATTCCGAAAAATAATTTGAAGAAAGGGGCAAAACCTTATGCCCCAATGCTTTTATGCAGCAGTTTCTTCAGTAATGGATATAAAACATCTGGCAATGTATCGACATCTGGTACAAAAATGCTGAACTTGCCATACATATCTTGAATGGTTTTCATCTGTGCTTCTTCTATCGGTGAATTGGATAAAAACACATTGATCACCTCAATGCCCTTTTTCCTCGCTTCAAGAACTGCTTCATGCGTATCGACAATCCCGTTTTGTTCGTAGCTGAAAGCAGCTGGCTCTCCGTCTGAAAAGACAATCAGAAACTTTTGCTCTTCTCTTCGCTTTAAAATCATCTTTGTCATTTGACGGATCGCATAGCCATCCCGGTTATCCTCTTCTGGCTCAAGAGACATAATAGAAGGCCCTGCATCAAATAGAGAATCTTTGAACGACACGACTGTGTTGAAGTAGTTTGGCTGACTTGTTTCTGTTGCGTCGTTTGTATCTTCCCAAAACCCAACAATTTGATGTGGGACTTGCACGGATTTTAACGCTTCATGAAAGAGAACAATGCCTTTTTTCGTCTCATCCATCTTGTCAAACATGCTCGCTGAACAGTCTACTAATAAGGTGAAAACAGCATCAATCTGAGAAGACGGTGCCTGTTTTTTATAGAAAAGACGCGGGTTAGACTCTGTAAAGTAGCGAATCAGCTTTTTACTGAGACGTCCTGCATGAAGGTCTGTTTTAGGCCATGATTTTTTATGTTCAAGTGTTTTTTGGATCATTTGTTTTAAGCGTTTCTGATAAGGCTCAATTTCCTTCGCATGCTGCTTGTATGCATCGATTTGTTCTGGCTTAGGAGGATCTGGTGAAATCATGACTGGAAACGCATATTTGTTTTCTTTTCCATTCTCATGGCCATCTGCTCCGCTTTCTTCACCTTCAGCCTCTTCCAGCGCTTCAAGCTTTGAATAATCTTTTCGGTGTGTTTGCTTTGCAGAGCCTTGGACAGTTCCGAGTGCCTGATCTCCGTCATCACCTTCTCTTGCCGCATCCTTACCAAGATCACTTTTACCGCCGTGCTCTAAATCAAATTGAAGGAAGCTTTTGGATGGCGCTTCGGTTTCTCGATGCCACACTTCCATATACTCTTGGTGAATGTCTTCATCGCCTTCTTTTTCTCGGTCGACTTTGATGTCCTCACTTAATGTAGGTTTTCTTTTTAAGTCATGGAACAGCGGTTCTTTTGCCGCTTGTTCATAGTCCAATTCAGGGAAGAAAAAGTACGTATTCAGCATATCCTTTTCAAGCAGTTCATCGAACCCTTCCATCAATTCTTTGACAATAGCTGCGATGTCTGCTGTTGAACCCGCATCATACACACGTTCAAGACTTGACTCAATAAACGGAATCATCGGGTTGATCTGCTCATGAAGAGGCGGAATCTCTTCGAGCGGAGAATCAGCTGTCAGCTTCACATAAATCGCACAAAAGAGTGCATCTGTTAAAATACTTCGTTCTTGGTTAATCGTTAATTGTGTCTTAAAGTGACGCCGGTACAGCTCTCTTCTTCGTTTAAATACCTTTTTTGTTCCTGGGCGGTCATGTTTAATCCGCTCTTCAATCCGGATATCTTCAAACAGCATAAACAATTGTTTACATACATCAGGAATGGATAATGTATGAGCAAAGCGAATGATCCCCTGAAATACCGTAAGATCACTATAAACCGTGCCTACTGCACGAAGGAACACATCACTTTTCAGCCCTGCTAGCATATCTTCTTGTTTACGATCATCCCAAAAATGACTGATGAAAATTTTCTTTTCAAACGGTTCATAGTAGGACTGCACACCGTATTCAAGCTCGACATCATCACTTTTTGCTAACGTTTTGGCTAAATCCGTTAATTCCATAAATAAAAATGAATCGATTCTGCTGTCATTAAATTTGATGAATTTCAAAAGTCAGAACCTCACTCGAATAATGTTTGGGCGATATTTCTTACCGCTGCTTTTTCCCGGTCATCTTCCAGCTTTTCAACAATGCCTCGTTCAACGGCACGAAGCGGCGGAATGTATTGCGCAAGATCACAAGTATCTAGGAGCGCGCGGATGGATGCTGCTTCTTCACTCACCTGTCCGTTATGAGCTTGTGTAATGAGGTCTGATGAGAGCTGAACGAATTGATCAATTAACCGCTCATCCTTTAAAACAGATTGAGATTGCAGTACATCTTTCAGAATTCCGCCCCCGATATATGGAACGTCAATGACCACAAAACGGTTTTTTAACGCTTCATTTAGAGGCACTGTGCCGACATATCCTTCATTGATTGCCGCAATGACCCCAAAGCCTTCTTCTGCTCGAACAACCTCACCTGTAAATGGGTTTGTCATCATTTTTCTGTAGTCGAGTACACCATTTAAAATAGGCAGTGTTTCTGGCTTCGCCATGTTGATTTCATCAATATATAAAAGATGGCCTTTTTTCATTGCTTTTGTCACAGGTCCTTCAATGAATTCAATCGAAGCCACCTGACCATCATTGTGGATGGTTTTATAGCCAATCAAGCTTTCGGCATCAAGATCAACCGAGCAGTTCACACTGTGCATCGGCTGCTGAAAGAAAGCGGATAATGTTTCTGCGAGTTTTGTTTTACCTGAGCCGGTCGGTCCCTTTAAAAGAACGTTTTTTCCAAGTGCTAATGCAATCATGGCATCTTGAATGATAGAAGTATCCTGTGATTCATAGCCGCCTGTTCCAATAAGTGGACGAAATTCTTCTTCCAGCACTTTTGCTTTTGCTTTAATCATTGCTTGAATTTCTTCTGGGAGTGATTGTTCGTTAAACATGTATGATTAATTCCTCTCTTCGATCATTTTCCTCACCAAGTATACTAAAAAAACCTTTATGCACTCAATACATAAAGGTTAGACTTCTGTTATTTTACCATTTCTTTTGTGATCGATCCGCAAGCGATTCGTTTCCCTGAGTTACCAGAAGGGTTACTTAAGTAATCATCTGCTTCTGCATGAATGATAAAGCTTCGCCCATTTTGATCGATTAATTGATTCGGGCCTCCCTTTAACGTCACATCTGGTACGTTCACAACAACATCAATTTGTCCATCTGCTCCTACCTCTAAATTAGGCATATCTCCAGCATGGTGCCCCTTTGGATTGTCAAAACCATGCTCTCTATGGGTTGGATTAAAGTGAGCTCCTGCCGTTTCAAAATCTGGCGTTTCACATATTCCTGTTTCATGAATATGAAAACCGTGAGCTCCTGGCGGCAGCCCTTTCGCTTTTACATGCAGATCCAGGCCATTTTCTGAGGACTCTCTTATTTCAATGCTTCCTATTTTTTGCCCGCTTTCGTTTATGAGTGACGTCGTGACTGGTGCTTGTTTAGGTGCTGCAACTTCGCTTGTTTCTTCTGTCGTTTCTTTTTTTGGCGGTGCATGACATGCTGATGCGGTAAAGATCAAACATATCATGATCATCCACACTGACTTTTTCATTTATGACTGCCCCCTTTTGTTATCAGTATGGACAATCACAGCAGCGGGCAAACAAAAAAAGCCGAAAATCGGCTTTTTTTAGAAGAAACGTTTTGCACCTAAGTAGGCTTTTTTCCAATATGGATTGCTTAAGTTCGAGATTCCTACTCCATTGTCACTTGCATGAAGGAAATCTCCCCCGCCAAGGTATAGCCCCATATGAGAAGGGCCTGCTTTGTACGTTGTAAAATAAACAAAATCTCCAACTTGTGGTGTGCTTACAGGAGTCATCATATTCCAGTAGCCAGCTGTGCTTAATCTGGATACAGATGAAACTTTGTTAATGAGATAGTAAACAAAGCCGCTGCAGTCAAATCCTGCTGGTGTATTACCGCCCCATCTGTAAGGAACGCCTGTCAGCTTTTTCCCTTCTTGGATCATTGTCGTGATCTTTGCATTCATTGGTACATTGTTTTTGTTATTGTCGACCGGAGTTGTTGAACCGTTAGACGTAGAACCATTCGATCCAGTTGAGCCGGAAGCTGCACCATTAATTTTTAATACTTGTCCAATTCTAAGCACATCACTTTTCAAGCTGTTGGCTGTGCGGATTGATTGAACCTGTACTTTGAATTGATTCGCAATTTTCCATAACGAATCGCCTGATTTTACAGTATAAGATGTTGTTTTCCCGCTAGAAGACTGGTTACTGTTTGAATTGCTTGGTTTAGTAGGTTTGGGCTGACTTGGTTTTGATGCAGCCGTTCCTTTTACTTTCAATACTTGATTCGGATAAATCATATCAGATTTTAATCCGTTCAATGTTTTGATTTCACCAATCGACATATTTAGCGAATTCGCAATTTTCCAAAGTGAATCCCCTAATTTAACCTTGTATGTACTTGAAGATGATGAACTATTTGAATTCGTTGTCTTATTGCTTGAGCTGGAATTTGAAGATGAGTTTGAATTTGATGACTGGCTTCCGCTCGTCTTCGTGCTGCCAGAGACCTTTAGCTTTTGACCAGGACGAATCAGGTCGCTGTTTAAGCTGTTTAGGCTTTTTAAGCTTGCAACTGACATTTTATGATTTTTTGCAATCAGCCATAAAGAATCGCCAAGCTTTACAGTATAGCTGGAAGTCGTTGAAGCACTTGATTTCTTTGCTTTTGACCCTGTTGATGAACTGGATTTCTTGCTTTTTTCACCAGGAATTTTTAAGCTTTGCCCTGCAAAAATCATTGTCGTTTTTAATTGATTAAGAGATTGAAGCTCCGAAATAGTTGTATTGTACTGTTCGGCAATCTTCCAAAGTGAGTCACCGCTTTTCACCTTGATCGTCTGTGCTTCTGCCGGTGCAGCAAACACAGCTGAGCCAGCGATCGCTGAAACTGTGAGGCCGGTTACTACTTTTTTCTTCATAGAGGAATCTCCGCCTTTCGTGATTTTGTTTAATAAGACTTATGTACTAGTTTTGAGTTTAGCATTTAATGGTTCTGCTTCTCTTGCACTATTTTATCTGTATTTCTATTATATTACTCGACATGAAGACGTTGGGCAATAACAAATAGGCTAAAGCAGCCAACTCAAAATGCTAAAACAAAGCCATATCGTTTCTATCGGCTGTTTGTTGTATTTATAAACATTTTTTAAGGAATTTTTAAGTTGACGTTTAGAAATTTGTCAAAACAAGCACGGTGCTAGTTTCATAGTTCTATTCTACATGACAAATTTTTCTGTATCAAATGACTTTTTACTTAATTGGCTGATTTTTCTCCGCAAATAAAAAAGCATCCTTCCGAATGAAGAATGCAGCGTTCGTTTTTATTTTCTTATTTCCGGATCTTTTACGGTAAGCGGGTAGAGCACGCCTTCTTTCGCAAACGACATTTTTCCCGTTTCTTCTGATACGACAAGAACAAGTGCATCTGTCATACCAGAGAGTCCGATCGCTGCCCTGTGTCTTGTGCCAAGCGAAGGACTCACTTTTTTCGATGTAAGCGGCAGCACATTTGCAGCAGAGACAAGTGTATTTTCTTTGACTAAAAGAGCACCGTCATGCAGTGGATTTCCCGGGTAGAAAATGCTTTCTATTAAGGAAGCGCTAATTTTCGCATGAAGGTTTGTCCCTTTTTGAATAAAATCCTCAACCTCATCGCGTCTTTGGATCACAATGAGTGCTCCATGCTTTTGTTTTGATAAATTCTCAATGGCTAAAGAAAATTGAGCAAATCCTGGTGTGAATTCTTCCATATACGCTTGTAAATAAAACGACGAGGCCTCCGCATGCATTTCATTAAACTGATCATGCAATGCTTCGAGATCACAAAGTAAACACTGCTCTGTTTCATCAAAAGAATCAATGATGTCACTTGCATCCTTCATAATGTTCATCAAATGTGTTCTCATCCCGGCTTTAAATATCACTTCTTCGTTTGTCCGATGGATCATCCGATCTTTTCCCTCCTTCTTTCGCTTGTTGTTATAAAATAGCAAATTGTGCACATTCTATTTGTATGGAGGTGAGCTTAATATGACCATTCAGAAAATCATCCAATATGCTTGCAGCATTTTAGGTGTTGTCAGTCTTTCTTTTATTTATGCCCAAATGTTTAAAAAAACGAAGCCATCTAAGAAAAATAATCCGACGGAGAATTGATTTTTTTACATAGCATGATATAATTCC
The DNA here is from genome assembly GCF_051129925.1 of Bacillus sp. Je.9.29.b. Taxonomy (NCBI): domain Bacteria; kingdom Bacillati; phylum Bacillota; class Bacilli; order Caryophanales; family Bacillaceae; genus Bacillus; species Bacillus sp. Je.9.29.b. Next base: position 80,838 of record NZ_JBCPSO010000006.1, read on the forward strand.
TCTCGTTATTTCTGTTCAGAGAGGAACTTATGATGAGAGAAACGAATAGCATTCGAGCAAGGCTGACACTATTTTTAACCATTTTGATTCCGATTTTAATTACCCAAGCAGGTCTTTCGCTTATTACCTTTTTAGATACGGTGATGTCTGGAAAAGTGAGTGCAGAAGACCTTGCGGGTGTTGCGATCGGTTCTAGTATTTGGACACCTGTTTATACGGGACTTGCCGGGATTTTGATGGCCGTTACTCCGATTGTGGCTCAGCTGATGGGCGCTGGGCATAAAGAAGATGTTCCCCGGGCTGTCTTTCAGGCGATTTATTTATCCTTTCTTTTAAGTATCACTGTGATTGTCATTGGTACGATCAGCGTTCCTTACATACTAGGAGGACTTGGACTCGATCACTCTGTAGAGGATATTGCCCGGCATTTTCTCAGCTTTCTTGCTTTTGGCATCCTCCCGCTGTTTGGTTATTCGGTGCTACGGTCATTTATTGATGCATTAGGGAAAACACGTGTGACGATGTTCATCACGCTCACAGCACTTCCTATTAACTTTGTTTTAAATTACGTATTTATTTTTGGGAATTTTGGCTTTCCAAAGCTTGGCGGTGCGGGTGCCGGTCTTGCATCTGCAATGACGTATTGGGCGATTTTCATCATGAGTATTTGTATTGTCATTAAAGCAGAACCATTTGCCTCATTTCGTTTGTTTCAAAAACTGCCTCGAATGAATATCTCCCGTATAGGGCAAATACTGAAAATTGGCCTTCCTATCGGGTTTGCGATCTTTTTTGAAACGAGTATTTTTGCAGCAGTGACGCTATTAATGGGTCACTTTGATACCATTACAATCGCCAGTCACCAAGCAGCGATGAACTTTGCTTCTATTCTTTATATTTTACCGCTTAGCATCTCAATGGCGTTAACGATCGTTGTTGGGTTTGAAGCGGGGGCTAAGAGGTATAAAGACGCGCAAAGCTACAGCTATATCGGCATTGGAACGGCGGTATTATTCTCATTATGTACGGCCGCCCTCATCTTGCTATTCAGACCAGAGATCGCTGGTTTATATACAGCTGAATCAGCTGTTTTACAAATGACACAGCACTTTTTGATTTACGCGATCTTTTTCCAGCTGTCAGATGCGATTGCTGCACCCATTCAAGGGGCTCTGCGCGGCTATAAAGATGTGAATTATACGCTCATTGCTGCTTTTGTCTCTTACTGGGTCATCGGTCTTCCTGCCGGTTATCTCATTGGCACATATACCTCCTTTGGGGCGTTTGGTTATTGGATCGGACTGATTGCCGGGCTTGCCGCAGGCGCCATCGTCCTCTTTATCCGTCTCAGATTGATTCAAAAACGTCAACTCAGGCATGTATCGAATCACTAAATACAACACAAAAAAGCAGCTGACATAGATCAGCTGCTTTTTTGTTTAATCATTCCATTGATACGTCCAGAAAATTTCTTCATCAAACCATTTTTGGACAACTGGTTCTTTGTTTTTGAGCTTTTGTTCAAGCTCTCTCAGCATGCCCTCTGTTTGCGTTCTATGCGCTCTCAGTGCATTTAATTTGATATCTGCAACATCTGTAATATCAATCACAATATCCGCATGTCCAAGCACTTCTTCTCTATTCTTCGTAATGGCCATGCAGTATGTGACAGGACGGTCTTCTTTTTTCTTGCGGTATAGAGCACGAATCACAGCTTCACCTGTCGCATCATGATCAGGATGTACACCGTGTCCTGGATAAAACGTCACAATGAGTGTCGGTTTGACTTCATCAATGATGGTTTCCATCACATCTGCCAAATACTCGTCGTCTTCAAATTCCAATGTTTTATCACGCAGGCCAAGCATACGTAAGTCTGTGATATCCATTTCTTTGCAGGCATTGATTAATTCCTGTTTTCTTAATTCAGGAAGTGTTTCACGGTTAGCATATGTTGGGCTTCCCATATTTCTGCCCATCTCCCCAAGTGTCCCGCATGCATATGTGACGGGAATTCCGCGTTTTCTGCTTTGTGCAATGAGACCAGCAACCCCAAAAGATTCATCATCGGGGTGAGGCAGCATCACTAGTACATGTTCGTTCATGACTTGTCACCCTTTCTTCTACACCTGAAATGGTGTTTCACTAATTTGTAATGAGATCGCTAGTTTGCCGTCTGGCAAGTGTCCAGCTAATAGCAGGCGGCCTTGGTCATCAAACACATAATCGGTTAATCCTTCTGCGTAAATCCAGCCATCTTCTGTTTTCATTCCAACACGGTATGGACCTTGTCCTTTTATTTTCGCCTGTGAATAGACGACTTTCGCGTTGCGGATATACGCAACAACCGTCATATTTTGTTCATTTACATGAGCTGAATAAGAACCAGTTGTCGTTTCAAGATGAACGAAGACTGGACGATTTAAAAACGATTCAAGATGTGCTGTGACATCTTCCGTTTGAATTGGTTTCATGAGTGGTTCCTTCCTTCATTTTGAATTAATTCTCGCAGCTTTTTCGTATGTAAGCTGATCAGCTGCAGCTGATGATCATGTTTAAGCTCACTTTCTAAAATTCTCTCCACAGCAAGCACATACTTTTGGTGTAATGATTTCCTTGCCCGCGGATGTGTTCGTGCATCAAGTAAGTCATCACATATGGCCTCGTGTAAAGAAGACATATCATCAACATCAAGCTGACGATTTTTCCATAAAGATTGATAGGCGGCTGCAAGCTCATGAGCTGACGACATATGATCACCTCTACAGTTTTGGTAACAACTTATTATGACATGATCCGCCTGCAAAAAAAAGCAAACTGCTCGATTGGCTTAATGAGAATTCGCTGTTTTTTTCATGCGTAATTGAGAGGTGGTAAACAGTAAAATCGCCACCCAAATACAAAGGAACGTCACAATTTTAGCTGCGGATAAGTGTTCGTGATAGACAAACAGCCCTAAAAACAGCGTAATTGTCGGTGCAATGTATTGCAAAATGCCCACTTGATAAAGTGGAATTCTTTTTGCGCCTTCTGAGAATAAAAGAAGCGGCACGGCTGTAAAAACGCCTGCAAAAAATAAGAGACCGAGCGACCCGAAGCTGTTAGGATTCATAGTCACAACAGGTTCTTTTAAGAAAAATAATAAGTACACAAGTGCAGCCGGTGCGAGAAGCAGCGTTTCAATCGTCAAACCAATCGCGCTCGTGAAGCTCATCCTTTTTTTGATCAAACCATAAAAGCCGAAGCTAAGGGCTAATAAGAAAGCAACGACAGGAAATGACCCGTATTGAACTGTTGAAAGGATCACCCCAAATGCGGCAATGAGGATGGCAATGGTTTGCCATTTATTTAGTCGTTCTTTTAAGAAAATAATGCCTAATAGAACGGATACAAGCGGATTAATATAGTACCCTAAACTTGCTTCTAGCATAAGACCATGATTGACTGCCCAAATGTAAACATACCAGTTGACCGAAATTAAAATAGCAGATAAAAGTAATGAAAAAAATGCTTTACCATCCAGTATGAGTCCCTTCACTGTCTGCATTGCTGGGCGGACTTGTTTTAAATACAAAAGAATACCGCACATAAACACAAATGACCATAAAATTCTGTGCGCTAAAATTTCGCCTGACGAAATATGCTCCATCAGCTTCCAATATAACGGGAATAAACCCCAGAGAGTAAAAGATGCTGCCGTGTAGAGAACACCTTTTGATTGCTGTTCGTTCAATGTAACCATCCCTTTCTAAATCTAACGTATATTATAGCACGCACGCAGGCGAATGGGCATATACTAATTCAGGGCATTTAGAAAGGATGATTCGCATGTTCGACTGGAACCGATTATTCCCTTTTCAAAAGCAGTTCTCAAAAGAAGCCTTAAAGAATTCAGATCCTAAAGACGTTGAGCAGTATGTCAATCAAGTCATGGAAAGTGTATTCGGCTCCAATTATCCTGCTCAGTTCCCATTTCAGGACCCCCTTTCTCAAAATCAAAAAACGAGAGAAAGTGATGCCGAAAAAGAAAAAGAGCCAGAAGTCGAAGTGTTCGAGACGACTGATCATGTGTTTGTCAAAATTGAACTTGCTCGTCCGAACACAGAAAAAGTCAAAATCAAACATACAGCCAATCTGCTGTTTATTGATCATTTTCCTGAAGAAGGGACGCAGAAGAAAGTCGTCCTCCCTGCTGCTGTGAAACGAAAAGGAACGAAGGCGTCGTATCAAGATGGTATATTGGAAATTATGTTTTTAAAGCATGATGATCCAGGAATTTCTGAAATTGATATTCCATTATAAAAAGCCTGCTTTAAGAACGGAAGCAGGCTTACTCTTTTTTCTTAATAATATGGTGGATATCCGCCGCCATAAGGTGGTGGAGCAGGCGGTGGTGGCGGCGGGTAATATGGACGGGGATAATTAAAAATCGCACTTCCTAGAAATCCGCCAAGCAGTCCGCCGACTAAAGGAGCGCCAAAACCAAAAAACAAAGGGACTCTGGATTCATATGGCGGAATGCCAGGGGCGCCGCCTCGAAAATACGGAGCATGAGGGTACATGCATTTCTCCTCCTTTGTCATGTGCCTAACATCAGCATATTCATCAGGAGTCAAAATGTTTGGGCAAACCTGAAACTAGGCTTGCTCCTTTTTCCCGTGTGAGTCTGTATACTCCCCTGCCCACCGAGATACCTCATGAAACACATCATGTAACGCATTCCCTTTTTCAGTTAAACTGTAAATGACTTTGACAGGCGTCTCAGGCAGGACGGTCCGCTCTATAATCCCTTCTTGCTCGAGCTCTTTTAAACGCTCTGCGAGCATTTTTTGACTGATCGACGGGATCGTGTCTGAGAGGTCTTTAAAACGCTTTGGTCCATCAAGCAATACATGTATAATGAGACCGTTCCACCTTTTGCCTAGGAGTAAAAAAGCTTGCTGAATGTGTGGACATAATTGGAATTCCATAAATTTCAGCCTTTCTTTTCATGATTGTTTGACAAACTAACGGTGTACAATTTAAAATAACTCTAGTTACAATAAGTAAGTTTCTCACTTTTTAGTTATTGTACCATATTATTTGCAAAAACGGGAGGAAATATCCATATGGCGACCGATCAAAAAACAATTGACATCTTAAAACAAAGAGCTTCAGTAAAAGAGTATGATACTTCTCATGAAATGACAAAAGAAGAGTTAACAGAGCTTCTTGAAATCACAACAAAAGCACCATCTGCTTGGAACCTTCAGCATTGGCATTTCACTGTTTTCCATAGTGCTGAAGCAAAAGCAAAATTACTTCCAATCGCTTACAACCAAAAGCAAGTATCACAGGCATCAGCTGTTATTGCAGTTCTAGGTGACCTTGAAGCTAACCAAAATGGCGAAAAAATCTACAGTGAGCTGGCAGAACAAGGCTTCATTACAGAAGACATTAAAGAAACATTGATGACTCAAATCAATGGCGCATACCAAAGCGAGCAATATGCACGCGAAGCAGCGTATTCAAATGCTTCATTAGCTGCTATGCAATTAATGATTGCGGCAAAAGCAATGGGCTATGATACATGTGCAATGGGTGGTTTCAGTAAAGACGCGTACATCAAAGAATTCAATGTAAGCGGCCGCTACGAGCCGGTTATGCTGATTTCAGTTGGTAAAGCAGCGAAAGAAGCTCATAAAAGCAACCGTTTCGACATCGAAGAAGTATCTGATTTCCTTTAAAAATTGGCAAGGCCTCAGCCTTTATGCTGGGGCTTTTTTATTTGCTTTAAATATTATTTCTACATACTTTCTTTCACCTTCCTCCTCTTTACAACTTCACTCTTTCTCCTTTTTCAAGAATGAAAGCGTTATATTAGTATGATATTCACCAAAATGATTGTTTTTTCTGAAAATGGTCTTGTGATCTAATCTGACAACTGCTATTATTATGAAATTACAAAATATTCAGGAGGAAATCATGAACAAAAAATTGATGCTGGCACTACTAATCGCGATTCCATTCATCGGACAGCTCGCATTGCTGCCTTTTGCGAATCGCATTCATCCATTTGTCATCGGCCTGCCCTTTTTCCACTTCTGGCTCTTGCTATGGATTGTACTCACACCAATTTGCACATTTATCATTTATAAGATGCAACATTCAAATGGAGGAACTGACTAATGCAAGGAAATTTAACAGCTTTATTGATTACTGCAAGTATTATTTTCATCGTCGTGGTCATCGGATTTGCCGCTGGTCGTGACAAATCATCAAGACAGTCAGTAGAAGAATGGTCTGTCGGCGGAAGAAAATTTGGCGGACTGCTCGTCTGGTTCCTCGTTGGCGCAGACTTATATACAGCTTATACCTTTTTAGGGCTTACAAGTACAGCCTATACAGCTGGAAGCGTCGCTTTTTTCGCTATTCCTTATTCAGTCCTAGCTTATTTTATTGCTTATTTCTTTTTACCGAAACTATGGACGGTTGCGAAAAATCACAACCTTACAACACTTGCCGATTATGCACGTGAGCGGTTTGACAGCAAGCTGTTATCCAGTTTGATTGCGATTGTTGGAGTACTTATGCTGATTCCTTATATTTGTCTTCAGCTGAGCGGAATTCAAGATACGTTAACTGTCGCTGGAACTAATTATATTAATGTGAATGCAGTAGTTATTATTTCATTTATTTTAGTCGCACTTTATACATTTTTTAGTGGTATTAAAGGTCCTACATATACAGCCATTATTAAGGATATTCTCGTTTGGGTGATCATGCTGTTTATGGTCGTTTCACTGCCAATTATTCATTTTAACGGCTGGACACCGATGATGAACACGTTAGCCAAAGAAGCACCTCAGCTTCTAACCATCCCTGAAAGCGGTCCTAAGGGAATTTTATGGTTCATTACTGCTTCAGGCGTTTCTGCTCTTGCTTTGTTTATGTGGGCACACGCAGCAACTGGGGTTTTTACAGCCAAAAGCGCAGATGCCATCCGTAAAAACAGCATGTTTTTGCCTCTTTATAATATTGTATTGATTTTGGTCATCTTCCTTGGATTTATTGCTTTTTTAGTCTTACCAGAAGATACAAATCCAAGATTTGCTCTTCTTCATTTAATTCAAACATCATATGGCGGCGTGATGCAGGGGCTCGCTTATTCAACGATTGCACTGGCTTCCCTCATTCCATGCTCCATCATGGCCATTGGCGCATCAAATTTATTTGCCAATAATTTATACCGTGACTTAATTCATCCGAATGTGTCACCTAAAAGATTGACCATCATTACACGTTCGATGGTGTTTATCGTCATCGGACTCGCTCTTTTATTCGGCATGCTGTTCCCAACTGCACTTGTCACGCTTCAGCTCATTGGTGTTTCAGGAATGGTTCAAATCTTCCCAGCTATTGCCATCAGCTTGTTCTGGAAAAAACAATCGAGAGAAGCAACGATTGCCGGGTTAGTCATTGGAATCATCGTTACCTTTACAGCCAATATCTCACAAGTCACGTTCGGCCTTTATGAAGGTTTTCTTGGTTTACTAGCAAACGTCGTCGTTATCTTGATCTTGAATCCATTCTTCCAAAAGAAGGTCACATCCAATTCTGTCACGAATGATCTATTTGAAAAGGATCATGAAAAAACAGAAGCGGTCACAAGATAAGAAAAAGCAGTCCCCTGATGAGGACTGCTTTTTTTATTTCATTTCTTTTTTCAAGACTTCAATGGCTTTTTTCATTTGTGTATCGTTGTTCTTTAACTTATCTTGGATCTTTGTCATCAGAACGGTCGTTGTATCTCCTGTCAGAATACCGTCTGCCTTGAGATCGTTGTCTGTTTGGAAGCTTTTGACGATAGACTGGAATGCTTCATCGTACTCACCGTTTGCTTTTGCTTTGTAGCCAAGCGCTTGGAACATTTTTTGAGCTGCTTTGACTTCATCTCCATTGTCATTTAGCTCATATGATTTTTTCGGGCTTAAGTACGGCAGCTTTGCATAACTTGGGAGAGCTGCTTTCACCTGTGGTTCGATACCTTTTTTGTGAATCCAAGAACCGTCTGGTGTCAGCCATTTTGCAATGGTTAACTTGACACTAGAACCATCATTATAGTTTTGCGCATTTTGAACAGTTCCTTTGCCAAACGTCTTTTCACCCACAATTTGAATGCCTGAAGATTGGTGCAGAGCCGCCGCCATGATTTCAGCAGCGCTGGCTGAACCGCCATTTACAAGGACAACTGCCGGCTGATGGACTTTGCGTTCTTTTTCAGCCTTGTACACTTGTTTCTTCCCTTTTTCTTCAACCTGCATGATGACTTTCCCTTTATCAATAAAGTCATTGCTCATTTCAATGGCTTCTGTCATGATGCCGCCTGGATTATCTCTTAGGTCAATGACAAAACCTTTCGCCCCTTTTTTCTCGAGGTCATCAATTGCTTTATCCAGCTCTTTCGATGTGGTTTCAGCAAAGGACGTAATTTGGATTTCTCCTATTTTGTCTTTTGTGAGTTTTGCATACACCGTTTCAAGCGGAATCGTGTCTCTTGTGATGGTCACATCTACATTGCCGACTCCTTGACGGTTGAGATGCAGCTTAACATCCGTTCCTTTTTTCCCTCTAATGAGAGAGACTGCTTTATTGACCGACATTCCTTTGGTGCTTTTTCCATCTACTTTTAAAATATGATCATGAGGTTTCAAACCAGCTTTTTCAGCAGGAGAGCCTTTAATCGGCGCGACAATTAAAATTTGTCCATCCTTCTCTTCTACTTGTGCACCAATCCCTTCAAATGAAGAAGAAATGGTATTGTTAAATCCTTCGGCTTCCTCCTGATCCATATATGTAGAGTATGGATCATCAAGTGATGCAATCATTCCTTGGATCGCACCATCTACTAGTTTTTGATCATCCGTTTTTTCGTAATACTCATCCTTTACCTTCGTATACGCAGCCATGAGTTTACTAAACTTCTCGTCTCCTGAGACGCTGACAGCACCTTGTTTTGTGATCACAAATGTAATCGCTGAGGACAGTGCAGCAGTCACCAGAATGGCTACCACGAACTTCATTTGTTTTTTCAAAAAAACACCACCTTTATCTCCTTTCATTATTATCAAGGACGATGCTTCATCCGTCAACCAAAGGATCAACTTCTATTTGAAAAGATAAGCCATTTGCCCCTCTATTGCATAATCTTTAGAGAGGAACAGGATAAGGAAAGAAGGGATTATATGAGTGATTATGTAGAAATGCTTGCTTATTTTGGCGTATCAGGTGCCCATCCTGGCGGAATTGAGTTAACAAAAACGATGATTGAGCATATAAAACTGCCGCCTCATGCACGAATACTGGACGCTGGATGTGGTACAGGACAGACCGCCGCCTATTTAGGAAATATAGGTTATCAGGTGGAGGCGATTGATACGCATCCATTGATGATTGAAAAGGCGAACCTGCGATTCAAACGGGAGGAACTGCCGATCCGTGCTTTAGAGGCATCCATTGAGCAGCTGCCCTTTCCAGATCAAGCGTTCTCTCTACTCATCAGTGAATCTGTTTTAAGCTTTACCAAGCTGCCTGATGCACTAGCTGAAATCAAACGTGTGCTTGCTCCTGGCAGTCAATTGATTGCAAATGAAGCTGTGTTAAAAGCCCCTCTTACGCCTGAAGAGCTGGCAGCTGTTCGAAATTTTTACGGCTTTCACTCGCTCTTGTCGCTTGAAGAATGGAAGGAGCAGTTAACCGAAGCAGGCTTCCGTGACATTCAGATTCTCTCATTCGATGAACATATGGTGCAGGAGGAGCCGACAGAGATGGAATTATCTGAACACATACCCCCTTCTCTTTACGAGACGCTGCAAACACACTACGATCTCATTCAAGCACACCGAAAGCAGCTAAGCCACATTCTATTTGAATGTACCGTATAAAATGAGCGAATCTCCTATATGTTTTGTCCAAACTCTATGAAGTCTCTCGCATAGGATAAGAGTGAAAAGAGTTTGTCATAAGGAGGAAAAACATGGAGCGCTACTACAAGCTTTGTCAGCAGCACATGGGGAAAGTCGCTAGAATTACTGACCGTAATGGCAGAGTACACGTCGGACGCATTGAGCGTGTGACAAACCGCAAAGTTTATATTCGTCCAGTCGGCGGGTCTCGCGGAGGCTTTGGCTTTGGCTATTGGGGCGGATATTATGGCTGGGGTGCAGCGTATGGCATCGGCCTCGGTTTCATTACCGGCTTCGCATTAGCAGGATTGTTCTTTTTTTAAAAGAAGAATAAGAGAAGGCCTCCCGAATAGCTGGGAGGCCTTTAACTTGTTTAGATTTTCTTTACTTTGTTCATGTATTCTTCAAATGTTAAATCATGATCATGCATCGCTTTTGCGGCTTCTTTTCCCACATAGCGCAGATGCCACGGCTCATATTCGTATTTCGTAATGTCTTCTTTTCCTTTTGGATAACGGATGATAAAGCCATATTTATAGGCGTTTTTAGCCACCCATTTGCCATCTGGTGTTTCACCAAACTTTTCAGATATCTCAAAACCGGCACTTTTTGAGGAAATGTCCATGGCTAAACCTGTTTGATGTTCACTTTCGCCTGGTAAAGCGACTGCTTCTTGTGCTTTTTCTTTGCCTTTTAATTTGACCTCACTATCAAAAATGACCTTTTGACGGTCATAGGAGCGATAGCCAGATACTGCAGCAAGCTCGAAGTTTTCCTTTTTTGCACCTTTGAATAACTTCTCAAGCGCTTCCGCTGCTTCTTTGCGGATATATCGCTTTTCAATATCTTCCGAAAAAGAGAATTCTACTTTTGGTACAACGAGATCAGAAGGTTTATAGGTTCCTGGTAATGCATATTCTTTGTTGACAAGTGCTAGCACATTTTCAGGATTTTGAATGGTTTTCAGACCGCTCACAACCTTGATGTCATTGAAATATTCACTCTTTAACGTCAGCTCTTGATTCGATGAATCTGCCTTATCGTTTGAGTTGTGCTGGGGAGATGAACTTGCTGCGTTTTTTTGTTCGTTTGTTTTGTTTGATTCAGATGTACCGCTTTTTTGATCCAGCAACTGGCAGCCTGATAGCGCGGCTGTCAAACCAAGAATCGATGCGATTGAGAGTATTTTGTAGCTTTTCTTCATGACATACCTTCCTTTTGCTCTTCTAAAAAAATAAAGATGCGCTACATTGTAGCACACCCTTTATACTATTATAAAACGGAGTCTAGCGCAATTAAGATCATTTCATCAAACGTTGTTTGACGCTCTTCAGCCGTTGTTTCTTCTCCTGTTAGAACGTGATCACTCACAGTCAAAATTGATAACGCTTTTCGATCAAATTTTGCTGCAAGAGAATAAAGAGCGGTTGTCTCCATTTCGATCGCTAGGATACCATATTGAGCCATGAGCTCAAGTGGTTTTTCATTATAAAATTGGTCTGCTGTAAATACATTTCCGACACGTACAGCGACATTTTTTTCTTGAGCCGTGTCGTAGGCTTTCTTGAGCAGGCCAAAATCAGCGCATGGCGCATAATCAATCGGTCCAAAAGCGACACGATTCATTTGTGAATCTGTTGATGATGTCTGGGCTAAAATGACGTCACGTACATTGACATCTCTTTTGATGGCTCCACAAGATCCAACGCGAATTAAGTTTTGAACATCATAGCTTTGAATGAGTTCATTCACATAAATTGAAATAGACGGTACGCCCATTCCAGTGCCCTGTACAGAAACACGTTTTCCTTTATAGGTTCCAGTATAGCCATACATTCCGCGCACTTCGTTATAGCACTCAACATCTTCTAAATATGTATCTGCAATATATTTCGCACGAAGCGGATCGCCTGGCAGCAATACCGTTTCTGCAATTTGTCCTTTTTCTGCTCCAATATGTACACTCATTTTTTAGCCTCCACTTACGTTTACTATGTATTTTATCCTATTTATTATAAACGATCGAGCTTAAAAAAGAAAATACCAGCTGGATCTCAAGCTGGCATCATTCATTATCTATTTAACCTATCGTCATTAGTCGTTCACTGCGTTTCCACCCTGCCGGAGAGAGCTGATAATAGCACTTCCCCTTTTTCTTATCATCAATCACAACAATATCACCTGTTGTGATAAACCGCGCATTGTAATCATTAGGGACTGTATCATGTACATTAAATGTCGAGAATGCTTTTTCCAGTACATCAAGGTGTGTTCTGCCGCCAATCTTTGTCCGGTACACAGGCTGATGCCCGCTTGCAGCGCCATATTCAGGTGTCTGATAAATGGTTAAGTGAAATGCTGAAGGTTTCTTTTGAAAAAATCTCAACGTCAATTGCATTCAAATCCCTCCCCTTTTATATAAAATTGGCTGGGATCTGTCAATTTCCTTCTTCTATTTTTGTCGAATGACAGGCAATCTTTCGTCAATCTTTTTACAAATGAGAAATAAAGCGAGTCCTATCGCAAAGCCTCCTGCAACATCTGTCAAATAATGCACCCCGATATACATCCGGCTGATGCCGATGGCCAGAACGCAAAGCCCTGTGATCAAATAGACGATTTTTTGTCTTTCTTTCAGCCATGGGATCATTTCAACTAATAGATAAGCAATAAAAGGGTAGATTGTGGCTGCATTCATCGAATGTCCGCTCGGAAAGCTGTAATACGTTTCACCTACAAGGTGATCAAAGGCCGGACGTTCTCTAGCAAACAGCCCCTTTAATTCATGATTGATTGTTTTTTCTGTGAGATATAGTAGAAAAAGCATCATGATAGAGTAGTAGCGCTTATACATAAACAAGACCACACTAAAAATGAGCATGATTGGAACGAGCAGCGCGCTGATGCCAAAGTCCGTCAAAGCCAGCATGACATCATTTAAAAAAGGGAGTCTGATGCTTTCAAACCATAAGATAATCTGGTTGTCCAAATCTTGAAAAGCCCCAGATACCATGAGCGCAGCAATGGCGCCAAATAAAATGAAAAGAAATAGGATGTACACGCGAAGGATTCCCCTCCCTCTCTCTTCAGAATCTCTTCAAAGTATAGTGCCTACCACGCCTCTTCTTCAACTATCATTGCTTTTTTCAGCATATATTCAAATGTAATGTCAGCCAGCTCAAATGTTTCAAGCTCAGCAGGTATGTACCCTCTTTTGATCAGCTCCACGTAGAAGAACTCCGCAATTTCCTCTGTATCAATCACCAAATCTGCTTCTTTCATTGCATTCCGCCTCCTTTTTTATGATGTATGAACGCCGGCTGTTTTTTATTACAGTTTGTCATAATGGCTCATTCCATACATATAAATGCAGTAAACAAAAAGAAAAGGGGCTTGAAAGAATGAAATGGTTAAGCATATTAGATGGAGAAACTTTTGATCAGGTGATGGGCCGTATCTTGAGGGGATGGTTTTATGTGATTGCATTTTTCTGTGTGCCTTATTTTTTATTCGTATTAGGACAAGTCTTTCTTTAACCAAAATGTTCGTGTAAACTTTCCAAAATAAAATCCATCATATCCTTATATTCTGGATCTTTGAAAAATTCATAGAGAATTTTATAATCGTTATAAATATCAAGAAGCTCATCCACTATAGATACAGCCAGAAATTCAAGTGAAGATTCGCTTTCTTGTTTCTCTTCTAGCTGCAATAAAGCCGTTTGAACTATATCTTCTTCTAACTCTTTTGAGGTTTCTCCGACGTAATGCACAAAAAGAAGCTGATGAACAAACTGGTCCATCTCATATTTTCTTAGGACAAGCGTTAAATCTTCCTCTTCTGTTTCCAGCCACTCTCCGTCTTTCAGCCTCGTGAGTTCGTAAATGACATCTTCCCAGCCATCTTCAAGGTAACGCCAAATTTCAGTCCGATGACCGATGATTTTAAATAGCTCTTTTCCGTAATCTTTTACATATACAACATCGCCAATGAGGAACTCATATTCAATGTCCAGCTTTTCTGTATCGACAATCACTCCGCTATACTCATCGTAAAGCTGAAGTGATGTTTCAAAATAAAGCACCTCATTATGATTGACCTCATATAAATAGTGCTGGTCAATTTGATGGACTTTTGTAATCGTTCCGACTGTGCCGTACATGACAACGACGACAATATCCCCTACTTGATATTTTGGTGCTTTCGCCTTCATTCTGTCTCCCCCTTGCCCGACTTTTGGTCTTAACGTATCGTATGCCGGCGCAAGGAATTCTGCATGGGCAACCACACCATGCAAAACGCCATTTTATTTCTCATGAAAAAACCGCTTCTCCATTCGGATAAGCGGTTGTGTGTTATTTTTTTTTGACTTCTACTTCGTATTGCTCAAACGCTTCGTCAAATGTTGTCATTGAGCTTAAATAATCACCATTTAATTCTAAATAAGCGCACAGCTCATGATAATCTGTGGAAGCTTTAGGAAAGCTGTGATCCTCATACGCAGCATTTGCGAAATGGCTGATTTCATCTTTCGGTTTTGGATGTCTGAACTTCATTAAATAATGGTAAAACGACTTCACCTGTTTTTCCCTCCGCGACACACTATTTTGTTGTTATATTATACAGCAATTTGATGACTTGTATAGGCGGAGGTACAACTTATGATGAAAAGTCAAAGTAATTTCGCTTTAATAACCGCTCCATGCTCATTAATTCCTCGTAGGAGATTTTTTCTGGAAGTTTTGTCTGATCCACTAAAATTAATTGATCTTCAATCTCTTTGACCGTCTCATCCTTTTGATAGATCATTCCGCAGTGCGTGCAGGAAATGGACGGCGTTTCGATGATTTCAATTGATTGTGTGCCCGTGATCAGTTCCCAATAGACTGTTGTCTGCTCCGCATTTGCTTTGTTTTCCTCACACCAATCACATGTCAGCAAGGCTATTTCTCCTCCTTTACGGTTTGTTCTTTTTTGAGCTGCGCTTGATATTTCTTCTCTTTTAATTCGTCTCGTTTTTCACGTTTGTTTTTAAGTGTGTCATGCTCAGGATTTGTCTCATATGCTTCTCTACGTTTCATTCGGCTTAAATTCTCAGGCGTAAACGATCTCGCTTCATCCTCAAATAGTGCGGTAATACCAATTGCCGGTTCTTGTTTCTCTTCATAAATTTCATTAAAATACGCATCTGCCTGGCCTGCGACGTAATGCTCTGGTTCTGGATAAGAGGTGATGACACCTTCAAAGTTACGAAGGACGACTTTGTCAGGGCTTTGCGATAATAAATAATTTGGCTGTAAGGCAATTTTCCCTCCGCCTCCTGGCGCATCTACAACAAAGCTTGGTACTGCATAACCGCTCGTATGTCCTCTTAAGCCTTCAATGATTTCAAGCCCTTTTGATACCGGCGTTCTAAAGTGGCCAATGCCCTCAGATAAATCACATTGATAAATATAATATGGTCTGACCCGAATCTTCACAAGATCGTGCATCAGCTTCTTCATAATCGGCACACTGTCGTTAATACCTGCAAGGATGACAGCCTGATTCCCTACAGGAACGCCGGCATTCACAAGACGTTCGCACGCTTCTTTTGCTTCTTTTGTGATTTCAATACTTGTATTGAAATGGGTGTTCAGCCAAACTGGGTGATATTTTTTCAAAATCTCGCACAGCTCATCTGTAATACGCTGCGGAAAGACAACCGGCGCGCGGGTTCCAATCCGAATGATCTCAACGTGCGGAATATCTCGTAAGTTTTTCAAAATGTATTCAAGCACTTGATCATTGATTAACAGCCCATCTCCGCCAGAAATTAACACGTCCCGCACCTCAGGTGTTTCTCTAATATATCCAATTGCAGCATCTAACTGCTTTTTCGGCACACCCATACCAATCTGGCCGGAAAAACGCCTTCTCGTACAATAACGGCAGTACATGGAGCACTGATTTGTCACAAGAAACAGCACACGATCTGGATATCGGTGCGTGAGCCCCGGGACAGGTGAGTCCTCATCTTCATGCAGCGGGTCTTCCAGATCATATTTTGTTTTATGAAGCTCTTCTGCAATTGGCACAGATTGCATACGTATTGGACATCTTGGATCGTCTGGATTCATCAGTGAGGCATAGTAGGGTGTAATGTTGAGTGGAATGGTTTTGGTGGAAATCTTCACCCCTTCTCGTTCCTCTTCTGTTAAGTTTACGATTTTTTCTAAATCCTCAAGCGTTTTCACGGTATGCGTCAGCTGCCAAATCCAGTCGTTCCACTTTTCCTCAGGTACATCCTTCCAAAGCTCAATGTCCTTCCAGTGACGTGCCGGTTCATACAATTTCTGATTCATATCCATTCCCATTCCCCCTATCAGCATTCACTTTATACTATGCAAGTTATGTGCCAACATGGGAAAATGCCCCTATTCTTTACAAAAGGAGCTTTTACCCGTCATATTCAATTGGATGTTGTGCCTATATTTCGGCATCTGCATATTTCTTTAATTTATATTGCAGCGTTTGTCGAGGGATTTTTAAAGCAGCGGCGGTTTTTTTAATATTTCCATGATGCTGATGTAAAGCTTCTTGAATCAACGTTTGTTCAAATGAAGACACTTGATTTTTTAAGGAGGATTCAGATGTTTCTTTTTCCAGCTTTTGCTCACGTAAATGAGCCGGAAGGAATAGAGGGGTGATCTCTTCCGCTTCCTTTGGCATCATCAACACGGCATGCTCTATCGTATGTTTTAATTCTCTGACATTCCCAGGCCAGTGGTGCGCCATAAACAATCGTTCCGTTTCTTCAGAAAGGCGTGTGACGTTTTTTGAAAACTGCTGATGATAGGTTTGAATGAAGTGGCGGGATAGCAGCGTGATATCTTGCTTTCTTTCACGAAGCGGCGGGATATGAAAAGATGATACATGCAGTCTATAAAATAAATCTTCTCTTAAAATTTGCTTTTTCACTGCTTCGAATGGGTCCATATTGAGCGCAGTAATGAGCCGAACATCCACTTGAATGGACTTTGCGTCACCGATGCGGCGGACAACGCCATCCTCTAACACACGTAATAATTTCGTCTGCAGCGTGAGCGGCATCGCTTGCAGCTCATCAAGAAAAAGTGTGCCTCCATCAGCTAATTCGAAAAGTCCCTTGCGATCAAGTGCACCAGTATAGCTCCCTTTGACAGATCCGAACAATAAACTTTCAAGTAATGATTCTGGGAGTGCTGCACAGTTTTGCGGAATGAACACTTGATTTTTCCGGTCAGATTCATGGACAATGGCTTGAACGAGCACTTCTTTTCCTGTCCCTGTTTCCCCGTAGACAACAACTGATGATGGATAAGCAGCTGCTTTTTTTGCCCTTTCAAGCATTTCTTTTAAAAGCGGATCATTTGTTAAAAATGAAGCAAAATCATGCATTTGTACGGCCTCAGCCGCGTCTTGTGTTCGCTTTTTTTGCCCTAAACGATTGGAAAGAGCCGACAGCTTTGATACATCTTTTGCGACTTCGACCGCGCCTATTAACTCGTTATCTTCGATAATAGGCAATGTCGTGTTCACTGTTTCAATCCTTTCTCCGTTTTTATTCAAATAGGTTTGAAGTGAATGATAAATGGGCTTTCCTGTTCGCAACACATGCATGAGCGTACTTGTTTTTTCAGTTAAAGAGGGATACACATCAAGGATGTACTTGCCAATCACCTCTTCTTTTTGTAAACAGTCAAATTTAGCGGCATTATGATTGTAAAAAATCGTCATCCCTCGATCATCTACAACGTGAATGGCTTCATCAATGGCTTCTAAAATCAATTCAAACCAATCTGCTCTTTCGACAACCTTCCCCATTCTTTCCCCCTCACTTTCAGTGCCAAAAAACCGGCATCAATTGCCGAGTTTTCAGCGGCTTGATCATTTCTAAAAGGTTCCTGTCCTTTTCATGTTTCGCTTTTTCCTTTCTACTTCCTGCAATCATTGCGAAAAAAGCACCCCTCTTATGAGGAGTGCTTTCGTCCGGATGTTTGATAAAGAGACATATCGAATTCTTGCAGCGATTCCCTATACAGCGGCACAATCGGCTTTCCTTCCTGAAAAAACGTAAATTGGGATGGGTACAGCTTAATCGGCTGATGATAAAAAGCAAATCGCTTCACGATCTCAGGATCAATTCGGCAAAAGGTATGATGCACAAGTAAATAAACATCTTGTTTCCATTTAAACAGGCGCCTGTTTGGCGGACTGAAAACCGGAGAAGCTTGAATGATGCTGCCATCCTCAAATGCCTGGAGCTGATCATTTGAAATCGTATAGATCTCCTTTGGATGAAACTGAAAATATTGCACGTCACGTTTTGAAGCAAACCGTCTTTTTTTCTGATCTTCAATATAAAAGAACGTTTTCCCATAATCTGCGGTGACAACTGTATAATTGGGTACTGCCAGCTTCTCTTTCATTTCATATTTCATCTCACATAACAGCGGAACACGAATCGCACGCCTGTTCTTTTCATTGATCCAGCGTTTTTCAATTCCATGAAGTTTCCCGTCTGCGATTTGATAATAATCTCCTTCTTTTTCAATGACCGTTCCGTCAATTAAATCATACGGCATACTCGAAAACAGATGATGAAAGGAATGAGGCGTTTTATACGTTGTATCCAGTACATCTTTTAATGGAAAAAACGCAGCGAAGTGATTCAGCCTCATCCAAAATACAGAATCTGCATGATGCCAGTGCTTTGGCTCATCATCCCAATATTGTCCGTATTTTTCATGGATCAGTGGAAGCAAGCAGCTTCTGTGCATGACCGAACAATGGTCCACTTGAAAGGACGCATGCTCTAAGATTTGATCTGCTTCTCGAATAAAACTCATCGTTTCCACTAAATGCTGATCAACATGCACGACCCGCTGCGAGGAATACACAATATCTATGTGAGGCTTCGACCGAAAAACATCCACCATTTTAAGCAAACGATCTTGATGGTACACGGTATCATCGGTTAAATAACAAATGAGCTCACCTGTTATACGGGTTAATGCTTCATTAATAAGCGTCGCATATCGTGCAGTTAACAGCCGTTTTGCCGGATGAACTGTGTGCGAATACAGCTGAATGCGTTCATCACTTAAATAGGGCTGGATCTTTTGAATGGTGCCCTCTTCTGAGCCATCATCCATAATCAAAAGCTCCCAATGCGGATACGTTTGATCTACCATACTCTTTAGCACACGATCAATGAAATCTGGTTTATTGTAGCTTGTTAAAATCACCGATACTTTCATGATCATTATCCTTTTTGATTAGATTAAAAAGCCCCCCAGCTGACAATGTTCACATAAGGAACACTCACTCTTAGCTGATTTGTCGCGTTTTTAAAGACTGCAACCGTATCAAACAATTGCACGACAACCACGTTTTGAAGTACATCTCCATTGACTAAATGAACACGCGGCACTGGAATGCCAAGCTCAAGCCATGGACGAAGTAATTCTTTGATGTCTGACACATTCTCTTCCCCACTTTCTTCTAAAAGACGAAGAAGAAGTAAAATCAAGATGACTTCAAGCACTCCTTCCGACTCTAGTAATTCTTCGTTCCAACCATCTAATAATTGTTCAAATTCCATTCATAATCCCTCTCTCTTCACATTTAATCTTTACTAGAGTATGAGCGTCACTTCATTTAGCCTCAGCATTTGAAAACATTTTTAAAAATGTGTGAAGTGATTAAATGAAAAAAAGATCAGGAATCAGCGTTCTGCTTATGCCAAAAAAAATGAACGGCATATACATAGGGGTGAGTTTGAATTGATGAAGAAAGGATGGGGAAAAAATGAGCGAAAAGCGTGCTGAATTAAAAAAGGAACTATTGAAAGTGTTTTTCAAACCAATTACTCGTGCATTAACAGCTAATCTCGAAGAAGGAGGAGTTCAAATGGAAGAAAAATTGAACGATTTATTAAGTGAAGTGGCAGCTGAGGCATCACCTTCAGATTCTGCTACAACACTCGATGTATCTCAGCCAGCAAGATGGATCTTCGCAAGACTTGCACCAGGAACAGTCATTAGCATTGTCACTGACTCAGGAGATTTAATTGGGCCAGTTCAATTTGTATCATTCGATGCTTCAACAGGTGTTGTATTTGTTACACAAGAAAGCTCTGTCACACCTACAGGCTCAGCAACGACTCTATTAGATGTAGATAAAGTTGAAAGTGTTACATTCACATCTTAATGTGAGAGGATCATCATGAAGCTTCTTTATATCAGTTCTGGCTACGGCGGAATCTATCACATGTTTGATCAATGGGTAGAAGAAAGCTTCATTGATTCCCCCTTTTCATGTGTAAAGATTGATAGAGAATCTCTACCTACTAACATGCACAAAATCCGGACATTTTCTCCGGATTTTGTTTTGATGATGATCGGTGATCATGTTCCGAAAGATGTGCTTCATCAATTCAAACAAGAAAAAATCCCGATTGTTCTTTGGATGACAGAAGATCCTTTTTATACAGATGTGTCAGCTGCTTGCGCACATGAAGCTCAGCTTATATTAACGATTGATGAAGGGGTTTTGCCATTTTATAAACAATTAGGCGCTGATCATACGCACTACTTTCCCATTCCGGCAAATACACGTGTCTTTCAGAAAAATGAATCGCCAGAAGAGATGTGCACGTATGACATTGCACTCATTGGCTACCCTTATCCCAACCGCATCAAAGCCATCAATACACTCTTGCAGCAAAACAAATGGCGTATTCTCGTTGCAGGTAAGGAGTGGCACCGTCACTTAAATAAATCACGGAGACATTATCGTGATTTCACACTGATAACGAATTGGCTGAGTCCTCAGCAAATGGCGGACATCTATCAGCAGACAGCAATTGTCCTGAATCCGCATAGGCCGGCTCAATTTGTGTATAACAAAAACAAAGCCATGATTCAAAATACGAGCCTCAATAACAGAGCATTTGACATTGCTGCAACTGGAAGTTTTCAATTGACGGATCTACCTCCGCCGCCTGCTTTTTCAAGCTTTGCTTTTTACAAAGATGAGGATGATTTGATAAAACAGGTGGAATACTATGGATCAAATGCAGGTGAAAGAAAGGCGGCCGCACTGAACAACTATGAGCAAGCCGTTTGCTGGAATACATTTGATACGATGCCACAAAGGCTTTATGACATTGTAAAAAGCGCCCTATAACTGGGCGCTTTTTCTCGTTGAATGCCAGCTTATGCATGATCTTCCGCATCTCGGCGAGCTAATAAGATTTTCTCTGCCTCTTTCCGATCTGCCTCCTGTTTCACCACAAGTGACCGCGTGTGATCCATCATATATGCTCCGACAGATCCTTCTAAAAAGGAATGAATGCATTCTTTGGCATAATGAGCATGAAAAGCATATATCGCACCATTTAGCCGGCCATACGTATATGGCTGCTCATGCTTTGGCATGAAAAAGTAATGATTGTCCTTATATAAAGTAGCTTCATTGTTTTCATGCAGTGTCCAAGTTTCATTTGGGTTTTCTAACGCCTCTGTAAAAGATGCGGTGCAGTCATATCCCCCTTCCACTAAAAGCTGCAAGCACTTGTCGATATCTGCCGGCTGTCTTAGAGGAGACGATGGATGCAGATACAGCACAATATCAAAGGTTTTCCCCTCCCGCTCTAAATAAGCAAGCGCATGCTTCACAGCTAACAGTGACGGCGTTTGTTCTGTTACATGTGTGCTTGGCAGTTCAATCACATTTGCTCCGTAGTGAGATGAAATGATTTGCGTATTGACATCCTCTGAGGAGACGATGACTTCATCTAATTCAATCATTTGCAATAACGACTGAATGGTCCAATAGATAAGCGGCCTCTCTGCCAATATGCGTATGTGTTCATCGTGCTGGCCGTCGTGACTTCTAAATGCAGGTATCATGGCTAAAATACGATTTCCCCTATACATGTCTTCTCTTCTCCCCTCGCGCACAGCTCCCTACAATTTTCTTCTCTGCCCGAGCTGACCGCAGTACTGAAGTATTCAGGTCTCTCGTTTTTCTAGTTGATCTCTTATCTCTCCATATTCTATTAAGACGACAAGCAGATGGTTATAATTTGTTCACCTAATTTATACATGAAGTGGTTCTTTTCCTCAAACGAATGCCGCTCTTTCACATATGATGCAAAGTAGAGAAATGAGAGTTGGGGGATTAGATATGTCCAAACAGATAGAAACGACTTTGAAGACCTTTTTTCGTGACAAAACGATATTGGTTACAGGCGGTACGGGGTCAATCGGCCGGCAAATCGTGAATAAATTAACAAGTTGCTCTCCAAAGAAGATAATCGTCTTCAGTAAAGATGACAGCAAACAATACATGATGAAAAATGAGTACGCAGATCATCCAGAGGTCGTATTCGCTTTAGGAGATGTCCGGGATGCAAGCCGCGTGAGACAGCTCGTCAAGGGTGTGGATATCATTTTCCATGCAGCGGCCTTAAAACAAGTACCCACTTGTGAAGATAATCCGTTCGAAGCCGTTCAAACGAATATCATCGGCGGGCAGCACGTCATTGAAGCCGCTCTCGAACATGAAGTGAGTCATGTCGTCAACATTTCAACTGACAAAGCGGTTTCTCCAACGAATGCCATGGGTGCAACAAAATTGATTTCAGAAAAACTATTTTTCCAAGCAAACGAAAGTATTCCGAATCAAAAAACGAGGTTTTGCTCTGTACGCTTTGGTAATGTGCTTGGATCTAGAGGTTCCGTTATTCCGATCATGCTCCAGCAGCTATTAAATGAAAAACCTTTGACCGTGACAGATCCTCATATGACACGTTTTTTTATGTCCATTGAAGAGGCTGTTTCCCTCACACTTCAAGCAGCAATCATGATGAAAGGCGGCGAAACCTTCATTCTCAAGATGGAATCCTTACAGCTTGCCGATCTCCTAAAAGCGTTTCATGAATATGCCGCTCAAATCAATGCTAAATCTCCGGATATTCTTGTAGTGGGAAAAAGACCTGGCGAAAAGCTTCACGAGGAGCTCACATTTCCGCACGAAGCAGATGCACTGTTTGAACACGAACAATTTTATGCCATTTTACCGAGACCACATTTGCACCCTGCCTTTCAAAAAGTCGACTTAACGAATTACACCTCAAAAGAAGCACCGCTCATTACAAAAGAAAAGCTGTTCCACATCATCGAACAATTACATCATACACATCATAAAAAATAAAAAATCGTCACACGGAAGCAGCTGCTTTCCATGTGACGATTTTTAAATGGATCAATCAAATAGATGTTTCAAATCTCCGTAGCCTTCTTTTTCAAGATCATCCTTTGGGATAAACTTTAAAGCGGCTGAGTTAATACAATACCGAAGACCGTTTGGCCCTGGTCCATCAGGAAAAACATGACCTAGATGAGAATCAGCTGTTTTACTGCGAACCTCTGTCCGCACCATTCCATGACTCGTATCAACCTTCTCTGCTACTTCTTCCTCTTCAAGCGGTTTTGTAAAACTTGGCCATCCGCAGTGGGCATCAAACTTATCTAAAGAAGAAAAAAGCGGCTTTCCTGAAACGATATCCACATAGATACCTTCTTCTTTATGATCCCAAAATTCATTTTGAAATGGCGGCTCTGTGCCATTATTTTGCGTGACTTCGTACTGCATGCGGTTTAATTCTTTTATACGCTTTTCTTTTTCATTTGCCATTATTTATCACTCCAATGGGACTCAATAAAACCGGCTCTGCCCGACCCGACATGATATCGTTCGTAGTGCATTTTGTTTTTCTTATAATAATGCTGATGATATTCCTCTGCTGGATAAAAAGGACCTGCGTCTAAAATTTCTGTAACGATTGGCTTTTTGAAAATCCCGCTGTGGCTCAGCTGCTCTTTCGATGCTTCTGCAAGCTTTCGCTGCTGGTCATGATGAACATAAATACCTGTACGGTAAGATTCCCCTCTATCACCAAATTGCCCGCCATCGTCTGTTGGGTCTATTTGCTGCCAATACAGCTCTAGCAGCTTCTCATATGGAAACACGTCAGGATCAAACGTGATTTGAACCGCTTCTCTATGTCCCGTTGTATTTGTACATACTTCCTCATAGGTCGGATTCACTGTATGTCCGCCAGTATACCCTGATTCAACTTTGATAATGCCCGGCTGTTCATCAAAAGGTTTAACCATACACCAGAAGCAGCCTCCTGCAAATGTGGCTAATTCTTGTTTTTCAGACATATTAGTGCCCCCTTCATTTAAAAAATGGTATCATCATATTATAACATGATAAAAAATAATGAAAATGATACGACTTGTATACCAAAATAAAAGAAAGCATTACGTCGTATCTTTAAAATATAATGGGGGTTTAATGATTGGAACAAAGAAAACAAATGATGTACGAAATGGACACTTTACTGAGAACCGTATTTAAGCAGATCCGTTATGAAATTAACAGCCTGCTCGAAAACGAATTATCTCGGAATGAATTTCTTATTTTAAATCTGCTCCGTGAGCAAGGTGCAAAAAAAGTAACGGAATTCGCTTCCATTCTTGGAGTGTCAGCAAGTCATATTACCGCTGTGACTGACACACTCGTAGAAAAAGGCTGGATTACCCGTATCCGCTCAAAAGAGGACCGCCGCATCATCAAAATCCACTTAACCGATAAGGGTAAGGAAATTACTGAGCATTTTGAGAAAAAGAAAACGGAATACTTTATGGAGCGATTTGAATCATTTGATGACGAAGAACTAAAAACCATGATCAAATTATTTAAAAAGCTGGATAAAAGTCAAAAGGATTAAGCATAGATTTTAGCGCTCAGGACATGCTACGGATAAAAAGAGGTGGAATGAACCATGACAAGCCCTTACCTTTGTCCAAACTGTAAAACAAACAGAACGCGCTTTAATCTCATTGAGCAGCTTTCAGAACCTGTCAAGCTAGATCCAGCAACAGGAGCAGTTGTCGAAAGATACGAAGGAGAACAGCTGTCTCCCTTTCACTTGAGCTATCAAGGTCCTCAAATGAAAGTCCAGTGCGGCGTTTGTGGTTTAATTGAGGATGAAAAAACGTTCATTAAACTAGCTGAATATCATCAATATTCTTCTCCTTCTTAACATGCCGGCCTGACGGAATACGTCAGGCTTTTTTCTATGCTTCTTTTGCCTATACAGATCGTCTTTTTCATGCATACGCTACAAAAAACACCATTGCATGAGAAAGAAGGGATTGATGACATGCAGCAGCTCTTTTATCATGACTTTCCATATCGGACATTCGCTGACACCTACGAGCATCTTCAAAGCAGCCCTTCATCAAAAGCCTTTATTCGATTATTTCACGCTGCACCAGATCTCAGTGAGCTCGCTGTTTATGTGAACCGGAAGCAGGTAATGAAACCAATGCCTTACAGCCATTTGACCGCTTATATGGAGTGGGATGAGGGAATGTATGAAATAGAAGTGTTCAAACTGGCTACAAATGAGAGAATTCTTCATTCCCGCATTCGCTTTAAGAGCGGCGAGGTCTACACATTATGTATCACAGGTGCCCGTGCAGGCTTTGCACTCTTGACTGAGCAGCAGGCTGCTTTGATCAAACAAGAAGACCTCTCAGCACTTACATTTGTACAGCTGTCTCCGGACCTTCCTTCTATAGATATATATGAACGAGACCAAGGGGTTATATCGAAGGAGCTTGATTATGTAAACAGCACCCACATTCATCATTTCTCCCCAAATAAATATCATTTTGAATTGAAAGCCGCCGGCACTCAAAGTGTACTGCTTGATATCCCAAAAGTTCATCTGCAAACAAAGTGTGCATACCTGATTCTGCTTCATGGTTTTGCGAACGGAGAACCTGAACTTATGGCAAAGGTGGTCTTGTCTCGCCAACTATAAAAAAGAGCCTTTCCTAAAATGGAAAAGGCTCCTTACGAGACATCTTCAGCTTTTTCTTGCTTTTGAAAATCAAAAGCAAGAATCATCGTGCCAAGAAATAATGCACAGTAGGCAATATTTAAGTAAAACTGATCGATATTTTCTGCTTTTAAAGCATTGGCAGCTGTTATGCCGAAGTACGCAGCAAATAAAAACGACAGTAAACTAAAATATTGATAGACTCGCTTCATGATTTCACTCCTGACTCACACGTTCTATTGCTTTGGATGATAATATGAAAATTCAATTTCATCGTTCTGTAGATCAATTTTGTTTGCTTTCACATACATATCATTCGTCAGCGGCATTTCTGAAAGACGCACTTCAACCGTTTTTTGATCCGGTTTTACATGAACGAACTCTGGCAGCTCATAGAACTGACCCATGTAGCTTAAAACAAAACTAATCGGAATGCTCAATTGTCCAATTGAAAAGTCATCCACTTTCAAAAGCACATCACCATTATCTTCAACAGTTGGCGTAAATGAGACGTTTGCATCAATCGTTGAAGAGAAAGCTTTAATTGCGCCTGTTACTTTCACATCTTGATCGATTGCTACATGAAAGTCTGGCATATCATTTGATCCTTGATTTTTCAAATAATCATTCACAAAGCTGGTGAGTGATTCCTTTGAGCTGGATATATTAAAAGCATATTCGCTTTTCACTTCTTTGGTTGAAGCGGATTGACCGCCTGGCAGCAGCATCAAAATACCGCAGCCAATCACAATCAATAGATTGATTGCAAGTAAAATAAAAAATAAGCTTTTCCATTTTTTCATCTGTTTCACCCTATTCCTTCGGCAGTCCTTCTTTTTTCACTTCGGAGAATAAACGATTTGCCATAAGAGAGTACCCCTTTTGGTTTGGGTGGAAATCATCTTCTGCCAGTAATTTTTCATCAGAACCTTCTTCAAATAAATCTGCTACATTGACCATATCCGCATTGCCGTCTTTTTTGAGTTCCTTTTTGGCAGCGGCATTCCAGTCTTGAACGACTTCATCAATATCTCGCAGCTCAGACAAACTGAATTTAAAAGGATTGTACATGCTGACATACATGATTTTCGCATGATCATTCTGTTCTCTCAGTTGAGCAAGAATGGTTTTAAAGCGCTCTTCAAAAGGACCCTGCTCTTTTTGAAAAGGAGCAAACGTCAAATTAAGCACATTTTGACGGACAACATGCATGAGATCATTCCCGCCGATCGTAAAGAAAATATAGTCAGCGTCTTTCAGTCCGTCCTGCACCTTTTTTTCTTTTAATCTTTTTAATAAATCTACTGTTCTACTGCCTTTAATGGCATAGTTTTTTAATGTGACAGACTGCACGCCTTCCACTGCTTCTATCTTGTCACGGGTCATGCCTGCATAGCCTTTTTTATCTTGATCTCCGATTCCTTCTGTTAAAGAATCTCCAACCGCTGCGATGGTAATATGTTCTTTTACTTTTGGTGTGTCTTCTAGTTTATCCTTTATGCCAGCCTCTTGCGCGGAACATGCAGAAAGAACAAAAGCTAGAGACATCACAATCAAAATCAAACGAGCCTTCAAACGATGATGTCCCTCCTTTTTCTGATTAAAAAAGTGTATCATGTTTTCGCCCATTTGAACATCCTTATGCTAGCTTCGGTTCAGCGTTTTGATGTCCTTGATGATGTCATCATAAGGTGTGTTTTGCACCCCATCATAGTTTTTCATCACTTTCCCATCTTGATTGACAAGAAAAAACAGGGACTGATGAATCACTTGGTCTTCATCTTCAGGTTTTTTTACAATGGTTTTAAAACTTTTCATTGCGAATTTTTCAATTTCTGACTGTGAATACCCAGTGAGAAAATCCCAATTTTTAAAGGACAATGGATAGGCTTTTGCAAATTCCTTTAGCTTTTTAGGTGAATCGACCTCTGGGTCCACGCTAAAGGAAATAATATGCGCATCCAATTTTTCTTCTTTTAACCGTTTTTGCAGCTCTGTCATATGAGCAGTCATCGGCGGACAAATCGTTTCACAGCTTGTGAAAATAAAATCAGCTACCCATACTTTCCCCTTCAAATCATCCAATGACACCTTTTGGCCATCTTGATTTTCAAACTCAAACGGCTCTATTTGATAATTTAAAGCATCCTTGATTTGCCCATTTGAACATGAGACTAAAAGAAGCACGCTTATCATCATAAGCGCACTAAGTAAGGCTCCCCTTTTTCTATACATGATATGTCCATCCCCTTTTTCTATCAATCGGTATAAAAAGTAAAGCCTATTGCGCCCTTTCCAGTATGACACGAAATAATCGGTGTTGTGTAGGCGATGTCAATCAGTGCTTCAGGTGTGTGATCAAGCAGCGCTTTTTTTAGCTTTTCAGCGAGTTCTAATGCATCAGCATGTGCTATCCCAATGGCTTGAACTGTTTTTCCCTTCACCGCCTGTACATACTGTTTTGTCAGATGGCGGACAAGCGCAGAGTAGCTTCTCACATTTGCTTCTGGCGTATATACCCCGTCTGTTAAGCTGGCAATTGGTTTGATGTGAAGAAGTGAGCCGATCAGCGCCTTTCCTCTTCCAATTCTGCCGCCTTTGACGAGATTTTCTAATGTATCGATCGTGACATATAGCTTTGTTTGATGACGGATTTTATCTAATTCTGTGATAATATCTTCACGGCTTGCACCCTTTTTGGCTAGTTCTGCTGCTTTGATGACTTGAAATCCTAATCCATAGGAAATAAAATTCGAATCAATCACCGTGATATTTCCATCTACCATTTTCGAAGCGCTTTCAGCAGTTTGAACAGTACCACTCATTCCACCAGTTAAATGGATACTGATCACTTCGCTTCCATCTGCCGTCAGCTTTTCATATAATTCGACAAATTGACCGATCGCAGGTTGAGACGTTTTCGGCAGTTCCTCAGCGGCCTCCATTTTTTCAATAAATTCATCTGGCTGTATATTCACTCGGTCAATATAATCAACTCCAGAAATGGAGATATTGAGCGGAATCACGTGAATGGAAAGATCATTGATTTTTTCTTGCGGAAGGTCCACAGTTGAATCTGTTACAATTTTAATTTGTTTCACTATCGTCTCATCCTTGCTGTCTTAGTCTTTACTTATGATATTACCTTATTTCCTGCACACTTGAAAACAACTGACCTAACGTTTTTGAAATTGTCACATTTTCTTCATGTCACGAAAAAAATCCTTGCCAAACTGAGCAGCGGCCATTTCAAAATGGCTGCTTACCCCTTTTGACAAAGATTCCTGCTTACGCATTGTGTTTCAGTGTAGGCTCCTGATAGATCTGTTCATATGTGCTCCACTTGACGTTACGTTTCACATCCTCTCTGAAAGAGTACACAGCTCTCTTTCCTTTAGATACATAGACTTTTTTCAAGAAAGCTTCAAGTCTAAAGGTGAGCATGAAACAATACGTCTCATCTCCCTTTAGAACAGGGACTTCTGTTACCTTGATCTGAGCTCCATCCATCCGTCTAAAACATATTGTTTTGAGCAGCACAAACGATCAATCCTCTTTTCCAATTATCTGTTAAGCCTAAATAAATAGGTGGAATAAATCTTGATCTTTATTCACTTCAACATAGTGGAAGCCTTTTTTATCCATCCGCTCAATCAGCGCTGCATAGTCATCTCTTTCTTTCAATTCGATGCCGACTAGCGCAGGACCTTTGCTTCGGTTATTCTTTTTCGTATATTCAAAGCGTGAGATATCGTCATTTGGCCCTAATACTTCATCTAAAAATTCCCGAAGCGCTCCTGCTCTTTGCGGAAAATTGACAATAAAGTAATGTTGAAGCCCTTCATAGATCATCGAGCGTTCTTTGATTTCCTGCATTCTGCCGATGTCATTATTTCCTCCACTGACAATACAGACAACATTTTTCCCTTTGATCTCCTCGCGATGGGCATCTAATGCTGCGATCGGCAATGCGCCAGCCGGTTCTGCTACAATCGCACATTGATTATACAGCTCTAAAATCGTTGTACATACTTTCCCTTCTGGTACAAGACTGATTTTATCGACAACAGACTGAAGCGATGTAAACGTCTTTTCGCCAATCCGCTGAACCGCTGCTCCGTCTACAAACTTATCAATCGAATCAAGTGTCACAACCTCGCCCTTCTCATGTGAGGCATGCAGTGAAGCTGCGCCAAGCGGTTCGACTGCAATGATTTCGGTTTCTGGTGAGATATTTTTGATATATGTACCAACACCAGATAACAGACCTCCACCTCCGACACTTGCAAATAAAAAGTGAGGCTCCACTTCGATATCATTTAAGATTTCGACAGCAGTCGTTCCTTGTCCTGCCATCACATCCAGATCATCAAACGGATGGATAAATTCGCGCTTCTCTTCATCTCCGCATTTTACGGCTTCATGATACGAATCATCAAACGTATCTCCGGTTAAGATAATTTCAACATATTCTTTTCCGAACAGCTCCACTTGTGATACTTTTTGCCTTGGCGTCGTAGCAGGCATAAAGATTTTCCCATGGATGCCTAAATATTTACAAGAATAGGCAACACCCTGCGCGTGATTTCCAGCACTTGCACAGACAATGCCATTTTCTAGTTTATCTTTTGGAAGCTGGCTCATTTTATTAAAAGCGCCTCTTAATTTAAAGGAACGAACTACTTGAAGATCCTCTCTTTTTAAGTAGACATTGCATTCATATCGTTCAGAAAGTCGCTCATTTTTTTGAAGTGGTGTATGAATGACTACATCCTTCAAATTTTGATGGGCTTTTAAGATGTCTTTCACTTGAATTAGCGTATTTTCTTTGAGCAACGGTTTCATGTACAAGATCCTTTCTCTTTAACCTTATTTAATTTGTCATTATAACATGAATATTCAAAAAATAAACCAATAGATCATCGATCCATCATAAATTTTATAAACTTTTTCGTTTTCCTGTACATTTGTTTTAATTGGGTGTTACAATTGAACCAATTAGAACCATAAAGAAAGGAATCACCCAATGGCCACTCAATCATTCGCGTCTATCTATGGAGATCATCAAGATATCAAGCATGCAATTCATCTGGCAAAACAATTTTCGAAAAACGAACAGCCGGTCTTGATAACAGGAGACATCGGCACAGGCAAAACGCTATTCGCCCAAGAAATGGCGAACGTATCTGTTCCACACGCATCACTGACACACATGTATTGTCCCATCTTGAATGAAGAAACCTTACAGAAAGCCTTCACAGAAAAAAACAATCAAATTCTTTATTTAGATGAAATCGGTGCATTAAGTATTTCTATGCAGCACCAGGTCATTCACTTTCTAGAAACGTCACCTGCAACAAAAGTAATCGCTTCTTCGTCTTTATCAATAGAGGCACTCAGGGTTTCTTCTACCTTTTTACCCGAGCTGTTTTATCGTCTGAATGTTCTTCATTTGGCCCTTCCAGCTTTAGCCGAACGAAAAACAGATATTCCTGTGTTAACAAATGCTTTCTTTCAAAAGCTGAACATGGCACCTGATATTGATCCAAGTGTTTGGGAAGCCTTGCAGCTGTATCCATTTGAAGGAAATGTCCAAGAACTCAAAAATATCGTTCATTACGCTGCGTCCATACTCGAAGGCCACACGGTATTTTTACATCATTTACCGCCCTTTGTGTTAGCACCTCTTCCCTCAGTCGTGAAAGGTAAAAAGGAAGAACACCAGCTCACACTAATGGAAAAACAAGAGTTTGTTTTCTTGCTGGAAGCCATTAAATCTCTCAATGAAAAAGGAGAAGCAGCCAGCAGGCGCATCTTGTCTGAATTAAGCAAACAAGGAGACATCCCGCTGACCCCTCAGCAGGTGCGAAACCGCTTAGATGATCTTGAGAAAAAAGCATACGTGACGAAAGGAAAAGGCAGGGCCGGAACGAAGATTACACTTGAAGGTCTTTCATTCCTGAAGTCGCTTGATGGTTATATACCGGTTCAATAAAAGGAGGACATCCATTGTTTACTGTAAAAGAAGAAATTGCAAACGCCATTACACATGGCATTGGTGTTATTTTATCCATTCCAGCTATTGTGTTTCTCGTCTTATTCGCTGTTCAATACGGCACCGTCACAGACATTATCAGTTTTTCGATATTTGGTGCATCCATGCTGCTGCTCTATTTAAGCTCAACCCTGCTTCATAGCATTCGGCACAAAAAAACAAAAGATATTTTTGAAATCCTCGACCACTCGGCTATTTATGTATTGATTGCTGGTACATATACACCCTTTTTACTTGGACCACTAAAAGGTGCACTGGGTTATACGCTCCTTGCGATTGTATGGGCGCTTGCTGCTGGTGGGATTGTCTTTAAAATCTTTTTCGTCAAACGCTTTATTATCGTATCTACCCTTGTCTATTTATTGATGGGCTGGATGATCATCATTGCCATCAAACCGCTTTATATCCAATTAACAGGTGCAGGTTTTGGACTCTTGCTGTTAGGCGGTATATTATATTCAGTCGGAACCATCTTTTATATTTGGCGAAAAATCCCCTATCATCATGCGATTTGGCACAGCTTTGTTCTCGGCGGCAGCGCCTCGATGTTCTTCTGTATTTTATTCTATTGCGTAAACATTCCTGCTGCATGAAAAAAACCAGCATCCACTATTCGGATGCTGGTTTTTTCTATGCACGCTTTTGTGCGTAATCACTGATCATGACAGGAGCTTTAATATGAATATCGACATTAACAGGACGCAGTCTTTTCACGATCTTCCCAGTTAAAAGACGATCCGTTCCGCTAGTTTCAATCGGTACAAGCGGACAATCGTATTCTTCAGCAAGTGCTTCTGCAATGTGACGATACGCTTCTGAAAGCAATAGACTCTGCCCAGACATGATTCTTTCCTTTGCTTCTTCTAATAAGACCTCATCCGTTTGATTCTGATGGATAACCGCCATTTTTTTCAGCCATTTTTTTAAAATCGGATACCGAAAGAGCTTCGGCTTTGCCATAAAAGCAAATGGCTTCTCAAGGTGGCCGATCAATAATGTCGTCGTGACTGGATTCAGCTCTTTTGTGACATAAATAACCGGGCCATCTGGCAGCTTCTTTTGCTGATGAATGGTCATGACTGATCCTGATTGATCAATACATCCCCGGGCAAACCTTTTTGCATGCTCATGAATGAGATGCATTCGTTTCGTATAGGAAATGCGTGGATCCGTTAATTCATGATCGTACAAATGCCTCATACTTTTTAAAAAGGATACAACAACATAAATCGTTAAAAACCAATAACGAAACAACCGTACTCCTCCTACTCACTTATCCTTTTTTGTCATAGACGACAAATTCATAATTGTAGGGGTTCTTTTCGTCACGATGGCCTTTTTCGCGTGATACAATCGTCCATTCATCTTCATTGTAATACGGGAAATAGCGGTCTCCTTCAAACGCATGGTGAATGTGCGTGATATAGAGACGATCCGCATATGGCATCATTTCTTCATACAGCTTAGACCCGCCAATGATAAATAGCTCTGTCTCGCTTTCCGCAATTGCCAAAATGTCAGCAATTGAATGAACAACCTCGCATCCTTCTGCTTTAAAAGAAGAACTTGTGGTCAGCACAATGTTTCGGCGGTTAGGCAGCGCTCGTCCAATCGATTCAAAGGTTTTTCTGCCCATGACAATCGTATGACCGCCTGTGACTTTTTTAAAATACGCTAAATCTGCTGGTAAATGCCAAGGCATTTGATTATCTTGACCAATGACTCTATCTTCTCCTGTCGCCGCAATCATGGAAATCATACACTGACTTCTCCTTTAATATGCGGATGCGGATCATAGTTCTCAAGCACAAAATCATCAAAGGTAAAATCAAAAATGCTTTTTACATTTCTCGTAATACGAAGCGTAGGAAGCGTACGTTCCTCGCGCTCTAGCTGCATTTTCACCTGTGGAAGA
Source organism: Bacillus sp. Je.9.29.b (assembly GCF_051129925.1). Lineage (NCBI taxonomy): Bacteria > Bacillati > Bacillota > Bacilli > Caryophanales > Bacillaceae > Bacillus > Bacillus sp. Je.9.29.b. The sequence continues at coordinate 114,698 of NZ_JBCPSO010000006.1, forward strand.
TGATTTTGGTAAATATGAGCATCTCCGAGTGTATGAATAAACTCTCCTGGCTCAAGATTTGTGACTTTGGCAATCATCATCGTTAGAAGAGCATATGAAGCGATATTAAATGGCACGCCTAAAAAGATATCTGCCGATCTTTGATATAGCTGGCAGGAAAGCTTCCCGTTTGATACGTAAAATTGAAACAGACAATGACAAGGAGGCAGCGCCATTTGATCAATTTCCCCCGGGTTCCAAGCACTGACGATCAGTCGTCTTGAATTCGGGTTGTGCTCAATATCATGAATCAGCTTTGCGATCTGATCCACTGTCTCGCCGTCTCCGCTCGCCCATGATCTCCACTGTGCACCGTACACACGGCCCAGCTCTCCATTTTCATCTGCCCATTCGTTCCAAATCCGGACACCATTTTCTTGAAGATATTTGACATTTGTATCACCTTTTAAAAACCAAAGCAACTCATGAATGATTGATTTCAGGTGTAATTTCTTTGTGGTTAAAAGAGGAAACCCTTCCTGTAAATCAAATCTCATCTGGTAACCGAACGTGCTGATTGTACCTGTACCCGTTCTGTCACCTTTTTCATCCCCGTGCTGTAATACATGACGGCATAACTCTTTGTATTGTTTCATTTTTTTCATCCTTTATTTATGTTCTTTTTGTAGTTTACCTTATTTCAGCTTTTCTTGAAACCAAAAAAACATGCCTGCATGATGAGCAGACATGTTTTTCTTTTTATGCTTGATTCACTCGTTCCTGCTCTTCATCCTTAATATCTTGGTGTGAGTGAGCAATACGGCTTGCAGCTGCTGCGGCAAGTGCAGCGACTAGGTCATCAAGGAAAGTATGCACTTCACCTGGACGGCCTTCATCTAATTCACGAATAATACCAAATTTCTCTTTATCTAAATAACCGAAGTTGGTCAAACCGATTGATCCATATACATTGACAATGGAAAGCGGAATAATCTCATCAATTCCATATAGCGGCTCATCTGTTTCAACTAAGTGCTGTAAAGGTTCTGGCAAAAGCTTTTTTTCTGCCAGCTGATCAAGGGCAAGTCCTGTTAAAACTGCATGGACAATTTCTCTTTTATTCAGCACTTTTTCAACATTTTCAATACAGACACTAAGTGGAAGGTTTGGATGATATTTTTCTTGGAGCTTCAGCACAATGTGTGCGATATCTTCAATTTTCACTCCGCGATCGTTTAACATTTGTTTTGTAATCTGCACCATTTCGTTCATTGTATATTTTTTCAATTGGCATGACATCTCCTTCTAGTGGCTCATCCAGCTCGGCGGGGTGTTTTTGTCCCAGTAAATATTACCGAGTTCATGATGCGTCTGGAATCCATCTTCTGCTGTATGGTAATGAAAGTTAAACCAATATCCGCTGTGAGGCGGCTGATCTCTTCTGACATGAAAACGGAGCAAATCTTCTCCGGTCTTGCGGTTGTAAATGTGGAAGATTTTTTCGCCATTTCCGCTTGAAGGCTGATCAGTTATCACAACATCTTGAAATTTTTCGTCATCTTTGAAATTTGTTAAATAGTCGGTTAACACTTGTTCAATCTTCGGCTGAATCTCTTCTCTGTACTCGTCCTCAATGACAGGTGTGATTTTACGGCCAAATTTGAGAAAGGATTGATTTTCTGCACTTGACAGCACCTCTTGCTTATATTGCTCAAAGGGGTCTATCTGCTCTTTGCTTTCCTCTTGCGTTAGTTCCCAGCTGCGCAATTCATCTGATGTATCATAAACAGCTGTATAAGGCGTTTGATCAGATGAAGAAAGTTCAGAGGGCTTGTCTGTCATCAAAGCCGACGGAGGAGAGACTAAACCAAAAGTTGCAATCGTAAAGAGCACAACAAGCGTTTTTCTCATCCACATCTTCATGATATCTAATTCCTTCCATAAGTTATCATACTGCTATTCTAGCATATAATGAATTTTCAGTCATTCAATTTGGTCACCGATTTGAGACTTTCTTTTTTATAATAAAACGTTTACAATGGCAGTAAGGGCGACTAAAATTTGGGAGGAATGGGTATGCTTGAAGGGTTTTTTATTACGGCTTCCTTGCTGACATTATTTTATTTTGTCTATATGGAGATTACAGATTAAAAGCCCTGAATAAGGGCTTTTTTAGATGATTGACAGGAATTAAAAAGAATTGTCTGCACACCTGAACCTTTAGCGAGGGCTTTTTTCTTTCTCAATATATCCATAATGAAATTGGGCGGTTTTTCGTTTTAAAACGTGAAATTGATAGGAGTCTGCTAGAAATCGGGTACTTTTCCAATGATCTTTTAAAACCACTCTTTTTCTCGCCACTCTCAGTGCTTCTTGGACGGCTGTTTCGTGGTCAAAGTGGTGCTCTGCCGCATGACGGAGCGGTGCGATACTTGCAGATTCTTGAATCGTCTCCTCAAACATCGGGTCAAAATAGACGACATCAAATGATTCATCAGAGAGCTTTTTTAGCTGCTCGATACTGTCTCCACTTACAACAGATATCCGCTTCATCGCTTCATCGGCCTCTCTTACTCCTGTCTCCCATGTATTTAGACCTTCTCGCACTAGCAATGCTGTCATCGGATTCTTTTCGATACCGACGACCCTTCCATCCGTACCTACTCGTAGGCTTGCTGTAATGGCATCTGATCCTAAGCCAAGCGTACAATCTAAAAAGGAATCGCCCGGCTGAAGCTGCGTGGCTTCGATTAAAGGATCCTTTTCTCCGCGCATGAGCCGCTTCACCCTGAACATCGCTGAGCTTGGATGGAAGAAGAACTTTTCACCATTTGGCTGATACCATTCGAATCTTTCTTTCCCCACAACAAGGACGTCTCCTCGTTTCATCGCAAGCTGCTTGACGGATTGTTTGCGCCTTTCTACATACTCACCATGTAAATCCTCTGCAAGGGCTTTTGCTGTTTCAATTGTTTGTTCATTTGCTCTAAAGCTTGTTGTGATAAGCATGCGGTTCCTCCATCATGATCAAGAAAAAATGCCCTGATTTGATCACAGGACATTTCAACATGTGTATTAGCAATGTTTTTCGAATGCAGATAAGACGTTGTTCATGATGTCTTCCATTTCATGACCTTCAATTTCGTCACGCGGAATAAAATGAACGAGTTCATTTCCTTTTAAAAGTGCCATAGATGGAGACGATGGCTCTTCGCCTGTGAAGTATTCTCTCATTTTTGCCGTTGCTTCCCTGTCCTGACCAGCAAAAACTGTGACAATTCGATCTGGTGTTTTTTCTGCCTTCATCACAGCTTGTGTAGCAGCTGGGCGTGCTAAGCCGGCAGCGCACCCGCATACAGAATTGACAACGACAAATGTCGTTCCTTCTGCTTCTTGCATCGTTTGTTCTACTTCTTCTTCCGTTGTTAGTTCTTGAAATCCTGCACTTGTCAGCTCTTGACGCATCGGTACAACGAGCTGGCGCATGTATTCTTCATATGCCATTGACATAAAAAAGCCCCCTCTATAATCCTTATGTTGTGAATAAAGGATACTATAGAGAGAGCCAATTTTCAAATGTTCGATATCAGATTAAATTTTCATGATTCCGCCTGTATTGGCTGATGTCACAAGTTTTGAATATCTAGCAAGATAACCCGTTTTTACTTTTGGCTCAAAGCCTTTCCAGTTTGCTTTTCTTCTTTCCCATTCTTCCTCTGGAACATCTACGCTTAAAATGCGCTGCTCGATATCGACAACGACATGGTCACCATTTTCAACAAAGGCAAGCGGGCCGCCCTCAGCTGCCTCTGGAGAGACGTGTCCAATAGACAATCCGCGAGAAGCGCCGGAAAAACGTCCGTCTGTAATTAAAGCAACCTTTGGTCCAAGACCCATGCCGACGATTTGTGAAGTAGGTGCAAGCATTTCAGGCATGCCAGGTCCGCCTTTAGGTCCTTCGTAGCGAATGATGACAACATGTCCTGCTTCTACTTTTCTATTAATGATACCTTCAAGGGCTTCTTCCTGGGATTCAAATACGATCGCAGGCCCCTCGTGGCGTGTGATCCCGTCTTGTACCCCGCCCGTTTTAATGATGGCTCCATCTGGCGCAAGGTTTCCAAATAAAACGGCTAAGCCGCCTTTTTCAGTAAATGGCTTGTCAATTGGATAAATGACGTTATAATCTTTTACCTCATGCCCCGCAATGTTCTCGCCAAGCGTTTTCGCAGTGACGGTCATTGTATCTAAATGAAGAGCTCCTTCTTTTTTAGACAATTCATTTAGTGCCGCTGTAACGCCGCCTGCTTCATGTAAATCCTCAATATAAACGTCTGAAGCTGGAGCAAGTTTCGATAAATGAGGCACACGTTCTGCTACCTCATTGATACGTTCAAGTGAATATTCAACACCTGCTTCATTCGCAATTGCCAATGTGTGAAGAACGGTATTGGTTGAACCACCAAGTGCCATATCTAATGCAAATGCATTATCAATTGCTTTTTCAGTGACAATATCCCGTGGTTTAATATCTTTTTTGATGAGCTCCATGAGTTGTTTTGCAGACTTCTTCGCAAATTCTCTTCGCTCTGGTGATGTCGCCAAAATCGTTCCATTTCCAGGAAGAGCAATCCCGAGTGCTTCCGCTAAACAGTTCATTGAGTTAGCTGTAAACATACCTGAACAAGATCCGCAGGTTGGACAGCCAAACTGCTCTAATTCATTTAATTCCTCTTCATTGATTTTACCTGACTGGTATGCACCAACGCCTTCAAACACAGAAGAAAGAGAAATTTTTCTGCCATCACTTGTTCTACCCGCTTCCATCGGTCCCCCGCTCACAAAGACAGTCGGGATATTCACGCGCATCGCTGCCATCATCATTCCTGGTGTGATTTTATCGCAGTTAGGAATACAAACCATTCCATCAAACCAATGAGCAGATACGACGGTTTCCACAGAGTCAGCAATGATTTCACGGCTTGGCAATGAATATCTCATCCCGATATGACCCATGGCAATTCCATCATCGACGCCAATCGTATTGAATTCAAATGGCACTCCGCCAGCTTCACGAATGGCTTCTTTCACAATCTTCCCGAATTCCTGAAGATGGACATGTCCTGGGACAATATCAATATAGGAATTACATACGGCAATAAATGGCTTGCCGAAATCCTCATCCTTTACCCCCGCCGCTCTTAGTAAGCTTCGGTGAGGTGCTCTGTCGATTCCCTGTTTAATCATATTACTGCGTAGTTCTGCCATCTGTTTAAAAAGCCTCCTATACTACAAGTCTTGTTGACTGCATGATTTTGAGTTGATTTTATTTTACAAATTTTCTGTTTATTTAGCCACCTATGAATGACCGATGACTAACATGGCTGCTGAAGCAAGCGCTCAGCAAGGTTCGTGTCATAAAATCTGACCTCCAATATTCTATATTGGTACTACTATATAGAGTTTTTTCGCATATTTCAACAATATTCAAAATAATTTTTCTAAAAAAATTTTTCTGTCTATCGTTTTTAGAAAAACAAGCTGCTTTTCATTGGCAGCTTGTTCATCTTTCTCATCATTCTGATGCATTCTTTCTACTTTCTGTCATTTGCTTCCACACAGAGCCTTTTGCTTCTTCTCCATGCTCAATGCGCTCAATCGCCATTTTCACTTGGAGACTGACTTCAAACTCAGGGTCTTGCTCTGCTTCTTTTAATGCTTCAAGTGCCGTTTCGTCCCCTTCTTCATAAAGGAACATAGCTGCACGCCAGCGGACAAGCTTACTCGGGTCCTTTAATGCTGCGATCATGGCTTCGATAGCACTTGGATCACCAAGGTCAGAAATACAGTCGCCAGCCGTTCTGCGGACCGTCACTGTTTTGTCTTCGAGCCCTTTATATAAAATAGGCAGAATGGCAGGATCTTCAATCATGCCAGCATTCACAACAGCTTGTCTGCGAATAGACGTTTTGGGATCCTCCATTGCTTTCATTAAAACAGGTATATCCTTTAGCTCTGGCTGCATTTGCTCTAAATGGGCAAAACGTTTTTTCCAATCTTCCTCTTGCAGCATGTCTTCTGTTACATCATATGCCTTTCGGTTCACCTGTCTATCTACAGCTTCCTGCCCTTCTTTAACCGCCTCTGTTAATCGAGCTAAACGCTCGTCATCATAGGCTGCTTGCAGCTCTTCTGTGACTTCCTGACCGATATCAGCAAATTCTCCAAAACGAACGCCGTGTTCTTTCCACACACGTTCAAACACGACATTGTCTGAGCTGCTTCTAAGCTTTAAAATGGCTGCTTGAAAACGTTCAGGCATGCCAAACCGCTCTTCTCTTTCACCGTCTGACAGTTTGACCTGCATTGGAATCCCATTAAACATTTGGACAAACACTTTCACTTCACCAAATGTGTCATCGCCTGACTGCGATCCTTCCTGAAGACCTTCTGTTTCTTGTCCAAAGGCTTCTCTGACCTGTTGTAAAATTCCCTGCCAGTCAAACTTTGCATTTCGCTCAACCGCTAAGAAATCTGCAACATGATAAACCCCTTTTACACCTTCAATGCTTAAAATACGCTTAATCATTTCTGGCGCTTCGTCTTTTTGATCCTTTTTGTAGTTGTTGCTTTTACCACCGGCAAGTGCTTCTGTCAAAATAACCTTCATGGTATTCGGACTTGGCGTTGGTTCTATTGCTGTTATTTTCATTGATATATCCTCCTTACATACATAAAGACCCTACTCATCTGTAAGGCCGCATTCTTCTTTCCACTTCTTGATAAATAAACTCATCAATTCATGCCGCTCATCAGCAAGCTGCTTTCCTGCATGAGTGTTCATCAAGTCTTTTAATTTGAGCAGTTTTTCTTCCATATGCTTTAGCACAGAGCCCTGCTGCGTGTCCTCTGTATAATGAGGCTCACCTGTTGCGCCAGCATACGTAAACACTCTAGCGATACCGCTTGCTCCTATCGCATCCAGCCTATCCGCATCTTGAACAATGGCCCCTTCTAACGTCATTGGCCTAAACTGCTTATGCCGATGACGAAAAGACATCGTTGTAATAATGTCCATGATATAGCGGACATCCCGCGTGTCCAATTCCCACAAAAGGAGCTGGTTCTCAAGCTGCTTTTCAGTGACCTTCCATTCACTTGACAGCTTTTCATCAATGACATCATGTACAATCGCCGCCATTTCGATGATAAAAAGAGAGCCGCCTTCCTGATTTGCAATACGAACGGCAAGCTGGCGCACACGAGCAACATGAGTCGCATCGTGTCCAGTCGGTTCATTCTTCAGCCTGTCTGAAACAAAGGAGGCAGCTGCCTCCAATTGTTTTCGCTGCATGACTGTCAGCATCTTATTTGTTAAGCAGAGCAATGATTGAGCTTTCTAATTCTTTTGGTGGTGTTTTCGGCGAGAATCGTTCAATAACTTCTCCGTCTTGGTCCACGATAAATTTTGTGAAATTCCATTTCACTGTTTTTGTCCCAAGCACACCTTTCGCTTCACTTGTTAAATGCTTGAACAGCGGGTGCGCCTCTTCGCCATTGACATCTACTTTCGCAAACATAGGGAAGGTCACTCCATAATTCAAAGAACAGAATTCTTGAATGGCTTCTTCTCCTTCTGGCTCTTGGTTCATAAATTGGTTACACGGAAATCCTAAAATTTCAAGGCCCTTTTCATGATATTGATCATATAGCTCTTGTAATTGTTTAAATTGAGGAGTCAGCCCACATTTGCTTGCTGTATTTACAATAATGAGCACTTTTCCTTTATAATCTGCCATCGATTGTTCCTGACCGTTAATGGTCTTGACCTGAATATCATAAATTGACATCTCATAGCCTCCTAGGATTCACTTTTTCCTATCGTAACATGCTTCTTTTAGAAAATCGCTTTTTATGCTCCCGTTTAAAAGAGTCCTGTCACACTGCCGTCTTCTAATAAATCCATTTCGAGAGCCGCAGGTTTTTTAGGTAAGCCAGGCATTGTCAAAATGCTTCCGGTTAAGGCTACTATAAACCCTGCTCCTACAGATGGTTTTAACTCTCGAATCGTAATGGTAAAGCCTTTAGGTCTGCCGATTAAAGCTGGATCATCCGAAAGAGAATATTGTGTTTTTGCCATACAAACCGGCAAATGAGCCCAGCCGTTTTCCTCAATGGCAGCCAGCTGCTTTCTTGCTTTAGTTGTGAGCGTGACCCCGTCTGCCCCGTAAACCACTTTGGCCACTTTAGATAACTTTCCTTCGATGGAATCGTTCTCTTCATACAAATAGGTAAAGTTGTTCTTTTTCTTTTCAATGAGTGCCGCTAGTTCCTCGGCAAGAGCTGTCCCGCCTTCGCCCCCTTCTTCCCATACATTCACGGCTTTGACTGGATGGCCATGTTTGCCGCACCAATCTTCTATCGCTTGAATCTCTTCTTTTGTATCCGTCATAAACCGGTTTACCGCGACGATATATGGAAGACCAAAAGCTTGCACGGTTTCAATATGCTTTTCTAAATTATGTATACCTTCTAATACGGCGTGTGCATTCTCTTCTTTGAGTTCGGTTTTCTTCATTCCGCCATGCATCTTTAATGCTCTCACTGTCGCCACAATGACAACTGCACCAGGTTTGAAATCACCAGCTCTTGTTTTAATGTGCAGGAACTTTTCTGCTCCAAGATCTGCTCCGAATCCAGCTTCTGTTACGACATAATCAGCTAATTTTGCTGCCATTTTGGTTGCAATTAAACTATTGCATCCATGTGCAATATTAGCAAAAGGACCGCCATGGACAAGGGCTGGGGTTCCTTCAATCGTTTGAACAAGGTTCGGTTTGAGTGCATCTTTTAAAAGTAACGTCAGAACACCTTCATATCCAAGTGCTCCCACAGTGACTGGCTCTCCTTCTTGATTATAGGCAACAACAATAGAAGAAAGACGTTTTTTTAAGTCGTTTAAGTCTTCTGCTAAACAGAGGATCGCCATCATTTCAGAAGCCACTGTAATATCAAATCCGTCTTCTCTAGGATACCCATTTAACTGACCGCCAAGTCCGACAACGACCTGTCTTAATGCACGATCGTTTAAATCAAGCACCCGCTTCCACACAATACGGCGCGTGTCGATGCCGAGTTCATTTCCGTGATGGATATGGTTATCAATAAATGCAGATAGGGCGTTATGTGCAGATGTAATGGCATGAAAATCTCCTGTGAAATGAAGATTGATTTCTTCCATTGGCAGCACCTGTGAATATCCTCCGCCCGCTGCTCCGCCTTTAATCCCCATTGTAGGACCTAATGATGGCTCACGCATCGCAATGATCGCTTTTTTGCCAATTTTTTCGAAGGCTTGACCAAGGCCGACAGTTACGGTGGATTTCCCCTCACCTGCTGGCGTAGGGTTAATCGAAGTGACAAGAATCACGTGTCCTTCTTTTTGTTTCTTTAAACGGTCAAAAATAGTCAAAGAAATTTTCGCTTTTGTGAAACCATAGCATTCTAATTCTTCGTCATGTATTTGCAGCTTTGCTGCGATGTCTTGAATCGGTCTCAGCTTAGCCTTTTGGGCAATGTCAATATCTGATAAATGCTTTGTGATCATAACAAAACGGCCTCCTTTTTTTACAGAAACAGCATTCTTTTTTGCTCTATTTTTCATTGTAACATAATTGAAACATTGAAATATCGCCAGAAAGTTCCTATAATGAAGTGAAATTAGCTTTGGTTCAGGGGGTGGCGAGTTGCCTATTAACATACCAGTTCATCTGCCGGCAAAACAAATACTAGAGAGCGAAAATATTTTCGTCATGGATGAGACAAGGGCATTCAAGCAAGATATCCGTCCTTTGAATATCGTGATCTTAAATTTAATGCCAAAAAAAATACAAACTGAAACGCAGCTGCTGAGAATGCTCGGAAATTCTCCTTTACAAGTGTACTTTACGTTTTTGATTCCAAGTACACATACACCGAAGAATACGTCGAGAGAGCATCTAGATGAATTTTATACGACCTTTGAATCGATTCGCCATAAAAAATTTGATGGAATGATCATCACTGGCGCACCAATCGAGCACTTACCTTTTGAAGAAGTTTCTTATTGGAAAGAACTGCAGGACATTTTGGACTGGAGTAAAACCAATGTGACGTCTACCCTTCATATTTGCTGGGGTGCACAGGCAGGTTTATATCACCATTACGGGATTGAAAAAATCAAGCTTCCCGAGAAAAAATTTGGCGTATTTGAGCATATTGTGAAAGAGAAAAAAGAAAGATTAGTCAGAGGTTTTGATGAAGTATACTATGTCCCACATTCTAGGCATACAGATATTAATACAGAACAATTAAAAAACACGCCGAATTTGAAAGTCTTGAGTATGTCTGAAGAAGCGGGTGTTTGTTTAATTGTTTCAGATGATGATAAACAAGTATTTTTAACTGGACATCCTGAATATGATACAGATACATTGATGCAGGAATATGAAAGAGATTTGTTGAAACATGATACAGTCCAAAAACCTGTCCACTATTTTATAGAAGATGGTGACACATTAATTCCAGTAAATCGCTGGAAAGCCCATGCAACCTTATTGTTTATGAATTGGCTTAATTATTATGTTTATCAAGAAACACCATACGTTTGGGAATAAAATAGACTGTGGTCTGATGATAAATCGTCAAAATGTGTTAAAATACAAATGGCTCTGTCTTCCATTATCAATTGAATCTGTTTGTTTTTTAAAATTAGTTTAATTCTTTCGTAACGAATGATATGCTCTAACTGTTTATATGTTATCTTTATGTATATGTAGACCTATGAGATTAATAGTTTTCGTACGAAGTTTTGTTGTTGTTGATTACATTTGAGGTGAATATTCTTGAATACCAATAAAAAAATATTAATCTTGACCGCAAATTATGGAAATGGACATATGCAGGTAGCAAAAACACTGTATGATGAATGCAAATCCCAAGGGTTTGAACATGTTGTAGTTTCTAATTTGTATCAAGAATCGAATCCCATTGTGTCAGAAGTGACTCAATATTTATACTTGAAGAGCTTTTCCATTGGGAAACAATTTTATCGCTTGTTTTATTACGGTGTAGATAAAATTTACAATAAACGCAAATTTAACATTTATTTAAAAATGGGAAATAAGCGTCTCGATGAATTAATTCAGTTACACAATCCGGACATCATCATTATTACATTCCCAATGATTGTGGTACCAGAATACCGAAACAAAACAGGTAAAGTGATTCCGACTTTTAATGTCATGACAGATTTTTGTCTCCATAAGATTTGGGTACATGAAAACATCGACCGATACTATGTTGCAACCGATTATGTGAAACAAAAATTAGTGGAAATCGGCACACATCCAAGCGATGTCAAGGTGACAGGTATTCCTATTAGACCACAGTTTGAAGCAGACGTGCCAAAATCGATGATCTATAAGAAATATGGATTATCATCAGATAAAAAAGTTCTTCTCATCATGGCCGGTGCTCACGGTGTACTAAAAAATGTGAAGGAATTATGTGAGGCGCTGCTTCTCGACAGTGAAGTACAAATTGTTGTTGTATGCGGAAAGAACGCCGCGCTGAAACAATCGCTTAGCGTTCTTGAACAAGCACACCCAGATCAATTGAAGGCGCTTGGATATGTGGAACAAATTGATGAATTGTTCAGAGTAACAGATTGTATGATTACAAAACCAGGCGGCATTACTTTAACAGAAGCAACTGCAATCGGTGTCCCGGTCATTCTTTACAAGCCTGTCCCTGGACAAGAAAAGGAAAATGCTCTTTTCTTTGAGGATTATGGCGCTGCCATTGTCATTAACAGACATGAAGACATTTTAGAATCTGTGACCAGCTTACTGCAGGATGAAGAAAAATTAGAAACAATGAAACAAAACATGAAAAAACTGCACTTAAAACAATCTTCCCAAACCATTTTGGAAGATATCGTCGAGCAGTCAGATCTCATCATGAATAACAAAACTTATGCTCGCGCATTATCATAAAAAGGTGTCCGTCATTGACGGACACCTTTTTCTTCACCCTTGATTTCCATTTGTTGTGTATACTTCTTCAAACGGCTGAACGACAACAAAGCCGCTTCCGGTAAACTTCATTTGAATGGACTCTCCGCTTCCCCTGCCAATAAAAGTTTTAAAGGAAACATCTGTCACAAATTCAGTTTTTAAATCCCCTGACCACGCAACAGTCGCATTCGGATCTGTATAAACAGAGTCACCCGGCTGAACAATGAGTGTCAGCGGCTCATAATGACTTGTGATTGCTACTAAGCCCGGCCCTTCTAATTTGACATTAAATAATCCACCTGCAAGCATGCCAGACACTTTTTTCATCAATTTGATATCCCAGCGGACAGATGGTTCAAACGCGAGCAGATCGTTTCCATTCACAAAAATGGATTCTCCTTGAGCCAAACGAAGAATCGAGATTTTTTTACCTTGATCTGCCACATATAATTTCCCATCACCTGTCGCCTTCATTAGTGAGGTGCCTTCTCCTGAGAGCATTTTTTTGAACATTTTTGAGACGCCGTGCTCAAAAACACCTTCACGTTCAAATTTGATTTTCCCTCGATAGGAAACCATGGAACCCGTTTTTGCCCAAATCGTGTCAGTCAAATTAATTTCTAAAAGTCTTGATGTTTCAAGTTCGAAGACACCTTCTCCTTTATCTTCTTGCTGCGTATTCTGAACAAATTCTTCAAGTGTATAACGATTCATGATTGCACCTCTTTCTGTATTTTTTTTATATACGGACAAGCTGCACGTGAGGTTCCGAAAAGAACGTTTTATATTTCACTGTTATTCACCAAAAAACAAAAAAATCAAACATTCTGCTCAAAATTTGGCTCGCCTGCTTGACGCTTTACTTTTGATGGTGTATAGTGGAACCATCATTTAACAACTGCAAAGTCGTTAGGTGATGAAAATTTTTTTTAGTATGCCAAAAGGTGTGCTACAGTACTAGGAGGAAAAAGCAATATGCAAAACGGTAAAGTAAAATGGTTCAATAATGAAAAAGGTTTCGGCTTCATTGAAGTTGAAGGCGGAGACGATGTATTCGTTCACTTCACAGCTATCGAAGGTGACGGCTACAAGTCTTTAGAAGAAGGACAAGAAGTTTCTTTTGAAATCGTTGAAGGTAATCGTGGACCTCAAGCTGCAAACGTAACAAAACTTTAATCAACTAAATCAATGATGAAACGACAAAATAAAGAGAGGCTTATGCCTCTCTTATTTGATTTTCAGCTGAATTTCAATGGCTAAAATATTTTGTTTCAGTCGTTGTTCAATTTCAGAAATATCTTTTTCGAGAAAAGGTCTTCCCTTCTTTGCTACATCTACTAGCTGCTCTAGATCGCTGTATACCTCTTGAAATGTTCGATGTAATACCGTTTCGAAATCCTTATTATCCATGCCGGCCTTCCCCTTTTCCTCTATTATCCGTCACTTAGTCAAAAAGTAACTCAACCAAAACTTTCTATAGTTATATCGGCTCATTTTTCAGAATATGTTCTTTTTTTACACATTCTATCCGTTTTTTTTCATGAGCGGATGTTTGAGCAGGGAAAACCGGGGCGGCAGCCGCTTACTTTTTAAGCAGCGTCTGTCCGTATTCTTTTATTTTCTCTCCTACTGTGCATTGCTGAATACAAAAGGAGTGGGCGTATTTTTTTCCATATTCTTTTCGAAAGTGCTTCTTAATCAAACAATCTGAACAATACGTGTCTTGGAGATCCGTCAATTCTTGTACTGCTGTTTTTTTATCCACATTATTCAGCTCCGTCTGCTTCTAATTTCAATTTACTTTCAATTGGAACGTCTGCAAGCATCTGCCTTGCAAGCTGATCCGCTTCTGCATTTTGTTTACGATCGATGACTTCATAGGTTGGCGTTAGCCTCAGCTCTTTTAAAGCCTCTTCAATCCGGTCGAGCCATTTGTTATGTATATCATCATAACAAGGCCATTCTCCTTTTAATTGATTCATGACAACAAGTGAATCGCCTCTAATCGTGACAGAATTTCTGCTTGCTCCAAGGTCTTTTAAAGCTTTGACTGCCTCAAATAAAGCCGCATACTCTGCTTCATTATTGGTGATTCCTTTGAAGGGCTGATTTTTTCTCAAACGATAAGCATCTTCTCCGAGCTTATAGTAGACGACAACCCCAAGACCAGAGTCGCCTGTTTCTTTGTGAAAACTTGCATCAAAATAGACCTGAAGCTGATCAGGTTCAAGCTTTAGTTCTTCATTTAGCTTTTCAAGTTCTTTAATAGACCACATCGCCCCTTTTTCATCTTCAAATGATAGGAGGGACTGTGGTTCTTTTTTATCGATATGTTTGGCTAAAATCAAGGCCTCTTCTAGCTCCATCCAATCTTCTTGGAAAAAAGCAATGGACCCAATCGATTTCACTTTCATTGTATAGTGTGCTCTTAATTTCATTGATCACATCGCCTTCCCGTGCTTTTAAGGTAAACATACGTTATGCTATAATCAAAAAGTTACATTTTACAATGAGAAAGGAAGTTCATGTCACTTGTTTAATGAAGGTATTTGGATCTTATTTGCGATCATTAATTTTATCATTGTTCTTCTATTTTATAAAGGATTTGGCAAGATGGGCCTTTTCGTCTGGATTGGCTTTGCGACGGTTGCTGCAAATTTACAAGTGGTCAAAACCGTTGAATTGTTTGGCTTAACAGCAACACTTGGAAACATTTTATACGGCAGTGTATTCTTTGCAACGGACGTATTGAATGAAAAATATGGACAAAATGAAGCGAGAAAAGCTGTCTGGATTGGTTTTGCCACCCTTTTAACACTAACCGTTGTCATGCAGGAGGCTTTACTTTTCCATCCCGCTCCATCTGACATTTCTCAAACATCGCTGGAAACCATATTTGGCTTTATGCCAAGGGTCGCTCTTGGCAGTCTTGCTGCTTATATCATCAGTCAAATGTTAGATGTTTATGTATATTCGTTTATTCGCCGGATATTTCCTTCTGATGGTGCGCTCTGGGTGCGCAACGCTGGAAGTACGATGATCAGCCAGCTGCTTGATACACTGATCTTCACAACGATTGCCTTTCTTGGGACCTATCCATTTCATGTATGGATCGAAATCTTCATCACGACTTATGTGATTAAATTTATCGTCGCCGCGATTGCGACACCATACGCGTATGCAGCGAAAAAAATGGTTCCGCTTGATGAAAGGGTGAAATAAATTGCCAGCTGAAATATACATTGATGGTGCTAGCGCAGGTAATCCGGGTCCTTCTGGCATCGGTATTTTCATTAAATATGATGGAAAGGCAGAATCTTTCTCGATTCCTCTTGGATCAATGAGCAATCACGAAGCAGAATTTTCCGCTCTCATTGAAGGGATGAAAATCTGCGTAGAAAAAGGACTGCGATCCGTTTCGTTTCGAACAGATTCACAGGTAGTTGACCGTGCGGCCAATGCAGGATTTGCTAAAAATCCAGCCTTTCAGCATTTTATAAAAGAGATGATCGAGCTTCAAAGCCAGTTTGATTTATTTTTCATTAAGTGGATTCCAAGCAAGGAAAATCAAGTAGCTGATCAGCTCGCTAGAAAAGCGATTCACCTTTCTAAAGGATGAATCGCTTTTTTTCGGTTATGCTAATGTATGAGGTGATACTGATTGGATAAAGAAAATAAAGGTCGTGTCACAAATGGGACAACCCCTCAAGGTGATGCGCAAACAAAAGATAAGCAGCCACTATCTCAGCTCGAAAATAGAGCGAAGAAAAGCAACACAAAAAGATGAATTTAGAGATCAGCTTAGCTTAGCTGATCTCTATTTTACTTAACCGATTTACCATCGGTTCAATTCCTTTGATTTGATGGTATCGCAGCATGGCAGCAGCCCGTTCTTGATTGATGTTCACCTTCGTCTCATCAATTGGACAGCTCAGCGGGACATCACATTTGATCTCTGCCAATAGACGGGAAAGCTTCAAATCTTCTAATCCTGCTTGCATTTTCTTTTGCTGCGCAGCCGTTAGTTCATGAACATTTTCTAATAATCCGTCAATGGTTTGATATGTTTGAATAAATTTTAATGCTGTTTTTTCTCCGATTCCTTTGACGCCTGGGTAATTGTCACTTGAATCCCCCATAAGTGCTTTCATATCGATCAGCGCCTTTGGAGAGATACCCATTTCCTCTTCAAATAAGGCTTTTGTATAATGTTTATAGTTCCCGATTCCTTTTTGCATTAAAGCAACCGTCACTTGTTCATTCAATATCTGCAGCAAATCTCTGTCCCCAGTTAGGACAGTCACACGTGCTTCATTCTGATAGACTGCCGCCAGCGTGCCGATACAATCATCTGCCTCAAAGCCCTTTATACCAACGTTTACAATTCCTAGTTCTTCTGTCGCTTCTTTTGCTAAATCGAATTGCGGAATGAGCTCGACAGGTGCCTCTCCTCGATTTGCTTTATAATCTTGAAACAATTCATTTCGGTATGTTTGGCTTCCCATATCCCAGCAGCAAACAATATGGGTTGGCTCAAATGTCTGAACAGCGGTTAATAAATGCTTCAAATAGCCATTTACTCCATTCGTCGGGACACCGTGATCATTTATCATAAAATTTCGATGGACAGCCGTTGCATAAAACGATCTGAATAGAAGCGCCATGCCATCAACAAGCAATACGTGTTTATTCATTCTTATAAACTCCCTTTTTCAAAACAATACTCCTATTCTATCATAGAACATAGAATTCGACATAAAAAAGGCGCCTTCTTCTTTTGGAAAAGAAGTGGCACCTGGGGATTACTTTTGACCGTATTGCATTTTTTTCGATTCTGCTTCTGCGTAGGACGGCATCTCTTTTTGTTTAGGGTTACGCTCATCCTGCTTTTTTGCATGCTGCTTTTTTTCCATCATCATTCCCCTTTCTCGGTTCACTTGTTAAGATGACCAAAAAAAGAGAAAGTTACTCTTTACTTCTGTTTTCGTTCGACATACTCCCTGACCATATCAATTGTGACATGCTTACGCAGAGGAACAATTCCGCCTCGTGCAAGCTCATTCATCTTCGAGGTAATCGCATTGATCTCGTCAGTTGTAAATGGTTCGTTTTGCTCACACTTGAAAACAGCAGTCTCTATTGCCTGCTCTCTTTTCTGCTCAAGCGCAAGAAACGACTTGATATGAGCATTCTGTTTTTGTGAATGTGCGGAAATCTCTTCGTGTACGCTCGTCATTTTTTATCAACTGCTTTCTTTTTTATATAGTCTATCATGAATCAAATGGTTTTCAACTGGTTCTTCCATTCATTTGTTTGTTTGTATACTTGTTCTATCATCGCCTGCTCTTTCGCATCTGTCGTCAAGCTCATGATAAATGTTTGTTTTTGTTCACTCAGCTGCTTGAGCGCTTCTGTTTCATATCTTTCAGTAAAGGTCTTCACCATCATATCGTATCTGCTCTGTAGTTCTTCTTTTTCTTTATCTGCCCATTTCGTCGTTAACTGGAAAAGAACATCTCGAATCGCTTCAATAAACGCTGCCTTCCCGTTCTGTTCAAAGAAAGCTTTCGCTGATTTTTGCTTCTTTAAGAGCGGCTCAAACGGCATCAGGTCCGCTTCCACTTCAATTTGTTTCAGCTCTGCATTTTTCTCATCTGGCGGCGACAGCCGGAGAGAAAAGTAAGGATCTTCTGCACACGCAGCCTGTAATCCTTTCTCCCACTCCTCTTTGAAGTATTGAGTGATAAACGATTCCATTCGAATATCAAGCGCTTTTATCTCCTGTACAAATTCAAATTCATAATCCTTTAACGCCTGTTCCAGCGCTTTTTTCAACTCCTGTCTGAAGTCCCCTTGAGATATTCCAGGATAAAAGGCTGTCTTTAACAGATCATTTGCATAAAGTGACAAGCGCTGAACAATGTGGTAAAGCTGTTCGTGCAAATCCTTTTTCACACTTTCTGTCACTAGCTTAGATCGTTTAATATGACTCATTTGATCAACGATCGCTTCATAGGATGTGTTTATCTTTTTCTTTTCTGCTTGCTTTTCATCTTCCGACTGATGCAGCGTCTCATGCAGCTTCTCAACTGTTCTACATAATGTACTAGCTTCAAAATACAGAAGCTCAATCGCATCTTTCGTTAATTCTTCCTCAATAAAATAGTCGAGCTGTGTTCTAAGCTGTGCATACTGGTTATAAGGCGACTGTCCCTTTCCTTCGATCTCTTCCTTACTGGATACGTGATGAAGGTTTGGATGCCGGATGCCTTCTTTTGTGAGCTCGTTTTTCACATAGTCAAAGACGGTTTCAAGCTCTGTTTGATCCTTTGCGAGGTCAGCTGCATTGATAATAAAAAACATTTTATCCATGCTAAATGAATCTTTTACAAGACCGAGTTTACGTAAAAATGACCGGTCTGCTTTTGAGAAAGAATGCTGGTAGTAAGTTAAATAAAGAAGGGCATCAGCGTCCTTCATATATTGAAAGGCAATCTCTGTGTGACGTTTATTCATACTGCTGGCGCCTGGTGTATCAACAATCGTCAGTCCTTTATCTGTTAAAGGTGTACTTAAATAGACCGTCACTTCCTTCACCACACAAGAAACAGCCTCTTCTGCCACATATGGCTTTAATTCTTGCAGGGTGACATTGAGCGGTGTTTGTTTTTGAATGGAATCACGGAACTTTTCATGAGCGTTTAAAAAATGGTCAACAATGATGCGGTGATCCTGTTCAAGCTCTCTTTTTTTCAGTGTTCGCTCGAGTTTCGCTTGAAACGTATCTCCCTTTTCTTCTGTTATAGAATAACCGAGAATTTGATCGAGCTCCTCTAATATTTCCTGCTCGGTTTTGAACACTACTTTCACACTTTCATGCGGATGGTCTTCTGTCGGCCGCGTCAGCTTATTGATCGTGGCCGTCGTTGGTGTAGGAGATGATGGCAGCACCTTTCTCCCAACAAGGGCGTTGGCAAACGAAGATTTCCCCGAACTAAAAGCACCGAATAAGGCGAGTGTAAATTCCTTCGCTTGCAGCCGCTTTGTTCTTTTTTCAAAGGACTTTCTTTGAGACCCAAGCGTGTTTAATGGCATTAAAATTTGAGAAAGCTGCTCAAACTGGGCAATCGACTGTGCTGTCGGGATATGCTGTGATTGTCTCATTTGATCAAGCTCTGTCTGCTGCTGATTTTCTTTTTCGCTTTCTTCCGTATGAGTTGATGTTTGATTCTGATTTAGCTCGTCATGCTGCATCCGATGTTTTTTCACATAAAACCAATCTTCTTCGATCTGCTCATTTGTTCCGTTTTGCCATATATCCCAGACATGCTCAATATCTTTTCTGATTTGATCATTTTTTTCCATGCATCGCTCAAGCGCTTGGAGCTCCTGTGCTGCCTGAGCCCATTTATCTTGCTGCTTTCCCTTTTCATTCAGGAGCTGGGTTTTCAGCATCTCGGTCATTTGTTCAATCAATGGTATTGCTTTCTGTTTCGTCTGTCTTTTCAGTGCTTCACCAGCATCTTTTGCATATTGCAAAACGTATTCATTTGAAAATGTCGCACCGTGATGGATCACGTTTTCAAGCAGTGATTCTTCTACAGGCGTTTCAAACGCCATCACTTGATTTAATAATTTTTCACCAAGCTGATGCTTCTTGACTTCTTTTTTGAGCAGCTCAGCAATATGCCAGTCTACTTCTGCTTTCATTCTTGCTTTGACATCTGCTAAGAACTCATTCGCCCGCTTTTCTTTTTCCTGCTCGGTTTTATTTTTAGCGAACAGCAGACCTACCTTAAAGCCAGGTGCTTTCGATTCAATATAATCACTTGCGAGCTCCCTCATTTTAAATGGGGTTAGATTTGCATTTTTTAAAATGTTCTCGACTTCAGAAGACACTTCATCTTCTAACTGTTTTGCTCCATTTTCAATGAAGCTGCTTCTCGCTTCAAGTTCCTTCACTTCTTTTCTTTTTTCTTGAAGCTGTAAATTAAGATCCTCTTCCTGCAGCTCTTCTTTTAATGAGTCAATATGTTCTTTTAAAACATGCTCTATTTTCTGCTCGGTATAGGCCCGAAGCGATGCTTTCGGCAATGTTTGTAATTCTTGCAGTTTCTCGATTAAACGAATCATTTCGTTTCTTGGATGCGACTCATCAGTCACAGATGTAAAGTATAGATGTTCTTCTTCAATGCCTTCTTTTTGAAGCATATCAACTACTTGATTTTTGTAGTCTTCAAACGCTGTCTCATGTTCATCATGTCGATCGACTTGATTGACGATGAAATAAAGATTTGGCACTTTCTCTTTAATGGAGCGAATGAAACGAATGTTTTCCTCCGAATGAACATGGTTGTAATGAACGACATAAAAAAGAGCATCTGCTTGGTGAAGAATAGACGCAGCAGATAAAAAGTGAGCATGATCCGTTGAATCAATTCCGGGCGTATCAATCACTGCCACCTTTTCTTCCAGTCCTCTATAGTCCCCGCTAATTTCCACCATTTCAATCTGTTCTCCATCCTTACAAAAACGCTGAACTGCTTCTTTATCATAAGAACCGCTCATTTTTGCAAAACGGCCATCTGAGGTGTGAAGCTTCACTTCACTCTCCCCTTTCCTCACGACGACCAAGTTTGCACTTGTTGGAATTGGACTCGTTGGCAGGATGTGATCATGAAGCAGATGATTCACAAGTGATGACTTTCCAGCTGAATAGTGGCCGGTAAATGCGATATACACTTCTTCTTCTGCTTCCTTTTTGATAATCGATGCAAGTTTGGCTGCGCGTTCATGATCATCCCTTTTGAGAAGGCTTTGATATAAAGCACCTGTAGTTTGAACGAGCGAATCTCGAATAGACAAGTCTTTCATGACGATAAACCCCTTTGTTTTTAGAAAAGTCAGTTATGTATGTGATACCATTTTACACAAAATGAAGAGATTTTTCTTCTAATCTAAGGAAATAAAAAAAATCTGCTGCCCGATCAGTCGCAATTGACTGCGATCAGGAAGCAGATTTTTTAGAAACACCTTTTAATACGAAGCCAATTAATAGGCTGTATACACAGACCGTACCGAGTAAGAAAACCATTGTCATGTGATCACCGTCCATCCTTCGTGATTGAGAATGCTTATCAATAATGAAAGTGTATCACAATTGATAATGATTTTCAATATTAATTTAACAAATACTGATTGAGCGCTTTCTCTTCTGTTTGAATTCTCACAGCCATCATCCATGCATTTAAACATGTGAACAAAATGGTGGTAAAATAAGCATTAAATAAAAGCGGGATCAGCATAAGCTCAATCGCCACCACGACATAGTTAGGATGCTTTAACCAGCGATAAGGTCCTTTTTTCACCATCATCGCATTTGGTACAACTAAAATCTTTGTATTCCAATACGTCCCAAGAGAACATAATGCCCAGTATCGAATCACCTGTGTGGCCAGCAGGAAAACGAGCAGCACAATAAAATAGCGTGACGGCGGCCTGTTTAACCCCCATACCTCAACCATAAGTGAGAGAAAAAAGCCCGCATGCATAGCGACCATATAAGGATAATGACTTGCACCAAATTCAATGGCACCGATCGCTTTTACTTTCTTTTCATTTCTTTTAGCCACAAGCATTTCAATAAGCCGCTGACAAACGAAAAAACCAATGACGAGCCAAATGATCATGACAAGACCTCCTCCCATTTCATCATCAGCAGCTCTGAGGAAAAGCCCGGACCAAGTGCTCCGCAAAGACCCATATCTCCCGCTTCAGCGGATTGATGTTCAAGATAATGTTTGATCACATACATAACTGTGGCAGAGGACATATTCCCGTGTTGTTTAAGTACTTCTTTTGATGAAAAAAGTTGATCCTCTTGTAAGGATAGACTTTCAATATAGGCGTCAATCACTTTTTTTCCTCCAGGATGAGCAAGAAAAACTGATAGATCTTCTGCCGAATACCCTTGCTGCTCTAAAAATTGATCAACCTGCTCTTTTAACCATCCGGAAATAATGGAAGGAATGTCACGGGAGAAAATAACCCGAAAGCCGTCACTTGTAAATTCCCAGCCCATCACATCCTCAGACTCTTTCATTGTGACGGATTGTGTACCAATCACTTTAGGGACTGTTTTTAGATGGGTATATTCTGATACACCTTTTTCTCCAGTTAAGAGTACCGCTGCTGTCCCGTCTCCGAACAAAGATGTCCCGATTAAATTGCTTTTTGATTGATCTTGCGGCTGGAAAGTTAAACTGCACAGTTCACAGGCGACAACCAGCACCTTTGCTTCTGGAAATGCCCTTATGTACTCGTAAGCCCGGGACAACCCTGCCGCTCCGCCTCCGCACCCTAATCCCCAGATCGGTACTCGTTTCGTATAAGGCGAAAAAGGAAGAACATTCATCAGTTTTGCATCAAGACTTGGTGTCGAAAGTCCGGTGCTTGAAATAAAAAACAATGCATCAATCTCTTCAAACGGAATCGGCTTTTTCAGGAACGCCTTCTCATGAAGACAGTGTATGACCGCTTCTTTTGCATGAGCCAATGCTTTTTCCAAATAGAGATTGTTTTTCTCCTCAAAAGAGTGGTGCGTCTGATACCATTCAATTGGCTGCACAAACTGTCTGCTCTCGATTTCTCCGTTTTGAAAAGCTCTCAGCAGCCGGTCGATATCTTTAAACGATCGTTTAAATTGGGATCTAGCAAAATCAGCCGCCTTTTTCTGATCCACATGATGTTTTGGCAGACTCGTTCCAACAGAAAGAATGTATGCCATCGGCTTCACCTCTTTTTTCGATTAATATCCCCTATCGAAAAAAGGATATACATGCCAAAACGTCACAATTCAGTCAAAATATTTTCCTCCGGCTAACTTTTTGTCTTGACGACAATTGATAAATATTGGATAATATAGGTGAAAACATGATGTAGTTTTCCTCCTTCACAGGTTCGTTCTAAGCCAAGCGAACCTGCTTTTTTTATGCATACTGTACAAGAATTATGTTGATTTAATGAAAAAAGAAAAGGACTCCGTTAATTGGGAGTCCCACTATGAATGACCTCTCTTACGTACACCTAAAGCGCAAAGCTTCGCCTAAATCTTTTCAAGGATTGACTTAATAAAATCAGTTTTTTCATCTGCGTATTTGTGTTTGTCATTTTCATGTAAACTTGACAATTTGAGTTTAAGCTGTTGGTATTCACTTCTAGCTTGCTCGTTATTGCTCAAGTAATCTCTGAAATTTAACTGTTCAAGTAAAAACTTATTGTCTCTTTGGTACATATGGATTTGATGTGTTCTTGGTTCTCCTTTATTAAAGTAGTGTCTTTCAGGTAATACATTTGTTCCTTTATATGAGTAACCGAGTCCTTCCAAAGCTACTACACATTTTTCTCCATCAAAAAAATGATCTATTTCAATTGCAATATCAATAATTGGCTTAGCACTTAAACCTTTTACTGCTGTACTTCCAATATGGTGTACATTGATTATGTATTGACCAATATCACCTATTATCTTGCGCTTTTCTCTTTCAAATTCTTTTGTCCACTCAATAGACCAAGGGACTAAAAAGACTTCCCCTCTTGGTAATCCAAGCATTTGCTTATCCCACCTTTTTAATTTCAACGTCCATTTGGAAAATTTTAATAAACCAAATTTATCATAGGTCTCATTTGTAGAGAGCAGACAGATTTCAATAATAATCCTATTCGTTTAGATCTATTTCCTGGTTGATGTCATTCAATACGATTCTTAACAATTCACTCTCATCTTATTTTATATCTAAAGAAATGAGTTTTCACGTTCACCTTTTACATAGTAGCCAATCACTGATTCAGTTGTACTGACTTTGATTTCTTTTGTTTCTTCTTTATTTTGTAGGGGTAAGAGCTTTTCTCTATGTATTTCGCGATTGATAGCCTCTATCTCCAATATCCACATGAGCATCCTTTTTTCAATGAAATCGTCATTTTACAACACACGGAATCTCCCTTCACTTCGCATTAATGGTTAAAACTGTTGCTATCTTAGCGTATAAATATCAACGTTTCGATCATTATTCAGAATTATTTCATTTAAACATGAATGGGTCACCTTTTATTCTGATCAACACAAAGAAATAACCATAAAATGCTAATTTATTTGATTATTATATATGAAAAGGTGTTTTTTTCCTGTATACTTAATCAATATGAACACCATGAAAAACAGTGAAAAAAGACAGAATCTACTACATGATTCGGCACAAAATTTAATTGACTGGAGTGATTGTAATGAAAAAGGTGTCCAAAAAACAGACACCCTACAACACGATACTTCTCTCGAAGATAATTGGTTTAGTGCTTCTTACACTGTTTCTCTTTTTTATCTGGGATATGTCTAAACCCCATTTGCAGGCGACAAATGGGCAAGCAAAAAATGTTGCTAGCAGTGACCTCCGTGACACAAGCATCAGTCTGAAAGCAAAAGATCAGTCTACAAGAACATTGGATACACATTTTAAGACCAATCCAAACCAACAGGCAACGAATAAAACGGTCTTTTTAACATTTGATGATGGTCCTTCTGCTACAT
Organism: Bacillus sp. Je.9.29.b; assembly: GCF_051129925.1. Classification (NCBI taxonomy): domain Bacteria; kingdom Bacillati; phylum Bacillota; class Bacilli; order Caryophanales; family Bacillaceae; genus Bacillus; species Bacillus sp. Je.9.29.b. Next base: position 139,319 of record NZ_JBCPSO010000006.1, read on the forward strand.
CAAATCAGCTGTTAAATGTATTAAAAGCACATCACGTGAAGGCAACATTCTTCATGCTTGGACCGCAAATCCAAGCACACCAATCAGCTGTGAAAAGACTTTATCAAGAAGGACATCAATTAGGTCTTCATGGCATGACGCATGATATAAACCTCTTTTATCAGAACAGCGAGTCTCCCGCAAATGAAATGAGAGAAGCTCAGCGTATTCTTGCCTCTGTTACAGGCGTCTACAGCCGTCTTGTAAGAACCCCCTATGGCAGTGTTCCAAATTTAACATATCATCAAAAAGTACGTTTAATCCAAAATGGCTTTATTTACTGGGATTGGACGATTGATAGCCTTGACTGGAGATATAAAAACTCACAATATGTTCCAGAGGTGTTGAATCAACTGCAAATGTTTGAGATAAATAAACCATGGGAACCAAAAGTGATTTTAATGCATGATCAACCCTCTACCACGAACTATTTAGATAGCCTGATTACACAACTAAAAGCAAGGGGCTATACATTTGCAGTCATTAACGAAACAATGCCACCGGTACAACATTAATAGCACTAATCACAAAAAGCCCGTATCCAAAAGATGCGGGCTTTCAGCCTGTAGACAAACCCTCACACGCTCCTTCCTAGGATTCTAGAACTTCAAAGGTTTTTTATCAAGCTAAAAAGAAGACAAAGAGCTAAAATAAGTCATTTTAGCTCTTTGTCCATAATCTGAACCCCTCTCCAAGAGAGGGGTTTACATAACAGATTGCTTAGGTTCTTCTACCAGGTCATGCCCGGCTTCTTTTTTAAATGGAATCATGTGATAAATAATATGAAGCAAAATAGCGGTAAAGCTTCCGGCCACAATTCCATTACTTGTTAATAATTTAATCGAATCTGGCAGATGCTCAAACATTTGCGGTACGACAGTAACTCCTAAGCCGATTCCCACGGAGCAAGCAACGATCAGCAAGTTCTCCTGCTTTGCAAAGTCCACGCGCGAGAGCATTTTAATACCGTATGCAATGACCATGCCAAACATGGCAACCATTGCACCGCCAAGGACTGACTTTGGAATAATCGTCGTAAAGGCAGCGATCTTAGGAAAAAGACCAAATAACATGAGCAATGCTCCTGTTACAACAATGACTTGGTTTTTCTTGACGCCTGTTAACTGGATCAATCCAACGTTTTGCGAGTAGGCTGTGTACGGAAAAGCATTAAAGATTCCGCCTAATAACACAGCAATCCCCTCTGCCCGATAGCCTTTGGCCAAATCCTTCTCTTTTAATGACCGGTTTGTTAAATCACCTAATGCGAAATAAACGCCTGTTGATTCAACTAATGACACAATCGCAACTAACGTCATGGTCATGATCGGTGCAAATTCAAAGGTCGGCATCCCAAAATAAAATGGCTCAATCATACGGAAAACCTGAGCGTTTGCCACCTCAGCTGTTTCCACTTTCCCCATAAACGCAGCAACTGCTGTCCCAAGAAGAATACCGATTAAAATGGCGATCGCCTTCATAAATCCTTTCGTGAATCGATAGAGCAGTACAATGATAAACAGTACAAGGAAAGCGAGTCCTAGATTTTCAAAAGAACCATAGTCTGCACTTCCTTCTCCTCCTGCCATATTGTTCATCGCTACAGGAATGAGGGTGATACCAATAATGGTGACGACAGAACCTGTGACAACAGGCGGGAAAAATTTCACAAGCTTTCCAAAGAAAAATGAAAGAAGAATAATAATACATCCTGAAGCGATAATACTTCCATAGATAGACGAAATTCCATACTTAGAGCCAATCGCAATCATCGGCGAAACCGCAGTAAATGTACAGCCTAATACAACAGGCAGACCGATCCCAAAGAAGCGGTTTTTCCATACTTGAAGCAATGTGGCAGCCCCGCACATGAAAATATCCGCAGAGATTAAGTAAGTCAGCTGTGCAGGCGTGAGCCCGAGCGCATCTCCAACAATGAGCGGTACAAGAACAGCACCTGCATACATTGCCAGTACATGCTGAATACCCAGTGAGAGCGTTTTGGCTTTTTTAGCGGCACTCATGATTGTACCTCCCGTACAAACGTGACTTTCCCTTCCTCAAGTGATTCAATACGTGCAAGAGACTCAACGCGGTAGCCCATTTGCACAAGCGCATTTCTTCCAGGCTGGAATGATTTTTCAATGACAATGCCAATTCCGGCTACTTTCGCCTTCGCCTGCTTTGCAATCGCAGCAAGCCCTTTCGCAGCTTCACCATTCGCTAAAAAGTCATCGATGATTAACACACAATCATTTTCACTCAGATGCGTATTTGAAACAGCAATCGTGCTTTCTACTTTTTTTGTAAAAGAGTACACACTAGCTGTTAACAGGTTATCCGTTAATGTGAGTGATTGACGTTTTCTTGCAAACACAACAGGTACTTGAAGAGCAAGCCCAGCCATCACAGCAGGTGCGATGCCAGAAGATTCAATTGTGATGATTTTTGTAATGCCATCCTGCTTAAATAATCTAGCAAACTCTTGCCCGATCTCATGCATTAACACAGGATCAATTTGATGATTTAAAAAAGCATCTACCTTTAACACTTGATTTGACAGAACGATTCCTTCGTTCTCAATTTTTTGACGTAACAATTCCATCATTCTTCCCCCTAGCATATTGGCAAACATTCAATTTTTGGCATAAAAAAAGCATTGCTGTCCATGAGGAGCAAGCAATGCGAAAACGATCAACGGATCTTCAGCTCAAACAAGAGCTGTTTCATTTTGCTCACTCATAGTCGGACCTTATCGGTGTCCGGTAGAAACTTGCGTGCCATCATCACGCGATTATATGAGTGTTATAGTGTTCAAATTATAACAAGATTTCAGACGCTTGGAAAGCACTTTTCTAGAAAAATACCGAACTTAAATAATAGATCTGAACAAAATGTTCGTTTTTAGAATATTCAAGCATCAAAAAAGCACCCCTCTCATGAAAGGGTGCCCTTCTTTTATGATAAATACAGTTTCGTATATTTATCCGTTAAGTAGTCGATTAAATATTGAACATTTAATTCTTCGCCTGTTGCATCTTGAATGATTTCAGATGGCTTTTTCCGTTTACCATGCTGGTGAACATGTTCCGTCAGCCATGCTTTTATCGGTGCAAAAGACCCAGTTTGAATGAGCTCATCAAAATTTGGTAAATCTTTGATCATTTGCTGCTTTAATTGCGCTGCATACATATAACCAAGAGCATATGAAGGGAAATAGCCAAAGCTTCCATCAGACCAGTGAACATCCTGTAAGATACCGAGTGCATCATTAGGAGGCGTAATGCCAAGATACGCTTGATATTTTTCATTCCAAAGTGCAGGCAGATCTTCAACTGCTACTTCTTCATTGAAAATCGCTTTCTCAATTTCATAGCGGATGATAATGTGAAGCGGATACGTCAGTTCATCGGCTTCAATTCGAATGTAAGTCGGCTTCGATTCATTCACTGCATGCACAAAGTCTTCTAAAGAAACATCTTTAAATTGCTCAGGAGAAGCTTCTTGCAGCTTTTGATAATACGTTTTCCAGAAATCTTCGTGTCTGCCGATAAAGTTCTCAAAGAAAAGGGACTGTGATTCATGGATTCCCATCGAAGTCCCATCACATAAAAGTGTTCCGCTCAGTGCTTCATCAATGTTTTGCTCATAGATCGCATGACCACATTCATGAATCGTTCCAAAGATCGCCATTCGAAAATCATGCTCATCATAACGGGTCGTCACACGTACGTCACCTCTGCTTAACGTTACAGCAAATGGATGGACTGTTGTATCAAGACGGCCTGCGTCAAAGTCATATCCTAATTCTTTTAAGAAAAAGAGACTCAATTCCTTTTGTTTATCGATTGGGAAGCTTTTCGATAAAAATGAAGTATCCGGCTTATTAGGTGAGGCTTCGATTTTTTTCACAAGAGGAACAATAGCGTCACGAAGTGCACCAAATTTTTGATCAAGCTGTTCAACCGTCATATCTGGCTCATAGTTATTGAGCAGCACATCATAAGGCGTTTTTTTCACGCCCCAATATTGGATGAAACGCTTGTTAAAGTCAATAAGCTGTTTTAAGTATGGTGCAAAGAGTGAAAAGTCTGATTTCTCCCTTGCTTCTACCCAAACATGCTCTGCTTTTGATTGTAAAATCGAGTATTCTTTAAATTCTTCTTTCGGAATTTTACTGTTTTCATCATACTCTTTTTGTGATAATTCGAGCGCCTTCTGTGTATCTTTTGACAGCTCATCTCGATGTTTGTTTAATGCTAGAAGAAGATCTCTCATTTCATCAGAAGTCTTCATATTAAAAATATCACTTGATAATTGACCGATCGTTTCAGCTCTAAAATCCGCACTTTTTTTAGGTGCTTGTGTTCTAGAGTCCCAGTAAAGTAAATGGAGCGCCTCTGTATAATGGGCGATTTTCCCTAGTAATTGATAAAACGCTTTCTCAGTTGCTTCAAGACTCATGCGTTTGTTCCCCCAATCAATAAAATATGTATGTACGTTTCAAGGCTACTTCAATGAATGTTCTTTTGTCAATGAAAAAGGAGGATACACCATGGTATCCTCCTCATTTGCAAGTTTTCACCTATTTAAGATATGATGATGGGCTTCACTGGCAGGACGGATTCAATTTTACTTTGAAGTTCAGTATCTTCCTTACGATCAAAGTAAATATGAATGCTTCCTGCATCTTGGCTTGTCCGGATCAGTCTTCCGATCCCTTGGCGTAAGCGAAGCAGCATATACGGAAGGTCAACTTCAGCATGTGCATCCTTTGCTTCATTCCGTTTCGCTTCAAATACTGGATCATGCGGCGGATAAGGAAGTCCCCAGATGATCACATTCGTTAATGATTCACCTGGAATATCAAGCCCTTCCCACAGATGAACTGAGCATAACACGGATGTCTCATCAGCTTGGAACTTTTGAACAATCGTGCTGATTTCCTCGTCTCCCTCAAAATATACGTCAAACGGCAATGATTCATTTGCTGCTTCAAGTTGTTTTCTAAAGAAATGAAGTTCATCAAATGAAGGGAAGAGAATCAGAGATCGTCCTCCATTTTCTTTCAGCTGAGTCATCACTTGCTGTGCTTTTGCCTCTTGCTCAGCGAGCTGCTGAATTCCGTGGAAGTAAATCTTCATTTGTTCATCGTAATCATACGGCGAAGCGACACTCATTGATAAGTAATCTTTAATCCCAAGACTTTCAGCTAAATAATCAAAGGATTGATTCTCAGACAATGTAGCGGAAGAGAAAATATATGGTCTTTTTTGCGAGAATACTTTTTCGCCAAGCACCTCTGCGACCGTTTTCGGCATCACAACAAATGTTGTATCTAATTCCTGTTTTTCCAGCCAGCTAATGGCATTTTTTTGATAAAGCGATAAAGAATACGCCATTTGTTCAATGTACTCTTCCACAACAGATAATTCGTATTGATCGATCGTATACATCTCAGATTCAAACACGAGCGCTTCTCCGATTTTTTCAAGCAAGTCACACAATTCACTTGCAGAATGCTTCACCTCATCGACACGCCCAATTTCAAGCCGGTGCGAGCCTTTGACTTCTTTGGCATGCGTTTTTAAGAGATAAAAGAACTCATCGTTTGTTGCAAGTGCATCTTCAACAAGCTCTGCAAATTCTTCGCGTATGTCGTTTTGCAAAAGACGTTCCAAAAATGTTTCGAGCGTTGATTGCTTCACTCGGTACGTTAACGCTTTTTGTGCGGCAAACTCGAGAAGATGTCCCTCATCAAATACGACGGAGCTATGCTCAGGAAGCAGCGGAAGCTGGCCCTCACGTTTCCGGGATTCCTTTGTCCACACATGCTCCATGTAAAAATCATGTGAACAGATGATGAGATCTGTCGCTTTCCGGTAATGATCTCTTGATAAATTCAGACCGCAGCGATGACGCATATCGCACGTCAGGCAGTCCTGAAACGAGTCATAGCCAATTCGTGACCATTCATCATTTGATAACTCTGGATACTCTTTTCGATCGCCATACGGATAAAAGGTTTGCATGCCATGTGATTCATGAACAAATGAAGGCAGTGATTCATAAATATCGAGCCACTTTTCATCATCTTCACGCTGCATCGTTTTCTCCAGCTTCTTTAAGCATAAATATTGATCATGCGATTTACTTAATCTCGCATCTATTTGAATATCAAGGTGATTGGCAATTTTATAGATATCACCTTCTTGTTTAACGAGCTGTTCAATTAACGTTTCGTCTGCACATGCAATAATCGCAGGCTTCCCTGTATACCTTGCATATGTGACGGCAAATAATAGATAGACGATGGTTTTGCCTGTGCCTACCCCAGCTTCGGCAAACATCACACTTTTTTCTTTAAAGGCTCTTTCTAGTTGAAAAGCCATAAATATTTGTTCATCTCGAAGATCAAAGCCCTTTTCTGGCAAAATGTCATAAAACACATCACCAATCCAGTTGCCCAGTTCTTCGTAAAAATTGTGTTCTTTTGATAATGAAAAAGGCAAACGAGATGCTGTCACCTGCTTCAACCCCCAACTTTTGAATCATTCAGACATTCAATAGTACCATTTACGCTGGGGAAAAACAATCTTTTTTTATGAGCGCAGGCGATGTTGATAGCTTTCCTTCATTAAAAATGCATGCTCAGAACGTTCTATGTATGCCTGAGCCAGCGCCAAATCTTCGATGGCCGCCGTAAGCTGAGCAGATTGTCCACCTTCACGCCCTTCTATTTCTTGAGCAGTCGAAGCGAGTGCTTTTTGGATTAACTGAATTTGATCATAATGAATCATGAAGACACCTCTTTTTTTAAAATCAAGTTCAGTTTATTCCGTCTCGCTGAGAGTTATACCTTTTCAGTATAAAAAAGCCGCACCTTCTTTCGGTGCGGCCATTTCTTACGATTCGGTTGGTTGCTTTCTAGGCGGGCGTTTTCCCCAATATTGATAATAGTCTGTTTTAATAAATCCATTAAACAGCTTTCTCTTTTTCGTCGCTTTTCTTCCGAAGCACTCTTCGAATTTTTCGTGTGACGTTAAGATGTAAATGGACCATGTATCTAGGTTCTTAAACGCTTCACCCATTCCTTGATACATTTTTTCAACTGCTGGTTTATCACTCAGTCGTTCACCGTAAGGAGGATTTCCGACAATCACACCGTACTCTTCTTTTGTTTGAAAGTCTTTTACTTGCATTTGTTTAAACTCAATCAGTTCACTCAGTCCTGCTTCTTCTGCATTCATTTTTGCGATGTCTACCATACGATGGTCGATGTCACTTGCAATGATGCGGAGCGGCTGATCATAGTTTGCTTTTTCTTCTACTTCCACACGCGCTTTGTTCCATACGTCTTCACCGATCCATTCCCATGATTCAGACGCAAAATCCCGGTTAAATCCTGGGGCAATGTTTTGTCCTATCATCGCTGCTTCAATGGCGATTGTTCCTGATCCGCAGAAAGGATCAACAAACGGACGGTCAGGTGTCCAGTTCGTTAATAAGACAAGCGCAGCAGCAAGCGTTTCTTTAATAGGTGCACCGCCTTGATCCATGCGGTATCCGCGTTTATGAAGACCTACACCAGATGTATCAAGCGTAAGAACCGCTTTATCTTTTAAAAGAGCGATCTCGATTTTATATTCAGGTCCCGTCTCTTCAAGCCATTCAGACTGAATGTTGTAGGAGGATTTAAGCTTTTGCGCAATGGCTTTTTTGACGATGCGCTGGCAGTCCGGCACACTGGCAAGCTGAGATTTCACAGATTTCCCAATGACAGGAAACGTACTGTTTTTTGGTAAAAAAGCGGCCCAGTCAATCGCCTTTGTCCGTTCAAAAAGCTCATCAAATGTTTTTGCCGAAAATTCAGCAACTTGTACCTTAATTCGGTCTGCTGTGCGCAGCCAAAGGTTTGCACGGCAAATCGCAAGAGCATCCCCCTTGAAAATCACTTTTCCGTTGTCGACTGTGCACTCATAGCCAAGGTCTCTTACTTCTTTTGCAACAATTGCTTCAATTCCCATTGGAGCTGTTGCGATGAGTGTATAGGTTTTCATTGATTTATCACCTGTTTTCTCGTCCTTTTATGTATTCAAGATAAAAGCTCTCCATATGTTGAAATAGGAGAGCTTTGTTTCATCATGTTTATTATAACGGATTTAACGTTCTGTAAGCCATGTTTTGTTCCATCGTACTGCAAACGGCAAATGCCTCGTACTCAGGTGGTAATCATCTATCTACAGAATTCTCTGTCCTTCTCTCCGTTTGGTTCCTTTGAGAAAGTTCCCCTACCAAGTTTGGGTTTCTCGCTCGAGGGGTTTACCGCGTTCCACTCTCACCATTTCTAGTGAGACTTCGTCACTGTGGCACTTTCAAGGATACTTTGCCATATCCTAAAAAGGACGTAGGCATTTTTCCTGCCGTCAGCCTTTCCCAGGCTGCCCTGGCTTATTTTTTCGCCAGGCACGAACACTACGGGCATCTCAGCACCGTGCGAGCATGGACTTTCCTCTGCAATGCCCTAAATAGCATTACAGCGATTACCCGAACGTTAATCAATAAGCGTTATTATAAACGACAATGACATCTGACACAAGCTTTTTCAGCAAGACTCAATCATAAAGTTTGCTGCCGAAAACGTGTTTCTCAAGGTTCGATAGTCTTTTTAAAATATCAAAGTTTGTTGTATTAGACTGTGCAGGCTGTCTTTTCCCTTGTTCAACAGCTTCTTCAAGCTGTTTTGACAAGTGGAGGTTTTCTTGTTGAAGTTTTTCGATTTCTTGGTTGAAGGTCTCATAGTCTTTAATGACCATATCTAAAAATTTATCGACTTCTTCTTGTTTGTACCCTCTGACACCTGTTTTAAATTCTTTTTCTAAAATTTCTTTCGCAGAAAGCTTTACTTTATCAGCAAGCATCTTTTTCACCTCATATCGTGAATTCATAGTATATTTTTTCAGAAATACGTGACGTTGTCAAATTTTCTCTTGCTTTTAATCAAAAAACGGATCTTCCGCCTCAACCTGCGCTCTTAGATCATCCATCGTGATGTACATAATGGGGTAATCGGTATAGGCTTCCGCCTCCCTGATCATATACTTCGGCGATCCCTCATGCTCGGGATCATATAAGACGAGAAGACCATCTGTTTTTTCAATAAAAAAGCGGTTCTTTTGTTTAAATTGTGCCGGACTTTCGTACGGTCTATGCGTGACACTTTCTACAAAATCGGCCTGTGCAAGAATTCCTTCATACAACTCTTTGTTTTGTTCATTCCAGCGCTCTTCCTGTTCATAAAATGGCGTAATGACTGCAAGTTTTAACGCTGGATATTCCTCCTGAAGCTCAAAAACCACTTCGGCTGTCCAAATTTCTGCCCCAAGCTGGCCTGATATGAGAACCCATTCCAGACCTTCTTCGATAAGGGCTGTCAGCCTTTTTTGAAGCTCCGCTTTTATGTATTGAAGTGCAGGCTCGTCTTGTTTGAATATCCCAAGCTCAAACGGCTTGTACCCTGTGACAGCAATAATTTTCATTTTTTCACCTGCTTTTAAAAAATGGGACTTATTAAAGTCCCATTCACTTTATCTGTTACAGCAAGGTCCACCGCAGTTAAAGTGTTGATGTGTTGCCGGGTCCACCTGAGAAAACGTATGCGGGAAGTAGTGAACATGTTGGAAATTATGGTGGTGAACATTTGTCACATGCTGCGGGTGGATATGCGGCACAATTGTTGTTGACTCGCTGTGTGTACAGCAATGATTCGTCGGATGAACAATTGGCTGTGTAACATTTGGATGGCAATGATGATGATGATGATGGTACATGTAGCATTCCCCTCTCCTTTATTTTCTTACATTAACAATGTATGAATTAAGAGGTGTACATGTACTAATGCATTAACCTATTTTAAAAGTTGGCAAGAAAAATATCTTTATAGTTTGAAAACACAAAAGCGACCAAAATGACCACAAGAAAAAACAAGTAGAAAAGACCCTTATACATGCTCTACGCTCCTCATTCAATTTCTAACGCTATTTTACAGGATTCGCGGCCTTTCTACAATAAAAGTGCTAAACAATTTTTATTTTCGGCCGAGAGCCGAACGTTGTCATTTTTTGCGCTTTCCCGGGCAATAAATAGTTCATTGCCCAGCTTTTCTCAATAGCCGTTTTTTGCGCTTCTCAAGCTCTTTCGTGTCTAGTTCGCTTAATAAAGAGAAAGATAATAAAGATTCCGTGATGGAAAGAGCTGATCTTGCATCTTTTTGGCGATGCTCCTGAAACTTCGCAAGCTCTATGCCCGCTTTTAATGCTAAATGGACATCACTTGATTCAAATAATGTTTCCCAAATTCGAACTGCTTCATCCCACTCGTTTAGCCGTTTATATTGTAAGGAGAGATCAAAAGCCGCCTGATTGGCATGTTCAAAATCAGCACCTGTTAATTCCCGCAAATGCTTCGTAGCTTCCTGTACATCACGATGCGCAAGATGCCACCTAGCCAGCGCGTATTTCTCATCGTGCTCCTTTACCGCATCCATAGATAGAATTTTTTTGGATAGATGAATGTAGAGGCTGATTAACGAAAGGACGTCTAATTCATTATGAGTCAAAATCCCTTCAATGAGCTTCGGATTTTGTTCCTTTAAAAAGTGAAAATAGATCATCGGTGCCAAAAAACCCGGTGTGTCTCCTTCCCTGTGAACGTGCAGCTCTTCTTTTTCAACCACAGACAGCGCCATTCGTTCATATTTATGCTTCCACAACCGTCTTGACCCATGCAGAAGATCAAAATGGCCAAACTCTGGAAGCGCAGGGATTTGATCTCTCAACAAAGTATGTCTCGTTTTCACTTGCGGCCAATCGAATGATTTTCCATTATATGTAACAAGTGATTCTACGTTCACTTCATCGAGAAAACTTTTATAAAGAGCTGCTTCATTTCCCGGATTTGTGAGCAGGTGCTGTTTCACCACTACTTTGTCAGCAAAGACCCGCGCATGTCCTAGCAAGAAGATCATATTTCCCGTTCCGCCAGATAATCCAGTTGTTTCTGTATCAAAGAAAAACAGTTCATGCGGCTTGTAACCTTTAGCCGATAGAGAATGCTGGATGCCGCTTTTGTTCCAAGCCTCGATGATCTTTGGCAGTTCCGCAAACGAGTAGAGTCCATGCTTGTCTTCTAATGAATAGGTGACTTCTCGAATGAGACAAAAGGAATCCTCAAAGTGATAAGGAGCTGCACCCAATTGCTCCCATTCCTTTAAAAATGGGATGTTTTCGGCCGTTACAGGCTGAGGTTGCCCTTCCACTGCTTTTTGCCGTCTTTCATTTGGCTGGTTGTGCGATAGGTGCTTCTTCATTCGATTTAATTTCCCTTTTAAAGACATAAGTAGGTGCCTTCCTCCTTTCCCTTAAAATACAGACATCAATTCAACAATGCTGCTTTTTCCGCTCACCTCTTTCATTTCCATGCCAATGCAGGATGGACAGCCGTTCTCACAGCGGCACCGATCTATCAGCTGAATGGCTGCACCTGCTATTTCATCGAAACGAGCTTGGACTTCTTTGCTTAAACCGATTCCGCCAGGGTAGTGGTCATATAAAAAGACTGTCGGTTTACCGGTATGTGCCGCTTTAATTTGTGAAACAACATGAATATCTGAGCGGTCACACATCACAAAAGCAGGTACAATGTGCTGAAGAACATTTGCAATGCCAAGCAGCAGCTGTTCAAGTGTTTTCTCTTCAAATCTCCGCTCTGCATCATGTAATTCAAACCAAGCCGCACTCGTATGAATTTCTTCTTCAGGTAGGTGAATTGGACCAGAGCCGATATTTTCACCGGTACTGAGCCGGATTTTTTTGAAAATTGTTGGCATTGCGTTGACAGTCACATCACCGTAGTGAACAGATACCGCTTCTTTCTCTGTTGTCTGGTCGATTTCCAGCACCTTGAGCTGAACAGCTAAATTAGCATCTGTATAGTATTCTACATCTACTTGTTTCACATAAGCCTTCAAATGCTCGTAATCTAGCTTTTCTACTTGATACTGAACCCCTTCATGTAAATAAATCGCCTCATCATGAAGCAATGTCATTGCACTGAATCGATCCATCTCTCCAATAATCCGAACATTCGCTACGTCGGATTGATCCACAATTACCACATTTTCCTGGCTTGCAGACCGCAGGCTGATGCCATGCGCTGGGAAAGATTGATCTGACCAATAATACCGGTTCCCGCTAAAATGAAGAACCCCTTCCTCATGTAAGTATTGCAAAATGTCTTCTACTTCCATGCCGCCAAACTGTTCATCCGTCCGAAATGGCAGCTCGTAGGAAGCACATTTTAGATGATCCACTAAAATAATGAGATTTTCAGGATTGATTCTGGCTGCTTCAGGCGGTCTATTAAAGAAATATTCAGGGTGTCTGACAATATATTGATCAAGGGGTGAGGAGCTTGCCACCATGATAATGAGCGCCTCCTCATGACGCCTTCCAGCACGTCCTGCCTGCTGCCATGTACTCGCTACACTGCCAGGATACCCCGTCATAATGCATACCTTTAGCTGACCTATATCTACCCCTAATTCTAGTGCGTTTGTGCTGACGACACCTAGAATGTCTCCTTCTCTTAACCCCTTTTCAATCACGCGCCGCTCTTTTGGCAAATAGCCTCCTCGATACCCGCGAATCGATTTTGGACCGATTTCTTTTTTCACAAGCTCTTGAATATGACTTAAAATCACTTCTACTCGTACTCTGCTTCTAGCAAAAACGATCGTTTGAATTTTTTCTTTTAAAAATGTTTTAGCCAATTGGTTGACGACAGTGGCAGCGCTTTGTCTAATATTTAATGGTTTATTCACCACTGGCGGGTTATAAAACACAAAATTCTTTTTACCGCTAGGCGCTCCGTTTCGTTCAATAAGATGCACTTTGCTCCCTGTGAGCTGCTGCGCCAGCTCTTTTGGATTTGCAATCGTTGCTGAAGTACAAATGAAAATTGGATCACTTCCATAAAATGCACAAATTCGTTTTAACCTGCGAATCACATTAGCCACATGACTGCCAAATACGCCTCGATATGTATGAAGCTCATCAATGACAATATACTTCAAATTCTCAAATAAGCTGACCCATTTCGTATGATGAGGCAAAATAGCTGAATGCAGCATATCTGGGTTTGTGATGACAATATGTCCTGCTTGTCTGACTCGCTGCCGAATGGCCGGGGAGGTGTCCCCGTCATATGTTTCACTATGAATCGGAACATCCATCTCGTGGATGATCTCGTTCAGTTCACTCTTTTGATCCTGCGCGAGCGCTTTTGTTGGGAATAAATAAAGAGAGCGGTTTGTCTGGTCTTCTGCGATCGACTGAAGAACAGGCAGATTGTAGCAAAGCGTTTTACCTGAAGCTGTTGGTGTAACAGTCACTACATGCTCACCATCCATTACACGTTCAAAGGCTTCCTTTTGATGAATATACAGCTCTTTCACGCCTCGTTTTTCAAGCGCCTTTTTTAGCCTGTCGTCCACTCTTTCAGGAACGGGTGAGGTCTGTGCAGGCTTTGCTTCAATTTCATGCCAATGTTCTATCTGTTCGTCTTTCTTTAATTCTTCTATCAGTTCGTTCATTGTTTTCTTTTTCATATTGCGTCCACCTCTCATTCTAGTGTACCGAATATTTGTTTGCATGACTAGGCGGCAATTTTTTGATGCAGACTTATGAGCAAATACTTTGAACTGTTGTAACAATATCTATTACACTTCTAAAGTGAAATGATTTTATCAAGGAAGAAGATGATCAGATTGAAAAACGAATTTAAGCCTTTGTTTGAACCATTTACGTTTCCAGGAGGCGCCTCTATTGATGGCCGGTTAGTGGTTGCTCCAATGACACACTTTGGTTCTCATGACGACGGCACCATTTCAAAAGACGAAATTGACTTCATTACAGCTAGATCAAGTGAAATGGGCATGGTGATTACAGCATGTGCGAATGTGACTCCAGATGGGAAGGCATTTGAAGGACAGCCTTCTATCGCAAGAGATGAAGATATACCAGGCCTGAAAAAACTGGCTGCAGCTATCCAGGCAAAAGGAACAAAAGCCATTATTCAAATTCATCACGGCGGCTCTCAGGCCCTCCCTCATTTAGTTCCAAACGGTGATGTGGTTGCGCCAAGTGATGTGTTTAAAGATGGAAAACAAATTGCACGCGCTTTAAAAGAAGAGGAAATTACGCATATTATCGACTCCTTTAAAGAAGCGGCAAGACGAGCGGTTCAAGCAGGGTTTGACGGTGTGGAAATCCACGGAGCAAACGGTTATTTATTACAGCAATTCTACTCACCGCATAGCAATCAGCGTACAGATCAATGGGGAGGAAATGAAGAGAAACGTCTAGCTTTCCCTATTGCTGTTGTAGATGCAGTTAAAGAGGCCATTAAAGAACATGCGGCTAAACCGTTTATCTTTGGATACCGATTATCTCCTGAAGAACCAGAAACACCTGGTTTAACAATGACAGAGACGTTTACATTAGTGGATGTTCTCAAAACAAAAAGCCTCGATTATTTGCATATCTCTTTAATGGAGATTGGCTCTAAAGCAAGACGAGGCGCAGATTCTAATAAAACACGTATGGAACTGCTAAAAGAACGCTGCGGCGATGCTCTTCCGCTTATTGGAGTAGGCAGCGTCATTACAGCTGAAGATGCACTCCATGCTTACAATCAAGGAATTCCACTCATCGCTGTCGCACGAGAGCTGATCGTCGACCCAGATTGGGCAAAGAAAATTAAAGAAGGCAGAGAACAAGAAATTGAAACCGTCATTAAACGCAGCCAAAAAGACAAGTATCTCATTCCAGAAGGATTGTGGTCTGTCATGGAAGCGAGTCAAGGCTGGGTTCCGATGGAGGATTAATGTCCTCACCTCAATAAAAAACTACCCTATCAATGGGTAGTTTTTTTCATGAACTATTTCATTTTCACTGTAAAGAGCTTGGACGTCTGCTTTTCTACAGAGCCTTTTGGTTCTTTATCAAGTCGTTCGATAAGGTCACCATTCATAATCACAATCGGTGTCACTGAACTTGACGCTTTCTCTTCAATCAGTTCTAAATCACACGTAATAAGAGGATCCCCGATTTTCACCTTATCCCCTTCTTTCATGTGCGCTTCAAATCCTTCACCATTTAACCCAACTGTTTCAAGTCCGATATGAATCAGAAGCTCAAGCCCCGAGAGTGTTCGAATGCCAATTGCATGTTTTGTATGGAAGAGCTGAATGATTTCACCCTCTACTGGTGACACAATCGTCCCACTTTTTGGTTTTACTGCTACGCCGTCTCCCATCATCTTTTGAGAAAAGACTGGATCTGGTACATCAGTCATATCCATTAACTCTCCATCAACTGGAGAATAAATGACTTCTTCCTTTACATCATCTTGGTTTTTTCCGAAACCGAATAATTTTTTCAGCAATGTCAATTTGCTCCCTTCAAGCTTTGCTTCCTAAATCTATTTCGTGTATGAAACTTTACGCCCATACACCTTGCTTCATTCAACACTATTTAATCATAATTTTTTCCTCTCATCAATTGATAACCGCCTGAGCCCCCTCTGCATAGGCTGTAGATGAGAGGTGATTCCAATGAAACATGAAGGCGAAAAAAAACATGAAATGCTGGCAAATGAAGATATGCTATATGAAGCGATTGAACAATTTTTTGCATCCTCCCCGTTTCACGAGATATTAAATAGTGCAGAGGCACTCATGACCACATCGCATTCACTTGCATCCATTACGACCGATGTGACAGAGGATGAACAAAATGTGTATATCGAGATTCATTTTCCAGACCATTTTGTCGAAGGAGACATTGCGCTAGAAGTAAAAGCCCAATATTTACACTTATCAGTGCAGGAAAAAATCAAAACGGATACGACTTCTTCGTATTCAAGCTTTACCAAAACCATTTTAATGCCGGCAAAAATAGATGAGACAAAAATGAAGAGTGTGTGGAAAGATCAATCGCTTCATGTGTCTGCGCCAAAGCAAACAACCCAATAGTTCAATCTATTGGGTTTAGCTATGCTTTAAAAATGCTTGTAAATCCTTTCGCCAATGAGCCTACTTGATTCATTGTACTCATCATTTGGCCAGCTGTATCAAACATTTTGTTAAAATCGTATTGCCCATTTGACTTTTTGAATTGTGACAGCACACTTTTAAATTGAGATGGCTGCTGTTTTTGCGGCCTCGGCAATGGATAAGGGTTCATAGGCGGCTGCATGGGCATCATGCCTGGAGGCGGCTGCATTTGGGGTGGATTCATCGCTTCGGGCGGCTTTAAAGGCGGCACGTTTTCTTGGTATCCATAAGGGGGCTGATAAACAGTAGATGGTGCCTGATTCATTCCCCCTCCACCTTGATACGGCGGCATGAAATAGTCTGGAGGCTGCGGAGGCTGCTGCTGCATCTCTGAATACGGAAAAGGCCTTTGCTTGAATTGATTGAATTCATAAGGCTGCTGGTTTGAATAAGGGAACATTTATCTCGCTCCTCTCGCTCTCAACACATATTGATGTCACTCATATATTATGACCAAGAGCAGAAGATGTGCCTAAAGAAGCCATAAGAAAAACGCAGCATCATGTCTTTAGCTGCGCTTTTTGATTTCTTCTATTAAAAGGTTCAGAGTGTAAACCACTGACTCAACTAAATTTTTCACACGGGGCGCGTGCTGTTTACCAAAATAAGATTGCAGGACAACCTCTTTACCATTTTCTTTTACGGCTTCAAGCTGTTCTTGGTGTAAATATCTAGGTTTGGCCTGCTCAATAAACGAGATCGCAGCGGTGAGCCACTCCTCCATTTTCTGATCAAATGTAACAACGGCCGGCTGAATATCCGTATAAAAATCATACGATGGGTACTCCTCTTCAGCCTTTCCCTTTTGGTACTGCTCATACGCTTCTTCGATCCATATTCTCAAGTTTTGTGTATGTTCAAGTAATGTTTGATTATCCAAAGTGTTCACCTCTATGAACCATCCTATCAAACGTTTACCTATTGCTCAAATAGAAAAGCTATCCGGCGTGATATGCCGGTCTTGCTGCCAGTTTATACTCGGCTGCATGAAGCTTCACTTCACAGTCCTTTACTTCTGATTCAAGCCGGTCAATTATTTGTTCTTGCTCTTCTATCGCTGCACGTTTCGTCTGCTTCACAGCAAGAGACAGCTCTTCCTCCACCGCATCAATTTTCCGCTCGATTTCCTCTAACAACTGCATAATGGATTCTTTTGATACAAATTCGCTCATCATCAGATTCCTCCTTTATTGTCTCTCGTTACATTCTCTTTTCTTTCTCCCCCTCCTTCACACATGACAAAACTAGAAGCAAATCGCCAATCTAAGTGTAGATAAGCGCTATTTCTTCCTTTTCGACAGATGCTTGTCCTTCTTTGTATGATTGCGTCCGATTGTGTAAATTCTAAGGACAAAAGGAGGTAGATTTCATGAAAAAGCAGCCAGCACCAAAAGAGCAAAAGCCAAAAGGGAAAGAAAACAGTCCAGATCAGCTGGATAAAAAGCTCGGCGGTCCTAATCGTCCATCTACGTAAAAAAAAGCAGGCACCCCCTGCTTTTTATTTATGCAAAAAATAGTGCTCTAATGAGAAAAGAAAACGAAGCTGTCTTTTTTTATGAAAATACCAGTCGGTCAGATCAATCTGCTTTGGCAGCGGCTCTGCCTCAAATAAAGATGGACTCAATTTCTTTTGAAACCAATCTTCCCTTAGATCGTCTAATGAATGTGTCATCACCGGATAAACCGTCCGAAGAAAAGGTGTTGACCTTCTAGCGATCCCTAAAAACGGCTCAAAATCAAACCGAGACCCCGTATGCGGAACGGTATGCAAAAAATGATAAAAATCCGAAAACAAATCGGCTCGAAATAATAGTTTCGCTAGTTTTTTACCTAATGTAATGCGTTCCTTTACATTGGAAAACTTCCGTATGGTTAAGCCGTACAAATGCCCGTCCACCGTTGGAAAAACAACGGTTTGGAAATGTCCCCACTCGCTGAAAAGATATTGAATCGAGTGAAAAACATTCTTTTTCAGAAGAGGATTTTGTATAATAGGAGATTGTATAGTATATTGTTCATTTATGATGAGTGCATAAAGCAGACGCTCTGTGTCACGCTTTAGCCAGAAACGTTCCCACTCAGCACTCATAAAACGAGACACGGAGAAATAAGGAAGCAGATGAAACAAAGGTTTACTGCATCGCTTAGACCATTCATACAAAAGAAGCTGAGGGTAAGCATCCGAAAAGATCAGCCAATTCGCTCTTTCATATGCTGTGAAAAAAAGGTGCCCCTGCTGATCCGTTAAACCTGGATGGAAGAGCTCGCCCTTTAAATCCGTCATGGACCACCCAGCATTTCTCGAGACAAAGGAAGCGAGCAGCGACCATTTCATCTCTGGATGCCGGTCATAAAAGCGCTTGTAAGCATTTGTCCTCGTCAGGTTGTCTTTATTTTTTGCTTTCGTTTCACGCAAAATTTGCTGAGTGATGATGTGCTCTTCTTGGGACAACATGGTGATCTCTCCAATACAAAATGCATTAAAAGGAGGCTGAAACTTGATGATTCGGTATCCAAACGGAAAATCGTATCAGCCCATTCAACAAATTGGGACAAAAAAAAGAATCAGCGGCGAATCCTCTTATAGTAACCGCGGGATGACGCTTGAGGCTGATTTAAATGAAACAAACCAATACTATTTGGTCAACGGGATCGCAGTCATTCATAAAAAGCCTACCCCAGTTCAAATTGTGAATGTGGATTATCCAAAAAGAAGTGCTGCTGTCATTAAAGAAGCCTATTTTAAACAATCATCCACAACAGACTATAACGGAGTGTACAAAGGCCGCTATATCGATTTTGAAGCAAAGGAAACCAAAAGCACTACCTCGTTTCCGCTCAAAAATTTCCACGACCATCAAATTGAGCATATGAAACAGGTTGAAAAGCAAGGCGGCATTTGTTTCGTTATTATATCCGCTTTTGGCTCCGTTTATTATTTGCCGGCTTCAGATCTCTTTTTCTTCTGGGAGCGGCAGAAGAAAAACGGCCGTAAATCCATTAGCAAAGACGAATTAATGGAAGCTGGCCACATAATGACACTTGGATATTCGCCAAGAATTGATTATATTAAAGTAGTGGAGACACTTCATTTTTCGGATGAAAGCAAGCAGCAATTACGTTCGAAAAAGGTTTAACACGAAAGGTTGAGATGTGATGTCTGATCAATTTACAAGTCGTGAACAGCGACGTAAAGCAAGTCAAGAAAACAATAAGAAGCAAAAGAACAAAAAAGGCAAAAAGAAAGCAGGTCTATTTAAAAAAATATTTTTATCTTTACTCGTGATCGGTCTACTTTGTTTAGTTGCCGGAATCACAACTTTTGCCGTTTTTGCATCAAGCGCTCCTTCTATTGATGATAGTAAGCTTAAAACACCATACTCTTCAAAGCTTTATGATAAAGACAAGAAAGTGTTTGCAGAAGTTGGTGCAGAAAAAAGAACATATGTCTCGATAAAAGATATACCCGATGTGGTAAAAGACGCGTTTATTGCGACTGAGGATGCACGTTTTTATAAGCACCACGGGATTGATCCAATCCGTATCGGCGGTGCACTTGTCGCAAACGTTGAGGACGGCTTTGGTGCTGAAGGCGGAAGTACAATTACACAGCAGGTTGTGAAAAACTCCCTCCTAAGCAATCAAAAGACGTTAAAACGGAAAGTACAGGAAGTATGGCTCTCGATTCAGCTTGAGCAAAAATACTCTAAAGATGAAATTTTAGAAATGTATTTAAACCGTATTTTCTTCTCTCCTTATGCTTATGGTGTTGGAAAAGCAGCTGAACAATTTTTTGGAGTGACAGATTTAAATAAACTAACCGTTGCACAGGCTGCCACACTTGCAGGTATGCCGCAGAGTCCTTCTGCCTATAACCCAGTGAAACATCCCGAGGCAGCGGAAAAACGCCGTAATATCGTTTTAAGCCTTATGAAAAAACAAGGCTACATTTCAGAAAAAGAATATGACGTTGCAAAAGCAACCCCTGTCAGTAAGACAGTTGTTTCAGCTAGTAAATATAAGAGCCAAAACTCTAGTAAGTACTCTGCCTACATTGAAGAAGTGATGGAAGAAGTACAGAAAAAAGCCAAAGTGGATGCATCAACTGATGGATTAAAAATCTATACATCACTTGATCGAAAAGCACAGGATCACTTAGATGATATCATCAATGGAGATTCAGTTGGATTTACGAAAGGGATGCAGGCGGGTGTCACCCTGCTTGATACGAAAAATGGTGAAATACGCGCCATTGGCGGTGGACGTGATGTTCCAGCCGGCGGCTTTAACTATGCGACGGATGCAAAACGCCAGCCAGGGTCCACAATCAAACCGATCTTAGACTACGGGCCAGTCATTGAAAACAAAAAATGGTCAACATATCAGCAAATTGATGATGCACCGTATACGTACTCGGATGGTACACCGATTAACAACTTTGACAGAAGACATTTAGGTAAAATGTCGATGAGAAGCGCTTTGGCACAATCGCGTAACATCCCTGCACTTAAAGCATTCCAAGAAGCTGGTTCAGCCAATGCCGCTCAATTTGCTAATAATTTAGGCATGGACTTACCTTCTGATATTCCAGAATCTTATTCAATTGGTGGATTTGAAGATGGTGTGTCTTCATTAAAAATGGCAGGTGCATTTAGTGCGTTCGGCAATAACGGATACTATAATGAACCGCACGCTGTCACATCTGTTGAATTTAATGACGGGACAAAGCTTGACCTTACGCCGGACTCAAAAGCAGCAATGAGTGATTACACAGCATTTATGATTACAGATATGCTGAAAACTGCTGTCCAATCTGGAACTGGTACACTTGCACAAGTACCGAACGTTCAAGTAGCTGGTAAAACAGGTACAACGAACTTTACACAAGATGATATTAATAAACACAATATTCCTTCTGGCGGTGCGAAAGATTCGTGGTTTGTCGGTTATACGCCGCAATATACAGCGGCCGTTTGGACTGGAATCGGTAATTCAAAAGATGCAGACGGCAAAATATGGCTGAATGATTATGAGCAGCGTGTTGCCAAAGTCGTCTTCCAGCGATTAATCTCTCAAATTGATGATGGAAGCGGATCGTTTGAAAAACCAGACAGTGTCGTTGAAGCAACGGTTGAAAAAGGATCCGATCCTGCGAAATTAGCCGGACCGAATACACCAAGTGACAAGAAGACAACAGAATACTTTGTTAAAGGAACGGTTCCAACAAAAGTGTCTGACACATACGAGAAAAAAGAAGCCGATAAGCCTTCTGATTTAAAAGCGGTGTATGATGAAGAGAAAAAATCCATCACACTGACTTGGGGCTATTCTGACGACGCTGATGCTACATTTAATGTCAAGCAAGCGGTTGATAATGGCGGCTATAAAGAGATTCAAAACAGCTCTGCTAAAGAAGCGGTCATCTCTGATGTGAAGCCTGGCTCCACATATAAATTCCAAGTGACAGCCACTGTAGATGATGTCACAAGTAAAGCGGCTTCTACCTTCCTCACCATTAAGGATGACGCAGATGAGGAAGAAAAAGCGGATGATGAGAATAAAGAAGAAGAAGAACCGCAGCAGCCTGACGACGAGCAGACAGACCAAACAGACGATAACAAAAATCAGCCCCCTGGCACTGATGAGCAAAAGCCTGATGACAAAAAAGATCAAGATCAAGATAAAGATCAGGACCAAGGCGGAAATACAGAAAACGGAAATAATGGTTCTTCAGATGATGGCTCAGACAGTACAAATGGGAACAGCAACTCGCAAACTGATAATAAAGATAAAAAGAAAGATGATGAGAAAGCCAACTCTCAAAGTTCCAATTCGCAATCAAATGCTACTTCTCGAAAAGAAGATGAATAATGAAAAAGCACTTGCCTCCTATGGCAAGTGCTTTTTTAACGCTGCTGTCTGATTTTCTTAAGTGCTTCAAATTTTCCATACTGCTTTTTTAATTCCATGTATAGCTCGTCCAATTGAATAAAACAGTGATATTGAGTTGGTTTTAGCAAAATGAACTCTAAACGTTCCGTCCAATTAATCGGAGCAACAGGAAATGTCTCTTGCTTGATATGTTCCCATTCAAACGTTTGGACACTCTCCCCTTTGATCCAGTAAAACATCGCAATCATACTGACGATTCCTTGCAGCATATCATCTTCTTCACAGCGGGATTTTCTTGTTTGGAAACGAGGAAGCATTTTTTCTTTTAATTCGTTCCACAGCTCAAACATCACAGGAACAAATTCTTCAGTTTCCTGCCATGGAAGCTCGTCTGTTAAAGGTTCTGAAGATAGATCATATGCGAGCGGATTGGCTCTCAGTATATCTACTCGATCACCTTTAATCTCTACCTTTTTTTCTTTTAGCTTTTCGACATATGAGGTGAAAACAGCTGTCCCGCTCATGCCAGCTTCACCAATCCTTTTTTCAGCCTCTTCTGCCCTTCTCTGCACATATCAAGAAGTGGACACGATTCGCACTGCGGCCGCTGCGCCTTACAATGATATCTCCCAAAAAAGATCAGACGGTGATGCGTCACAGACCAATCTTCTTTTGGCACCTTTTTCATCAAGGTTTGCTCTACTTCAAGCACAGAATCTTTCCAGCGGCAGATGCCTAGACGTTTACTGACTCGTTCTACGTGTGTATCTACTGCTATTGCCGGTACACCAAAAGCGACCGAAACGACGACATTTGCTGTTTTCCGGCCAACCCCAGGAAGCTTAACAAGCTCATCCCGGTCCTTTGGTACTTCACCGCCATATTCTTCAATCAGCATTTTGCTCAACTTTTGAATGTTTTTAGCCTTATTTCGATAAAGACCAATCGAGCGAATATCTTGCTGCAGTTCTTCAAGCGGTACACTTAAATAGTCTTCTGGTGTTTTATATTTTTGAAATAACGTTTTGGTGACCTTGTTTACAAGCACGTCCGTACATTGAGCAGAGAGCGCAACAGCAATCACAAGCTCAAATGGGTTGGCATGAACAAGCTCACACTCAGCCTCTGGAAACATATCTCCTATAATATCTAAACACTCATTGATTTGTTTTTTTGATAACATGCCTTCTCCTTTATTGGTTATTGTTCCAGCCAATTATAAAAAGGAACTTGTCGTTTATAAGTAGACGTCTCTTCGTTTGAAGGTGGCGTTTTCTGCTGAGAACGGAAATGCTGGCTATGTTCTTTTGCTTCTTTCGCTGTTTTCAGCCCTTTCTTTTTCCACTCAAATAAAATTCGATCAATATAACGGAAATTTAATTTCCCTGATAAAACGGCTTCTCTTAGTGCTAGCCGAATCATCTCAGCATCATGATGGTCTTGATCCATCCAGATCGAAAGTGTTTCTCCTTCAAGAGGTGACAGCGGTCTGCCGAATTCATCTTCAAATAAAGCATATAAAGATTTTTCAGCCTGCACATGATGTTTTTGCGCTTCTTTCGCCTGTTTTGCTTCTAAAAAGTCATACAGTACGCCCCATAAAGGTTCTACTGAATAGCGGTCATGCTGAATACCAGACCTGTCTTCAAATGGCTGAATCGAGATAAACCCTTTTTGAATCAGATGCTGAACCATATACGCGCACTCTTCCGCTGAAATGGTCATGCCATGAGAAAGCTCTTCAAATGTTTGAAAGAAAACGCCTTGTTCTTCATTCATTTTAATCTTGAGCATCACCATCATCTGTGATTCATTCAGTCCTAACTGCTCATAATGAGCAATCAGCAAATTAGGCAAACTTGTCGACCCCATTTGCTGCATATTAATAAATTGCTGCCTATTCATCGGATACACCTCTTCACTTTAAGTATATCACGTTTTATTTCACGTGCCTCTCTAAAAAGACGTTTGAAAAAGCCTCCATTTGTTGGAGGCTTTCACGTCTTAAGGGTATAAACGGTTTAATAATCTTGGGAAAGGAATGGTTTCACGCACATGCGGCGCTCCGCTAATCCAAGCAACTGTACGTTCAAGTCCAAGACCAAAACCTGAATGCGGTACAGAACCGTATTGTCTTAATTCTGTATACCATTTGTAAGTTTCCTGATCAAGCCCATGTTCTTTCAATCTTGCTTCAAGAAGCTCTAAATCATGAACACGCTCAGAACCGCCAATAATCTCTCCGTAGCCTTCTGGTGCAATCAAGTCTGCACAAAGGACAACATCTTCACGATCCGGTGCTGGCTGCATATAAAACGGTTTTAATGATGTTGGGTAATGAGTAATAAACACTGGTTTATCATAGCTTTCGGCGATCGCAGTTTCGTGAGGCGCGCCGAAGTCATCTCCCCATTCGATATCATCAAAGCCTTTTTCCTGCAAGAATTTAATCGCTTCATCGTAAGTGATGCGCGGGAATGGTGCTTTGATGTTTTCTAATTTAGCTGTATCACGGCCTAATGTATGCAGCTCAACTTTACAGTTTTCAAGTACACTTTGAACAACATGAGACACATAATTTTCTTGATACTCAAGGTTTTCATTGAATTCGACAAAAGCCATCTCAGGCTCAATCATCCAAAACTCAATTAAATGACGTTTTGTTTTAGATTTTTCAGCTCTAAATGTTGGGCCAAATGAGAATACTTTTCCGAGTGCCATTGCTGCAGCTTCCATGTAAAGCTGGCCGCTTTGAGAAAGGTATGCATCTTCATCAAAATATTTCGTAGCAAACAGTTCCGTTGTGCCTTCAGGTGCACTTCCAGTTAAAATTGGCGGATCTACTTTCACGAAACCTTCTTGATGGAAGTATTCATATGTAGCACGAATAATTTCGTTACGGATTTTCATAATGGCATGCTGTTTTTTAGAACGAAGCCATAAATGACGGTGATCCATTAAGAATTCTGTTCCGTGCTCTTTTGGTGTAATTGGATAATCTGTCGCTTCATGAATCACTTCAATGGATTTCACTTGCAATTCAAAACCTAGCGGTGAACGCTCATCTTTTGTCACTTGACCTGTCACATAGACAGATGTTTCTTGAGTGACTGATTTCGCAAGCTTAAAGACTTCCTCTTCCACTTCTGCTTTTACTATGACTCCTTGAATAAAGCCTGTCCCGTCACGCAGCTGCAAAAATGCAATTTTTCCGCTTGAACGTTTATTGGCAATCCATGCGCCGATGGTTACTTCTTGATCGACGTGTTTGAACACTTGATTAATCGTTGTTTTCAACATAATTCCCTCCAAAGCCAGAAAGAAACTCACCTTTAGACAGGTGTGAATCTTTTTTCATACATTTTATTATAACCGTTCTAAATCAGCATGGTCAACGCAAGACAGGAGAAACTACGGTGTTAAATTTTTTTCGACGTGTCCTGTCGAGAAGTCGACATAGCTGAAGCTATATTGATTGTTTTCATTTAAGTATGTCACTTCCCAAAGAAGTACGTCACCTTCTCTTGCTAATTTGACTTCTTTTAGCTTAGAGACCGTGTTCTCCTTTTGAACGGCTTGTACTGCTTGATTCGAGGTAATGCCTTCTTTTGCTTTTTTTGCGATCACTTTTTCTTTTTTGCTGGCAGGAACCCAAACGTAGGTCGTTTCATTCTGTTTGTTTTTCCCTTCAACAATAAATTGTTTTTCTTTCCCGACAAAGGTTTCCACTTGCTCCACTTGTACGATGTTTGCTTGTTCTTTTGCTCGTTCGATCGCTGCTTCATGCCCTTGTTCTCTTTGTCCCATGGCAATTTGATAAATCCACGTAAAGCTGATGATGCCAATAAGCAGAACGAGAGCCACTACAGATGAAATAATCCAGACTATTTTTTTCATGTCAAGCTTCCCCTATGTGCGATATATCGTAAATACCGCTTGATTTTGGTCTTCTTGATCTAATGCTAATCCAAACATGAGATCTTCTCTTTTAAGCGTTCTGTTCAATAAATCAACGATTTTGTATAGGTCTTCTGAATGCTTAATTTGAACAGTTGAAAGTACCTCTATTTTACTTTCCACTTCTAATTCCTCCTCGGTACGTAAATATTGTTAGACATACTTTTCTGCACGGGAACCGATACTATTTTTACAACGGAACACAAAAAGCCGTTACGATAAATTAACTCCAAACCCACACCAGCTAAAGGCCGCTTATGACAGCGGCTTTTCGTTGTTAAGGTTTTCTATATACGCCTCAAGTGACTCTTTTGACATCTCGTGAACCGGCGCATGAGGGAGTGATTCTAAAAATAGTTTTCCATATGAAGCGGTTTTCACTCGGCGGTCTAAAATTAGCAATGTGCCTATGTCTTTTTCAGAGCGCAGCAAGCGTCCAGCTCCTTGCTTAAAGGTTAACACAGCTTCTGGTAAAGCGACGGCTTTAAACGGATTCTTCCCTTGTTTTTTTGCTGCATCACATTTGGCTTCAATGAGAGGAGAATCAGGCGGCCTGAACGGAAGACGTGCCATGATGACTGTTGTCAGCTCTGAACCCGGAAAATCAACACCTTCCCAAAAACTACCCGTACCAAGTAAAATGGCTTGTTTTGCTAATTTGAACATTTTCGTTAATTTTACGGGGCTTCCGCCTGTCAGACCTTGAGCAAAAAGGGCGGACTGCATCCCTTCTGTTTTTAGCTCTTCATAGACTGCTTTTAACATCTCATGTGAATTAAACAAAACCAATATTTTTGCATGCTGCTGCTTTTCCATAACCTTAATATATTGCGCAGCCTGCTTTACATAATCTCGTTCATCACGGTTTGTAATCGGCGGCATGTCTGCTGGAACAATGACCTTAAGCTGTTTTTCAAGTTCAAAAGGTGAATCAATTTGCACAAGATGAGGGTAAAAATCTTGCAGGCCAAACCGTTCCAAGCAATAATCAAAGCGGTGATTGATGGTGAGTGTCCCTGATGTGAGGACAACACTCTTTTTGTTCATAAAGAAACGATCAGCCAAAAGCTCCCCAGTATCTAACGGCTGTGCATGCATAAAGACAGCGTTTTTGGCACCTTTTGCATCAATTTCAATCCAAACTGTTTCATCGTTTTTCGGTTCAAAGATAAACCGGTACAGTGTACTGCAAAAAGTATGCATAAACGACATGACTTGGTCGTATTCCTCTGCTTCAAAGGCAAAGTGTTCTGTCAGCTGATCACTTTTTTGAAGAAGCTCGTTTTTTTGCTGTTCATACAGCTTCTCACAAGCAATTAACAAGGAACAAAGCTTACTTGCCGTTTCTTTAATCCGTTTCCACTGAGCATGCTTTGAATGATGACGTACTCTATGAATGAGACGATTGATGTCGGCTTTTGGTTTTGTCCTTTTCACAAATGAATGGACGGTGCTAA
Source organism: Bacillus sp. Je.9.29.b (assembly GCF_051129925.1). Taxonomy (NCBI): domain Bacteria; kingdom Bacillati; phylum Bacillota; class Bacilli; order Caryophanales; family Bacillaceae; genus Bacillus; species Bacillus sp. Je.9.29.b. Next base: position 166,838 of record NZ_JBCPSO010000006.1, read on the forward strand.
AGAAAGCGTCACTTTCCATTTGAAGCTGATTGAGATACTCATCCATTTCAATAAAGGTGTCTGTCTGTAACCCTGCATGATGAAATCTCTTTTTCAGTTTCTTTAACAGTCCGCCTTGCAAGGAGCCAAGCTGCGTTAATTTCGCGTGAAGCTGGATATAAGACGCACTATCCCCTAATGTTTCATTGGCTGTTTTCTCAAATTGATGGGCTTCGTCTATCACATATACGTCAGCATGCTGAAAGATAGACGATGCCTCCGTTTGTGATAAGAGCAGACGATGATTCGTTAAAATTAAATCAGCTGTTTTTGCCCTTTTTTTGGCGCGCTCATAAAAGCAATACTCTTTAAAACGGCGCTTTTTCGATGTAAACGGCATATGCACACAGGAAATGCGGTCTTTTATATTGGCAGCTCCTGACGGTAAATTCAGTTCAGATAAATCACCTGTTTCTGTTACAAGGAGCCACATTAAAATTTGCGCCTTCGTTAAGACGACATCATAGTTATCATCTTCCTCATGAAGCACATGCTCAAACTTATCTAAACAAATATAATGCGCCCGACCTTTAAATACACAGGCAGCAGGCTCAAACGGGAGCAATTGATTCAACATCGGCACATCGCGCTGAAGCATTTGCTGCTGCAAAAGTATGGAATATGTACTAATAATGACAGGTTTTCCTGATTTCCTCGCTTCTAGAGCAGCTGGGATGAGGTAAGCGAGCGTTTTCCCAATACCCGGTGCCGCTTCAATTAATGCATAGGCTCTTTCATGAAACACGTCTCTCACTTTATTCATCATCGTAAGCTGGCCTTCTCTTACCTCATAGCCTTCTACCGTTTGCGGAAGCTTCTTTTTGATCTCCTCAAACAGCTGTTCATCATCTTCACCTACTGAATGTGTCGCCCTGCTGATAGGATTGGTGACATCTTTTACAGCAAAAGAGCCGACTTCCACCAAAGAATCTTCCCGGCTAGCATGGCTCGTTTCAAGCTGCTTAATTAAAAGTCCTATATCACTTAGGAGATAAGAGGATAATCTGCGCAGCTGCTTCAGCACATTTTTCGGTGTATGTTTTAATTGATGTAATAAAGTTAAAAATAACATGGCAGTAACTTCCGCATCACTATCCGCCCTATGCGGGTGGTCATGTGGAAGCATGAGCTCTTCACTTAATTCAGTGAGCTTATAACCTTCAAGCTCAGGATAAAGAATTCTAGAGATCTCAACTGTATCAATTGCTAGCACATCCAGCTCATGTTTCCCGCATGCTTTTAGTTCATCATTTAAAAAATTCAAGTCAAAATGAACATTGTGCGCAACAAAATAAGCACCCTGTATGAGATCATACACCTCTTGGGCAATGTCCTCAAAAAACACCGCATCGTCAACCATGTGCTGCTGAATGCCTGTCAGCTGTTCAATAAATCCAGGGATTGCTTTTCCCGGGTTCACATATTTTGAATACCGTTCGACAATTTGTCCATTTTCAATGACCACCGCAGCTATTTGAATGATTTTATCACCCTTTTTAGGTGAATTCCCGGTGGTTTCAATATCAACGACAACAAACCTTTGATCGGTCATAAAATGGACACCTCAATTCCTCGTTTCACCCTGAAGTGAAACACGCTCTGGACAAAATAGATGAAACAGAACAGCCTCTCTTCCTGAAACTGTTCTGTTTCCACGGAGCCTGCGTTATAAAATCGTTCTCGCAGGCTCTTGCCCAATCATTTGTTCAATTTGATTTTGTTTATTTAACACGACCACTTTTGGTGTATGTGTCTTAGCTTCTTCTTCTGACAGCATCCCATAAGCGATAATAATGACTTCATCCCCTGGCTGAACGAGTCTCGCCGCCGCCCCATTTAGACAAATGACACCGCTCTTTCTTTCGCCGGGAATAATATATGTTTCAAGTCTCGCGCCATTATGATTATTGACAATTTGTACTTTCTCATTTGCCATCATACCTGCCGCATCAAGTAAATCTTCGTCAATTGTAATACTTCCTACATAATGTAAGTTTGCTTCTGTTACCGTTGCTTTATGAAGCTTAGATGTCATAAAGGTTCTATACATGTTTTTCACCGCTTTCAGGAACATGGAAAATCACATTATCAATCAGTCTTGCCCGTGAGAATTTCACCGCAATCGCCATAATGACTTGACCTGCTAACTGCTGAAGCGGCTCAAGTTCTGGATATGAATAGATCTCAATATAATCTATTTCTCCGCACGTCTGAACAAGTTCCTCTTCAATCAGCTGATACACACGACTGACATCACGTTCACCGTTTTCAACAGCTGACCGTCCTTTTTTTAATGCGCGGTATAAAGCGGGTGCTTCTTGTCTTTCTTTTTCTGACAAGTACACATTCCTTGAGCTTTTCGCTAAACCGTCTTCTTCTCTGACTGTCGGTACAGATACAAGGTGAAGATCAAAGAAGAAATCCTTGATCATCGCATCGATCACAGCGACTTGCTGTGCATCCTTTAGACCAAAGTAGACATTTGTTGGTGACACAAGATGAAACAGCTTTGTGAGCACAGTGACAACACCGTCAAAATGTCCTGGACGTTTTTTTCCGCATAAGACATCTGTCCGCTTTTGAACCGTCATCGTAATAGATGGTTCATTTTGGTACATTTCCTTCACATCAGGTGTAAATAAAATATCCACCCCTGCTGCTTCTGCCAGACGTTGGTCTCTTTCCATATCCCTTGGGTAGGATTCAAAGTCTTCATTTGGTCCGAATTGCAACGGATTGACAAAAATACTCATCACGACAATGTCATTTTGTCCTCTTGCCTCTTTCGCAAGCGTCAGATGTCCTTCATGAAGAAAGCCCATCGTCGGGACAAAGCCGATGGAATGCTGCTTTTCTTGATGCTGCTTGATTAATTCTTTTAGCTCGTGAATATGGGTGACAACGTTCATTTTTTGATTCCCCCATATAAGCCATCAAGGACTTCTTCTTTGATATGAAACGTATGCATGTCCTCTGGAAATGTGCGTGCTTTTACTTCTTTTGTATATTGAATGAGCGCTTCTTCTAAAACAGTATCAATTTGCGCGTATTGTTTCACAAACTTAGGTGTTCTAGACACCCCGTATCCTACCACATCATGGTAAACGAGAACTTGTCCGTCTGCCTCAGCTCCTGCACCAATTCCGATCACAGGAATCTTCAGCATGTCGGTAATTCGTTTTGTCAGTTCACCAGGTACGCATTCCAGCACAAGTGCGATTGCACCGGCTTCCTCACATTTCAAGCTGTCTTCAATCAATTTTTGAGCACTTTCGTGGTCTTTTCCTTGCACTTTATACCCGCCAAGTACACCAACTGATTGAGGTGTGAGGCCTAAATGACTGACGACAGGAATTCCGCCTCTTGTTAGAGCTTGAATGGATTCAAATACTCCATCTCCGCCTTCTAGCTTTAAGGCATCGGCACCACTTTCTTGCATGATGCGTGCTGCATTTTTCATTGTTTCTTCTAACGAATAATGGTAAGACATAAATGGCATATCAGTCACAACAAATGTGTCCTTTGCGCCTCTTTTCACTGCTTTTGTATGATGGATCATATCATCCATCGTGACTTGAACTGTGGAATCTAGTCCAAGTACAACCATCCCAAGTGAATCACCAACTAAGATCATGTCGACTTCCGCTTTTTCCGCTTGCTTTGCAGCTGGATAGTCGTATGCAGTAAGCATCACAATAGGTTCGTTTTGTTCTTTCATTTTGAAAAAATCTAGCTTTGTCTTCATTTGTTCCTCCTCATTCTGGAGAGGAGATGGCTAGCCTCACATCACATGCTTTGATTTCTCATGTGCGGCGAATCATCCCTCTGTCCAAGTCCCTTAGGATCAAGGCAGAAATTTATCGAATTTTTCTTCCTAACAGGTACAGTTCTTTGCAGATACTGCCCACACGAAGTATATCAAAAATGCGCCGGGTGTTCCACTCAAGTTGACTTGATCTCAATGTCTGCGGAGTAGATTTTTTGGATACCGTCCTCCGTTTTAAGCAATAAAACACCTTCTTCATTGATGCCAAGCGCCTTCCCCGTATATTGCCCATTGACGGTGCGGGCAACAATATGTTGACCGATCGTCATCGCAAACGATTCCCATAATTGTTTAATCGGCGCAAATCCTTGCTTCATGTAATCGTCATACCTTTTTTCAAAAGTGGACATCATCTGTTGTATGAGTGCAGCCCGATCCACTTTTTCATTCAGTTCCATTCGCAGACTTGTGGCGACATCCTTTAGTTCATCTGGGAAGTCATCAGCTGTTTGGTTCACATTAATGCCCGGCCCAATAATGACCGCATGAACCTGATCAGCTTCTGCTTTTAATTCAGTCAGAATGCCAACGACCTTTTTTCCATTCAACAAAATATCGTTTGGCCATTTAATAGATGGATTGAGTCCCGTTTGCTGCGCAATCGCTTCTGCGATGGCTACAGATGCCAAAATCGTCATTTGCGGCGCTTTATGCAGCGGGATCTCAGGCCGGAGAATAAGACTCATCCAAATGCCTGTCCCGTATGGTGAATGCCACGTTCTTTGAAGACGCCCTTTTCCGTTTGTCTGATGATCGCTGACAACGATTGTGCCGTGGGGCGCACCTTCATTGACAAGATCATGGGCAATCAGCTGAGTTGAAGCGACTTCTTTCTGAAAGTAAATATGCCTGCCGAAGCTCTCTGTTTCCAGACCAAACAGAATTTCGTCCTCACTAATTTTGTCCGGTTTACGAAGCAGACGGTATCCTTTTCTTCTAACTGCTTCTACCTCATACCCCTCTTTTCGCAAGTCCTCCATATGCTTCCACACAGCTGTTCGGGAGCAGCCAAGTTCATCACAAATCTGCTGACTTGAGACAAAATCCTGGCTGGATGCTGTAAATAGTTCAATTAATCGTTTTCTAATTGCGGATCGCATGCTATAAGCCACTCCTCTATGGCTTCTTTTCGGTTTTCTAAACGGTTTTGCAAAACGGCTTTTTTCACAAAATTGAGCTCCTCTGCAATCCATTTCCCAGACGACTTTTGCCGAAATGCCATTAAATCTTTTCCTGAAACAGCGAGGTCTTGGAGCTTTTTAATCGGCAGTGCATCATAAGAACGCTTCGCTGCCTCCAGCTCATCAAAGAAAATGCGGCGCTCATGTTTTAGCTGTGTGATCTTCAAACTAGATAAGAGCACGTGTTCACCAGCTTCAAACATGTTTTCCGCATCCCAGTCACAATCAACGTATTTACTAATGGCTACTGCTTCTTTCAAAAGCTTGGTTGACAGCTTCCATTCTTTTAAGAAGGCCGCAGCCTCCGCTTCATCTAGGCCGAGCAAATGGATGCAAGCCCCCCATACCTCTTCTAGTCCATCCAGTAAGTAATATGGAAAGGCTTGAAAGGATTCATGAAGACGCTCCTCTTTGAGACCTGGCAATTCTTCATGTAATTTGGTTGAAATGAGTACTTGAATGGCCTGCTCACAATGACGGCCTTTTAAAAGCTTCTCCATTTCAATCTTTTTGCGCTCAACTGATATGTTGGCAAGCAGATGCTTATCCTTTTTCATAGCTTCAGCCGTTTCATCAGCGAGTTCAAAGCCAAGCTGGCTTAAAAAACGGACAGCTCTCATCATGCGAAGCGCATCTTCTTGAAAGCGGCACGCAGGATCTCCAACAGTTTGAATTCGTTTCCGCTTAATATCCTGTTTACCACCTACATGATCAATAATTTCCCCATTTATATCCATGGCCATCGCATTAATCGTTAAATCTCTTCTTAAAAGATCTTCCTTAAGCGACGTGATAAACGCCACTTCTTTCGGTCTGCGAAAATCTTCATATTCTGATTCCGTTCGAAACGTCGTGACCTCATAGCTGACACCATCATGCAACACAATGACAGTGCCATGCTCCTTACCGACATCTACTGTTTTTTCAAATAAAGACTCAACCTTATCAGGTGTTGCATCTGTCGCAATATCGATATCACCGATTTCCCGTCCTAATAGAACATCTCTCACCGCTCCGCCGACAAAGTAAGCCTGATGCCCATGTTCGTGCAGTGTATGTAATATAGGGATCGCATGTGTGAATGGTTCATTCATCTTCATCATCACCTTCGATCAATTCTAGGTAAAGCTTCTCATATTCACTCACAATCTTATCAGAAGAGAAATGAGCCTGAACACTAGACTGAGCTGCCGCTGACACTTTTTCATGAAGCGCTTCGTCTTTCAGCAGAGACACTGCGTGCTTTGCTGCTCCGTCTATATCGCCGAGCGGGACAAGAAACCCTGTTTCTCCATGTGTAATCACCTCTGGAATACCACCGACATCCGTACCGATACAAGGGACACCGCACGCCATTGCTTCAAGAAGCACAAGCCCAAAGCTCTCCTTCTCTGAAAGAAGCAGTTTCAAATCACTTATTGAATATAGCTCCTCAACCTTCTCTTGCTTGCCTAAAAACAATACGCGGTCTGTCAGTCCTAATTTTTTCACGAGTTCGCATACAACCGATTTCTCAGGACCATCACCAATGAGCAGCAGCTTTGCCTGCACCTGTTCAGAAATCTTTTGAAACACATGAATCACATCATGCACCCGTTTCACCTTTCGAAAGTTTGATACATGGATGATGACCTTTTCGTTCGGTAAAAGACCATAATGTGTCTTTAGCAAATCGTGATCTTCACGCAAATACACCCGTTCATCAACAAAATTATGAATCGTATCAATTTTTTTATCTGGTTTGATGAGATCGTATGTCTGCGCAGCTAATGAATGCGACACCGCTGTTACGCGGTCCGATGATTCGATGGCGAACCGAATCACTTCCTTTAATGATGGATCATAGCCTAAAACCGTAATATCCGTTCCATGAAGCGTCGTAACGACTTTCACAGAGTGTCCAGTCATTTGTTTGGCTAGAAACGCACAGACAGCGTGCGGGACTGCATAATGCGCATGAATAATATCAAGCTTTTCTCGTTTTGCAACTTCTGCCAATTTACTTGCCAGCGCAAGGTCATAAGGCGGATATTGAAAAACTGCATATTGATTCACATCCACCTCATGAAAATAAATATTCGGATATACTTTATTAAGCCTAAACGGAATGCTAGAGGTAATGAAATGAACATCGTGCCCTTTTTCAGCTAAACGTTTTCCAAGCTCCGTTGCTATAATGCCTGAGCCGCCGACACTTGGATAACAAGTAATTCCGACCTTCAGTTTTTTCATAATTACCCCCCAAGTAAGTCATCGTCCAACAAAAGTGGTTTCTTTGTGATAAACCCTTCTGCATAAGCTTTGTTGACTTCTCTTCCATACATAGACTCTCTCATTTTGACAAAATCAATATAACCGTTCACAAGAGGCGTCTCTACTGAGTTTGCCGATTTAACAAATTGGCTTTTATACGCATGCAAGCTATCAATTTTTTGGTGCATTTCCTCAGAAATATCGATCACAAAATCTGGACGATGGTGCCCATTAATCATGTAATAATACATTTGGCTTATTTTATGCGCTGGCTGCTTGTATGAATCTTCAAATTTATGTATACCTGCAGAAAAAGCGGCCTCTTCTACAAGTGAGCCCGCATGGCCATGATCTGGATGCCGATCTTGGTGGTACGGAGCGAAAATCAGTTTCGGTTTGTAAGTTCGAATCACGCCCGCAATTTCCTTCATCGCTTCGTCGTTTAGATACAGCCCTCTATCTGGCAGTGTGAGCTGGATTCTCGCTCTGACACCTAAAATAGCGGCGGCGGCTTTTGCTTCTTCTTTGCGGCTCTCTACTGTTCCATTTGAAGATAATTCGGCCTGGGTCAAGTCGCAAATCCCGACGCGCGCCCCTTTTTTTACGTATTTTGCAATCGTTCCGCCCATTCCGATCTCTACATCATCGCTATGGGCACCGAATGCAAGGATATCAAGTCGTTTCATTTGTTCCTCCGTTTTTTGCTACATCTCGAAAATCAAACGTACCTTTATTTAAATTCCTGACTAAAATTTCAGCAGTTCCCATATTGGTGGCTAATGGAATGGTATACACATCGCAAAGCCGGATGAGTGCAGATACATCCGGTTCATGCGGCTGCGCAGTTAGCGGGTCTCTAAAAAAGAGCACAAGATCCATTGCATTATCAGCAATTAAAGCACCGATCTGCTGATCTCCCCCAAGTGGTCCTGATTGGAAACGATGAATGGGAAGCCCCGTCGCTTCTTTCACTCTCAAGCCTGTTGTCCCTGTTGCGTAAAGTGTATGATCTGCCAAAATATCACGGTACGCAGTGGTAAACTGAATCATGTCACTTTTTTTCTTATCATGAGCGATTAAAGCAATGTTCATCAGGAATCCACTCCTTATTAGTCGATGATATTTTCTAAACCATAAACGAGCTGATCAATGTGCATGACCTGCTCTACTGAAAGCTTCACGCCTGACATAAAGGATGCACGGTTATAAGAATCATGACGAATGGTGAGCGTCTGTCCGTCCATTCCAAACAGCACTTCTTGATGTGCAATCATGCCAGGAAGTCTCACGCTGTGCAGACGAATACCATCATAATCAGCTCCTCGTGCCCCTTCGATCAATTCTTTCTCTTCTGGATGTCCCTGCTTTTTGCTTTCTCTTACTTCTGCAATCATTTCAGCCGTTTTTAAGCCCGTACCGCTTGGGGCATCTAGTTTTTTATCATGGTGAAGCTCAATGATTTCAACGTCAGGAAAATAATTCGCTGCCATTTTGGCAAATTTCATCATTAAGACCGCACCGACAGCAAAGTTTGGTGCAATAATACAGCCTATGCCCTTTTCTTCTGTTAATTGCTGAAGCTCTTTTAGGTCATCTTCTGAAAATCCAGTTGTTCCGACGACTGGACGCACGCCATGTTCAAGTGCTTTTTTTGTATGTACTTTCCCGATTTCTGGTGTTGTCAGATCAATTAATACATCTGGTGCTGTTTCTGAAAGACATACATCAATATCCGTATAAATCGGTGCATGAGATGTCGTATGAATCACATCAGATAATTTTTTTCCTTCATGCGTGTGATCAAGTGCTGCCACCAGCTCAAAATGGCCTGTTTCTTCCGCCAGCTTCACAGCCTCTATCCCCATTCTTCCTCTTGCTCCAGCGATTACTACTTTGATGGTTTCGTTCGTCATCGTCTCTACTTCCCTTCTTTTTTCGTCCAGCGGTCTTTATCTCTTGTATTGAATTTATGCATCACACGATCATGTGCTTCTTCTAGTGAAATATCAAGTGAATTAGCGAGGCATGTTAACACAAACAAAACATCGCCAATTTCTTCTTCCATGCTTTTTTCTGTTTCCGTTGTTTTTTTCGGCTTTTCTCCATAGTAATGGTTAACCTCTCTTGCCAGCTCCCCTAATTCTTCTGTCAGACGGGCCATCATGGCAAGCGGGCTGAAATAGCCTTCTTTAAATTGTCCTATGTAATCATCTACTTCTTGCTGCACGTGACGCAGCGTTTTTTCTTTCGTCATGAAGCTCATCCTCCTATCCATCTCTTACATGTTAGCGAAATCATAAATATTTGACAAATGTTTAAGTCTCAGTTTGCTTGTTTCTCTCCCATACCATATAATATTATCGCTGTCTAAGCAAAAAAAGGAGTGGTCTCTTGCTAAAAGAAATTCGTCTTAAAAATATCGTATTTATTTTAATAGGATCTGCGATTTTTTCTTTCGGTCTTGTTCATTTTAATATGCAGAACAACTTGGCGGAAGGCGGATTTACAGGTATTACACTGCTTTTATATTTTCTATTTCACATTGACCCATCTATTTCAAACCTTGTCTTAAACATTCCGATCTTTTTTATAGGCTGGAAAATGCTCGGCAGAACGATGTTTACTTATACAATTGTAGGAACAGTGAGTCTTTCTGTCTTTCTTGCCATCTTCCAGCGCTTTCAAATACATATGCCTCTCCAGCACGATTTAGCCTTAGCCGCCCTCTTTGCAGGTGTATTTATCGGAACAGGCCTCGGAATCATCTTTAAATTCGGCGGTACAACAGGCGGTGTGGACATCATTGCAAGACTGATCAACAAGCATTATCAGGTGGCAATGGGACGAACGATGTTCATCTTCGACGCATGCGTCATTACCATCTCTCTGACCTACTTAAATTATAAAGAAGCGATGTATACACTTGTCGCAGTGTTTGTTGCTGCGAAGGTCATTGACTTCATGCAAGAAGGCGCTTATGCTGCCAAAGGCGCCATGATTATCTCTGAAAAAGATGACATCATTCAAAAGAAAATCACGGATGAAATGGAGCGCGGTGTCACCATCTTAAAAGGGGTCGGTTCCTATACGAAACAGGAGCGCAACGTTCTTTATTGCGTCGTTCCGAAAAACGAGCTTGTCCACCTTAAAAGCGTCGTGACCTCAGTCGATCCTCATGCGTTTGTATCTGTCAGTGACGTGCATGATGTACTCGGTGAAGGCTTTACATTAGATGAACACAAAAAGCCGCTCAATCCACATTAAAAAAGAAGCACCAGTTTTGGGCTTCTTTTTTTATGATTTAGGATAATCAGCCTGACGTTTTTGCTTCTTTTCTTTTTCAGCACGATATTTCCGAAATCCAACATACGTTAACGTTAATAAAATGATACTCCCGGTTGTTAAGATGACCCATAAAAGCGATGGATCAGCTTCATCTTCATCGACGTGAGCAAACACACTCGATAAATCCTCTTCCAGCTTCGTGAGACGTTCAAGCTTTGTCCCACTTGATGCTTTTAAAAATTCACCTTGCTCAATCACTTCCATGTGCTGCTTAATTGTCTGCAGCTTTTCAGGCGAAATATCAATGGTTAAACTTGGATAGATCATATCGTATAAAGAAACCAGCTCATTCCAAGTTTCATAAAATGTCGTCGATTCTGGATCTTTTACTTCTTTTTTCAAAGTAGGAAAAGACCCCATAATAGGCTTCTCCAGCGAACCCCAAAGAGGCTCAGAATCCGACTGGATCGCATCAAGCAGCATTCTAAATTGAGAGGCATAACGAAGTTTTTCGCGCTCATTCAATTCTTCCTGCGGCAGCCCTTTTATCATATCTTGATAGCCAAGTGTAATTTGCCGAATCTGCGTATTCGTCAAAGTTCCACGCCAATTCTCAGCTTTAAATGTCTTTTCAACATACAATGCGACTTGTAACGCCTCATCATATTTAGCTTGTCTCGTTAATTGAAAGATGGAATCTGATAGTTCCGTTAATTCTTGCAGCGTGTTAGCAGCTGTTTCCTCACCTTTAGCAACTGCTGGCTGTAATACGAGAAAAAATAATAGAATCATCGCGATTGGCTTTCGTTTCATGCAAGTCCCTCCTAGCCCTTCTCCTTACAGCGTATGAAGAAAAGGACAAGGTTAGACCAACATTGTTAAGGGAGTTCCAGCTTGACCGATTTTTTCGATAGAACGAGATAATACGAAACAAGAAGAACCGCAATACTTAGCCAAAACGTCACGTAGCCGATCTCGTTTGAATAAGCAGACAGCATAGAATAACGGGGCATCATACCAAATACATAATCAATTACATCGTTATGTAAAATCCAAATGCCGGCTACTACGAGATGACGCATTTGAAAACGATAATACGGCGCAAACAATACAGCCTGAACCGCCATCGCAAAGTGAGACCCAATCAGCATGTATCCTTCCCACGGAAAATCATCAACAGATAAAAGCACAAAGATATTCATTCCTACCGCCCATAACCCATATTTAATCAAGGTCACAAGAGCAAGTGCTTCAAAATAAGGAGCATTTCGTTTCATCAAAAACGCAAGTAATACAAATAAAAAGAAAAAGCTGGCCGTTGGACTGTCTGGTACAAAAGCTAAAAAGACAGCCGGTGTCTCTACGAGCTGCGGAATATACCAATAGTAGCCGTACACAGTGCCAAGGAAATTGATCATAAGCACCAGCACAAGCATGTAGCGCGTCGCTAGCAAATATTGAATCCATCTCATATGTCTCTTCACTCACGATCTGTTAAAATCAGAAAAAAGCTGACAGCGCCAGCTTTTTCTCTTTTGAGTATATCCTTGTACTTGCATTTAAACAACTGAATTATTTTGATTTGACCTCAGATAAATATTTAGAGAGCTTCTCAAGTTCTTCATCACTGCCTTTAAAAACACCCTTCGGCATATTGCCTTTACCTTCTACAGCGATTTTAGCGATCTCCTCAGGCGAAAGACCGTTGTCAACGAGTGACGGTCCGGCTGCTCCGCCCTGCATGTTATCCCCATGGCAGGAGATACATGTCTGCTCTTGATAAATTTTATACTCTTCAGCTGAAGTATCAATCTCTGCTTCTTTCTTAATCTCACCTTGTTTTGCCGCTGCTTCCCAATCATGAGTTGCAACAGACTCCCACGTTAAATACGTTGCTGCGCCGACTGCAAGAATCATCATCCCGACTGCAATTGGTCTTCTATACGGTCTGCGTTCTGGACCTGAATCAAGAAATGGTGCGAGCAAAAGTGCACCAAACGCAATTCCAGGCATAATCATCGCGCCGACGACAGTGAAGTTTCCTGCAGCAAATTCATATTTTAATAACTGGTACAAAAATAGGAAATACCAGTCTGGCAGCGGAATATAGCCAGTATCTGTTGGATCAGCCATCCGCTCAAGCGGAGGCGCATGAACAACAGTTAGGACAAGAAATCCAATTAAAAAAACGGCACCTACAAGCCATTCCTTTAAAAGAAAGTTCGGCCAAAAGGCTTCTGTTTTTCCCGGATATTCGGAATAGTCTTTAGGTATGTTAGGTTTTCTTTCTGCCGGTATTCTGGAATCTCCGACAAACTTCATCCCTTTTCCCCTATGCAAAGTCATCCCCTCCTCATTGAACATTCATCAAACGCAGCATTTTATAGCGGTCCAGAAATTCCTTGCTTACGAATCATAATAAAGTGGGCAGCCATCAGCCCAAATAATGCCGCTGGCAAGAAAAAGACATGGATAGCGAAAAATCTCGTCAGCGTTTGTGCCCCTACAATGTCAGGATGACCTGCAAGCAGCGTTTTGATCTCTTTACCAATGAAAGGTGTTGCTTCTGCTATTTGAAGACCAACCTTCGTCGCAAACAGCGCCTTCATATCCCATGGTAAAAGATAACCTGTAAAACCAAGTCCAAGCATCACAAAGAAAATGAGCACACCAACAATCCAGTTCAGCTCTCTAGGCTTTTTATACGCCCCTTGGAAAAAGACCCTTAGCGTATGTAAAAACATCATCACAATGACTAAACTCGCACCCCAGTGGTGCATCCCTCTGACAATCTGTCCAAATGCCACTTCATTTTGCAAATAATAGACAGATTCCCAGGCATTTTTAATATCCGGCACGTAATACATCGTTAAAAACATGCCCGAAAGGACTTGAATGACTGTCACAAAAAACGTTAAACCGCCAAAACAATACACAAAAGCGGAGAAATGATGTGCTGGGTTGACGTGCTCTGGCACCTCGTGATCCGCAATATCTCTCCATATCGGTGTAATGTCCAGCCGCTCATCTACCCAATCGTAAATCTTGTTAAGCATCGTTACCCTTCCCCTTTCGGCACAGCTTTTCCAAGATAGAGGTATCCGTCCTTCACTTGCTGCTTATAATGGTCAAGCGGTGCAAGCGGTGGAGTTCCGGGTACGTTTGTACCATCCTTGTCGTACAGCCCATAATGGCACGGGCAGAAAAATTTGTTTGGATTTTTCGGATCACTGTTCCAGTTCACTGTACATCCTAAATGTTTACAAATTGGCGATAAAGCGACAATTTCATCCCCTTCTTTGTACACCCATGCTGACCTAGATTCCTTTGACTCGTACCATGCATCTACTTGATCAATTTTAAAGTCAAAGCGCTTCGGTTCCTTTGTCAATTCATCTACACTGACAACTTGAACCATATCCTGATCCTCTGTTCCTTTTAGCACAGGGTCAAGCGCAAAGCGAACCATAGGCATGAGCATTCCAGCGGCCATAAATCCCCCCACGCCGGTCAACGTGTAATTCAAAAATTGACGCCTGGACACTCCATGTCTCTTCTCGCTCATTTTTTTCTCCCCCCCTCAGGTCGTCAGCTACTTTATAACTGAATTAGAAAAAATTTCATAAAACTAGGACACCCTCATAATATATCAATCTATTCACAAGGTCAACATCCTAAAAAGCTATGTACAATGCAAATGTAAGGGTTTTTATGAAGGGTTCCATTTTTGTAACAAAAAGTTCAAAATTTGTTCTACACTGTCTTGAATGACTTTTTGCTTTAATTCAACCTTCAAATGCTCCAGCGGAACCGGCTTGAGCAAAAATAGCGATTCACTGATCTCACCATGCTCTTTCCACTTGTGATCAGATGTGATCAATATGACATGCTGAAAATGATCTTTGAGCGACTGCTTCATTGTGAGTATGTCTTCTGGTTTCCGGTCACTCACTTCCAAATATGTATGTGGCGGAAAAAGAAAAACCCGCCCTTTTAACTGTCTTTCAAGTTCATCTGCTACAAGAATAGTAAACTCTCCTAAAGACACGGTTTGTTTCATTTGATCCGCATCAATCCCAACTAATGGAATGATAGCGGTATCAATGTAAGCTTTAGATTGCAAAAAGCGATCCGCATCCTCTGATTGAAACCTCATCAAATTCCCCTCTTTCATGACATAAGCCCTGCCTGTATAGGGCAAGGCTTATTCGTTCAGTTTATGACAATAGGCTTAATTCTTTTGCCAGCTTATTAAATGTTTCTTGATCATGACGGTCAAGTGCTTCATCTATCTCTTTCATGAGCCGTTCTTTTTGGAAAGTTGCGATTGAGTGCTCAAGCACTTTCTCAGCAAGATCCTTATCTTTTTCGTTCTCATAAAGATCCTTTGGAATATGAGGATTTGTTTCAAGAACAGCTGCATATTCCGGCGAACGATAAGCAGAACGGAAATTCAATTGAATAAACAAATCCTGCTGTTTATTCAAACGAATATCATGAAATGACTTTTCAGCATCTGTCGTCATGATGTTTTCTTTATAAAATCTAAAGGGAACTTCATCCACACAGTGTGTTGACATGATGATTCCCCTTGGGCAAAATTCTGCTTGCTCTACAAAATGAACCTTTTCCATCAAAGAGTCGTGACTCATTAAATAATTTAATATCCAAACACATTCTCTTCGCTTTAGCTGATAATGGTTTAAGAACCACCGGATAAATTCCTTTTTTTCATTGACAGAAACAGGGGTCTGCATGTTATTCCCTCCTCTATCGTAAATTAAATTGCTATACATGAATTATTCAACAAACCAGTTCTTCATTCCTGCAAACTATAAGGAAATTTCGTCTTCAATTCTTAAAATGGTTTCTTCAATTTCTTCATTCGTACCATCTTTCTCTAGAACTTTGCGTAATAACGGCAATGCTTCTTTTTGTCTGCCCTCTTCTAAAAGGAACGAAGCGTATTCATATAAAAAGTCACGCTCCTCATCAAAATCAGGCAGGGCAAGCTTGAAATACTCGGCAGCTTCTTTGTATTCTTCTCGCCCGACAGAAGCAGATGCAGCATACCAATTCCATTTTGGATCATCTTCCCCAAAGCTTTTAACCTCTTTAATAACATCCAGAATTTCATCAAACAGCTCTTCATTTAAATAGATCGCCAGCAATGTTTGAACTGCTTCAATATAACCCGGATCGAGAGCAAGTGCTTCTTGAAGCAGTTTTTTCGCATCTTCTGAATCCCCATTTTTCAAATCAATCTTGGCACCATATAAATATAATTCTTTGTTATACTCATCAACTTTAATACCCTCTTTTACTACTTCTAAAGCCTCGTGATATAGTCCTTCTTCCTCATAACTTTTCGCTAAAGGCATATATAGTGACGAATAGGACGGATCAATATCTTTCAGTTCTGTAAGCTGCTGAATGGCTGTTTTCGTTCTGCCAGCCCTCATTGCTGTAAATCCGTAGCCAAAAAGAGTATTCGGGTCTGCTTGATCTTTTACTGCCTTTTCGTACCATTCAAGTGCATCCTCAAATTCTCCAGCTGTGCTGAGCGATTCAGCGAGCCGCTGATACACATTGACACCGCCAACCTCATGCTGTTGATCTGCCACTTTGTAGAAATAATCAGCCGCTTTTTTTGAAAGGCCTTGAGAAAAATACAACTCACCTAATGCAAAATCGATGATGGCTTCATTCGGAAGTAGTTCTTTCGCTTTTAAAAGCTTTTGTTCACTGACTTCAAATAGTCCTTGCATTTGATACAAATCTGCCATTAACAATAAACTCTCTGGGTACGCATCATCATCTTCAGGAATCGTTTCTAATACTGAAATCGCCTTCTCTTCTTCATCAGAGTCAATCAACAGCTCTGCATAAAAACACGTTAAACCTGTTTCCTCTGGATATAAATCATGTAAATCACTGATGAGATTCCGTGCTTTATCGATATCTCCCCAATCATAATATAATTGAGCCGCTTGCGCCTTTTCTTCATCATGCAAATGCTTCTCTGCTTGAGCAAGTGTTTGGAGTCCTTTTTCAGTCTCACCCGCCTCAACTAATTTTATGGCTTCTTGTAATGAACTATTCAAATCAAACCGTTCCTTTCTGTTTCCAAAAACCTAAACTATTGTTACTTCATATCATAATCGACAGGTACACATCCAGCAAATATGTTGCTCTTTTAAAATGAACCCATTTTTGTGTTTTAAAGACTGTTTTTCATTTCATCCTATACGAAACTGATGATTTGTAAACTGCAGACACTATTTTTATCGGACAAAATGTTTTTTTTCAAGGTTTCACCTTGAGACAAGCTATGCTATATTTCTGACAAATATGCAAAAGGAAAGAAAAAGCCTGAGGACCTCCTCAGACTGTTTTCGTTAAATATTCAATGTGTTCAAAGAAATTCGGGTATGAGACACGAACAGCATCTGTATCTTCAATCTCAATGGCTTGCTTTGTCACACATGCGGCAATTCCCAGCATCATACCGATACGGTGATCTCCGTAGCTTGAGACGACTGCGCCGCCTTGAAGCGTAGTTTTACCATGAATCTTCATACCATCATCTGTTGCTTCAATATCAGCACCGAGTTTTTTAAGTTCTGATACGACTGTATCAATTCGATTAGTTTCTTTAACTTTTAACTCAGCAGCATCTTTAATGATCGTTGTTCCTTCTGCTTGGGTCGCAAGAAGCGCAATAATCGGAATTTCATCGATGAGTCTTGAAATCATGTCACCAGAAATTTCAATCCCTTTTAATGATGAAGTAGAAATCGTTAAATCACCATACGGTTCTCCGCCTTTGGCATCTACTTCATTGATTTCAAGATTTGCACCCATAAGTTTCAGCACATCAATAATACCTGTTCTTGTTTTGTTTAGCCCGACATTTTTTAAGACAATCCGGCTGTTAGGAACGATTGATCCAGCTACAAGGAAAAATGCAGCTGAAGAGATGTCTCCAGGAACAAATATATCTGTTGCTGTTAATGTCTGGCCACCATCAATGGAAACACTTTGTTCATCTTCATCTAGTTTTACACCAAACATAGAGAGCATTCTTTCTGTATGATCTCTTGATTTATGTGGTTCAGTTAATGTTGTTGTACCCTCTGCTTGCAGCCCAGCTAAAAGGACAGCCGACTTAATTTGTGCACTTGCCACCGGAGACTCATAAGAGATGCCTTTTAAATGACCGCCACGAATAGACAGTGGTGTATACTCGCCATTTGCTCTGCCGTCTATTTTGGCTCCTAGTTGTTTAAGCGGACCCGTCACACGTTTCATTGGTCTTTTGGCAATACTCTCATCACCAATTAGTGTACTGTGAAACTCACAACCAGCTAATATTCCCATCATTAATCGAATGGTTGTACCAGAATTACCAACATCGAGAATGTCAGACGGCTCCTTGAGCTCTTTCAATCCTTTACCATGAATGACAACATCTGTCCCTTTTTGTTCAATTTCAACGCCCATCTTTCTAAAGCAATCAATCGTACTTAAACAGTCAGCTCCAGGAAGAAAGTTTTTCACTACTGTGGTCCCTTCAGCAATTGCACCAAACATCACTGATCTATGTGAAATAGATTTATCACCTGGGATATGAATTTCTCCATTCATAGGAGCATTTTTATGAATTTTCATGTTTGTCACCTCAGTCAGCATAAAATGTATCGTAATTCGCTCTATTTTTTATACAGATTTCTGCACGCTTGCGGTCGTCATCTGTTTGAAAACTAATGCGTAAAATCCCATTAATGTCTTCCCGCGTCTCAATAATACGGATATTTGTAATACTAATGTTTTCACTTGCTAGATGCCCTGTAATCTCCGATATGACCCCAGGGTGATCCGGAACATCGACATACAGATCATAAAAGGCAGGAATGGCTCCTTTTTTCCTTAGAGGCAGTCCATCACGATATTCCTTTGCATCTTGAAAATAAGAGAACAATCCTTCAGCATCTTCTTGCTCTACGAAGGTTTCAATGCGGTTAATCTCTTTTTTCCATTCATGGAATCGGTCTAAAATCTTGTGTTTATTGTGCAGCAGGATATCCCGCCACATTGCAGGATTGCTTGAAGCAATCCGTGTGATATCACGAAAGCCTCCAGCAGCAAACCGTTTAACAAGTGGGAATTGTTCTTCAAAATGATGTGCTTGATGCACAAGGCTGGCTGCAACAATATGAGGAAAATGGCTAATTACACTTGTCACAGCATCATGTTCTTCTGGTGTCATCTCGATGAAATGAGCATTTGTCCCCTTTAACAAATCCATCAACTGATCAACAGCTTGGCGGTTTGTTTCCTTTGCAGGCGTTAAAATGTAGAACGCATTTTCAAATAAAAAGTCTTTTGCTGCAATAACACCTGACTTATGAGAGCCTGCCATTGGATGTCCACCAATAAATTGGTAATGCTCAGGCAGCGCTTTTTCAGCAAAATGGACGACCTTTTGCTTTGTGCTGCCGACATCAGTGATTATGAGCTCTCTTTCAATTCCAGAGTCTGCAATATCACTAAGCATCTTTACTGTTTGCTGGACAGGTGTTGCCAAAATAATGGTCGAAGATTCTTCTAAACCAGCCAAAAACGAATCAGCTGTTGCATCAATAATTCCCAGCTTCGTTGCAGCAACCATTTGCTCTTTGGAAACATCAAATCCTACAATTTTTTTATGAGGATACTCTTTTTTAATCGAGAGTGCAATGGATCCCCCAATTAAACCGAGTCCAGCGATTAATATTGTTTCGTTTGCATCATTCATATTCATCACCTGATTTTTCGCGAAAATTAAACAACCTATTTCAACAGCTTATATGTATTGAGGTTGGTACAATGAAAGCCATATCCTGCCTTAGGATATGACTTTATGGTTATGCTACGCACGAATGCCTTGTAGTAAATCGGCAAGTGTGCTTAGAATGTCTTCATTTTGCTCTTTTGTTCCGACGGTAATACGTAAAGAAGTCGGAAAACCAAGTGCTTTACCGGAACGAACAATGTAACCTTTTTTCAATAATGCATTGAACAATTCATCTGCATCTCTTTTAAAATCAATCAGCACAAAGTTTGTTTGAGATGGATAGATATATAGTCCAAAACGGTCAGCAAAATCTTGATATTGCTTGAGACCTGCTTCGTTTTTCTGTCTGCATGATTGTATGAAATCTTGATCTTTGATCGCTGCACGAGCAGCTGCCTGAGCGATACGGCTGGTATTAAACGGCTCTCTCGCTGGTTCAATGGCAGTAATCAGCTCTTCTGATGCAATTCCGTAGCCTACTCGAAGCGCTGCAAGTCCATATGCTTTAGAAAACGTTCGAAGTACAATGACATTTTGATAATTGTGTAATAAAGATAAACTGTTTGGAAAATCTTCCGCACGAACGTACTCAAAATACGCTTCATCTAGTACAACAAGCACGTGAGCTGGCACTTCGTCTAAAAACGCCACAATCTCAGATTCTGACAAATGATTTCCTGTTGGGTTATTTGGATTACATACCCAGACAACCTTCGTATTTTCATCGATCGCATCCAGCATGCCCTTCAGATCGTGAGCTCCCCCTTCTAAAAGAGGCACTTCTCGAATTTCAGCATGTTCAATCACTGCATTGTGACGATATTGCGGAAAAGATGGAGATGGGATGACGGTATTTGTATGTTGGTCAAGGAATGCTCTCGCAATAATTTGCACAAGTTCATCTGAGCCGTTCCCGAAAATTAATTGTTTTTCACTTACTTGAAGAAACTCAGCAAGCTCCGTTCTTAAACTTGCGCTGTATCCATCCGGATAAATCGCTAGATGTTCGAGCTCAGCTTGTATTGCCTCTCTTGCATGTACAGAACATCCAAAAGGGTTTTCATTTGAAGCCAATTTCACAATTTTGTCTAATTGATATTCTTTTTTGACCTCTTCAATTGGTTTCCCAGGTTGATACGGTTTTAGCTGTTTTAATTGATCTTTGATTTGCAAAATGTTTCACCTCATTTGAATGAATAGAGGGGACTAAATGTTTTTGCATATGTTTCAAATTCTCTTAAAGCCTCTTGACGTGTATCACTTGCCAGCAATTGTTCTTGAAGCTCTTCAATTTTTTTCACAAGTGCACTTCCGACAACAACACCGTCACTCAGTTTATTCATTGAGTCTACCTGCTCTCTTGTTGAGATGCCAAAACCGACCGCAACCGGTATGTGACTCAGCTGTTTCACTTGTTGAATAAAATCTGTAATTGACGCGTCAAAGGATTGTCTGACACCTGTTACACCAAGAGATGAAACACAATACACAAAACCTTCTGCCTGCTCTACAATGTTTACTAATCGTTCCTTGCTTGTTGGTGCAACGAGTGAAATATATGAAATGTCATGTGTTTGACAGTTCTTTTGCAGCTCGCTGCTCTCTTCAAACGGCAAGTCGGGTGTTAAGAGTCCCGAAATATGATTTTTGCGCAGTAAAGCGAAAAAGTATTCTGTGTCTAATTGTAACACAGGATTATAATACGTAAATAGAATTACAGGAATTTTTACACCGTTTTTTTTCATCTTCCCTGCTAATTCTATCGCTTTTACGATATTCATGCCATGATTTAGAGCTCTTTTGGAGGCTCTTTGAATGACAGGACCGTCTGCTAGTGGATCGGAATAAGGAACACCGAGTTCAATCGCATGTGCACCGGCTGCTTGAAGGGAGATAGCTAAATCAATCGTGATGTCTTCTGACGGATCTCCAGCTGTGATAAATGGGATAAATAATTTTTCGCCTTGCTCTAATTGAAATCTAATCATTTTGTTTTCCCCTCACTTTCGAGCACGTTCATTAATGTATGCACATCCTTATCGCCTCTTCCTGACAGGCAGACAAGAATGATTTCATCTTCATTCATCGTCTTGCTTACCTCAAACGCCTTGGCTAACGCATGTGCAGATTCAATTGCTGGAAGTATTCCTTCTTTTTCAGTTAGCAGTTTTAGGGCATCTAGTGCTTCTTGATCTGTTGCACTCACATATTGAACCCGCCCGCTCGCATGTAAATATGCGTGCTCTGGTCCAATTCCCGGATAATCTAAACCAGCGGAAATAGAATATGGCTCAATAATTTGGCCAAATTCGTCTTGGATTAAATATGTCAAAGACCCATGGATCACACCTTTGGTTCCTTTCGTGATGGTTGCAGCATGGAGCGGCGTATCGATTCCTTTTCCAGCTGCCTCTACACCAATGATATCTACCTCTTCATCTAAAAATGCCCGGTACATTCCAATGGCATTACTTCCGCCGCCAACACAGGCAATGACTTTATGAGGAAGCCTTCCTTCTTTTTCAAGCAGCTGCTCTTTTGCTTCATCACCAATCATCCGCTGGAACTCGCTGACGATTTGAGGATACGGATGAGGGCCTACAACGGAGCCAATCATATAAAAATGATCACTGCAGTGCTGAACCCAATAGCGGATGGCTTCGTTGGTTGCATCTTTTAGTGTGCCATTCCCGCTTGTGACAGGTATGACTTCAGCGCCAAGCAGTTTCATTCGAAAGACATTGAGTGATTGTCTTTCCACATCTTCTTTTCCCATAAATACCGTGCAGGATAACCCGAACTTTGCGGCCACCGTTGCAGCAGCTACTCCGTGCTGGCCCGCGCCTGTTTCTGCGATGATGTTTGATTTCCCCATTTTTTTCGCAAGCAAGGCCTGACCAAGCGCATTGTTAATTTTATGAGCACCCGTGTGGTTTAAATCTTCTCTTTTTAAATAGATTTTTGCGCCGCCGAGGTATGCTGATAATTGGTCAGCATATGTAAGCGCAGTTGGTCTGCCTGAATAGTTTCGAAGTAGTGATACATATTCTGCTTGAAAAGCAGGGTCTTCTTTTAATTCACGAAATGCCTGCTCGATTTCTGCTAGTGGCTGCATGAGCGTTTCCGGGACAAATTTCCCTCCGAATTCTCCGTATCTGCCAATCTCATTTGGATATGCGTACATCATTTAACATCCTTTCTTCGAGCGCTTCAATCTTAGCGCTGCTTTTCTTCCCGTTTTCTTCTATTCCGCTTGAAAGATCGATCGCTTCTGGACCAT
This sequence comes from Bacillus sp. Je.9.29.b, assembly GCF_051129925.1. Lineage (NCBI taxonomy): Bacteria > Bacillati > Bacillota > Bacilli > Caryophanales > Bacillaceae > Bacillus > Bacillus sp. Je.9.29.b. The sequence continues at coordinate 189,538 of NZ_JBCPSO010000006.1, forward strand.
AGGCAAGGAGCTCTGCTACCGTTTCTGGTGTGATACCGCCTGCAATTATGCAAGTTTTCTCCAGCCGTTTTGCATGCTTAACGTATGCAGGCACCGCCTCCCAAGCAAAAGCTGTTCCAGAGCCGCCTCTCATCCCTTTTACTTTCGCATCAATAAGGAAGCCATCGACAACAGGCGCAAATGCCGTCATTTTTTCAAGCGTGTTTGTGATATTGGATTCGTGGTGGAACACTTTCCAAACGACAGCCCCTGTTTGTTGTTTGATTTCTTTAGCGTCATCCTGCGTTTCATCTCCATGAAGCTGTACGATATCTAAAGGTATATGTTTTGTGATCTCACACACTTTTTCGATCTTTTCATTTACAAATACACCGGCAATTTTTTTCTCACACTTTGTATGGATGAGCCATTGTTTCACTTGATCTGGCTGGACTTGTCTTTTACTTGGAGCAAAAATAAATCCAATGGCATCTGCGTGAGATTGCGCAATACATTCCACATCATCTTGTGATACTGCCCCGCAATATTTTACATAAGGCTTCATCCTGTTCATTCTCCAAACAATGTTTGAACGGCTTTTTCTTGTGATTGTTCTCTCATTAATGATTCTCCTACAAGAACTGCACCCGCTCCATGTTTCTTCACAAAGGTCAGATCATCAAATGTTTGAATACCGCTCTCACTCACTAGTAAGACATCGTTTGGAACGAGGGGTGCGATCTCTTTTGTTTGTTCAACTGTTGTTGTAAATGTATTTAAATTCCGGTTGTTCACTCCAATGATTTCAGGAGTGAACAACTTTAAAATATTTTCCAGTGTATCTGCTGCATGTACTTCGACAAGGACATCAAGGCCTTTCTCTTTCGCTTCAGCATAGAGCTCTTGCAGCTTTTGCGGCTCAAGTACTTCTCCAATTAATAAAATGGCATCTGCCCCTATACGTCTTGACTCTTCTACCTGTATGGAGTCAATGATGAAATCTTTTCTTAAAATTGGACGATCTACGTGTTTTTTAATGAGGGATAAGTATTCGTTTTTCCCTTGAAAGAACGGTTCATCCGTTAAAACAGATAAGCAATCAGCGTTTGATTTTTCGTAAGCTTTTGCTGTTTGTAAAGGATCAAAATTCGGTTGAATGATTCCTTTGGAAGGAGACGCTTTTTTCACCTCCGCAATTAGACCAATTGAGCGATGAGGATTCATGAGTGCTTCTTTAAATGATCGTCTTTCAAAGTGTCCATCTACTGGTAACTGCAATGTTTGGATATGTTCTTTTTTGCGGGCAATGATTTGATTAAGCATAGATCTCTTCCTCTCTCGTTTTTTGTTTTAAACGAGCCAATTGTTCTTTGGCTGCGCCGTTTTTAATCGTTTCAATCGCTTTTAATGTTCCGGCCATGAGGCTTTCTGACTTCCCTGCGACATATAAAGCGGCTCCAGCATTCAGGGCTGTAATATGAAGCGGTGCCCCTCCTGTTTGATGATTCAATATATTCTGAATCAATTTAGCACTCTCTTCCGGTGATTGGACCTGAATATCTGATAAGTATCCTTTTTGCAGCCCAAAGTCTTCTGGATTGAGTGTATATTCTGTCATGACATCTTTTTTAAGTTCAATCACATATGAATTTGCTGTAATCGTTAATTCATCCAGTCCATCTTCTCCGCAAACAAACAGCACATGTTCTGGCTCTAACGGTGCAAGGGCTTTTGCCATTAATTTTGCCTTTTCCTTTGAGTAGACACCGATGATTTGCTTTTTGGCTTGCATTGGGTGGCAAAGCGGTCCTAAGAGATTAAATACCGTCCGGAAGCCGAGCTGCTTGCGGACTGCGGCTACTTGTTTCATAGATGAATGATACAATGGAGCAAATAAAAAGCCCATGTTTTTCTCTTGTATTTGTCTTCTTGTTTCTTCTGGTGTGGATTGAATATGAATCCCAAGACACTCTAGTACATCGGCACTCCCGCTTTTAGAAGAAACTGATCGATTTCCATGTTTGGCGATTTTGGCTCCAGCAGCGGAAGCGACAATGGCAGCGGCAGTTGATATATTAAAGGTGGAGAGTCCATCGCCTCCTGTGCCGCAAGTATCTACAACATCAAGCGCTCGTTCCATTGGTGCTGCATTTTGCCTCATGGCTTTCACAAAACCCGTCATTTCTTCAGCGGTTTCTCCTCTATGCGCTAAAATCGAGAGACTTGCAGCGACTTCAGCATCTGTTAAAAAGCCGCTCATCATATCATGCATGAGTTTATTTGCTTCATTTTCTGATAGAAAGCCTCCATTAACAAGAGCTGATAGTCGGTGATTCATCCTGCACACTCTCCTTTTCTGAGAAAATATGTTCCGCAAGCTGAATGGCTTTCAGAAGTGCTCCTGCCTTGTTACAAGTCTCTTCCCATTCATTTTCCGGGACAGAATCAGCCACAATGCCGGCGCCTGCTTGTATAGAAGCGGTCTGATTTTTGACGCTCATCGTACGAATCGTAATACAGGAGTCGATATTGCCGTCGAATCCAATATAAGCAATACAGCCGCCATACGTTTCCCTTGGCTCAGGCTCCATTTCATTTAATAATTGCATCGCTCTTATTTTCGGGGCACCTGTTAATGTGCCTGCTGGGAATGCGGACATGAGCGCATCAACTGGATGTGTATCCCGCTTTAGCTTTCCTGTCACAATGGAGATGATGTGCATGACATGAGAGAAGTTCACTACTTTTGTAAAGGTTGGTACGGACACACTGCCGTATTCTGCCACACGGCCTACATCATTTCTGGCAAGATCCACTAACATGTAATGCTCGGCTTTTTCCTTTTCATCTTCAAGCAGCTCTCTTGCTAGTTCAGCATCCTCTTCTCTTGTTGTTCCTCGTTTTCTTGTGCCAGCAATAGGATGAATTTCTAAATGCCCATTTTTGGCATGGATTAATCGTTCTGGCGAGCTGCCGACTAAATCACGATCTTTTAATTTCATAAAATACATGTAAGGAGATGGATTCACAATGCGAAGCACGCGGTATAACTCAAATGAACTCACTGATACAGGGATATCAAATCGCTGCGAGAGTACGCCTTGAAAAATGTCACCCGCTCGAATGTATTCTTTGATTTTTTCTACATCCTTTAAAAATTGCGCTTTTTCATAGGTTGACGTCACATGTTCAAAGGATGGCGGCTCATTCATATTCCCTGATAAAATCAGTTCTTTCATATCAACCTTTGAATGGAGCTTGTGAATCATCTGTTCAAGCTGTTTTTGATTTTCTTTGTAAGCTCGAATTTTTTCGTCTTCTGTTTCATGTCCGGCCAGCTGAGTGTATTGGATAAAATGAACATGATTTGTTTCATGATCAAAGGCAATCATCGTTTGGCAGACAAATAATGTGCAATTTTCTGTCGTCGATGCGCTTCGGTGAGGCCTGACAGAAGGTTCAATGTTTGGGATCAGATCGTAGCTTAAGTACCCAACAGCCCCGCCTGTAAATGGGATATCAATATCTGGCGTTTTGATTTGATATTGCTCTTTCATCCAATCCAGCAGTTCTTTCAGCTCTTGCTTTTGCATGACTTCCTGCCCCGCAGCGTCACGTGCAACGTATTTGTTTTGGTCATCATGTAAGGTTAAAAATGGGTGCAATCCAATGAAGGAATATCTCGACCAGCTGGAAGACTCATCTTTGCTTTCTAGCAAATACACAATATCTTGTTTGAGTTTTTCAACAATTTGAATCGGTGAGAGCGTATCGACTGTAATGGTTTCAACAATTGGGATCGTTTTGTAGGACTCACTGTCCTTTAAAAATTGAGTCAGGTTTGATTGGGAATTCATAAGCACACTCCTTAAATGGGATTAAGGAGAATGAGGGGACATATAGAGGGTTTGTATGAGTATACGAAATAAGCCTAAAAGAGGGTTGCTCTTTTAGGCAGTATGATTAAATAGAAGTATCGTATCTCTGCTCAACTCTACTCATCTCAACTACCCTAGTCTCATTCTCATCTTCTCTAAGCTTGCAATGCCGTTTACACCTGTGTGTAAACTTCGGCTGTTCATATCGTATTATAATTCCTTGTTTTTTGTCAACTGTAAATCAGGGCGAAGCGTCACAGCTTCTTCCAAGTATACATGCTGTATGTCTTCCTGCTTTGTATCTGTCTGGACAGTCATTAAGACACGAATACATTGCTTTAAACCGCCATCAATGTCCAGTTCCTGCATGCAAGTAACCGGTACATATGTCCATCCTTCAAACTGACGAAGTGCTTTTGCCGGAAAAACGGAGTGAATATCTTGTGTAGCTGAAATCAAGATCTGCACGACACGTTCTGGATCTACTTGGTTTCTTGAAATGATCGCTTCTAGCAGCTGTTTCGTTTTGTTTAACACTTCTGTTTCTGTATCTTCTATCACAGTTGTAGCCCCACGTATCCCGCGAAACATCATAGACATCCCTCCTCCCGTTTCCATTCTTCGAGCCAGTAGTGCAGCTCACCTTTTGTGAAAGACTGTAAGGTGACGTCTCCAACCTGTTTTAATAAAACAAATTGAACACTGCCGCCTCTTGCTTTTTTATCACCAATCATCCGGTCAACAAATGTTTTCGTGGAAATATCTTGTGTGACTTGTACAGGGAATCCAAGCTCTTTCATCCACTCTTTTAGTTCCAAACGATTAAGGCTGAGCCCCAGCTGCTTTTCGCTCACATACAGCGCAAACTGCATGCCGATTGCAATGGCATCTCCGTGCGTGATGGCGCCATATCCATACTCTGCTTCAATGGCATGCCCCAGTGTATGGCCTAAATTCAAAAATGCACGCACACCTTGTTCTTTTTCATCTTCTTGAACGATTGACGCTTTGACTTGAATGCCTTGATACAGCATATGTGCCAGCTCGCTTTTTGATAAATCCGTCAAAGAACGAATGGACATGAGTTCTGATAAAAATTCTTCACTTGAAATCAGTGCATGTTTGATGACTTCTGCAAAGCCTGATCTTCGTTCAATTTGAGATAGTGTCTCAAGCATACTAGTATCATAGATCACAGCTTTCGGCTGATGAAACGCACCGATTAAATTTTTACCGAGCGGATGGTTGATCCCTGTTTTCCCGCCAACTGCACTATCATGTGCCAGGAGCGTCGTCGGCACTTGGATAAAATCAATGCCTCTCATATAAGTGGCAGCAGCAAAGCCAGCCAAATCTCCAATCACGCCGCCTCCCAGCGCAATGATGCAGGAGGAACGATCAAGCTGAAATTGAATGGCTTTCGTATGAATATGCTCAAATTCGGCAAAGGATTTCGACTGCTCTCCGCTCGGCACAACCACTTTGTTCACTGGCCACTTCTGCTGAAGTAAGCGAACCATCTCATCACCATAAATGGCATCAACAGCTGCATCTGTGACGATTAAGAGCTTCGTATAGGAATGCCCAGTGGAAGTTATCAAGTCGACGATATTGCGTTTAATCCCATCACCGATAAATACAGGATAAGTGGCTGAAGACGTCTTAACTTCCAGTGTTTTCATTAAAATTCCCTCTGAAGCTGGCGCATTTTCTCAACATTTTCTTTAATGCGGTCGATTTGGTCAAGGCCAAACTGCTCCACAACTGCATTGGCAATTTCCCATGCAACGACTGCTTCTGCAACAACACTTGCAGCAGGAACAGCACAGCTGTCAGATCGTTCAATACTTGCAGAGAAAGGTTCTTTTGTTTCAATGTCAACGCTTTGAAGCGGCTTATAAAGCGTTGGGATTGGTTTCATAACCCCTCTTACGACAATTGGCATACCCGTTGACATTCCGCCTTCAAGACCACCTAGGCGATTTGTTTTTCTCGTATAGCCCTTTTCTTCATCCCAGATGATTTCATCATGGACCTCACTGCCATTTTTAGAGGCTGCCTCGAAGCCAATACCGAATTCAACCCCTTTAAAAGCGTTGATACTAAGTACAGCGCCAGCAAGCTTGCTGTCCAATTTACGGTCGTAATGAACATAGCTGCCAACCCCAACGGGCATCCCTTCAACGATGACTTCAACAATTCCGCCAATTGAATCGCCGTTTTTCTTCGCTTCATCAATTGCATCCATCATTTTCTGACCTGCTTCACTGTCATAGCAGCGAACAGGTGATTCTTCTGTTACCTTCTGCAAATCTTCAATAGACTCATATGCTGTATGAGCTGCTTTTACTCCACCAATTTCAAGGACGTGACCAGCCACTTTGATTCCAAGGTGAGCCAAAATTTGTTTCGCTACTGCACCTGCTGCTACACGAACCGTTGTCTCGCGGGCTGATGAGCGCTCTAATACGTTTCTCATATCACGGTGTCCATATTTGATCGCCCCATTTAAATCCGCATGTCCTGGTCTTGGACGGGAGATTTGACGCTTCATTTCACTTTCTTCTTCTTCCGTGATCGGCTCTGCCCCCATCACCTTTGTCCAATGCTTCCAGTCGTTGTTTTCAACAACAAGTGCGATTGGGGAACCTAATGTTCTCCCGTGGCGAACACCACTTAACACTTTCGCCTGGTCTTTTTCAATCTGCATTCTTCTTCCGCGGCCATGACCTTTTTGTCTTCTAGCCAATTCATAATTGATGTCATCCTGCTCTATGTAAAGTCCCGCTGGAACTCCTTCAATAATTGTGGTCAGTTGTGGACCATGTGATTCACCTGCTGTTAAGTACCTCATGACTCAATCTCCCTTCATCGCATTAACGCTTTTAAGTAAAAATATAATAACACACTTGCTACTAAAAAGTCAGCTACATACCCTTCTTTTGATAAAAGAAAGTATCAGCAGATGTCAGTCCAAACTTTTCTGGATGAAAAATTTGCTCTGTAGAACCAACAAATAATACGCCATTTTGTTTTAAACTGCTGCTCATTTTTAAGTAAATTTCTTCTTTTGCCTCTTCAGTAAAGTAAATCAGTACATTTCGGCAGACGATGAGGTCAAGCTGTTTTTCATATGGATCTGCTAAAAGGTTGTGCTTCTTAAATTGAATATGCTTTCGAACCTCATCCTTCACAGTGTAAAATGAAGAATCTTCTTTTGTGAAATATTTTTGCTTGATATGATCTGGCACCTCTTGCAGAGAGCGTTCATGGTATCTGCCTTTTTGAGCTGACTGCAGAACTTTATCATCAATATCAGTTGCAATAATTTGGAAGTCTTTCACAAGAGGATGGCTTGACAGCAGCATGGAGAGTGTATATGGCTCCTCTCCTGTCGAACATGCTGCACTCCAAATCTTTAAGGTGCCGCCATTTTTCGAAAGCAGCGGCAGGATTTTTTGATCAAGTACTTCCCAGCGCTGATAGTTTCGGTAAAATTCTGATACATTAATCGTCATGCGGTCCATCGTCTCATCTAATAATGCTCTGTCCTTTTCAAGCGCGGCCGCGAATGCTTCAAAATCTTTATATCCTTTTTTATCATAAAGTGATGTTAATCTCCGTTTCATTTGTGCTTCTTTATATAAATTTAGATCAACCCCGGTTAGTTTTTTCCATTTTCCAACAAATACTTGATATGGATCCATCAATGTCCTCTCCTGTCTCATCTATCTTTGTCCTAGTATAGCTGTTTTTATCGAAAATTTGTATCTTCTCATGCGAAATTTCGTGTAGAAAGTTCAATATAAAAAAAGCCAAAGTGCTCATTAGATGAACACCTTGGCTTGAATCTTAATAAATCCAGCTTGAGATGGTTTGATCCCAGCTTGTGAGTTCTTCTTGTTTGAAGAATAAGTTAATTTCTCTTTCAGCACTTTCTGGTGAGTCTGACCCATGGATAATGTTTTTCCCAACAGTCAATCCATAGTCTCCTCTTATTGTGCCTGGAAGCGCTTCCTTTGGATTTGTTTTGCCGATAATCTGTCTTGTCACGTCTACTACCTGTTCACCTTGCCATACCATTGCAAATACAGGTCCTGACGTAATAAAGTCAACCAATTCCCCGAAAAACGGTTTTTCTTTATGCTCTCCGTAATGGGTTTCTGCTACTTCCTTTGGAATACTCATTAGTTTTGCACCAACAAGCTGAAGCCCCTTTTTTTCGAATCTTGACACAATGTCACCGATTAATTGTCTTTCCACACCATCAGGTTTGACCATAAGAAATGTTTTGTCCATATACGTTTTCCACCCCGTCGTTATGTATGTATAGGCTTACATTGTTACAAAGTGATCGTATCATTTTTTTTTATAATAATCAATTTTTGACAAAAAATTTCACAAAAAAACCAATCAACATCACGTTGATTAGAATTTTCGTTTCCCAATATATTTTGCAATGGAGGCGAGTGACGTTCTCGCACGTCCTCGAGGAAGTTTGTCGAGCTGTTCAAAAGCTTTTTTCAAATACATTTCACTCACTCGCATCGAGCGGTCGATCGCATCTGTTTGTTTGAGGCTTTCAATGACAGGCTTCAGCTGCTTCTCCGTCGTTTCACTATTGATCAGCTTCAATTGACCTTCTAGTGTCGGATTTTTCAGTGCATATAAGACTGGGAGTGTGACATTCCCTTGTAAAAGGTCTCCTCCGACAGGCTTGCCCAGCTCTTCTTCAGTTGATGTGAAATCAAGGACATCATCAATGATTTGATAAGACATGCCGACATAGTATCCAAACCAATAGAGGGCTTTATGTGTTTTTTCATCTGTACCTGCTGCAATGGCGCCTAATTGACAGCTGCCTGCAATGAGCAAGGCTGTTTTTCGTTTGATTCTTCTTAAATATGTACGGAGGTTTTGTTCCATATTATATTTATCTTTCACTTGCTCTATCTCACCAAGACAAAGCTCGACGACCATTTTTGACAAAATTTCATGTGCCATTGGGTGATTGATTTTTGTCATGTATTCAAGTGATCTCGCAAACATATAATCCCCTGTGTACATGGCAATTCTGTTATCCCATTTTGCCTTTATCGTTGGTTTGCCTCTTCTCAGCTCTGCATCATCAATAACATCATCGTGAACAAGTGATGCCATATGAATCAGCTCGAGGGCAACGGCAACATATTTAATTTTATTAATGTCATAGTCACCAAACATGCCTGAAAGGAGAACAAAAACGGGGCGGATTCGTTTTCCGCCCGCTTGCAGCAAATGAAGACCTGCTTCACTTAATAATGCATAATCAGAGCGAACTGTTTGTTCAAGCTCTTTTTCAATTATATCGATATCATGATTTAAAAAAGAGATCATTGCTTTTAGTTTCATTATCTTCACCCAAATATCGTTTATTCAAAGCTTCTTTCCGATATGTGTTGCTGCTACACCGCCTGTAAATGGATGATACGAGACATCAGACAACCCGGCCTCTTCGAATAGAGCCGCCAGCTCTTTCATACCAGGGAACGTTTTGGCTGATTCTTGAAGCCATGAATACTCCTGATAACTTTTGGCAAACAGTTTACCAAAGAGCGGCATAATGTATTTGAAATAGATGTAGTAGCCCTGTTTAAAACCGATCATCTCAGGCTGTGAAGTCTCAAGACAGACGACCATTCCGCCAGGCTTCACTACTCTTGTCATTTCCTTTAACACCGTTAAATAATCAGGAACGTTTCTAAGTCCAAAACCAATGGTGACATAATCAAATGAGTTATCCTCAAAAGGGAGCTCCATCGCATTGCCATGAAGCAATTCAATTTGTTTGTAGCCCCCAGTCTTCACCTTCGTTTCTCCAACACTCAGCATGTTTTTACTAAAATCAAGGCCTTTGACCTCGCCTTTTTCCCCAACAGCATCTGCAAGCGCAATTGTCCAATCGGCTGTCCCGCAGCATACATCTAATGCTTTAGACCCTTTTTGCACATTCATAAGTTTCATTGTTTTATCGCGCCATTTTTTATGCTGTTTAAAGCTGATGACAGAGTTCATTTGATCATAGTTTTTATAAATTTTTTCAAATACACCGTGTACTCGCTGTTCTTTTGATTGCTGCATGACTTACCCTTCTTCCACTTTCTGATGGTACGCAGGCTCATTTTTCATATGATCCAAGCGATTTAATAGCTCTTTTTGAACGACCGGAAATGACACAAGATGCTCCTTGATCGGTCGTTTGGCCTTTTCATAGCCTTCATTCTCAAAATTGTCAAAACATGAATAGGCGTCCGTATAACGATCGTTCAAAAAAAGTTTTAAATGTTTGTCATTTTCTGCTTGTTTCATGAAGCGTTTATAAACAAGAAAACGACTTGCAATCTCATTCCAATGCGTTAATTGAAAGTGCTCAGAAATCCTTTGGAAAAGCGCAGATTCAACTGTAGCTACACTTTTGTAAAAGTGCGCTGCATCTTGAATGGACCGGTCATACAGTCTAATTTTATGTTCATTGATCTCTTTGATCGCCGTAGCGAGCGTGCGGATCATATAAATGTCTTTCATGTCAGAGAGAAGAGAATAATAGAGACCGCTGAAATAGTCTCCTGCCAGGATGGTCAGCTGACGATTTTTGAATTCGTCTTGCTTGATGGCTGCAGCAGTTGTGACTTCGTCATGGGTATCAAGGGCAATTTGCACAAGCATCGCCGTTAAAATATAATTTTCTTTTTTCTCTGCATCAATTTGAGCTTCTTCAAACATTGCATGAAAAAGAAGGAGCTTATCTTCATCGATGAGTGGTGCGCGTAAATGCTTCGCCAAATAAGGATGAGAAAGCTTTTTATTTAATTTTATATTTAGATTAGATAAAATTCCGTAGATGTCTTGCAAAGATATCACCCTTGTCCCAAAAATTACAGTTTCATATGTAGACCTGCACATTGTATAGAGATTTATTATACCATATCAGCTCTCACTTTTATGCTATCAAGTGCTACAAGTTCTTTATTTCTTTGCTTCGCTTTGAATTTCGCCGAAGCTTGTTTGAATGACAGCATCGCCTCTTACTTTGATCGCTGACGTATGCTCAGTAAATTGTGCAATGATCACTTCACCTTTATCGAGTTTCTCGGAATGGTGAAATCTTGTATCAGAGCCTCTTGTCAGGCCGATGACGTTTACACCATTATCAATGGCTTTAATCACCACAAAATCAGATGCTTTATTTTCACTCATTTTGTTCACCTTCCATCTATTGAATTAGTCGTTTTTAATAAAGGAAAGCACTTCTGCTCTTGCGGCTGCATCATTTGCAAATGTGCCGCGGACTGCTGAGGTCACTGTTTTAGCGCCTGGCTTTTTCACTCCGCGCATAGTCATACACATATGCTCTGCTTCAACGACAATCATCACGCCATGCGGATTAAGTGTTTCCACCATACTATCTGCAATGGTTGATGTAATGCGTTCCTGAAGCTGCGGGCGTTTAGCCACGGCTTCTACAGCTCTTGCCAGCTTACTAAGTCCCGTTACTTTTCCTCCGCGCGGAATATAAGCGACATGGGCTTTCCCGTAGAAAGGCACAAGGTGGTGTTCACACATTGAATGGAAAGCAATATCTTTTACAAGGACGAGTTCTTCGTGGTCTTCGCCAAAAATGGTTTTAAAATGTTCTTTTGGATCTTCATTTAATCCCGAGAACACTTCTTCATACATTTTTGCGACTCGTTTTGGGGTATCAAGAAGTCCTTCACGATCCGGATCTTCTCCGATTGCTTTTAATATATCGCGTACTGCGTGTTCGATTAATTCTTTATTTATTTCACTCATGTATTATATCCTCCAAAGGCGATTACATTTCATTCAGATTCTAGCACACTTCAGATCCTAAAAGCAAAGGAGAGCGTTCTAAACGAACCTTTTGATTCAAAAGGAAAAGCCCCTTATGAAAGGGGCTTTTCTAGACCAGTGTGAAACTGTATATGTATAACTCCTTCAACAGGATCATTACACATAACGATTATTTACCTGCCACCGCGTCTTTAAGTGCTTTACCTGGTTTGAAAGCAGGTACTTTGCTTGCAGGGATTTCGATCTCTGCACCAGTTTGTGGGTTACGTCCTTTACGAGCTGAACGCTCACGTACTTCAAAGTTACCAAAACCAATAAGTTGGATTTTGTCACCATTTTTAAGTGCATCTAAAATTGTATCAAAAACAGAATCAACTGCTTTTGTCGCGTCTTTTTTAGATAACTCGCTTGCTTCAGCAACCGCGTTAATAAGTTCTGTCTTGTTCATGCCTTTCACCTCCTCCCAAAAATATGCATTCAGTAGATTGTTATCATTTCTTCACAATTCGTCTTCTTTCTATACCCTTTTTCAGAAAAAAAGAGCGTCTAGAAAGCGTTATACATGGCTTTTCATTAGAAAACGTCTCTTTGAAGGAATGTTTGTCCAACAAAGTGAAGATTTTCTGTAAGTAGATTAACACATATGAAATACCATATCAAGCATTTTAAAGGGAAGAATCCTTATTCGTCAAGGATTAAGGGCACTTTTGCGAACGAATATTCCTAATTTCAGCCTGAATCTGACTAATCTTTATACAATTGTCTTTTTATGACTCATTCTACACGCAAAAAAAAGACCCCATCAATGAGAGGTCTCACTTGCTATAAAATAATCGCGATCAAACCGCCTGATCCTTCGTTAATGATTCTTTCAAGCGTTTCCTTCAGCTTATATCTTGCGTTTTCCGGCATGAGAGACAGCTTCGCTTGAATGCCTTCTCTGACAAGGGAGCTGAGGGAGCGGCCAAATATATCTGAATTCCAGATCGAAAGCGGATCATCTTCAAAGTCTTGCATTAAGTAGCGGACGAGCTCTTCACTTTGTTTTTCTGTTCCGATAATCGGTGCAAATTCGCTCTCTACATCTACTTTGATCATATGAATAGATGGAGCGACCGCTTTTAATCTCACGCCGAACCTTGATCCCTGCCTAATGATTTCTGGCTCATCTAAACTCATATCGGACAACGCTGGCGCTGCAATCCCGTAACCAGTCTGCTTCACCATTTTTAATGCGTCTGATACTTGATCATATTCTGTCTTAGCATGAGCAAAATCTTGCATCAGCTCTAGAAGATGGTCTTTTCCTCTAATTTCTACACCAACCACTTCTTTTAAAATATGATCATATAGATCATCTGGCGCATACAGGTCAATCTCCGCAATCCCCTGACCCATTTCAATTCCTGCTAAACCCGCTCTTTCGATAAAATCAAATTCACTGAATTGACCAACGACACGGTCGACATCTCTTAATCTTTTAATATCCTTTACAGTTTCCTTTACTGAATCCTGATAGCTCTCTCTCAGCCAGTGATCTTCTTTTAGCACCATCACCCAGCTTGGCAGGTTCACATTCACCTCTAGGACTGGGAATTCATATAATGCTTCACGAAGAACGCTGAGTACGTCTTGCTCTCTCATACTTTCTACGCTCATGGCGAGTACTGGAATATCATACTTTTGGCTAAGTTCCTGCCGGAGCGCTTCTGTTTCAGGATGATATGGCCTCACAGAGTTAATGACCATAATAAATGGCTTTCCAACCTCTTTGAGTTCATCAATCACACGTTCTTCAGATTCAATATAATCATGTCTTGGAATTTCTCCAATGGAACCATCTGTTGTAATCACTACACCTATTGTTGAATGCTCTTGAATGACCTTGCGTGTACCAATTTCCGCTGCTTCATGAAACGGGATTGGCTCTTCATACCACGGCGTATTGATCATTCTTGGGCCATTTTCATCTTCATACCCGCGCGCACCAGGGACAGTGTATCCCACACAATCGACAAGCCTGATGTTGACATCAAGACCGTCACTCACGTGAATTGATGCTGCTTGATTCGGTACAAATTTAGGCTCTGTGGTCATAATGGTTTTTCCTGCTGCGCTTTGCGGCAATTCATCCTGTGCCCTTGCACGATCTGCCTCATTATTGATATTCGGGAGCACCACGAGCTCCATAAACTTTTTAATAAACGTAGATTTCCCTGTACGAACAGCGCCAACGACTCCTAAATATATATCGCCTCCTGTTCGTTCAGCGATATCCTTGAAAATATCGACTTTTTCCAAGTGATCCCCTCCCGGACTTGCTATCCTCGTTTTCAAATGAAATACTCTATTCTTCAATCAAACTGTGCTTGAAAGGTGTCTGGACAATATATGTGTATGACGTTGTCCTATTTGAATATGACACCTTTTTGTTTTGAGAGTAAGTTTAGCCATAAAAAAAACCTTTCTCCTCATTTATATGCAGAGGAAAAAGGTTCATTCTTGTTTATGACGTCTTTTTTTCTAAAAAGGCAGGCTCACCTTTTTTGTTGATGGTATATGGGACAGAAAACGCGGGTACAAACGGGGTTTCCTGCCAATATACATCTTGAATGTTTTCACCTGGTTTCAGCTTTTGCTTCGTATTCTTCAAAATGTGAGCAAAATCACTGCGGTAGTCCACATAGATGTCACCGTTTGATGAAATCAGTAGTGGGAGGGAATTCCCTGTCACAGGACTTATCACCGCAGGCGACGATTTTAATCCTAGTTTTTTTTCATTTAACGTATATAAATTGGCTGATACGACTTTGCCGTATGGCGGATATGTATGTTCATCTTGATACATCTTGATTCTAAGCCGTAATTCATTGATGGTCTGTGTCATTTTGACATCAAGCAGTTTCACAGTGGGTTTCTTTTCGACGTCTGTGAGGACATAAATATATTCGCCCCCGCCTTCATAAGATGTAGACGGTACATCGTGTAAATATCTTGGTGACAAGCGCTTAAAGTCGATGACATATTTCTGATAAACCGGCGTGTCTGCTTCTTTCGTTTCTATAGGCAAAAGACCATTTGTTGCTTTTTGAAATTCCTCAATCGCTGTCTGTACACTTTGCAGCTGCTCTTCGTATGGCACCCGGTTCTCAGCTTTGCGATTTTCTGGATACAGACATCCTGTTAATAAAATAAATGCTAACAGTGTGACACTGACTTTTGCTTTGATCATCATATTCTTCCTTTTTCTTTATTCATTGACCGGTCCGCTAAAGACAACTAAAAACACAATGATACCTGATATCAGCATCAAGCTGTATGCAACGGTCGAGGCCGTTATTTTAAGAAATTTGCTTTTCAGCTTAAACCTGCTGAGATAAATGGTTACTACGGCTAAAAACATGAGCCCCATTGAACCAAGCGCAAACCACATCTTGATTAAAGCAAAACTCATCGTGCCTGTCCCCCTTCAAAACGAACGAATTGTAAGCGTTTATATTTCATTTTAAACCAAAAATAAGGTAAATATCAATCATTTTTCCAATCATTCAGAAAAAAGCGCATAAAAAAACTGAAGCAAAGAGGGGGACTCTGCTTCAGTCATTGGATCGACTATTTTCCTCATTCTGTAGAGGCAAAGCTCTATTCAAACTTCATTGCTATGTTATGCAAGTCTTCCCCTTCTTGCATCCTCTACATGCCTAAGTTCAGTCTTTCCTTTTATTTTGTTTGGTTTTCAAACATGTTCACAAGGTCTTCCATCTCATGTGTTTTCACACGTGCCATCAATGATTCTACAGCATCGTCCACCTTTTTCCCTTCAAACAGGACGCCGTAAAGAGCCTCTGTAATCGGCATGCTGACCTTGTATTCTTTGGAGAGCTGATAAGCGCCTTTTGTTGTGCGGACGCCTTCTACAACCATGCCCATTTTTTCAAGCACTTCTTCGAGCTTATATCCTTTACCGAGTAAATTCCCGCAGCGCCAGTTACGCGAATGAACACTTGTACATGTCACAATCAAATCGCCAACGCCTGTTAATCCGGCAAATGTAAGGGGATTCCCTCCCATTTTTGTGCCAAGACGTGCGATTTCAGCGAGTCCTCTAGTGATAAGCGCCGCTTTTGCATTGTCTCCATATCCAAGTCCGTCTGTGATCCCAGCCGCTAGAGCAATGATATTTTTCAATGCGCCGCCAATTTCCACCCCAATCACATCAGGGTTGGTGTACACCCTAAAATGATTGTTCATGAACAAATCTTGAACAAATTGAGCTGCTTCAATATTTTCTGACGAGACAGTGACAGTTGTCGGATGACGCAGACCTACTTCTTCTGCATGACTCGGCCCTGATAGGACAACGACAGCCTCTCTTTTCTCAGAAGGGACTTCTTGTTCAATCATTTGAGAAATTCTAAGAAGTGTATCTGGTTCAATTCCCTTACTGACATGGACAAATGGCACCTTCGATGAGATCAACTCATTTGCCTGCTTCAATACCTCACGAATGGCCTTTGTTGGCACAGCGACAATAACCGCCTCTGTCCCCTCTAAAACCTGCTTCATATCGGTTGTCGCCTGAATAGACGCTGGCAGTTCGACATTTGGCAAGTAATCATGATTTTCATGTTTCTCATTGATTTGATCAATGAGCTCTTGTCTATGTCCCCACATGTGTACATCATGATGATTATCAGCTAATACAAGCGCAAGAGCTGTTCCCCAGCTGCCTGCTCCAAGTACTGAAATTTTCTTCATCCTGCTCACCCTTTTTATTTTCTCGCTCTCGCAAATATTTTAATCGGTGTTCCTTCAAAACCAAATGCATCTCGAATGCGGTTTTCTAGGAAACGCTCATAAGAAAAGTGCATAAGCTCTGGATCGTTGACAAACACAACGAAGGAAGGAGGCTTAATGGCCACCTGTGTTGCATAGTAAATCTTTAGGCGCTGTCCGTTATGGGTCGGCGTTGGATTCATCGCCACCGCATCCATGATGATATCATTTAAAATATTGGTTTGAACGCGCATTGCATGGTTTTCGCTTGCTGTGATAATGGACGGCATTAATGTATGAATTCTCTTTTTCGTAAGAGCAGACATAAACAAGACAGGTGCATAATCAAGGAATTGAAAATGCTCGCGGATGTTTTGCTCAAATTCCTTCATCGTGCGCTCATCTTTTTCAACAGCATCCCATTTGTTCACAATGATGACAACAGCTTTACCAGCTTCGTGTGCATAGCCAGCAATTCGTTTATCCTGCTCAATAATGCCTTCCTCGCCGTCAAGTACAACAGCGACAACATCAGATCGGTCAATGGCTTTTAATGCACGAAGCACACTGTATTTCTCTGTTGTTTCATATACTTTCCCTTTTTTCCTCATACCTGCTGTATCAACAATGACAAAGTCACGCTGATTGTACGTAAACATCGTATCGACAGCATCTCTTGTTGTACCAGCGATGTTGCTGACAATGACGCGGTCTTCTCCGAGCATCGCATTCACTAAAGAAGATTTCCCTACATTCGGACGGCCAATTAAGCAGAACTGGACAACTTCTTCATCATATTGCGTATCCGGTAAATTTTTAAAATGTTCTGCCACTGCATCAAGCAGATCACCAAGTCCTAATCCGTGTGTTCCAGAAATCGGATACGGCTCGCCAAATCCGAGTGCATAAAAGTCATACACGTCGCTTCTCATTTCAGGGTTGTCCAGTTTATTGACAGCAAGTACAACTGGCTTTTTCGTGCGATATAAAATTTTTGCGACTTCTTCATCCGCAGATGTCACGCCATCTCGGCCATTCACCATAAAGATAATGACATCTGCTTCGTCCATTGCGATTTCTGCCTGATGGCGAATTTGCGCCAAGAATGGCTCATCTCCAATATCAATTCCACCAGTATCTATTAAATTAAAGTCATAATTTAACCATTCAGCAGAGCTATAGATTCGATCTCTTGTTACACCAGGTGTGTCTTCTACAATCGATATTCTTTCGCCTGCGATTCGATTAAAAATTGTAGATTTTCCAACGTTGGGCCTTCCAACAATGGCTACGACAGGTTTACCCATAGTACCCTTCCTTT
The DNA here is from genome assembly GCF_051129925.1 of Bacillus sp. Je.9.29.b. Classification (NCBI taxonomy): domain Bacteria; kingdom Bacillati; phylum Bacillota; class Bacilli; order Caryophanales; family Bacillaceae; genus Bacillus; species Bacillus sp. Je.9.29.b. Next base: position 207,343 of record NZ_JBCPSO010000006.1, read on the forward strand.
CAATCCAGCCGCGATTCAATATGTTCATCATCATGTTTCAACCGGGATTTATAATTTTCATTCAGTTTTATGAAATAAACCCTTCAAACATGAAGGGTTCAACTTATATATTATATCAATTTTTAATCAGACCACAATGAATAACTTAAAAATGTTTGACAATCAAGTAAAGATCTTCTCCAATGCCGTGTGCAATTCCGTCTAAAATGGCCTCTAAATTCATGGCATACATGTCGAGCTCTTCTTTATTTTCACAGAAAAAAACCGCTGTTCCGCCAATAACCCGCTCTTTATTTGTTGTTGCCACAGCCAATATAAATTGTTCAATGGTGTTCGCCATGCCTTATTACCTCACTTTCTTTTTAATGAAATCTGTCGGCATTCTTATGGCATTTTCTAAAATAGGCACCTCTTCTAATACACGGACAGCTAAATCTTCACGGTACCATTGCGGTAAAATGAACACACCAAGTGTGCCGGTATTCAGATCACGTTTTGCGAGCGGACAGAGCGATGGTTCACCAGAATCGCGGTACACGCCAAGCACGTTTGATAAATCAAATAAAATCGCTTGCCGCTGTCCAAGATTGGCAATCGTTGTAGCAGAGTTGAAATTTTTCGGTGTCAAAATAAAGCCCATCCCATGTTCTAAAATGAGTTTTTGCTTTTCGGGCAGCCCGATATTCATAATGTATATATCATTCACATAAAGCCCTGCCCCATCAAAGCGAAGCTCCCCTTTTTGAATGCTGACGATATCCTTTAATTGACTGCCTGACATTAAAAGCTTTGCCATGAAAAAACAAAGAATACCGACCACTGTTCCAACAACAAGTGAGAAGAAAATACAGGCTGTCGTTGTAATGAGTGCAGTGAGAATCGCAATATAATTTCGACTTTCAAAGGCAATGGCAATGCCTTCTATATATGTACTGCCTCGTGAGACAAGCTCATACGAATCCATTTGGGTTAACGTATTTCTTTCCATATTTCGGACATCTCGAAATTGCGTGGCTGCCAAAGTGAGAAAGGTAATCGCCGTAAATTCCTCCTGAATCAGTGCAGGCATAATGATCGCACCTAAGCCTGATGCAATAAAACCAAGCGCAATGTGAATCACTTGTCCATGAATATACGTAGGATATTGCCGGTAATCTGTTCTTAACATGTAAAGTCTGGCCGCCATCCCAAAGATGACACCAATAATCACAGGAAACGTATAGTCTGTCATGTTGATTTTGCAGCCCCTTTTACTGATTTTCTTGATGAACGGGCGTTCAAGAGCTTTTCAAGCTGATCGACACCTAATAGGAAGACCGCTCCTTGAACAACGAAGGAAAGAAAAGAGAGATCCCCTATGACAATAGATGATGTGAGGCGGTGAATCGTCAGCGCATAAAGGGCTTCGCCGAGACATACTGACATCATCCATAGGGTGATTCGTTCCGTTAACGGCTGTCCATATGTCATACACATTAAGATCAGCAGGGCAAATACGACCCAATCCACCTTTATTATCGTGAACCAAACAGGGTCATATAATGCAAATATCATAAAAAAGGCATACGCGCTCACCATCGAGCCCAATTGCATGATTCTCATCATTCGGTAACTGGGCCTGAATATGACGAAAGCGGCACATGCATATAAAAAAGTCATCAAGAATCCCGCATTGATTCTTATATCTAAAACGGATATCATGACATGACTGAATATAATATGGACAAGTACACAAATGCCCAGCACGCTGCGCCACAAACTTTTTTCCATGATAAATGTCACCATAATCCAAACGAACCATATAGACCAATAATAGTACAAAGCCTCCAACGCCTCATCACCTCAATTACATTATGGGAAAATCTCCAATTTTTAAACATGCGGATCGTTACCGGCTTTGTATGAAATAAACAAGAGGTGACACCCTAATAACCTGAGGAGGGATACATGATGGGAAAAGATAGACAGGAAAAGCGTTTAAAGGCGTCAAGAAGAGTGGAATCTGACCGCGATCAATCCATTCATCATAAAGGTGCAACAGCATTAGAAGGTCCAGAAAGCGCTCGAAAAAGAAATCAATAAAAAAAGGCATGTGATCATCACATGCCTCTCTTACTATAGTACGTTGTGTCAACGCCTCTTTCTTTGAGCCAATGACTTGTTTCCCCTGAGATCACAACTTGAGCCTGTCTCAGTTCTTCAATCGTCTTCACGCCAAGCACTGTCATCATCATCTTGATATCTTCTTGAAGTTCCATGATATCTGCGATGAGGCCGCTTTCTCCTCCACTGGTCAATGATTTTAAGAAAAATCCAGCTAGACCAGCAGCAGATGCGCCAAGAGCCATTGATTTGGTTACATCAAGAGCATCTTGAATACCTCCGGAGGCTAAAATCGTTTGATTCGGAAAGGCTGTATGTACTTCAGCAAGACTCGCTGCAGTTGGAATTCCCCATTGATCAAAATAACGAAGTGCTTTTTGGCGGCGGAGATTTTCAATCTTTGAAAAGTTCGTTCCACCAAATCCGCCTACATCAACGGCTGCAACCCCAGCTTGGAATAACTTTCCTGCCGTCTCCTTGCTCATGCCAAATCCAACTTCTTTTACAACAACAGGCACACCAACAGATTCAACGATAGCTGCAATCCGCTCAAGCGCTCCCCTGAAATCTCGATCGCCTTCAGGCATGACAATCTCTTGGATGACATTCAGATGAATTTGGAGCATATTTGCCTCGAGCATGTTGACTGCTTCTTGAGCTTGCTTCATTGTCGCTTCACTGCCTAAATTCGCAAATACAATTCCATCCGGATTGACTTTACGAACGACTTCATATGTTCGTCTTTCTTCTTTATCTTTCAGTGCAGCCATTTGTGATCCAACTGCTACTGGGATATTGGTCTCCTTCGCTGCGATCGATAAAGAGCGGTTGATCTCATAGGTGGATTCTCCGCCTCCGCCAGTCATTGCATTGATAAAAATTGGCGAACCGAAAGTCAGTCCGCCAATTGTCGTATGTGTATCAATTTGTGATGTCGCAAGATCTGGTAAACTGGCGTGAACGAAGGAAACATCATCTAAACCTGTTGCTGCATGCTGGCCAGTGGACAACGCATGCTCAATATGCTGCTTCTTTCTTTCTGCTCGCGTCAATTTTGATCACCAAATTATTTTAGTTTATTGAGTTTATCGCCGATCAGGTCACCAAGCTGGAAGCCGCTTGTGTTTTCCTCTTTCGCCTGATATTGACGATAATCCTCTTCGATTTGTTTTTCAGGATTTTCTTCTAAATCACGGATGCTTAGTGAAATGCGCTCTTCGTCTTCATTCACATCAAGCACTTTCACTTTCACAGTCTGCCCTTCTTCAAGGACTTCTTGCGGCGTGCCGATATGTTTATGAGAGATTTGGGAAATATGCACAAGCCCTTCTACACCTGGCAGAATTTCAACAAATGCACCAAAGCTCACAAGACGTTGAACGGTTCCTTCAAGCACATCACCTTGTTTTACCTTTTCACCAATTTGGCTCCAAGGTCCTGGTAATGTTTCTTTAATAGATAGTGAGATACGTTCGTTATCACGATCAACAGCAAGTACTTTGACCTTGACTTCCTGTCCTTCTTCTACTACGTCAGATGGCTTTTCAACATGCGCATGGGATAGTTGAGAAATGTGAACTAATCCATCAATGCCGCCAATGTCAACAAATGCACCAAAATCAGTAAGCCGCTGCACTTTACCATCAATCACACTGCCTACTTCAAGCTTTTGCAGGAAGTCTTGCTTTTTGTCTAATTGCTCTTGCTCAACGACTGCACGGTGCGAGAGAATCACGCGATTTTTTTCGCGGTCAAGTTCTACCACGACAAGTGAGAGTGTTTTTCCTTTGTAATCTGTGAAGTCTTCTACATAGTGTGCTTCTACAAGAGATGCAGGAATAAATCCGCGCACACCAATGTCAACGACAAGACCACCTTTTACAACGTCTTTTACTTCAGCTTCAAATACTTCTTTTGTTTCAAACTTTTTCTCTAGGTCTTCCCAAGCGCGGTCTGCATCAACAGCACGTTTAGATAAAATCAAAGCATCGTCTTCGACCTTTGTTACTTTAAGCTCTAACTCGTCGCCATCTTTCACGACATCTGATGCTTTTTCAACGTGAAGACTTGATAATTCACTGATTGGGATGATACCAGGTTGTTTCACATTGACGATATCTACATTGACATGCTTGTCCTCAACTTTAGAAACAATCCCTTTCACTACATCTCCAACCTCTGGTACCTGAACATCGATTTGATTCATTTCCTCTGTCATTTCGATAACCTCCTTGGTCCAAACCTACACAGCTTAGTTAAAACGACTGGGCGAATATGTGTCTTAAGCATGATGATTGCCAGCCGAATATGTATTATAGAAACATTCAAATCAATATAATTGCTTGAATGATCAATAAAAATAGTATTAGTATAAACTTCTAATAAAAGACCTTGTTTGTCAAGAGATAAACCTCTAACTTATAAAAGTTTTCTAAAATTTCTTACTGTTTCTCCACGCGGTCTGCTGCATCTAAAATTTTCCCTGCCACCTCTTGAATAGAAAGGGAAGTGGTGTCAATTTCAATGGCGTCATCTGCTTTCTTCAAAGGTGAAACTTCGCGCTCAGAATCAAGCTTATCGCGTCTTGCAATCTCTTCGATCAGCTGATCGTAATTGACATCGTAGCCTTTTTTCTGATTCTCTTCAAAGCGGCGTTTTGCTCTTTCTTCTACTGATGCAAGCAAGAAAATTTTCACTTCAGCATCTGGAAGTACGTGAGTGCCTATGTCTCTTCCGTCCATAACGACGCCGCCTCGTTTGCCAAGCTCTTGCTGCCTGCGGACCATTTCTTCCCGAACAGCTCTGTGCTTTGCAACAACCGATACTTGGTTGCTTACGCGGTCTGTGCGAATATCCTCTGTGACATCCGTGTTGTTTAGATGGACTTTTTGACCCTCGTCTGTTGTTACTAGTTCAATGACCGTTTTTTTCAGTAATGAATCAAGTGCCTGTTCGTCTTCAAGGTCTACACCTTGATTGAGTGCCGCAAGTGTAATCGCGCGGTACATAGCACCTGTATCAATATAAATATATGATTTTTTGGCTGCGACAATTTTTGCCACAGTGCTTTTGCCTGCTGCTGCAGGACCGTCAATTGCAATAGATAATTTCTTTTTCATAATACCTCTCCTTGATTGAATCTCCCTTATGAATTGTAACACGATCACCGCTCAAACGGGGGAATTTTCTATCAATCCTTCTGCTTAAACGTTTCAATCCATTCTTCAATGCTCATGTTGTTCACACCCTCATACTGCACGACTTTTGACAAAAAAAGTTCTCCTTTCGTCAAATGAAGTGTGATCTGAACGGTGAGCAATAAAACAAGCTGAATGAACACCACTTTCAATAACCATCTTTCCATTGTCTTCATACAAAAAGCCTCCACGCTAGATTCTTTCCTCTCTAGTATGGAAGCTTTTTACACCCTTTATTCTTATGCTTTTTTCACACGTGTTAAAAGCTGCTGCTGGAAGCAGTATTTCATGATGTGCTGCTGGTGGTCATTTGTGATCTCTGAAAACTCCATGATCGCTCTTGTTTTGCCAGACTGTTCATCTTCATATACTCGATTCATCTCTGCAACCGCTTTTATTTTCACGGGCTCTTTTAGGGGAAGTTCAAACTCTGTGACCACTTCTCCATATTCTTTCAATGACACGCCCTCAGGAACAGAGATTGCTACGCCGCCAGCACTCATATTCACAATAAACGTCTCAAAGGCCTCTTCGTCCGTTTGCATGATAGTAGCTTTGACCATCGTATCCACTCTCAGATATTCTCTTCGCTGAAGGCGAATCATTTTTTCTTTTGGCGGAATGGAAATGACAATCATCGGAATATCTTCTTTTCTTTTTCCGATGACTTCGCTTGTACATTTGTATGGAATTTGGTTTTCGTCAAAAAAGAAGACGGTGATTTCTGTTTGCTGGTTTAAGTAGATGGTGCGTCCCGTTTCTTGATCAGCTGGATAATTAATGCAAATATCATCGTTATTATTTTCCAAAACCTTCGATTTTGCTGTTTTCACTTCTTTGTTCTCATTGACATATTCAATTGTGATTGCATCCCCTATTTGTAACATTCCTCATCACTCTTTTCATCTGTGAAATCGTATCCTCTCCTATATTAAACCATGTCTAAAACAAAAGGAAAAGACTTATTAGCCTTTTCCTCGTTTCCTCTTCTATAGGTCTTTATATATAGGTTCTGCGTTTTTTAGTTTATCTACTCGTTCCTCTTTTCCAGTATCTGCATTAATGAACATGCGATACGTATCGTTTTTTATCGTTCCGAGGAACTCATAGCACAGAACTTCCTCTGACATATCATTTTGTACAATCGCTAAATGAGTATCTTCGATCTTTACATGCTGATTTAATGTTTTCTTCGCTTCTTTTTGCGAGATTTTAGGTGCTTTAATGTCTCGTGTTTTATGATTCGTTAAGTAATCCTTCGCTGAAAACCCAACAACCTCACCATCGTCCAATGCGACTTTCATGCGTATACTATCTGGATAAAGCAGAACATTTTCCTGAAGAGGAACATAGGTAAATACACCGATATTATCAAATTGTGCACTTTCATCTAAATGGAACGATTCTGTGTCAAACCCTTGCTTCTTTAAAAAGCTGAGTGCTTTTTCTGATGCCTCATTTAAACTGATTTTCTGTTTTTTCACGTCACGATTCTGAAGAAGGTAGACTGGGTGTCCTCCTTTTTCAGTTAAATCTAAGTAAAAGTTTGCATGGCTGTCTGGATCAGACATCGATAAGCTGTACACGTCGCGATTGGTTTTGCTGCCGCTTTTTCTCACTTTAAAATGTTGATTATGGTCGGGTGTGAATTGCTGTGCAATGCGGATCGCTTCTTTTTTTGTAATCTTATCGCCTTTTAAATGATTGTAGCCTTGTGTTTCTTTTTCTGTGGACACATTTGTAGGCCCAAGATCGACATCTGCAAATGCATCTGCATTTCTCTCGACTGTTTTCAGCCCGTCAATGATGGTGTTGTCGTTCTTTCGATCGCCGTCAGCGAGCGCCATTTCAACATCCATCCATTTTAAGTTTTTATTAAGTACGAGGTGCTGCACTTGTCTAAGTTCGTTTTGGATATCTGACGCTTGATTATATAGAGCTGTAATGGTTTTGTGTGTATCTTTATTTAATGGTTCATCTGATAAAGATTTGACTGATGATTTGTAGCTAAAATCTCCGACATTCGCCAGAAATTCTTCCGTTTTATTAAAAGGCATCAATGTGAGAGGGAGCTGGCTGACATTGTTATGCGCTTCTGATGACATTCTCCATACATCTGCAAGTGCTGGTGAGATGGATGTTTGGCTGTTCATCGCAAGTGTTGCGCCCAGTTTGTCATGCAGCTGATCCACCTGATACGTTAAATCATGGAAGGCTCTTTGGTAGTTGTTCTCAGCATGAAGCAGCACGGCGTCTTTTTCTTGATGTTCTTTATAGCCCCAGTAACCTGTTGAGATGACAGCAATTCCTAAAATAGCAATCAATATTCCTCTGATCATTTATTTACACCCCTTTTTATTCGCAGAATATATGTTTCCCGATTCGTTTAATTTGTGGTCTTCCCCAAATCCAAGGACTTGTTGCTGTATCAGGATTAAAGTAATAGATGGCGCTCTCAGATGGATCCCAGCCATTGATTGCATCAAATACAGCTTTTTTTGCCGTTTCATCTGGCGTCATATAAAATTGTCCATCTGCTACAGCGGTAAACGCAAGCGGTTCAAAAATGACTCCTGCGATCGTATTTGGAAAGGTCGGATTGTTCAAGCGGTTTAAGATAACGGACGCGATGGCCACCTGTCCTTCATACGGCTCACCTCTTGCTTCACTGTAAACAGCTTGCGACAAGAGCTGAATGTCATTACTAGAAAAGCCACCAGGCATGTTGGCTGCTGTTTGTTTTGGTGTTTGATTTCCCTGCTGGCTGCCTGACTGATTGCCAGGCTTCCCAGATGATCCACTTTGACTTTTTTGATTTTCGTTTGTACCTTGGGCTGTCTTTTTTTGCGAACTTCTTTGCGCAGGAGCCTTTGTTTGCTGATCAAGAGGCTTCCCGCCATAATGGGTAAACTGGTTCCCTTGCTGCAGCTGCTTTTGAACAAACTCTTTGTAGTATTTCGTCTTTTGAACTAATAAGTTTTTTGTTTTCTGACCTACAAGTCCATCGACCTTCTTCATGCCAAATTGGCTTTGAAAGTTGCGAACGGCCCAGTACGTCCCCCAGCCATAGACGCCATCGATTTTGCCATTGTAAAACCCATTGTATTGGAGCCGCGCTTGCAGCTCGACTACATCTTCTCCTGTTGCCCCGCGCTGGATGACTTGACCGGTGAATGCTTCACTTTTACTGGCTGTCAAAAGTGAAGACGCAAGAAGAACGATTGAGAAGATAAGAACAATTTGTTTCATGAAACGAGCTTTATCCATATTTGATCCTCCTGTACTTTTGATGTTTGAATATATGTTTCTTCCGATCCCTATTTTTATACATTCAACACAGGAGAGAATTGGATGGAAAAGACAAAAAAACGCCCTATAAACAAATAGGACGTTTTCCAAAATTAAATTTGCACCATTTTTACCGCACGGGCTTTTTTTGCTTTCCTTAAACCAAACCACCATAAAAAAATCATGAACGGCACCATGATATATCCCCAGTTTTTCATCCCTAATAGAATGAAATCATACAGGCCGTGAAACAGCACAGGGAGCGTTAAAGAAAGGATCAGCCATTTGCGCTGCTCTTTTTTATCAGAGAAGCGGGCTTTTCCGATATAAAAACCCATCACAACACCAAATAATGCGTGACTTGATACAGGTAATAAAGCACGGGTAAACGCATATTCGACCCCGTGACCGACTAAGTAAAGGATATTTTCAAGTGTTGCAAAACCAAGTGAGACACTCGTTCCATACACAATTCCGTCATAGTGTTCGTCAAACTGGGCATGTGCATAAACGCTGACCATTAAAATAAACCATTTTAATGATTCCTCTAAAAAGCCCGACGTCACAAATGAAATCAAGATAGGGTTTGTTGCGATATTTTCCTCTTGAAGGACATATTGAATAAACATGGTTGGAAACACAAGTATGACACCTAGCATAAAAGATCTGATGACCATGTGAACCGGCTCATTGTCGTACTGATCTTTCAAATAAAAATAACTTAAAAGTGCGATGCCGGGAGCTAAACCTGCTGAGATGATTGCGATCATAACCAGACCTCTTTCCCTACATTATCCTTCATTATCGTACCATGATTTACCCTTTTTTTATATGACTCGGGCCCATTTTTCTAAAAATATCTTTCTATATAATCCCAATTTATATAAAAAAGAACCGAACCCCTTTGAAGGGTTCAGTTCTTTTTTTATCCGTTCATTCTTTTGTTGATTTCTTCTGCAATGAGTCCGCCATGAAATCTTCCATTTTCGATGAAAATTTCATTGGCATTATTACCAGCAGCAATGACTCCCGCAATGAAAATACCTTCAACATTCGTTTCCATCGTCTGTTCATCAAATGCTGGACGGCCTGATTCTGGATCAATCTTGACACCCATTTTTTCTAAGAAAGAATGATCTGGGTGATAGCCAGTCATAGCAAATACATAGTCACTTTTCACTCGATCCGTTTGATCTTGCTGGTTTGTAAAAATCACATCTTCTTCTGTGATTTCTTTCACCTGCGCGCCAAACTCCATTCGAATCGTTCCATTACGGACAAGCGCTTCAAACTCTGGCAAAATCCAAGGCTTGATGCTGGATGAATATTCGGTTCCTCTATACAGCACAGTGACTCTGCTTCCGCATTTCACAAGTTCTAGCGCAGCATCCACACTGGAGTTCTTTCCGCCGATCACCGTCACATCTTTATCAAAATATGGATGTCCTTCTTTAAAATAGTGATATACGTGGGGAAGGTCTTCTCCTTTGACATTCATATAGTTTGGATGATCATAATAGCCAGTCGCAATGACGACGTAATCACATGAATAGTCGTCTTTTGATGTACTCACCGTAAAACGGCCATCTTGTTTCGTCACGGCGTTTACTTTTTCAAAAGCATGCACACGCAGTTTTTTTCGTCTGACGACCTCTCGGTAATAAGAAAGTGCCTGAATACGAACGGGCTTACGGTTCTCAGTAATAAAAGCGACATCACCGATTTCAAGTTTTTCACTTGTACTAAAAAAGGTTTGATGTGTTGGGTAATGATAAATACTGTTCACGACATTCCCCTTTTCAATCACAAGTGCATCAATCCCAATTTGCTTGAATGCGATGGCAGCTGATAACCCGCAGGGGCCGCCTCCTATTATGATCGCTTTTTCTTGTTTCATTTGTTCCACTCCTGTCATTTCACTGCAATAACAATTGCTGGGCTGTTTGATTCTTTGTTCCATTCCATAAAAAAATCTCCTATTTAAGGATAGGAGATTTTAAGGCGCGATGCAAATCAGCCGCTTAAATCCAGCCTCTGAATCGAGAAGCTTCAGCCATTTTACGTACACCGACCATATATGCAGCAAGACGCATATCAATTCGGCGGTTTTGCGCCATTTCATAAATATTATTAAATGATTTCACCATCATATCTTCTAAACGAGTTTCAACTTCTTCTTCTGTCCAGTAAAACCCTTGGTTATTCTGAACCCATTCAAAGTAAGAAACAGTTACACCACCCGCGCTCGCAAGCACGTCTGGAACAAGCAGTACACCACGATCTGAAAGAATTTTGGTTCCTTCCAGTGTCGTTGGACCATTTGCTGCTTCTACGACAATTTTGGCTTTAATGTTTGCCGCATTATCTTCTGTGATTTGGTTTTCAATGGCTGCAGGTACTAAGATATCACAATCCAGCTCAAGCAGCTCTTGGTTTGTAATTGTATCGTTAAATAGTTTAGTGACGGTTCCAAAGCTGTCACGTCGGTCAAGCAAGTAGTCAATGTCTAGACCATCTTCATCGTATAATCCGCCGTATGCATCTGAAATCCCTACGATTTTTGCTCCAGCATCATACATGAATTTAGCTAAGTAGCTTCCTGCATTCCCGAATCCCTGTACGACAACACGAGCTCCGTTAATGTCAATTCCTTTTTTCTTCGCCGCTTCTTTGATGCAGATCGTCACACCTTTTGCTGTTGCAGTATCACGTCCGTGTGATCCTCCAAGAACAATTGGTTTTCCTGTAATAAATCCTGGCGAGTTAAACTCATCAATTCTAGAATATTCATCCATCATCCATGCCATAATTTGAGAGTTCGTAAACACGTCTGGTGCTGGAACATCTTTTGTTGGTCCAACAATTTGACTGATGGCGCGAACATAGCCGCGGCTTAGTTTTTCAAGCTCTCTGAATGACATTTCTCTTGGATCACAGATAATACCGCCTTTTCCTCCGCCATAAGGAAGATCCACAATTCCACATTTTAAACTCATCCAAATTGAAAGCGCTTTTACTTCTTTTTCCGTAACGTTCGGGTGGAAACGGATTCCGCCTTTTGTTGGACCGACAGCATCATTGTGCTGTGCACGGTAACCAGTGAAAATTTTCACCGATCCATCATCCATACGTACTGGAATTTTGACCGTTAATAGACGAATTGGCTCCTTCAGCAATTCATACACTTCCTGCGGATACCCTAATTTGTCTAGCGCTTTATGTATGACGGTTTGAGTTGACTTTAAAACATCTAGCTTATCTTCTGCGTTATGAGCGGCGTTTTGATCGGCTGCCATTAAAATAAACCCCCTAGAAATCTTTCATGATCTACTGCTCCCTTTCAAGCAATAGTATACACCTTCGTACTGGTAAAGCAAAGGTAAAAAGCGTTTTTTATCAAAATAAAATATCAGCGTTTATAAATATAAAAAAGGATATAAAAAAATACTGTTGTTTCATCACAACAGTATTAAATATAATAGAAAAAAGTGATTAAAAATACATTTGAATCGTTTTCACAGCATCTTCTTGCATGATCACTTTTCCATATTCTTTTAGCCGGTGAATGGTGAGTGTCGTAGGTGAACCAAACTCTGCTAAAATCGAAATGACTGTATCAGCAGATAATTCTCCAACATCATCCAGGCTGAGATAATATTGACCTTCATAATGGTAAACTGTACCCCCTAAAAGTCCAATACGACTTAAACTATGGGACAGTTGAATCACATCTTCAAACGAGGCAAATTGATAGAGCACATGCTTACTCTCGTCGAGCTTGACTTGCATCTCAATGTAATCTTCATCAAACTCATCATCAGCATCTTCCTGCTGACTCTTTGTGACAATGACGACCATCCCCTGCGCCTGAAGAGAAAATACTTCAACTGCAATCGGTCCATTCGCTTCAAAACCGAGCTCCTGATTCGCTTCGTTCATCATGTCTTTAAACAGCTGATGGACTTTGAACGAATCTTTCCAAAGGTCTTCTTTCGTAAGACCTCGGTCTGTCAGGTCATCTAGTGTGAGAAAAATTTTGATTTTATTATAATTCAGACGCTCCAGTCGCATAACGTTCCCTCCTGCCTCTTCTAAACACACATCATACTGTAGTATATGAGATGATGAGTCATAGGTTCTTAATTTTGTATTCAGTTTACACTGTGTCAAGACGGAAGACAAGCATGAAGCTATGCTTACGGTGACTTTTATGGAAAATATTGAGGGTGCCGCAAGTTAACGTGTTTTTAGAGGCATTAAATAGATCAGATGGGTTTCTGGTTCTGCTCCGAGACGCATGGGAATTTTTGTTGTCCCGTAGCCATTACTAATGAGAAAGAACGCACCCTTGACCTGGCCTGTTCTTCCTTTTTCATATGGACCAAATTTCCCAATTCGGATCTGCCCCCCATGCGTATGACCGCTCAGGACAAGGTCGATTCCCTCTTCTTCACTCATCAAATGATGTACATCTGGATTGTGTGATAAGAGAATATTGACATCATCTTTCACAAACTCAGGCCGTATGGCTTCATAATCTGCTTTTTCAAGCCGAATATCATCAATTCCTCCGATTTTGATTCGCTGGCCTTCGAAATTCCATACAGCCGTTTCATTTTGCAAAGTCGTGACATTGTATGCATGAAGAATCTCTTTAAACCTTTGCTGGTGCAGCTCATGATCATTATTTCCCCAAACAAAATAAACCGGCGCAATTCTTGATAAACGTTTCACATTTTCTTCAATCCTTGCATAGGGTACACCTTTTTCTGCTAAATCTCCGCCAATCATAATCACATCTGGCTCTTCCTGTCTGATTTCTGCTAATAAAGTGTCACTGATGAGACGTCTGTGTGTATCAGAAATAAAGAAAATGACAGCAGGCCGATCTGATTGAAGTGCTTCTATTGTAAAATAATGCTTTTTGATGTTGTTTTGTTTTGCCGTTTTCACCATTTTTGCCGTTACACACACACCTGTTGTAACAGCCGCAATGGCGGCAGTAAATCCGATGGCATATTTCATCACAAATGGCTCCCTTACGTATCTTTCTTTCATAAGACGCTTGAAAGAAAAAAGACGTTTCAACTGTTAAACGTCTTTTTTCTCATTTATTTACTTTCATAATAGAGATTAATGTCATATTGCTTCTGCATAAAGTGAAAAACCGTCTCGCGCTCTTTCCACTGATTTGATTGAGGCCATAAATCTGTGCTTTTTTGTATAATTTCACATCTAAGCCGATGATATTCATCCTCAGCCTTTTCTTCTTTTTTCTTATAGTAATAAGAGGCGTAAAAAGCAAAGACCTCGGCCATGATCCAAAACAGAAATACTTCATGACCAAGCAGTGTTGCAATCATGGCTTCCGGCTGAAGCGAGCCGCCTCCCGCATTTGCCGTGATCACAAAATAAAACAAAAGAATGGCCAGCGATAGAAGGGCTGTCCATTGCCATCTTTTGCACTGCTTGGCAAAACCCTCATATTTATGCTTTCTTTTGATCAATGTTTCCATCATCTTCTGTGTCGGCTGATCCATATATCGGCTGATTGTGTGCAATGTCATCACATACACCCTGTCCCTTTTTTCTACATATGTATGTGCGTGCTTCTCCATTCATGTCAGGTGATTAGTTTTCTAGTGGAATATTTAGCACTTGACCACTGTACACGCTGTTACCTTTTAAATGATTATAGGCTCTAATTTTCTCTTCACCCGAACGGTTTTTGTAATACTTCATTGAAATTCGATACAGGTTTTCCTCTGGACCAACAGTGTGCTGTACGACACGGACTGGCTTTTCTTCCTGCTGCTTTTTCTCTTCGGCTTCTTTTCTTTTTTTCTCTTCCTGTTGCTTTTGCAAGGCTAGCTGCTGCTGTTCACGCTTTTTGGCAGCTTCAGCTCTCTCGCGTTCTTTTTTTTCTTTCGCTGCTTGTTCACGCTCTTCTTTCTCTTTAGCAGCTTTTTCTTTTTTCTTCTGTTCAGCTTTTTCTTTCAATCGCTGTTTTTCTTCCTCTTTTTTTTGCTTCTCATCATCAGACGCATCCGCTTTATCAGTATTAGAATCATTTTTCGTTTCGACAAGTGCTGACGGGACTGGGTCTGTGTCAGCACTTGATGTAGAATCAATATTATATACATCTTGATTATTATTATGGTTGATTTCCTTTGATGTGTAGTAGATCAAAAGGAAGAACACTGTGACAACGATAATAGGAAAGATAATAGCCAGTGTTGTAAATAATGGATTTCGCACCTTTTTCGTGCGCTGCTTTTTATATTCATGGAAATCTTCTCTTGTAGGAAAGTGAGAGTCATCTGAAGGCTGAACTTCTTCTTCAAAAATTTCCTCTGCATCATCATCATGGATGTTTGTCAGCTGCTCCTTCTTTCTCTTCATTCTCGACATTTCTTCCATGTTCATCCCTCCCCCTATATTTCAAACGAATTTGACAAGCAAAGACTAAGTCAATGACAAAATGGGTCATGACAGGAACAAATAAATTCCCCGTCCACTCGTATAAAAGTCCTAAAAAAATACTAATAGAAACCACAAGGATAAACAAGAGTATTTTTGATAAGTAGCGAAAGTGAAGGAGCGCAAACACAATACTGGCAATTTCCAATCCAAATTGCTGCTGGACGATCCCTCGGAATAGAATTTCCTCTGAAAAGGCGATGAGCAGTGTTAACCAAACAATATGCGGGATGCTGCGGTTTTTGAACATTTTTTCATTTAAACCGCCATCATCATACATATGAGCAGGAAACACCTTCATGACAATCGCATCCACGATGATCACAAGCACAGCGCCGCCAATTCCATAAGTCAGTATCCGCGCATCTTGGATCTCCCAAAGGGATGTAAAATCTGTCCAATGATCGAACATAAATATACCTAGTAAAAAGGAAATGACCAGCATCAGCAGCTGCGTGAAATACAGCTGTTCTACCACTTGTCGATCGGTTAATTTTTCGATGATCCGGCGATGTTGTTCAATCAATGCTGCGCCTCTTTTGTCAGATGAAACATACGATCCAGCACGATCTTCCAGTGTTTCATTTCATTCAGCTCCAATGGTTGATCTTTTTTTTCATAATCAGACAGGTCAAGTCCGCAAGAAGAGCAGCAGCTGCCAGAGGATGCGCTCTCCGTTTGATCAAGCTGTTCGTAAAAGTATGATAACAGAGATTGTCTAAAGCAGCTATGATCTGTGATTCGCTCTTTAAATTGCCACACTTTTCTCAGTTTTTCTGTTTGTCTGTCCTGCAATTTCTCTTTCAGTTTCACCAGGAGCACACGCGGCTCGTCAGACTGATACATCCTGTAATAATGGATCAGCATTCTTGCACGTGTCTCCTGAAGCCCTGATTCCATCAATTGTTCACGTAATTTCTTTTCATCATTTGTCTGCATTTGTGTCAGCCTAGCTAAGAAGAAATTAATTTCTGGCTCATCAAAGCCCTCTGCTTGTATTAAATGCTGTTGAATGTCCGCATCCTCTTCTGTATATAAAAGAATGCTGACACTCTTTTTCCCGTCCCGTCCTGCTCTTCCAATTTCCTGCATAAATGCTTCAATTGACTGCGGCGGGCTCATATGAATAACAAATCGTATATCTGCTTTATCAATTCCCATTCCAAAAGCACTTGTACAACAAATGAGGTCAAGCTGTCCGCTGATAAATTGCTGCTGAATAAGCATACGGTCTCCTGCATCCATCCCGCCATGGTAATACTCTACACGCTGATGGGTTTTTTGTTTCATTATGAGCGCCATATCTTCTGTCATTTGCCGGGTCGGGCAATAAATCAGGCCAGGGCCTTGCAGGAATTCCACAAGCTCAATGGCCCGTTTCTCTTTTGCTTCTTTCGTTTCGTGCGCTTCTTTGACTAATGCGATGTTTGGCCGGTTGACAGAATGGATATGAAAGTCTGGATGCTGCAATCTTAACGTTTGCACGGTATCTTTTAGCGTTTGTTTCGTTGCTGTTGCCGTCAGTGCTAATGCGACAGGATGACCTAACGCTTCTCTCCATTCTCCCAGCTTGGAATATTCCGGACGGAAATCATGCCCCCATTCCGATATACAATGGGCTTCATCGACGACGAACAGACCAATATGCATCGATTTGAGCTGTTCTAGCAGCACCTCTGACATTAATGCCTCAGGCGCGACAAATAAAAATTTATATGATGGCAAATGCCGAATGATATGTCGCCTTTCCTGAAAAGACAATGTGCTGTTCAGTGCCGCCACTCGTTTTTCTCCGCGCATTTTCATTCGTTCGACTTGATCCTCCATAAGCGATAACAGCGGCGAAATAATGAGAACTAATCCTTCAGTCATATAGCCGGGAATTTGATAGCAGATGGACTTTCCGCCGCCAGTAGGCAGCATGGCAACCGTATCTTTCTGATTCAGTACACTTTGAATAATGTTCTCTTGACCTGCCTTAAATGAGTCGTAACCAAAATATCGCATGAGCGTCTGATGAAGCTTATCCATTTGCTTTCACCATCCTTGTCAGAGCCAATCGTATTTGAAAATAAGTAAATGGATGTTCGAGTTTTTCTTTAATCAGCTTCATTTTATTTGTTTGAAGCTCCCTGGCTACTGCATGAATGGCCTGCTGCTCTTCTTCGCTCACATACGGCTCTATTGAGAAGCTCGGTTCATGTATGGAAAGCTCGACAATATGGTCTTCGATCGTTGCCTTTTTTAATGAACGAATGTGAGCAATCTGATCAATATCATAGCCTTTTTGCACAAGCTCGAGCGTTTTATGGGTAGAGGTTGTTAGCACGCGTTTGAATTCAAGGTCACCTACGAGCTGCTGCATGACCTGCGCTTCACCTTTTTGGGCAGCATGAATAAAATAATGGAGGACATTCCAAAAAAGCAGGTACACATACCACACATCTTCTTTTAGCCACTCTGCCATTTGCTGATACGTACGCCCAATTCTTTCATTTGAGGTCAATGAATAAACAAATATCAGCGCCTCTTGATCACTTATACGGCTAAGGAGCTTTTCGAGTTCATGATGCAGCTCTTCCGAAAGCTTATTCTTCTCGTGATGCTGTTTTAAGAAGGATTTCGTCCAGCTTTGTACAGATACATCTCTTTGTATTGGGACATATTGATGCGATCCAGCCAGATGGTGAGACAGCACTTGTACAAGTAACGAGAGCCTCATCCATAGCACCTTTGCTTTATCATGATATTTGGCACCATGAAAATAAGCGGGCATCGGTTTTTCTGAGAAATACTGGTTTAGCATATGCTGTCCTGCATCTGTAACAGTGAATGTCTCCCCTGTTTTTTTGATGTAGTGCTTTTCGTCAAGTTTTATAGTAGAGCGATTCAGCTGATTCCTCGTAAACCCCGGGTAACAGCCGAAATACTTTGAAAGCTGAAACAAACTGGCATCCTGTATGGTTTGTGATGATTTTTTCCCTTTAAAAAGATGGTAGACAGCACTTATGGAGCGTTCGCCGTTCAATTTATATACGCTGTCCATTAACATGACATCCAAGTAATGAAGAGTCATTCGCCAAAGCACCTGTCTTCCTGACAAAATTCGAATATTTTCTCCCTTTATTTTAACAGATTTCATAGAAGAAGAAATGTTTAAACTCAATTTGTGGGGGAAAGTTATGAACAAACCCTTATGTGATAAGCATTCTCAATCACTTTACAGTTGAAATGTGAAATTAAAATCATTACAATAAGGTTTGAGGAAATTGTTTTTTATCGGTGAAACTAAAAAGGTTAGACCATTTGTTCCATCGAACAATCTGGGAGGTATTTTTTTAACATGGCAAAATATACAATTGTAGACAAAGACACATGTATTGCTTGCGGCGCATGCGGTGCAGCTGCTCCAGACATTTATGATTATGATGATGAAGGCATTGCATTTGTTACGCTTGATGACAACCAAGGGACTGTAGAAGTTCCAGAAGTACTTGAAGAAGATATGCTTGATGCATTTGAAGGATGTCCAACAGATTCAATCAAAGTTGCGGACGAATCTTTCGATGGTGACCCGCTTAAGCACGAATAGTATAAAAGCCCCTTATGCAGGGGCTTTTTTTATATTAACTATTTTGAAGTCGGCGTTTATTTTCAAACCATGGACGCATTTTCACAAAAATGAGGCTAAACACGATGGTAATGATGATTCCTTTAATAAAGTTAAATGGTAAGATCCCTGCTGTAATGGTCGTCTTGAGCGCATGATCAGATAGTTCTGGCGCGTTTAAGAACCATGTGTAAGCTGGCAGGAATAAGAAGTAATTTAAAATACTCATCATCACAGTCATAAGCAATGTACCCGCGATCATAGACCATGCCATCCCTTTTGCTGATTTGATTTTTTTGAACATAAAGGCGACTGGCAAGATAAATAATGTGCCTGCAATGAAGTTCGCGACTTGCCCAACAGGAACACCGGACATACTGCCTTGAATGAGGTAATGCAGTACATTTTTTAATGCCTCAACAGCAATCCCTGCACCCGGTCCATAAATTAAAATCGCAATAATCGCCGGGATATCACTGAAATCAATTTTCAAATACGCTGGAAGACCCGGGAAAGGAAAATCCAATAAAATTAACACAAACGAAATACTGCTGAGCATACTGGTAACAACTAAACGCTTTACTTTACTTTGATTCAATATTCTCTCTCCTTTTCGATCAAATCTTTCGAAAAGAGGATTGTTCCATTTTAGCCACAAAAAAACCGCCCTTGAAAACAGGAGCGGGGAAATTGGGCTAGACAAATAAACGTGTGAACATCAATGTTTTCAACGTTTACGAACCTCCATCTTCTCCCATCCAGACTATACTGTCGGCTTCGGAATCACACCGAATCCTGCCAAAAAGGCTCGCGGGCTTAGAGACTATGCTCATCACCGCCGGTAGGGAATTACACCCTGCCCCGAAGATTGATCATTATTCAATTCGACATCATTATATATGATATATGAGCATTTGTACAGATAAAAATCCTGAGCAAATTCATCAGTTTTAAGAAATCGTAAAAAACACAAAAATTATAATGACAAATGCGCAAAAATTGGTTATCTTTTGTTTAAAGGTGTTCATTCTTTATAAAGACACAAAGAAATGTTCGTGTTTTCTTTTTCACTTTACTGCTTTAATTTGATTGACACAGTGAAAAGGAATATGGTAAATTATCAGATATTTATGACGTTTATTTTAGGAGGAAATCTTACGATGTTTCGAGTATTAGTCTCAGATAAGATGAGCAATGATGGTCTTCTACCACTTTTAGAATCAGATTTTGTTGAAATTGTCCAAAAAAATGTAGCAGAAGCAGAAGATGAATTACACACGTTTGATGCCTTACTTGTCAGAAGTGCCACGAAAGTAACGAAAGAGCTTTATGAAAAAATGACTTCATTAAAAATTGTCGGCCGTGCTGGTGTGGGAGTAGACAATATTGACATTGATGAAGCGACCAAGCATGGCGTCATTGTAATCAATGCACCAAACGGTAATACGATCTCGACAGCTGAGCATACGTTTGCTATGATTTCATCACTTATGCGTCATATTCCGCAGGCCAATATTTCTGTCAAATCAAAAGAATGGAACAGAGGTGCTTATGTTGGTGCTGAGCTTTACGGAAAATCTCTTGGGATTGTCGGCTTAGGCAGAATCGGAAGTGAAATCGCCCAGCGTGCAAGAGCATTTGGCATGACAGTCAACGTGTTTGACCCATTTCTCACAAAGGAACGTGCAGAAAAAATTGGCGTCAATGCGAAATCACTTGATGAAGTACTCGAAGTATCAGATATTATTACTGTACATACGCCATTAACAAAAGAAACACGAGGACTTCTCAATAAAGAAACGATTGCAAAAACGAAAAAAGGTGTTCGCCTTGTAAACTGTGCGCGCGGCGGCATTATTGACGAAGCTGACCTTCTTGAGGCACTTGAAAGCGGCCATGTTGCGGGAGCTGCACTCGATGTATTCGAGGTAGAACCGCCAACTGATAATCCGCTTGTGGATCATCCACACGTCATTGCAACTCCGCATCTTGGTGCCTCTACAAAAGAAGCACAATTAAATGTAGCGGCGCAAGTATCTGAAGAAGTCCTTCAATTTGCTAAAGGCCTTCCTGTCATGTCATCTATTAATCTACCAGCGATGACAAAAGACGAGTTTAAAAAGATTCAGCCTTATCATCAATTTGCAGGAAAACTTGGACGTCTTGTCTCTCAATCCATGAGAGAACCTGTAAAAGAAGTAGGCATTTCTTACGAAGGCTCTATTTCAAAACTCGAAACATCCTTTATCACAAAGAGTCTCCTGTCAGGGTTTTTAAAAGAGCGTGTTGATTCGACTGTGAATGAAGTAAATGCTGGAATGGTCGCAAAAGAACGAGGCATTAGCTTTAGTGAAAAAATTTCTTCCAGCGAATCTGGTTACGAAAACAGTATTTCTATTGAAGTCAAAGGTGATCTTTCAACCTTTACTCTAAAAGCGACTTACATCCCGCATTTAGGGGAACGCGTTGTTTCTATTAATGGCTTTAATATTGATTTTTACCCAGATGGACACCTTGTCTACATCCAGCATACAGATGCACCTGGTGTGATTGGAAAGGTTGGACAGATTTTAGGCGACCATGATGTCAACATCGCAACAATGCAGGTGGGACGTAAAGAAAAAGGCGGCGAAGCCATTATGATGCTTTCTTTCGACAAGCATCTTGAGGACGAAATTGTGAAAAAATTAACTGAAGTGCAGGATATTCTTTCTGTCCGCCTGATTGATCTATAAAAAACTGTGATAAACCTCATGCTTTTGCATGAGGTTTATTTTGTTGAAACCATTAAACGGTCTCCTGTTCGAATGAGGTGAGTGGTCAGCTCATTGATCTTTTTCAACTGTTCCACAGTCATTTCATGCGCCTTTGCTATCGACCAAAGGGTATCCCCTTGTTTAATGACATATGTATTTTTTTCATGTCCATTTACATGAAGAGCCGGCTCTTGGAAACGTTCTACAGCAATCATTTTGAGCGGATCTATTGCATCCTTTTTGCTGACTGACCAATTTCCACGATGTACCTCAAAATGCAAATGAGTGCCTCTGGAGGCTCCTGTGTTGCCAATTATGCCAATCGGCTGTCCCGCTTGTACATGGTCACCCTTTTTCACAAAACGCTCGTGTAAATGAGCATAGACGGTTTCATATCCGTTTGGATGCTGAATAAATACAACTTCTCCATATGTAGCCGATACATACGAACGCGTGACCACACCTTCACTTGCAGCAAAAATGGATTCTCCTTCTGGCGCAGCTATATCTAATCCCTTATGCGAGCCGCCCCTTGTCCCAAACAAGTCAGTGACTTCTCCTTTCACTGGTTCCACCCATTCGGTTGTCTTCTGCGCATGGGCAAATGGCGCTAAGATCAAGAGCAAAAAACAGCTGGCACCTATGAAGCAATACCTTTTCATCAGTGACTCCCCTTCTTTGAGGTTCTTTTCATGACAGCTTAGTATACAGCAAGAAGACCATTTTCTATACATCAAAAAAGAACGCAATGAAATGCTTGCGTCCTTTAACGTTCTTTTATGACAACTGGATTCGGCAGAGCCGGTACCTCTATTGGTTCATTTAATTCATATGGTCCTACTTGATCTGTTCCTGCATATTGAATGGTGACATCTGTAAAACCAAAATCTTTCGCTGTGAGCAGCAGACCTTCAATGAGTAGAGTATGATTAATTGAGTCCGATAATTGTGCTGATGCTCCAAACGTGATGGTTACATGCTTACCTTTTGATGTCACTTCTTTAATGGGTTCTTCTTTAATTAATGGTTCAAGTCCAGAATCACTCGTGCGTTTCATGGCCTCTACCGCTTCTTCATAAGTAGAATAATGTGTTTTTGAGGGCACCAAAAAAGTCCCGCTCTTATTTTCTAGCACGTAATAAGCTTTCCTCGTTTGTTTATCAATTGATATCGTGCCAAAGCTGCTAGTCCCTAATTGAAGATGAGAGCCTTTGACTGACCTGACCTCCACTTGTTTATATCTGCTCCATTTGAGCGTTTCTTTTACCATATCTTTAAATCGATTGGCTTCCTTTATCGTATCAAGGGACAAATCATTTTTTAACTGAAAAACAAGTGTATTCCCATTTTCACGAAGATCCACCATCTCAAGATATGATTGAAGAGGCTTTGTCATTTCAGGCAGCTGCACCTGTTCATATGTGTTCATCATTTCCTGCAAATGGCCATGTTCATTCTCTTTTTCAATACTAATAGGAACCACTTGAGATGTCGATTCATCTATGTATGCAACCGTCATATACTTTTGCTTGTCTTCATGAGAAACAACGTGTGTGGTACCATTTGCCTGTTTGACCGGCTCTAATGTGGCATTTGCCTGTCCTTTGTCAGCACTTGATTCCATTTTCATCTGTTTATGCTGTTCTTGAGCAGCCGGCTGAAATAAATGAGGAGAAATTAAAAACGCCATAAATAAAACCACAACGGTTGCCACCGCTGGACCGATCCATTTGACACTTTTCTTTTTCTTCCCGCTTGCCATCAGCACCTGCTGGTATATCTGCTTAGATGAACGGTTGTCCTCCACCTTTGGAAGCTGACTTAGTAACACCTTGATTCGTTCTTCGCTCCAATCGGACCTGTTCGTTTTCATTCACTAGCTCCTCCTTCAAAAGCTCCATATGTTTTCGGAGCACTTTCAGGCCTCGGTGCTGCGTTGTTTTGACTTTGCTTTCCGAGAACTTTAGCGCCTTTGCCGTCTCCATGATTGAGTAGCCCTGGATAAACCTTAAAATGATGACAGCTCTTTGATCAATCGTGCAGTGATCAAGCGCGGCATAAATTTCTTTAGTATTTTCATCCTGTACAGCCAGTTCGTCTGGGAGCAAGTCTGGGTCTTTTACATCCTGCTTATCCCAATCAAACGTGCCGAGTACCCGTTGTCTTATGGTTTGCTGCTTGCGAAACCAGTCAATCGCTACATGCCTTGCAATTGAAAACAGCCATGTTTTCTCGCTGCTTCTTCCTTCAAAAGTTTTATATGAGTGAAGTACCCGAATGTAAACCTCCTGTACGAGATCCTCTGCCTGATTTTTATCTTTAACCATATAAAATAAAAACTGGTACAAATCTTGATGGTACGAATCATATATTTTTTGAAAGGTTTCATGCATAGGAAACCCCTCCGTTCACTTATTTTTGTCGAGTGACTCTTATAAAACGTTACATTACAACTTTATGACAAATATATTACAAGTTCGACAGTTTGGAAAGGGCTTTTTGTTTAACTTCTCCTTAAAAATTTGAAAATAGAAAAAACACTTCATTTTCTTTACGAAAAGAAGTGTTTCTCATGTAACAAGATTCTTCGTCAAGATTAGACGAGTTCCTGCTTTTTTCTCGGAATATAGAATGTGAAGTGTGTACCTGCACCCGCTTTGCTATGAGCATGTATAGAGCCTTGATGCGCCTCGACGATGTTCTTCACAATCGCAAGGCCAAGTCCAGTACCAGAACGTCCTCTTGTCCTTGCTTTATCGGCTTTATAGAAGCGTTCGAAAATAAACGGCAGATCCTCTTCCGGAATTCCGCTCCCCGAATCTTTTACATCCATTTTCAGTCCGTTCTCCACCGATTGAACCGAGAAGTGAACCTCGCCGCCCTCTGGTGTATGACGAATGGCATTATCAATGAGATTCGTAAACACTTGCTCAATCTTATCTGGATCGAATACAAAGTTCGGTTCATCCACTTGAATATCATACGTAAGGTCGATTTGTTTTTCTTTCGCAATCCCGAGAAACTTACGGTAGATCTTCTCAGTCAACTCTTCCGTATCTGTTGATTCAAGATTCAGTGTAATATGACCTGCTTCCATTCTCGCTAGATCTAGAAGATCATTTACAAGTCGTCCCATTCGAAGTGATTCATCATAGATAATTTGCGCAATCTCTTTCTTTTCCTCTTCTGATCCTGCAATATCATCTACAATCGCCTCACTGTACCCTTGCAGCATGGCAATTGGCGTACGAAGTTCATGACTGACATTGGCAATGAAGTCTTTTCTCAGCTTATCAAGTCTTCGTTCCTCTGTCATATCACGAAGGACCGCAACTGCTCCCCTGACATCCTGCTGATTATACAGCGGAGACATGAGAAGAACCCAGGTACGCCCTTGCAGCGTAACTTCGATCATTTGCTCTTTTTCTGTGC
Organism: Bacillus sp. Je.9.29.b; assembly: GCF_051129925.1. Classification (NCBI taxonomy): domain Bacteria; kingdom Bacillati; phylum Bacillota; class Bacilli; order Caryophanales; family Bacillaceae; genus Bacillus; species Bacillus sp. Je.9.29.b. The sequence continues at coordinate 232,209 of NZ_JBCPSO010000006.1, forward strand.
TGACAGCTGTATGAAATAGCTCGCGCGCTTCTGGCGGCAGTTCATCTCCATCTTTGATCTTCATATTTTGCTCGTAATACCATGCCTGTAAAAATCGTTCTGCTGGAGGATTTGTCATCAAGATCGTTCCATCAATATTGATGGTGATGACGCCATCAGCCATACTGCTTAAAATATTAGATAAATGTTCTTTTTCTTGATTTAAGGCTGTGATATGGAATTTAAGCTGCTTCCCCATTTGATTAAAGGCGATCGCCAGTTCTCCAATTTCATCTTGCGTTAAAATAGGAATCTTTGTATCAAATTTCCCTTTCGCCAAATCTTGTGCACCCTCTCTCATCTTTCTGAGAGGATAGGTGACACGTGTTGACAAGAAGAAAGCGAATATAGTGGTCAGTACAATCGCAATTCCGGCGGCTAAAAAGATGTAGCGTGTCGTATGTTTCGTTGTTTGTTCTACAGCGAGGAGTGATTGAGAAAGAAAGACCATGCCTTTTTTTCCGTTCGCCTCATATGGAACACCGACTACAATCCGTTCATCTTTTCGATTGCCTGCATCAGGTTCTGCACGTTTACTGATTTTTTTACGATCTTGCAGTGCTTGATTTAAATCGCTGTCTGCTTCAATTTGTTTCTTTGTAATCGCAGGAAGCTTGCCGTCTTTTTCAGACGAATACCACTCTAGCCCGTCCTCTTGGATGATCGCAATACTCGTCAATTTGTCAGCGAGCTCTGATGTAATCGACCTTGCAAGCGATTGATCCTCATGGCTTTCTAAAATGACCGCTACTTTGTTTGCCATTTGTGTTAAATCAGATTTTGCTTCTTCTACATGATAATTCTCAATGAACTCTAAAAGAAGCACAGTTAAAATAGATAAAACGATCAGGACGAGGAAAAGAATGGTTAACCATAGCTTTCCTACAACACTTTTCCACAGTTTCATTCAGCGCCGACCTCAAATTTGTACCCGACACCCCATACAGTTACGATTTTTTTCGCTGCTTCTGGTGACACTTTATTCAGTTTTTCACGAAGTCGTTTGACATGAGTATCAACTGTTCGTAAGTCTCCAAAGAATTCATATTGCCATACTTCTTTTAGCAGCTTTTCTCTGTCATAGACCTTATCTGGTGTTTTTGCAAGGAAATATAAAAGCTCATATTCCTTCGGCGTGAGGCTAACTTCTTTGCCATCAGCCGTCACTCTATGTGCATCATGGTCAATAGAAAGATGAGAAAACACAAGAACATCCTTTGTTGTTGTCCCAGTATTCAAATAAGACGTTTGAGACGATCTTCTGAGCAATGCCTTTACACGTAAAACCACTTCACGCGGGCTGAAAGGTTTGACGATGTAGTCATCCGTTCCTGCCTCAAATCCTTGAACGCGGTTGGCTTCTTCTCCTTTTGCCGTCAGCATAATGATTGGAGTCGCTTTTTTGTCTCGAATTTGATTACACACTTCGATTCCATCTGTACCAGGCATCATTAAATCGAGCAAAATGAGGTCGTAATCGGTTTGAAGCCCTTTTTGAATCGCCTCATCTCCATTTTCCGCTTCATCGATTTCATAATTTTCACGTTCTAAATACATTTTTAAAAGGCGGCGAATTCTTGCCTCATCATCTACGACTAATATTTTCGTTTGAGTTGTGTGTTCCATTAGACAGTCCTCCTGCTTTCTCCGTTGTTACATTCATTTTAACAAAAAGCCGAATTGAATCATAAAAGTTGGCTTTTCCTTGTGATTATGCGTAAGAATGAAGCCCAGCAATGACAAGGTTGACAAAGATGAGATTAAACATAATAATGGCGAAGCCGATCACAGCAAGCCAAGCGGACTTTTCACCATGCCAGCCTCGCGACAAGCGAAGATGAAGATAGGCAGCATAAAAGAGAAACGTAATCAATGCCCATACTTCCTTCGGGTCCCACCCCCAAAACCTAGTCCATGCAATTTGCGCCCAGATCATAGCAAAGATCAGCCCGCCTAACGCAAATACTGGGAAACCAATCGAAACCGCCCTATACCCAATTTCATCAACTAAATCTAGGTTCACCTGTTTCACTAGCGGTTGAAGCAGTGCGCTCAGTCGTTTGCGAATGATCAATCGAATGAGTCCGTATATGATCAGCCCTACGCCAAATGACCATAACACCGTATTGACCTTTCTACCTGAAAAAACAGGCGGCAGCTCAACAAACGGTTCCAAACGATCTTCCGTCACAAGCTCCCCTTTATGAGGTCCGACAAGAGCTGGCAGCTCATAGACCATCTCACTTTTTTCTTTATTTTTATCGATCCAATTAAATGTCGCTTCATATCCTGTCATTCTAAAGATAGACGTAACAGCGATAAATGCAAGTGTGACCACAATCATAAACATGACAAGCTCTAAACCAAACGTCTTCTTCCCTGGCTTTGTTTGATCCACATGCTTTAATAGAAAGATGACACCTGCCACAAAGCTGATGGCTAAAATGGCTTGGCCAAGTGCTGCTGTTGTCACGTGAATATAAAGCCAATTACTTTGAAGTGAAGGAATCAGCGGTGAAATATCTGATGGGAACATACTTGCATAGGCAATAATCAATAAAGCGATTGGAAGTGTGAATAAACCAAGTACAGACACTTGATACACAAAATATAAAATGATGAATGCAAGCACCAGCATCATGCCAAAAGCCGTTGTGAACTCAAACAAATTACTGACTGGTGCATGACCAGATGCGATCCATCTTGAAATAAAATAGCCCAACTGGCTCAAAAAACCGATGATGGTAAGCGTAATGCCAATGAGTGCCGCCTTATTCCTGCGCGGTCCTTCTTCTTTCTTTTTTCCCTTAATGGCACCACCAAAAAAAGGAACTGCCGCTAAATAAAATAGAAAAGCTGCAAATAACAGATTTTCACTGACTGCCGCCATCTAATCCTTCCCCCTTGCTTTTGCTGATACTTGTTGTATCAGGCAGCTCTTTTTGATCAACTGGCTGTTTGATGCCACTGCCGTGCAGTAACACACCAAGATCGGACTTTAAGCCGAACCAGTTTTTGTTTGTATGTCCTGCCACCAATACTTTTCCATCCTTTGCCGACAGCCAGATTCTTCTATGCTGCCAATACATCCCCTGCACGACACCAATCATGAAGATGATTCCGCCTACTATGAGCACGCCAAGTGTTAAATCCTTTCTCACTGTTAACCCTGTGACGTTTTTCGTTTCGACCCGATCAAACTTCATTTTATATAGATTGTTATCAGAACCCTCTACTGTCTCTTGAATGGCGACAAAGCTTTTTTCACCTTTAGGTTTTTCAGGAGAAATCATTTCAAACACGAAAGCAGGATTATTCGGATTTCTTGTTTTCGTACTTGGCGTTCCATCATCGTCAAAATAAAAATCAGGCAGATAGCTCATCACCTTGACTTTGTAACCGCTACCAAGATCATATTCTGACTTAGGCTCCAGCAGATTAATCTTCACTGTACCGAAAGATTTTTCTGTATCTTTACGAATCAGCTGAAAGACCATTTGATCGAGCTCATTTTGCTTAAAATCCACTTGATATAATGAGAAGTTGTCAAACTTGAGCGGTTCATTCACTTTGATATCGTGTTCTGTTACCTGCTTCAGCTTGGGCTTTTCACCAAATACAACTTCTCCTTCACGTTTGTATAAGATGGCATCCGTTTTATAGCTTTTCACCACTTGACCATCGCCAGCTTTTTCAATGGCATTCTCAAACACTTCTTTTTCATTTCCAGTTTCATAGCGATCAATTGAAAACGCATTATTTTTCAAGAAGTATTGACCATCCGTACCTGGAATTGGTGCAGTTTCCCCTTCTCTGACCCACAGCGTTTCATCCACGTACATACCCGGGACAAACCGGAGCATCGCTCCAATGAGAAAGATGATTAGTCCAATGTGATTGACGTAAGGTCCCCAGCGTGAAAAACGTCCTTTTTCGGCTAAAATATGCCCATTTTCTTCTCGCACGCGGTAACGCTTTTGTTTCATTGCTCTTATGATGCCTTCATATGTATGCTGATCTAATGTTTTGTCTGTCTCGCTAAACAGACGCTGTCTTCTCATAAAGCCTTCTTTTTTGATAACCCCTTGGTTTTTGAGTGCTCGATAAAGAGGAATAACACGGTCGAGACTGCAAATAACAAGGGAGATTCCGATAGATGCGACAAGAGCTAAAAACCACCAAGAATTATAAAGATCATGGAATCCAAGTGTGTAATACAGCTTGCCAAACGATCCATATTGCTCTTCATAATACGTGGAAGCAGATGCACCTGGCGGAATAAATCGCTCCTGCGGAAAAATCGTTCCAAGCGAAGAAGCGAGCAGTGTAATGACAATCAGCCACACACCCACTTTAACGGAAGAAAAAAAGTTCCATACTTTATCAACAATCGTTTTGTTGTATGTTTGCGAGCGTCTTGCACTGCCGTCATATCTCATATCAAGCAGCTTTGAAGAGTTTTTCTCTTTAGCCGCAATGGGATTCCCGCATGATTCACATAGAACAGTACCGATTGGATTAATATGTCCACACTCGCACTTTACCTCTTTCATTCTATGACCCCTTTGGTTTAATCAAATTCATATATTCATAGACATTACGTTCTGTCATCGTTCCTTTTATGACTTTGATTACCTTGCCTTCAGGATTGATTAAAAATGTGGTTGGCAGCGGCGTAATATCATATGCCTCTGTCACTTGACGATCTTTGTCCATGGCAACAGGAAAATTCACGCCATAGGATTCCATAAAATTTTTCACGGCAATCTTGGATTCCGCAACATTGACTGCAACAATTTCCACACCGCGATCCTTGAACACTTCATATTGATTCGCCATATAAGGAAATTCTTGTTTACACGGACCACACCATGTACCCCAAAAATTAAGAAAGACACCTTTGCCTTTTAAGTCCTTTAACTCAATCCGATCCCCATCGACAGATTGAAGGACAAAGTTTGGCGCAATAGATCCTTCTTTGACTCGATCCTGTTTGGCAAATACTGAGTTATACATTGTATAACATAGTGCCGCAAGCATCACGAGGAGAATGCCCGTCCGTATGAAAAACCGTCTTTTTTTCATCTGAAGTACCCCTTCCCCATAGACATTCAGGTAAATTATAGCATTCTCCTTCTTTTGATGCTTCTTCATTTTTTGAAGTTTATGTGAAAATTAAAAAGCGCTTTTCCCATGATCGGCAATTGCTCTCAGGCGCTTTACTTCATGCGGAGACAATTCTCTGCGGTCTCCTGGTCTCATTCCTTCAATATGAAGGAACGAATATTGCTCCCTTTTTAGCTTTAACACATCATGTCCAATCGCTTCAAACATGCGGCGCACCTGTCTGTTTCTGCCTTCGTGAATGGTTAATTGAACAATACAAGTTTGCTTTCGTTTATCAATAGAAAGCATTTTCGCACGAGCAGGTGCTGTTTTTTTATGATCTAACATGATCCCTTTTTCTAGCTTTCTAAGCAGTTCCTTTGATGGAATGCCTTTTAGCTTCGCTGCATACGTTTTATCAATTTCGTATTTCGGGTGCATGAGCTTATGGGCAAATTCCCCATCATTTGTAATCAAAATCAAACCGCTCGTATCATAATCTAACCGGCCGATTGGGTAAAGACGCTGCGGGACATCATCAAAGAAATCTGTGACGACCTTGCGTCCTTTATCATCCTCGGCAGCCGAAATGACGCCGCGCGGTTTATAAAGCATAAAGTAAACCGGTTCTTCTCTTTCAAGCTTTAATCCATTGACTTCAATTTTATCTGAAGAGCCCACCTTCACTCCGAGCTCTGTCACTGTTTGACCATTAACGGTAACTCGTCCTTCTTTAATTAATTCTTCAGCCTTTCGTCTTGAAGCGACGCCGGCATGTGCAATTACTTTCTGTAAACGTTCCATTTGTCTTTCACCTCATGTACTATCTTACTTGCTTGACTTAAAACAAACAAGCATTCGTGGAAAAATAAGCGTTTCGTCTGTCTAATTTCAGCTAAAAAGCGATTTTCCATCCATGAAATACAAAAAAGCGCCTGATTAGGCGCCGCTAAATAACAAACTGACGATAATCACAGAGGCAATGACACCAATGAGATCTGCTAACAAACCTACTTTCAGCGCATCTCCCATTTTTTTAATCCCGACTGCTCCAAAATAGACCGTTAAAATGTAAAGGGTGGTGTCTGTTGACCCTTGCATGACAGCTGCAAGCTGGCCAATAAAAGAATCTGGGCCATACGTCGCTATCAAGTCTGATGTCATTCCAAGTGCAGCCGTTCCTGATATCGGGCGAATAAACGCAAGCGGCACCACTTCTGGCGGGAAACCAATCGCTGTAAAGACTGGTTTTAATAGTCCCATAACAAAATCAAGCGCACCTGACGCACGGAATATCGTAATGGCTACAAGCATTCCGACTAAATAAGGAATGATTGAAAAGGCAATTTGAATGCCCTCTTTTCCTCCCTCTACAAATGTTTCATAGGTTGGTACCTTTTTAATGGTTCCAGCAATCAAAATCCCTGCGATGATCAGTGGAATCAAAGCAAGTGACAGCCAGTTAATAAATGCCACAAGATCACCCCCGCCTGCTTCTGCGATAGTGGAAATAACGATCGATGATGATTGCACCGATTCCTGAAATGAGTGTTGCTAAAATGGTTGGCCCTACAATGTCTGTTGGCTGATCTGCCCCATAGGTCATTCTTATTGCAATGACGGTTGTTGGCACAAGTGTGATAGAGGATGTGTTGACCGCTAGAAATGTAATCATAGAACGGCTTGCTTCATTTTTTCCGCCGTTTAATGCTTTCATCTGCTCCATCGCCTTAATTCCAAGCGGTGTAGCGGCATTCCCGAGACCAAAGAAATTCGCCATGAGATTGGACAAAATATACCCCATTGCAGGATGATTAGGCGGAATATCCGGGAATAGCTTTGAAATAAAGGGCCGGCACAATTTACTAAAGAAATTTAACAGCCCTGCCTCTTCGGCAATCTTCATGAGCCCGAGCCAAAAAACGAGGACACTAATCAAACCAATTGAAATAGTAACCGCTTCTTTTGAGCCTTTAAATACAGCCTCGTTCACTTCCTGCATCGTTCCATTAAACATCGCATAGACAAGACCGATGACAGTGAGAAATACCCAAATTAGATTGACCATGAAGATCCGCCTATAGATGTCTGAAAGACAGACTTAAACATTTCTTGAAAGCTTTTTTGAGGCATGCGATTTCGTTTATTTTCATAAAAAATCGGTAACTGCTCGATCACCTGTCCATCTAACAAAATCGTCATTTTTCCTACAACATCTGGGATGGCTTCGGCGTTTTTTTTCCACTTCTTTTTAGGAGCGAGCATTTCCGTTTCAATTTTGACAAGTTTTTTCTCATCTTCATTTAAAAAATAGTCCACATCACGCTTGATAAACGCTTTTTTTTCGTAAAAGGTCCCTTTTAACGAAGCAAGCCTTCCTTTTTCAGCAAGCACATACGTTTTATAGTGATCAAATGCATATTCAAACATAGAAATATGATCCTTCCAGTCGTCAGGTGCATTAATGGTCACAGCGATCAGCTGAGCATCATTCTTTGCAGCGGTGGAGACAAGTGTTCGTTTTGCAAGTTTTGTATATCCTGTTTTCCCTCCGGTGGAATATTCGTATAAACCGGTGAGCAGCTTGTTTTTATTTTTCCAATAGCCTTCCATTGTCTTCGCTTTATAGAAAGTTGTACCGGCAATTTTTTGATATTGTTTATGCTTCATTGCGTATTTTGTTAGGATCGCCATGTCATAGGCTGATGAATAATGATTTTTATGATCATCGAGTCCGTGCGGATTTTGAAAATTCGTATTCTCCATTCCTAGTTCAGCCGCCTTTTGATTCATCATAAAAATAAAGCCTTCTAAGCTGCCGCCAACATGCTCTGCAATGGCAACAGCTGCATCATTTCCAGAACGCAGCATGAGCCCGTATGTCAAATCTTCTAAGCTCACCTTCTGCCCTTCCTTTAAATAAATGGATGACCCCTCCGCCCCAATCGCACGTTTTGATACTTTGACGGTATCTTTCATTTTTCCTGATTCAATGGCTAATACAGCCGTCATGATTTTTGTTATACTGGCGATTCTTCTTTTTTCGTGCTCGTCCTTTCCAAATAGGACTCTGCCTGACTGTCCATCTATTAAAATGGCGCTTCTTGCACTCACTGATAATGAAATGTCTGCTTTGGCATGTGAGGAAAAAGGCAGTAAGAGTGTAAATAGAAGAAGGACTGCTGTTCCAATTTTTAAATAGGGCATGTTCATTCACGTCCTTGTCCGTTTTGTACAAGTGTATGCTCAGCTGAAAAAGTTATGATGCCTCGTCCATAAAAAAAGCGCCTCTACATGTAGAGACGCTTCTTCAAGTTGCTTATACCATTTTCACTTGCTGATGAGAAGTCGTATATTCGAGCTCTTCTCTCATCGCTAAAAAGTCTTTTTCTAATGAAAAAAACAATTGTTTCATATCAGCGGATACTTCATGGTGAAAAACAATGCTGCTTTTTCCTGTATAGGCCGAACGGCTGTCTTCATACCATGTATCCTTTTTAGGCGTGAAAAATTCTTCAATACATTGATGATAAATACGGTGGAGCATCTGCTGTGCGGCTTGCTGCGGGAATGTCTGCTGCTGACCCATTTTCCTGCAAACTGCTGCTGCATCCTCGCTGTACACTGCAAGCTTCCGTAATGTACTCAATATGTCACAATAATAGGCTTCCGCTTCGGGGTTTAATCGTTTCAAGCTTGATAAGGTGGTTTCGTTCAGAAAACCATTCATTTCAATTGCAACCTTTGATAAAAAGGCGCCTGCTTGATCAACTTGAGCCTTTACATTCATATGTGCCATTTGTTTCGTGTTTACCTTCCCCTCATGGCTTTGTCACCATTTTATCTGTCATCAAAAGATTTTAGACCTAAAATCTTTTTTATATTTTATCATACATTTTTCATTCTTTTGAACTATTTTATGTCTTCAAATGTTTGATTGAAGTTTTCAAAAAATAGATCGGCCTCTTCTTGTACTCCATCTGCTTCCACATTCTCTGGAAGCGGCGGTAATTCATCTAAGGCTTTTAAGCCAAATTGCTCTAAAAAGGTAGGGGTTGTCCCATAAAGAATCGCTCGTCCCGGACCATCGGCACGTCCTACTTCACAGAGCAGCGCTTTGGCTACTAAGCTATGAAGTACCCGCTCTGATTTGACTCCTCTAATCTCCTCTACCTCACTGCGTGTAATCGGCTGTTTATAAGAAACAATGGCAAGCACCTCCAGCGCTGCCTGCGACAAACCCTTGGATGGTGTCTCGACTAATTTTTTTAAGTACATGCTGTATTCTTTTTTCGTCAGCAGCATATATGAATCTGCATATTCAATGAGCTCAATCCCTCGTTCTTGTTTTTGATATTCTTCCTTTACGGAAGACATAATGTCGAGTAATACCGACTCATCTATTTCAAGAACAGACATGAGCTGTTTTCTTGTTAAGCCTTCGTCACCTGCTGCATACAGCAGCGCTTCTAAGATGGCTTTCCAATTCACGATATCAAGCGTCATGAATCGTTTCACTCCCTATGATATAAATGTCTTCAAAGTTCCCTTCCTGCTCTAGCATGATTTGATGACTTTTCATCAATTCGAGAACAGCAAGAAACGTCACGACAAGGTGTTCCTTTTGATCATGTTGAAATAGAGTCATGAAATTGGTCCGCTTTTTTGTTTTTCTTAAATGGTTCATAATCTCATTCATTTTGTCTTCAATCGGGATTTCTTGTCTTGTAATCTTTGATGGTGCTGGTTTCGTTATTTTCTTTCGATTTAATACCTTTTGGAACGCACCTAACATATCATACACCGTTACGTGTAAATTTGTGTCCTTCGCTTCTGATTCTTTTGCAAATTCGCTTAAATCACTCGGTGGTTTTGTAAAGGCATTTTGCCTTTCTTCTTCGCGTTCCTTTAGTTCTTGTGCTGCATTTTTATACTTGCGGTATTCAATCAATTTGCCAATCAGCTCTTCTCGAGGGTCTTCTTCCTCTTCGAGCAGGTCTTCATCAAACAGCTCTTCCTCTTGTTTCGGAAGAAGCATTCTGCTTTTAATACTCAGGAGGGTTGCAGCCATGACCAAATATTCACTCGCAACATCGAGCTCAAGCTCCCTCATCGTGTGGACATATAATAAATACTGCTCCGTTATTTTAGCGACGGGAATATCATAAATATCAATTTCCAACCGGTTAATTAAATGTAACAGCAAGTCCAAAGGACCCTCGAACGAATCTATTTTCACCTGATATTCCAGCATCTTTTTCTCACCATTTCTACTGTCTTCTAAGTACCGTTTCACCGGCTAACCTTTAGTATAAGACAGGATAAAGCTCTCGTCCAATATAATTTCGGCCAAAATGCCTTAGGCAAATCAAGAAAAACAGTGGATCCGCCCATACCAATAAGGGCATTTATACATAGAATACCATTGTAATCAGAACTGATGAAAAAGGAGGCCGTATCATTATGGGAGATGGCTATAACTTCGGCGGAGGATTCGCGCTAATTGTCGTGCTTTTCATCTTGCTGATCATCGTTGGCGCGGCTTGGGTTTATTAAAGAAACAGAGCGTCCTTTTCACTAAAGGGACGCTCTTTCTTCTTTTCTTTTCGATATGTTAGACTGAGAGTGGAAAAGGAGATGACCGCTGTGTATCCTGAAGCGTACGTGGCTTTTTTACACGAATTTCATACGACAAGAGATTATTTTGAGTGTCATGAAATTTTAGAGGAATATTGGAAAGAAGATCCCCCTGAGCAGCGCAAAGAATATTGGGTCGGGCTCATTCAGCTCGCAGTTGCCTTGTATCATCAAAGACGGGGAAATGGAAAAGGAGCAAAACGGCTCATTTCTAACAGTCTTCATTTGTTAGAAGCAAACCGTTCAGTATTATCGAATCTCGGTCTGGATGATGAGGCATTTCTGATGCTTCTGAGAACGCTGAAAAAGAAAATGGATGAAGATTTGCCCTATGAAAGTGTGATGCTGCCAATCAAAGATGAAGCACTTCTTTCTTTATGCCAAGAAATGGCCCAAAAAGAAGGACTGCTCTTTGGACAGGAAAGCAACTTATCCCATACATTTTTAATCGAAAAACATAGACTCCGTGACCGGACAGAAGTTTTGCTGGAACGAAAAAAGCAGATTGAACGTAAAAAAAGCAGAGGACTGTAGCCTCTGCTTTTACATGTGTGATATTTAATTTGATTCGCTGTGACACTTATGAAAGAAGCCTTGCGTTAATTCATTTGGAATGAGTGTTTTGGTTTTAAATATTTCTTCCACGGCTAAAACCATTTCCTTGCCGATTCCTTGATCACGATGGGATGGATTCACACTAATATGCTCAATTTGTACTTGGTCGTCTGTTTTCAACACACCAATAGCACCTACAATATCCTCGCCATCTTTCCATAGGAACAGCTGCCGATCTTCATCCATTTCATATGACTTCATCGTCTGCTGAAGCTGTTTGACGTCTTTCTCACCCGGCATAAAGGACAGAAGTCCCATGGCAATTTTTTCAAAAGACCTCTTGTAACGAATTAACATATATACCCCTCAATATTCAAATTATCCTAATTTCCAGCAAATGTCTTATGATTCATTTGCTCATCACACATTATAAACATTTTTATACCGTTTTTAAACTCTTTTTCACTAAATTAAGAGAACGTTCGATTGAGATTCGCCATTTCAATAGCAGCTGCAGCCGATTCGCTGCCTTTATTTCCTGCTTTTGTACCAGCTCTTTCAATGGCTTGTTCAATAGATTCTGTTGTGAGTACACCAAAGATAATCGGTACCCCTGTTGACATAGCACTCTGAGCAATTCCTTTAGCAGCTTCATTACAAACGTAATCATAGTGAGTCGTTGCGCCTCTGATCACGGTTCCAAGTGTGATGACTGCATCATATTTTTTGGTTTCTGCTAATTTTTTTGCCATGTACGGGATTTCAAAAGCGCCTGGTACCCACACAACATCGATATCATCACCATTTGCTCCGTGTCTGAGTAATGTATCTTCTGCTCCATCTAACAGTTTACTTGTAATAAAATCATTGAATCTCGCTACAACGATTGCAAATTTTAGTCCTTCTGCTACTACATGACCTTGTATTGTATTCATATGTTGATCATCCTTTTTTGTGATTTTTATTTTGTTTCAATAGCGGCTGTTCGATTGTTGTTTAAATATGTCTGTAATGCTTCGATAGTCAGCATCTTTAAATCATGCTGTTTTTGGATCTCCTTTAGTTCAGGGACGCGCGCCATTGATCCATCTACATTCATAATTTCACATATGACACCCGCTGGCTCTGAGCCTGCCAGTTTAGCAAGATCAACTGCCGCCTCTGTATGACCTGGTCTTTCTAGTACGCCGCCCTCTTTTGCAATAAGCGGAAAAACATGTCCTGGACGGGCAAATTCGTCTGGTTTTGCGTCTTTATTTAACATGGCCAGCATGGTCGTGGAGCGCTCAAAAGCACTAATACCAGTTGTCGTTGTCACATGGTCGATGCTTACTGTAAATGCTGTATGGTGTGCATCCGTATTATGTTCAACCATTGGATGCAGATTCAGTTGTTTGGCAATCGACGCATGAACTGGCGTACAAATGAGGCCTCTTCCATGTAAAGCCATGAAGTTAATCACCCTAGGCGTGGCATACTCAGCAAGTGCCACAAAGTCTCCTTCATTTTCTCTGTCTTCATCATCCACTACGATAATGATTTCTCCTTGTTTAAGGGCATTTACTGCCTCATCAACGGAATGATACATACAATCGCCTCCTAGAATCCGTGCTCTTTTAGAAATGATGGGGTCAATCGAGATGGCTGTTTTTCGCTCTGCTCTTTTGTTAAAAAACGATAAATGTATTTACCGATCATGTCACACTCTATATTCACGATATCCCCCATAGATTTAGTCGGGAAAATAGTTCCTTCAAGCGTGTGAGGAATAATAGAGACTGTGACATGTGAATCTCGCAAATCGAAAATGGTCAAGCTGACACCATCTATTGCGATCGAACCCTTTTGGGTGAGCATATCTGTGAGGGTCTTGTTCATCTTTAAATCATAGTAAATGGCATTACTCTTCTTTTCTATCCGGGTAATGACAGCCGTTCCATCAACATGGCCTGAGACAAAATGGCCGCCAAATCGTCCATTTGAGGACATGGCTCGCTCTAAATTCACTGGACTGCCTTGTGTCAGCTGATCCAGCGATGTCGCTTTGACCGTCTCTGGCATCACATCTGCCGTAAACTGTTCTTTTGTGAAGCTTGTGACTGTGAGACATACTCCATTAATGGCGATACTGTCTCCGAGTTGAACATCTTCCAGCACACGGCTGCATGTAATGACAATTTCCATGGCATCTGCTGACTTTTTACTTATTGACTGAACGGTGCCAACTTCTTCAATTATCCCCGTAAACATGTGATCCTCCCTTTCGTTTCATTTGTATTTCTCACTTTTAAAAAAAGCGATGTTAGGGACATGTGATCGATTGAGCACCTTCGTCGCTTTTTATGGTCCATACAAGGTAGATGAGGGATCACCTAATAAACACTGCATGCAGTCTATTAACGACAAAATCATACAGAAAGCCCCGGAAAAAATTCCGGGGCTGTGGTTTTTTTGCATCAGAAATAAGACTATGATCAACAAATATTTTTCGTTCATAGCTTTCTTTATCCTTCTCCCATCCAGACTTTCACTGTCGGCTTCAGCTTTTCACTGAATCAACCGTTAATAAATTAACGGGTCACGGGCTGTAAAGCATTTGCTTTATTACCGTCGGTCGGGATTTTCACCCTGCCCCGAAGGATACAATCGATATTTAGCTGTCCTTAGGGGCTATTATAGCGATCCTTGTTGTCAAATGCAACAATCAAGATTTCTTCACAAAAAAAGTCTCCTTATAGGAAAGGAGACATGTCAATTTACGACTTTTACTACTTTTATCAGTCCATCTATTCTTTTTTCATTACTAAAGTAGGCTTTAATACGATCGCCTTTTTTCAGATCGGCCACATCATCTTCAAATTTCTTACCATTAAAAATGATTTTTGTGCCATTCTTCGCTTGACCGTAATATTCATCTCCATCAATTTTCGTAATGGTATATTCATAGATGGTGTAATCTTTATCATTATTTGTTAAGCTTTCGCCAATAGCTGTTGGCACATCTTCAATTTTCATGCCATTCATGTATAAATAACCTGCGCCTAAACAAAGCAGTAAAACAAATAAGATCGCAATTTTTAATTTAATTTTCCCCATATTTAGAACCTCCATCATCTGCACTTCGCCTATTTGTATGTTTTATTCCTTCTTTTATTGAAATAAAACCAAAAAAGCTGATTTTCATTAATGGTTACTTATATAACGATTCAGATGGCCCTTTGGTTCCACCTCTTAATCATTACATATGATACGAATATGCGTTCTTTATTAAGGGGGTCTTTTTCCTATTTATTAGTTCGTAACACACCATACTGCAAGCTTTTCATTATATTCTTTTTTCGAGTGCGAATAAGTCTTCCTCTAACAATTGTGACCGCTGAACAGCGATGCTGCGGCTGTCGCGAACCCCTTGATTATAGTAGTAGCTTCCAAGGTTTTTTGTGATAAATTCTAGTATATTAATGGCTGCTAATTCACCAATCTCTTCTTCTCGTTCTTCGGCAAAGTAACGCTGAATGGCCATCATCATTTGATTTTTCTCTTCTTTTGTGAGTGGTTTCAAAGTATCCCCTTCTTTCTTCATTTGCATCTGGATGTGCTGGCACCCCGCAAATACGAATGTTTGTTCTCCTATCATATCATAAAAATACATTCTGCGCATGACTGCCCTATAAGAAAAAGCGTATTTTGATGTAATGGATCAAATACGCTTTCACTATGCTGTATAATTTTTTCATGGAAGCTGCCATAGCGCGTTGTCCATTTTATTTTAAAATGGACAGGATCGTCGCTACAGAATGATCTACAAATGAACGCTCTGGACGTGACTTCATTAGGACGGTAAGCCCGATGAAAGAAACGACCAGTGTCTGTGCTAAGGCTTTAGCATTCAAGCTGCTTTCAAGCTCACCTGAGCGAATACCTTGCACAATCTTTTCTTCAAATATGACCGAAAGATACATCTGATGCTCTCTTGTCAGAATTTCAAATTTCTCTTCGTGTGGAGCAAGCTCCACTATCGTATTAATGCAAAAACAGCCTTTACTCGGGCCATCTCTATATTCCTCTTCCACTACATCTGTAAATAATGTATGAAATGCTTTCTTTACAGATTGATTGTTTTGAAGTTTTGTTCGAATGCGGGCTGCATGCTGCTTTGTATATTTACGTAATGCAGCCTCAAATAACTCCTCTTTATCTCCAAAGGCTGAGTATAAGCTTGGCCGCTGTATTCCCATTTTTGCAGTCAAATCGCTTAACGTTGTAGCTCTATACCCCTTTTCCCAGAAAAGCACCATTGCATCATCCAACGCTTTTTCCTCATCAAACTCACGCTGCCGAACCATCATCAATTCCTCTTTTCAACAATAAAATCATTTCACCAAAACAATTATTCATTTATTTGTAAGGATATCATTTTTTATTACCAATTAGTACATTATAATTTTATTTTATTTATGTAAAATTGTCAAACTGTCTTTCTTTTTTCAAGATCAACTTAGAATAACTGGATTAAACTCTTGACTTTAAAATATTTTGTTGGTTATCCTTAACAGGAATCATTTTATACCGATCGATATATTATACTTTTTAGTATAAAAAGGAGAGGATGCAATGAATGGTTAAAGATAAAATGACTCCAAGAGATCATCCTGATATGAAAACGGCTCATTTTCGAATAAAACCTCAATCAAAGATGAGTCACTATATGGCACTACTTTTTGCAGCAGCGTGCGGGATGGCTGTTGCAAACATATACTTCGCACAACCGTTACTAGATTCACTGGCAGACGAATTCGGTATCACGTATTCATCCATTGGTATTGTCATTACGATTACTCAGCTTTGTTATGCGGCGGGGCTACTACTGATAGTACCGCTTGGTGATCTGTTGAATCGACGACGGCTCATTATCGGTCAGATGCTTTTATCTGTGCTTGCCCTCATTCTAGTCGGCATCGCTCCTATCGTCACCGTCCTATTTCTAGGATTAGCAGTGGTCGGACTGCTCGCTGTAGTCACTCAGGTACTCGTTGCGTTTGCAGCAAGTTGGGCTGCTCCAGAAGAACGCGGCCGTATAGTCGGCTTGGTGCAAAGTGGAATCGTAACCGGCATTCTTCTCGCTCGAACCTTTGCTGGTGTATTAACCGATTTTGCTGGCTGGAGGTCTGTTTATCTTGTTTCTGCCGTCATCATGCTTATCCTAACTGGCGTATTGTTCCGAGTGCTCCCGCATGATGACAGCAAAAGAGAGTCATTATCCTATGTTCATCTGCTTCGTTCATTGTTTATATTGTTCATACAAGAACGAATCCTGCGCATCCGTGGGATTTTGGCTCTTCTGATTTTTATCGTCTTTGGTACGTTATGGACTTCACTCGTACTGCCTCTCAGTACTGCGCCATACTCTCTTTCACATACTGCAATTGGCGCATTTGGTCTTGCTGGAGCAGCCGGAGCGTTAGGGGCTGTTCGGGCTGGCAGCCTTGCTGATCGAGGTTTTGGACAGTTCACAACTGGTATAGCTCTTGTCCTATTATTCATTTCATGGTTTTTCATCAGTTTGACTGAACATTCACTTATTGCATTAGTCATTGGCATTATCATTCTTGACCTATCTGTGCAGGCAGTTCATGTGACCAATCAGAGTATGATTTTTACAGTACGGGCTGAGGCGAGAAGCCGGCTTACTGCGGCTTACATGATTTTTTACTCCATCGGCAGTGCGACCGGCTCAATTGTTTCAACCAGTATATACGCGACCTATGGCTGGGGCGGAGTATGTCTCTTTGGTGCCTCTATCAGCGCTTTAGCCATTTTGTACTGGTTCATCACCTACCGCCTAACGAAACAAATCACAGTAGGTTCACAAACAAAATAAAAAACACCGCGATTAAGCGGTGTTTTAGATTAAGCATCTATAACTTCAACTTTTTCCATGCCTTGGCCTTGCTCCATATCAAGTACAGCCTCGATACCAGATGTTACCTTGCCAAAAACAGTGTGAACACCGTTTAAGTGCGGCTGCGGGTCATGTACGATAAAGAATTGGCTGCCGCCTGTGTCTTTACCAGCATGCGCCATTGATAATGAACCTCTTTCGTGCTGATGTGGATTTCCTTCTGTTTCACATTTAATTGTGTAACCAGGACCACCCGTTCCATTACCGTTTGGGTCGCCGCCTTGGCTGACAAAACCTGGAATCACGCGGTGGAATTTCAATCCATCGTAGAAGCCTTCATTCGCTAATTTTTCAAAGTTTGCTACTGTACCTGGAGCAGCCTCTGGGTAAAGTTCAAACTCAATTTTCTTTCCATTCGTTAATTGTATGTATCCTTTTTTCGCCATTTTTCACATTCTCCTTTCAGGTTAAACAACGCTCATTATAGCACATTTTCGGTGATGTTAAACATCCCCTGCTCTTCGATTGTCATTTACCTCTTATCTGATGATTGATAAAATAGGGTTGCTTGATTCTTTTTTCCTAATAAAATGATATCTGACTAAATGACATGTCTTCATTTATCGGAACAGGAACACATCTTAAAAAGAAAATTGAAACGTCGAGCCAATTTGTTACGTCTATATGATGGAGTGCACTTCATCACGTGTACTCAAAAGATGAGTTTCTCTTGAAAGAGGAACGCTTTCGACTTGAAGGAGGTCAACATGTTTAAAAAAATGATGCTTGGTATGATGGCAGCGCTCCTTTTCCTAATTGGTGCGCCAAAAGTCAGCTTAGCGGATGCAGCTGTCGGCGATGTCATCGTCACACTCGGGCAAGACCTAACACCGGCTGATCGCCAGAAGGTGCTTGACGAGTTGAACCCACCTGAAAATGCGACAAAAATTGAAGTAACCAATAAAGAAGAGCACGAATATTTAGGAAAGTATATCCCTCGTTCTTCTATCGGGACGAGAGCATTATCATCTTCATCGATCACCATTGAAAAATCAGGTACTGGTCTGACTGTGGATACACACAACATCAAGACCATTACAGATGAGATGTATTTAAATGCTTTAATGACAGCAGGTGTCAAAGATGCCAAGGTTGTCGTGACTGCTCCATTTGAAGTATCTGGTACAGCCGCACTGACGGGCTTACTAAAAGCGTATGAGGTGTCAAGCGACAAAGCCATTCCAGAAGATGTGAAGCAGGTGGCAAACGAAGAGCTTGTGACAACTTCTAAATTGGGTGACTCTATCGGGAAAGATAATGCTTCTGCCCTTATTGCAAAAATCAAAGATGACATTGCAAAAAATGGTGTTCCTAAAACCACGAAAGAAGTAGAAGAAAAAGTGGATCAGGCTGCTTCTGATTTGAACTTAAATCTGACGCAGGATCAAAAAGATCAGCTTGTCTCGCTATTTGATAAAATGAAAAACATCAATATCGATTGGAATCAAGTAGGATCTCAAATTGATAAAGCAAAAGACAAGATTACTAAATTCATAGAATCGGATGAAGGGAAAAACCTTCTTCAAAAGATTTGGGATTTCTTTGTCTCCATTTGGAATGCGATCGTTTCTGTATTCACTGGAGGAAAATAATTCATGAAAAAAAGCTGCCTGAACTCCAGGCGGCTTTTTTTAAGTAGATGATTTCACTTTTGATTGATATGGTAAATCAAGTTTGACAATGTCCTCATATGTTTCACGCTCAACCACTAGCTGCGCTTCCCCGTCTTCTACAAACACAACAGCTGGGCGCGGGATACGGTTATAGTTGTTTGACATACTATAGCCGTAAGCTCCGGTACAAAAGACAGCTAATAAATCCCCTTGTGATAATTCTGGCAGATCGATATCCCAAATGAGCATATCTCCGCTTTCACAGCATTTCCCGGCAATTGAAACCGTTTGATCATGCGTTTGGCTCATTTTGTTGGCACTTGCGGCTTCATATTTCGCTTGATATAAAGCTGGACGAATGTTATCACTCATTCCGCCATCTATCGCTACATAATCACGGATGCCAGGTACATGTTTTGATGATCCGATCGTATAAAGAGTCGTCCCTGCATCTCCAACAAGAGAACGGCCTGGTTCTATCCAAATCTCTGGCATATCAAACTCATAGCGGGCCACGTTCTCTTTCACAGCTTGGATAATTTTTTCGACATATTCTGTCGCAGGAAGTGGTTCATCCTCTTCTGTATAACGAATCCCAAAGCCGCCGCCTAAGTTTAATACTGTAGAAATAAAACCAAATGATTCTCTCCATTCATCCAGCTTCAAAAAGATTTTATCGGCTGCAAGGACAAAACCAGCCGTATCAAAAATTTGTGAACCGATATGACAATGAACACCTAAAAGCTCGATCACTTCTGACCCAAGCACTTGTTTCACCGCTTCATCTGCTTGTCCATTGTGAAGATCAAAGCCAAATTTTGAATCCTCTTGACCTGTCGTAATGTAATCATGCGTATGCGCTTCGACACCAGGCGTGATGCGGAGCAATACTTTCACTTTTTTTGACAGCTCTTGACCAAGCTGTTCAATGAGCTTCATTTCATAGAAATTATCCACAACAATACAGCCGATCCCATGCTCTAAAGCCATTTTTAATTCTTCTCTGCTTTTATTATTGCCATGGAAATGAATTTTTTCTACTGGGAATCCAGCGCAAATGGCTGTGTGAAGCTCACCGCCTGATACGACATCAAGAGATAATCCTTCTTCTTTGGCAAGCTGAAACATGGCGATGGAGGAAAATGCTTTACTCGCATATGCTACCTGTGCCGTTAATTCTTCTTCTATAAATGCTTTTTGAAAGCTTTTTGCGCGCTCCCGTATTAAAGCCACATCATATACATAAAGTGGTGTCCCATACGTTTCAGCTAAAGAAACAGCATCAACACCACCAATTTCTAAATGACCGAGTTCATTTTGTCTGCAAGTGCCGTGTAAATACAATGTCATTCCCTCTTTCTCCACTTCGGCTGAAAAAAGGCAGCTGCGTGAGCTGCCTTTTGCCGTGTCTCAAAGTTAAAAATACAATATCACAATCTTCAGCCACTTTCAATGAGCGTTAAGAATTTGGCGGAATTTTTGATCTGTTTTGAGGGTGAACGATGCTCGGCCTTACTTTTGAGCCAGGAACAGACGTCCGAATTAGTACTTGCCACAAAGCCTTTCCATTAAAAGGAATGAACGGCCACATATAAGGCGTCTGCAATGAACGAATGGATGTTAAATAAATGATTAACAACGTAAAACCAATGATGAGTCCATTCAGCTTAAAGATCGCTACTAGTGCTAGGATGATGAGCCTTACAATCTTATTGGCGACACTCAGTTCATAGCTTGGCGTTGTAAAGGTACCGATCGCTGCCAGCGAGACGTATAAGATGACCTCTGGTGTAAATAAACCAACATCAATGGCGATTTGTCCAATTAAAACAGCCGCGATCAGCCCCATGGCGGTCGACAATGCGGTTGGCGTATGAATCGCAGCCATCCTTAAAAATTCCACCCCGAAATCAGCAAGAAATACTTGGAGAATCACAGGGATATGAGAAGGTTTGTTAAATCCAATATAGCTTAAATTGTCAGGCAGGAGATTTGGTTCGAGGATAAAAAGAAACCAAATCGGCAAAAGAAAGGTAGAACATAAAATGCCTAAAAAGCGTACCCATCTTAAGAATGTACCAACGGCAGGTGCCTGGCGGTATTCTTCTGCATGCTGAACGTGGTGAAAAATAGTGGTTGGTGTAATGATAACACTAGGGGATGTATCCGTAATGATGATGACATGCCCTTCTAATATGTGGTTAGCGGCGACATCTGGACGCTCGGTGTAACGCACTAGCGGAAAGGGATTATATCCTTGCTTAATTATAAATTCTTCAATCGTTTTATCAGACATCGTCAGCCCATCGACTTTGATTCCTGATACTTCTTTTTCTATAATATCTACTAAGTCAGGGTCTGCAATATCTTCAATATAGCAAACACAGACATCCGCTTTTGAACGTTCGCCTACTTTGAGCATTTTGTATCTCAGCTTTTCATCCCGCACTCTTCTTCGAATAAGCGCTGTATTCACAATAATATTTTCAACAAAACCGTCCCTTGCTCCCCGGACCACCTTTTCCGTATCCGGCTCCTCAGGCATTCTGCCAGGATAGCTTCTAACATCAATGATAAAGGCGTAATTTTCACCTTCTACAACGACTGCTACAAGCCCAGACAGCACTTGATCCACTGCTTCATCCAGCGTTTCTACCTTTGAAACCTGCTGATTGACAAGGCGGTTCTCAACTACATGTGCAAGATCATCTGATTCAGGTTCGTTGTCATTGATTTCGATTAGTTCTTTTAATAAGTAGATGACATACTGTGTATCACACAATCCGTTTACATAGTAAAGCTGGATTTCCTGATCGTGTATATAAATTTTCCGAACACCAAGGTCAAAGCTGAGACCCATTCCGACATTTTCCTTGAAGTAATCTTCATTTTTTTTCGGGTCTCGGTACACGTTTACCTTGTCTTTCTTCATGGTAACCACTCCTTTCTAGTATTAATTCCACTGCTTTCATCGTGATTGGAGATCCCTTGCTCAGATCATCTTTTCGTCCCATCTTGCCAATATCTCCAATCCCGACAACTAACGGAAGGTTGAGGGAGTCAAGGCAATACACTGTATCCCCGCTCATTTTATGGGGCTCCATTTCGGGAAGACCGTGTTTGTCGACACCATATTCTGTCAGTTCACCTTCCCGGTCAATGGAGACATGAACCTTTGTCCATTCTGCTTGATGCGTCTTGGATGCAACTGCGATCGCACCAATAACTTCGATTTCAGGATGGCGCGCCACATGTTTCATCGCCGTCTCCCCTGTTCCTTCACCTGTCAGACCAGAATCATCAAACATCACAAAGACTGGATCATACGGCGTTTTTAAAATCATCTGAACAAGTTCAGGTCCTGTCCGTTTGCTTGGATTTCCTTTTGAGCTGGAAATACATCGTCCGCCGACGTTTTTAGCAGCAAGCTCTATGGTTTTGGCAGCATATATATCTCCGTCTGTCACTAAAATGACTTTCCGTCTTTGCCCCATATTCGGTTATCCTTTCGGTTTAAAAATAAGCGCGACAATAAATGAGAATAAAATCGCAGCTGATATTCCAGCAGAGGTTAATTCAAAAATACCGATACCGATGCCGATGAATCCATGTACATCTGCCTGATGCATTGCCCCATGAAGCAAGCTATGACCAAAGCTGACGATTGGTACGGTTGCGCCCGCACCTGCAAATTCAATAAATTTATCATAAATACCGAATCCATCTAAAATGGTACCCGCTACAACAAAAGTAGTCATGACATGTGCAGGCGTGAGTTTAAGTACGTCTAGTAAAAGCTGGCCAATGACGCAAATAAGTCCGCCTGCCACAAAAGCGATAAGATAATCCATTAGCTCTCTCCTCCTGCACGCTCAAATACGACACCGTGCGCAATGGTTGGAATGGTCTCTTTTTGCTGAACCATCATCGGGCTGAGTAACGCCCCGGTTGCCACAACGAGTACTCTTTGCAAATTCCCTGCTTTCATTTCTTGAAAGATATGACTAAATGTCACTATAGCTGAACAAGCACAACCGCTGCCTCCAGCGAATACGTTTTGATCGGGTGTATAGATGATTAAACCGCAATCATCGTGCTTTCTCCCAAGCTGAATGCCGTCTTCTTTCAGGAGATCCTTTAAGATCGGTGAACCAATGCCTGATAAATCTCCAGTTAAAATCAGATCATAATCATCTACTGTTCTTCCTAAGTCTTCTAAATGCTGCTTGATGGTGTCTGCCGCTGCCGGTGCCATGGCCGATCCCATATCAAATGGATCTGTAATGCCAAGATCCATGACCCTGCCCACTGTTGCGCTTGTAATTTGAATGTCAGAGACTTCTTGGCTGATAATAACGGCTCCGCTTCCTGTCACTGTACTTGTTGCTGTATCGGGCTTTTGTCCGCCGTATTCTGTCGGATTACGAAATTGGCGTTCTGCCGTCGCATTATGGCTGCTTGTCGCTGCAATGGCTCTATTTGCAAATCCGCCATCAATGAGCGCTGACGCAATGGCAACCGATTCCATTGAAGTCGAGCAGGCCCCAAACAAACAAAGAAACGGGATCTTCAGCTCTCTTGCCACATAGTTTGCAGTGACGTTCTGATTGAGTAAATCTCCAGCCAGCAACAGGTCAATATCGCTTTTTTGCAAATTTGCTTTTGATAAAGCGGTTGATATCGCATCATCCATGAGCTTCCTTTCAGCCATTTCCCAATTCTTTTGATCACAGTGCATTTCATCGTACGTTTTATCGATTAAATGGCCAATCGGGCCTTCTTTTTCTTTCGGTCCTGCAGCAGTTCCTTCTGCATTGACATAAAGCTTGTGCTCAAATACCCAAGATTGTTTACCTGTTAGTTTCACCTTTCATTCCTCCTACGAAAACATCTTTTCAAAGACGTATCGAATGATCCCTACGACATATGCGGAAACGACACCGAACACAATAACGTTCCCAGCGAGTTTAAACATATTTGTGGCAACACCTAAAACAAGCCCTTCACTTTTATGCTCAAGGGCAGCACTTGTCATACTGTTAGCAAAGCCTGTCACCGGTACGGCCGATCCGGCTCCAGCAAACTGGCCGATTCTATCGTAAATACCGATACCCGTTAATAGAGAAGAAATTAAAATGAGGGTTGCCACCGTCGGATTCCCTGCTGTCTTTTCATTAAAATCAAAAAAATGGATATAGAAATTTTGCAGCCCCTCACCTATCAGACAGATTAAGCCGCCAACTAAAAACGCCTTGATGCAGTTGAGGACATAAGGAGGTTTGGGCTGATATGTTTTCACCTTAGATGGATAGTTCTCTTTTAAACTCGACACGTGTTGTTCCCTCCAATTGATTAAATATAAATAAGCCAATGAAATAGTGAACCAAATACCTTTCCTAAGACGATGGCCATGAGCAGCAAAACAATTTTCCCGTCCATTCCAATTCTTTTCGTTAATATAGGAAGTACATTTAATACTTCAGTGAGTGCAGCTGCAAGCATGCCGACGAAGATACCTGATAAAAGACCGACCGGCAGTGCCAGCCATTTGGTTAAATGCAGATGTATTTGACTTAAGGTGGCCCAGCCGCCAACGACCGCTCCGCTAATGACAGCCGCCTCGTACCCTTGTATAAAGCGCTGCGTTTTGGTTAATTGCATTAAGCGGGGAATGATGCCAAGCACTGTAAGAAATGCCACAAATCCTGCTCCGACCGTTAAACCGCCGCCAAGTCCAACGAGTACGACAAAAAGCCATTTACCGATCATGGATATCTTTCAATGTTTCTTTATTTTCGTTGAGTGCGACGTAATGATCGAGATCAAGCTGATATTTAAACATTTCCACCTCGAGCGGACTTGGTTCTTCATTTAAACGCTTTTTAAATACATGATTGAAAAACAAAATCATGCCAAAACCGAGTCCAAAGCTATATGGAATTTGTAATAAATACGGATGCTCAACCGTTTTTCCAGTGATCATTTCATATAGACGGATATGAACGAGCCGCATACTGACATCCTCGTGGAAATTCATAATGGCAAGGGCCGCTCCGACAAATAATAGGAGCCATACAAACACAAATAAAACGGGAGAAAGCTGGCGTTTGCCTGTATCAATTTCAACAATAGCTTCAGAGCCGCCGACGGTTTGAATGTCGATATCTGGCCACGTTTTTTTGATCGTTTTGACGACATGCATGATATCAAGTACGACGATGTGACGATCCTTTTTGCTGACATGATACACCGGCATTTTACTAAGCTTTTGCACAGCAAACTCATCACCAGTGATTTGGGCGATATCCTCTAAATAAATGAGCTGATCAATACCGGTCTTGATTCGATGGCGCAGCCGAATAAAGATTTGTCCGTCCATCCAAGTCACTTCCTATACGATGGGTTAAAAATAGTATGTGGTGAAAAATGGTTCTCATACTGATAGAACTTGATTTACCGGTAATTACCACACAAAAAAAGCCAGCCGAATTGGCTAGCTGTCTTTTTGATCCATTTGCATTTGGATTTGTTTTAAAATTTTCTTTTCAAGCCGTGAGACTTGTACTTGTGAAATGCCAAGTCTTTCTGCAACCTCAGATTGTGTCTGATCTTTATAATACCTTAAATACACAATGAGTTTTTCCCGTTCTTCTAATTCCTTGATCGCTTCTTTCAGTGCGATTTTGTCAAACCATCTTTCCTCAGAATGATCAGCAATTTGATCAAGCAATGTAATCGGATCCCCATCATTTTCATACACCGTTTCATGAATGGATGATGGGGAGCGCACCGCTTCTTGGGCGAGGACCACATCCTCTGGTGTGATATCAAGATATTCGGCAATTTCCTGAACGGTCGGCATTCTTCCATGAGACTTAGACAATTCATCCCTTGCCCGCCGAATTTTATTTCCGAGTTCCTTTAGTGACCGGCTGACTTTGACCGTTCCATCATCCCGAATGAATCGCTGAATTTCACCAATGATCATGGGAACGGCGTACGTTGAAAACTTTACATCATATGACAAATCAAATTTATCAACAGATTTCAGCAGTCCAATACAGCCAATCTGAAACAGATCATCTGGTTCATATCCCCTATTTAAAAAGCGCTGAACAACGGACCAAACAAGACGCATGTTTTTTTCTACGAGGAGGTCTCTTGCTTGCTGATCACCGTCTTGGCTTTTTTTGATGAGCTCTTTGACTTCATCATTTGACAGCTGGGCTTTTTTAGCTTGCTTTTTTACCTCCACATCCATATGAGCAGCTCCTTTAATTACAAAGCGCTTTGCTTTTTGATAGATGCTTTGTTAAACGGATGGTCGTGCCCATTTCTGGAGATGAGTCCACCATGACATCATCCATAAAATTCTCCATGATGGTAAAGCCCATTCCAGAGCGCTCTAAGTCTGGTTTTGTGGTGAAAAGCGGCTGTCTTGCTTCCTCAAGATCTGTAATACCCATACCTTCGTCACGGATGGTGAGGTAAACGACATGATCATCTAATGTGACATGGATGTGCACCTTGCCATCTGGATTCCCATCATAGCCATGGATGATGGAGTTTGTCACTGCCTCAGATACAACGGTCTTGATTTCTGTTAATTCATCTAAAGTCGGATCAAGCTGAGCGATAAATGCCGCGACTGTCACCCTCGCAAACGATTCATTTTGGCTTAATGCCGAAAACGTCAGGTTCATTTCATTTCTCATGATGCCACCCCCAATGTTTGCAAAGCCGTTTGCTCAGAAGGCTCCATCCGAATGATTTTAAACAAGCCAGACATATCAAATAACCGGTTCACTGCTGGCGAGATGGCACAGACGACCATTTCCCCGCCAAGCTGCTTAATTTCTTTATATCTTCCTAAAATCACTCCGAGTCCAGAGCTGTCCATAAACGATAAATCAGCCAGATTCAGCACAATGTGGCGAATGTCCTCTGTTTCCAAATAATTCGTCACCTTTTGTCTTAATGTTTCTGCGGAGTGATGATCGAGCTCTCCTGTTAACCGAATGCAAAGTACGCTCTCTTTTACTTGAAAATCAATACCAAGGCTCATTTTTTATTCCTCCTTGCTCTAATTTCGGATAAAGAGTGTTTCTCTTTTTTATGAAATAAATCCTTCACCATGACAAAACTAGTGACCATTCGTCACATTTAGATGTTCTTTTCTTTTTCCTCATAGCAAAAAGACTGCCAATTCCAGCAGCCTTTCGCCTTTTATTTCCATTTTACAAAATCAGCCATCGCCCGTTTGAAGAAAGTCCAAACACCTGCCTTTTCCATTCCTTCTTTTGCTTCTACAGGACTTTCATGCAGCACTTTTCCGTCTTTTTTCAAGACGATCGTACCAAGTTCCGTTCCTTTTGAAAATGGAGCCTTGACATCACGAGACAATTTGATTTCTTTTTTGATCTGATCCACATTTTCGCCTTTTTTCGTTAAAAGGGAGATCGGTTCAGAAGTAACGAGCTGAATGTTTTTCTTTTTCCCTTTGCTCACTTTGATCTCCGCCACATCTTGCCCTCTTTTGTAAAGCGGATGAGTCGTATATTGACTAAATGCGTAATCTAACATTTTGACTACCTGAGCGTTTCTGTCTTTCGGCGTACTTGCGCCGAAGACAACCGCAATGACGCGCATGTTGCCTTTTTTAGCAGATGCAGTTAAACAGTATTTCGCTTCACCTGTAAAACCGGTTTTTACCCCATCGACACCTGGATAAAATTTAATCAGACGGTTTGTATTGACAAGCCAGAATTTTTTATCTGTGTTTTGCCTTAGATAGTCTTCGTAGACACCTGTGAATTTGGTGATTTGTTCATATTTCAACAGCTCTTTTGCCATTATTGCCATATCGTGAGCTGTGCTGTAATGGTCTTTTTCAGGAAGTCCTGTTGGGTTTTGAAAGACTGTTGAGTTGAGGCCAAGCTCTTTCGCCCTTTTGTTCATCTGCTCAACGAACTGTTCTTCAGATCCTGCAATATGCTCTGCCATGGCAACTGAAGCATCATTTCCTGACGCAATCGCAATGCCTTTCAGCATTTCTTTCACGGTCATTTCTTCTCCTGGTTCAAGGAAGATTTGTGAGCCTCCCATGGACGCTGCATAGTCGCTCGTTCTGACCTTGTCTGTCATTTTTAGTTTACCCTGATCAATGGCTTCCATGATCAGAAGCATCGTCATGATTTTGGTCATACTTGCGGGTGCAAGCTTTTCATCGCTGTTTTTGTTGTAAAGCACCTTTCCCGTGTCTCGTTCTATTAAGATCGCTGATTTGGCTTCGTGTGCCAATTCTGATGTTTGTTTTTCTCCTGGTTTTTCAATCTTTTCTTTTGCTATCGCTGATGGTGAAACCATTGAGATAAGGATCATTAAAATAAACAATGCACATATATGACGTTTCAAGTGGCAGACCTCCATTATCGTAATCCTTTCTATTTTTTCCTCATACAGGCTGTTTTATTCAGAGATCGTATGATTGCAAATAAAAAAAGCCTTCTGCTTGGGTAGCAGAAGGCTTCTGGACACATGCTATGAAAGTTGTTTGACAATGTCTTTTACTAAATCAAGAAAACTTGCTTTCACTTTTTCCGTTACTTCGATCACTTCATCATGAGATAGCGGCTGATCCAAAATACCAGATGCCGCATTGGAAATGCATGAAATGCCAAGCACTTTCATTCCTGCATGACGCGCAACAATCACTTCTGGAACAGTCGACATTCCAACAGCATCTGCTCCAAGTGTTCTTAAGAAACGAACTTCAGCAGGTGTTTCATATGAAGGGCCTGTCATCCCTGCATAAATCCCTTGCTGTACAGATATACCTAAACGCTGGGCTGTTTCTTCTGCAAGTGCCAGCAATTCTTTATCATACGGTGCAGACATATCAGGGAAACGAACGCCTTGACTGTCATTTGGGCCAATTAATGGATTGGTTCCCATCATATTGATATGATCTGTGATCAGCATGAGATCTCCTGGACGGAACGACGTATTCACACCGCCGGCTGCATTTGTGACAATACATGTGTCAATGCCAATTTCTTTCATCACACGGACAGGAAACGTCACTTGCTTCATATCATATCCTTCATAGAAATGAAAACGTCCTTGCATCGCACAAACGACAGTGCCTTTCAGCGTTCCGATCACGAGCTGCCCTGCATGTCCCTCTACTGTTGAAACAGGGAATCCGGGAATATCTTCATATTTTATTTTGATTGGATTTTCAATCTCATCTGCTAAAATGCCAAGCCCTGATCCTAAAATCAATCCAACTGTTGGTACATATGTCGATGCTTGTTTAATGTATGCCGCCGCTTCTGAAAACTGTGCTCCCACGAGATTTCCCCCTATTTAAGTTTAGATAAAAAGCTTGTTCCGTATTTTGGCATCGCTATCTTGAAATTATCTGCAACGGTTGCCCCAAGATCAGCAAACGTTTTTGCTGTTGGCAGTTCATTTGCTTCCTGATGCTTTTTGCTGTAAGCAATGAGCGGAACATATTCTCTTGTATGATCTGTTCCGTGATGAACTGGGTCATTACCATGATCTGCTGTGATCACAAGAAGATCATCCTCTTTCAACAGGTCAAACACTTCAGGAAGACGTGCGTCAAATTCCTCTAATGCTTTTCCATAACCCTCTGGATCTCTTCTATGTCCGTAAAGAGCATCAAAATCAACAAGGTTTAAAAAGCTGAGTCCTGTAAAGTCTGTTTTAAGTGTATCGACCAGCTTGTCCATTCCATCCATGTTTGATTTTGTTCTAAGAGATGATGTGATCCCCTCGCCATCATAAATATCAGAGATTTTTCCGATCGCAATGACATCGAGTCCATCATCTTTCAGTTCATTCATGACTGTACGGTCAAATGGTTTTAACGCATAGTCATGACGGTTTGGCGTTCTAACAAATGCGCCAGGCTCTCCGACAAACGGACGAGCGATAATCCGTCCAACCATATATTTTTCATCTAATGTGAGTTCACGGGCAATTTCACAAATACGGTAAAGCTCATCTAATGGCACAACTTCTTCGTGCGCAGCAATTTGCAGCACAGAATCCGCAGATGTATAAACAATTAAATCGCCTGTTTTCATGTGCTCTTCGCCAAGCTCATCTAAAATTTCCGTACCAGACGCAGGTTTATTTCCAATAATACCCCGGCCAGTTTTTTCTTTTAATTCATTTAGTAGTTCATCGGGGAATCCTTCTGGAAAGACTTTGAACGGTGTGTCTATGTAAAGACCCATGATTTCCCAGTGTCCTGTCATTGTGTCTTTACCGTTTGATGCTTCTTGCATTTTTCCATAATACGCAAGCGGTTTTTCATCCGCTGGAATTCCTTTGATTTCTTTAATATGACTTAGCCCAAGCTTCGCCATATTCGGCATATGAAGCCCGTTCATTTTTTCAGCAATATGTCCAAGTGTATCTGCACCTACATCATTAAAATCAGCAGCATCTGGTGCTTCCCCAATTCCTACTGAATCCATGACGACGAGAAAAATGCGTTTATACTGATAATCAGGCATTAAAAAGCGCCTCCTTCAATATTCTTGTCTTTTGACCTTACAAACAGTGAAGAGGTCAGACATCTCAAGTATAAACCGTTTACAAGCCAGTTGACAACCATAAACGGTGTAAACATGAAAAAGCATGACACCCATTCACTGTGTCATGCTTTACTTATGCCCTTGGATGGAATTTGTGATACACATCTTTCAGTCTTGTTTTCGTCACATGTGTATAAATTTGTGTTGTTGAGATATCGGCATGTCCGAGCATCTCCTGTACGGCTCTTAAGTCCGCACCGTTTTCAAGCAGGTGTGTAGCAAATGAATGTCTGAGCGTATGAGGCGTCAGTTCCTTTTGAATCCCTGCTTCGATGGCTCGTTTTTTTAAGTTCTTCCAGAAGCCCTGGCGCGACATTTTTTTCCCGTGATGATTGAGAAACAGGGCATCGGACGGCTGTTTTTTTAACAGCTTGCTTCTTCCCTTTTCGAGATATTCTTCAATCGCGCTTGCAGCAGCTTCACCGATTGGCACAATACGCTCTTTTCTTCCTTTTCCAAAACAACGGACAAAGCCCATTGTGAGGTGAACATCGGCAAGGGTCAGATCCAGCATTTCACTGACGCGAATCCCCGTTGCATATAAGAGCTCAAGCATTGCTTTGTCTCGGTAGTCAAAGGGAGTGTGCTGATTTGGTGTATCAAGCAGCTTTTCGACCTCCCCTAATGATAAAACTTTCGGTAAAGTCCGCTCTGTTTTTTGCGTTTCAATGTTCCATGACGGGTCATCCGTTGTCACTTTTTCCCGAAGCAGAAATTGATGAAAGGAACGGATCGATGATAGATGCCGTACAGACGTTTTACTCGATTTCCCTTCCTCTTTTAGCTGCTTTAAATAATGAATGATATGCAGACGCGTGACATCGCTAATATCCGTCAGCTGTTCATGTGTCATTAAAAAAGACAAGTAGTTCTGTAAATCTCTTTTATAAGAAACAATGGTATTTTCAGAGAGTCCTCTCTCTACGGTCATAAAATGAATAAAGTCGGATAATTGATCGTTCAATGATTTCTACTCCCCGTTTTGATAAAAATAAATCAATCGGTCTTGCCAATTGTCTTGATTCGGCTGATCCATTTCCATCACTTTAATTGCTGCACCCTCTGGTTTATCATAACGATGGTAGCTTTCATATTCTGAATTTATCCATATCATAGCATAATAGAACAGGACGGTAAAACCAGTGAACAAGATAAATACTTTGATCACTTCACCTGTTGTTTTGAGCCATTTTCGCATAAACTTCAAGTCCTTTCTCACCTTCTCATTACTTCAGCATATGCCAGGTGGGACAAGGAATATACAGCGAAAATGCAAAAAACCTCTTCATCTTAAATGAAAAGGTTCCAATTCGGATTATTTGCCGGATTCATCATCATGACATCGGTGACAAATACCATGGAATGTCAATCTATGATCCTTAATTTTAAATTTCCAGTCACGTTCAATAATCTCTTCGACATCTTCTAATAAATCATCTTCTATCTCATCGACTGTTCCGCATTCCATGCAGACAAGATGATGATGGAAGTGAGCGGCTCCTTCTTTGCGAAGATCATATCGCGAAACGCCGTCTCCAAAGTTAATTTTATCAACAACTTTCAGTTCAGTGAGCAATTCTAACGTCCGATAAACAGTAGCAAGACCAATTTCAGGAGACTTCTCTTTTACGAGGAGGTATACATCTTCTGCACTTAAATGGTCTTCTTCATTCTCAAGCAGTACTCTTACTGTGGCTTCACGCTGTGGCGTGAGCTTGTAGCTGGAAGAATGAAGCTGTTTCTTAATTCGATCAATCCTATTTTCCATTGACTTTCCCTCCTACGCCACATTACTTGATCATTATATCAAATGATGTGCTGAGAGCCAACTATAATCATTTTAAATTGATAAATAAATTGATTATTAATTAATAACAATTATAAAAGAACACCTGCCAGCTTTTTCATCAGCATGAATGATATGTACGATTCAAAAAAAGACGACAGTGCAGCAAGCGCTAAAATCATCAGCAGAACAGATGCATACCGGCCAAACCACTGGACGGGTGCTTGACTAATGGTTTTTTTCATGAAGAGCTGTCCAATGAGACGGATGGAAAACGCAATCGCACAAGTGCCAATTACTAAATAGGCTGGAATGAGCAAAATGTTTTGCGGAAGCACCGATACGAACGAGAGAAAAAATCCACTCAGCCCCATTTGATTCACGAGAAAACCAACAGTAAACCCAACAACAATTCCTTTTAAAAAGATCATAAGAAAGATAAGCGGCAGACCAACGATGGAGATTCCCAGTATCCACATAAGGCCTAAATATTTCATATGATGCAGGAAGCTTTGTAAAAACATTTCTTTTGATTCAGCTGCTTTCTCATTTGTCAGCTGACCAAAAAATTGATTTAAATAATAGAATAAATCCTCTTTCTGGCTGAATGTCATGCTATTGACAATAATCGCCCCGAAGATCACACCCATTAAAAAGAGTACAGAGACAAATAAATAAATCGAGAGATGATCTTTTACGTGCTGAAGAAGATGCTCCTTCCAAGACTTTTTCCGCATGTGTCTTCCTCCCAAATAGTAAGGTTACTAGATTCTATGAGAGAGATTACGAAACATGACAGTTTTATCGAAAGAAAAAAGAGAAAGCAGCCTGCTCACTGCTTTCTCTTTTTCATTTATCGTGCGGCTTTTTGTACGTTCACAAGCCCGGCACCATAATAAAAAGGTTCTCCAAGCTTTGTCGCCGTTTTTGACAATCTCTCGCGTACTTCATCGTTTGTCAGATTCGGATGTTTTGATAGAATGACAGCCGCAGCGCCCGCTACATGCGGTGATGCCATTGACGTTCCGCTCATGTAACCGTATTCGTTATGAGGAATGGTGCTCAGCGTTGAAACGCCTGGTGCTGAGACTTCGATTTCCTCGCCAACAGATGAATCAAAGGCTCTTTGCTTTTTTTGGTCAACAGAGGCAACCGCCATCACTGAGCTGTATTTAGCCGGATAGTCAATCGTATTGAGAGAGCCATAGCTTCCTTCATTCCCTGCAGAAGCCACAATGAGAATCCCTTTATCATACGCTCGATCTACCGCTTCTTTCAGCGCCTCAGATTCACTTGCTCCCCCCATACTAATATTGATGACATCCATGTCATTCTCAATGGCCCATTCAATCCCTTTTATGATCCAGCTATAGTAGCCGTCACCATTTTCATCTGCCACCTTGACAGCATAGATAGAAGCTTTTGGCGCAACACCAACGACACCTACCTTATTATCTAATGCGGCAATTGTGCCTGCCACATGCGTTCCATGTTCATGCGGATCAACAAGCGGATCAGACTCTGCCGGTACAAAGCTCACCCCGCCGGTGACATGTAAATCCTCATGTTTACCGTCGATGCCGCTGTCAAGAACGGCTACTTTGACATTCTGTCCAGCGTATCCTTGTTTATGTACCTTTTGTGCTTTGATGCTTTTGATGCCGTATGGAACAGTTTGACCGCTAGTTTTTGCTTTTTGGTCTTCTTCGATGAAGGTCACTTCTTTTGCTTCATTCAGTTTCTTTTTCGAAGTCTCATTCAATGACACTTTCATCATATCTATTTGCTCTATGGATTCTTTCACATGCCCGCCAGCTTCTTTTACAAGCTGTTTTTGTGTTTTGTCTTGAACGGAAGAAGAAAAGCCGATCATGTACTCTTTTTTTGCTTGCTCCTTTGCAGAAATATCTGACGCGCCAAACATGACCAATGCCACAAGCACACTTGCCATACAAAGCCCTGCTCCAAATGACTTGACGTTCACGATACTCACTCTCCCTTTCGTATCTTTTTGTCATTTAACTACATTTTTAGACAAAAAGAAACGACCGTTTGTCCTATTTTTTAAAATTTTTCCATTTATTTGATCTAGTTGTCACAAAAAAGCAAAATAAAAATGCTTATGATCCTCTTGATAGTGATCATAAGCATTTCGTCCTTTATGTTTCTTCATCATGTGCTGCAAGGCTTCTTGTTTTGTTTTTGTCTTCCTTTCGTGTGTGCTAAAATGCGGCATGTTTCCTCTCGACAGTTCTGGATTTCGGCTCTGCTGCCTTTGGATATGCTCTCGTTTTTTCTTTGCTTTGCTTTTTCCCATTTGGCAAAACCCCTTTCGTTGACGTTATGATACACGATGTTACATAAAAAAGATAGACGTAAAAACGTCTATCTCAAATTGTTGACAAAGGGCTAAAATGATCTTTATTTTAACCCTTTGTCTTCTATTCAGCGTGATAGAAAACCTTTGCAGTCTAGGAAGGTCGAGCACTGGAGCGGAGCGAATTTGACATTCGTGAGCACCGGCGCGCAGACCTGACAACGAATGCAAGGGTTTGTCTACACGCTGAGATAGACGTATACACGCCTATCTTTCTGTTTTCACCATATCAAGATGCGGAATCCCATCTTCATCATAAACATCTGAGACGGCCTTGAAACCAAATGATTCGTAAAATGACTTCAGGTAGGCTTGCGCCTGTATTTTGACACTTGTTTCACCTAGTTCACTAAGCTTTTCCAAAGCCTTGATGAGCAGCATCTTTCCATACCCTTTTTTCCGGCCGGCCTGCGTCACAAGAATGCGGCCGATGGACGCCTCTTTGTACATGATCCCGTTTTGGAAAATTCGGCAATAAGCCACAATCGTGCCGTTCTCTTTTGCGATGAGATGAAGCGCTTCTTGGTCCCTGTGATCAATTTCAGGGTAAGGGCATGTTTGTTCTACAACAAACACGTTGACTCTTTCCATGAGAATCAAGTAAAGATCCTCTTTTGACAATTGTTCAAATGTGTGACATGTCCATTTAATGTGACTCATGATTGATATCCACCTTACCGTACACTCCGCCTCCACCAGCGATGAGTCCGACTTCGCCCTTCCTTGCTTTGATGATGTAGCCCGCTGTCTTTTCTGGCAGAACGGCTTTTAGTTCTTGTTCTGTTGCTTGATGTAAAATATTCATCTCTGTGTGAAACACGGCTTTTAGCTTCTCCAGTGTTTTAGGTCCAACCCCCGGAATAAACTGAAGCGGAAGCTGATGAACATAAGGAGGTCTCGTTCTTTTTTCACTTTCTTGGTCAGCAAGCTCTTCTAAACGTTCACTTACTCCTTTTGTCATCCGTGTATGTCCGCATACATGGCACTCTTTTTGATCTGGTGCGTGAGGTCTAACCCCGCATTTCTCGCAGGTCGTATGATAATACTTCCCAAGCCGCGGAGCAAGTCCATAATTTCCTGTGACAGCTCTGCCATCTTTTTCTTCAAGGGCTAGCTTGAATTCGGCAAAAGAGGCATGATCCATTTTGATTTTTGTATATTCTCGCGCGATTTTCCCTAAAGAATGAGCATCTGAATTCGTTAAAAAGGGATACCGGTTCAGCTCACTCAGCTGGGACGCCATTGACGTATCACAGCTAAGACCAAGCTCAACAGCATCAATAAGGTCAGGATCAAATACTTCCGTTAAAGAAGTGTTGACCCCTTTGCCGTATAGACTTTTATGCGGTGTAAAAATATGAGCAGGAATAAACAATCCTCCTAGCTCCTTAACCTTGCGCTGAAGTGTTTTCCCATCAACATAGAGGCGCTGTGAACTCAAATGCACATTTTTCATATGAAGCGAAAGCCATGCGGAAAACTCAGACATTTTGTGTAGTGTGGGCATAAATGCCAGCACATGAATCGGTCCCTTTGAATGGTCATCATTGATTTCTAATTCACTGCCTAAAAGTAGCACTGTCTGTCCAAATGATAGACCGCCGTCATTTAGTTCCGTGTACCTGCCTTCCTCTACACCTTCTATTAATTCTTCTAGGACTTCTGGAGATTGTGCATCAATCACACCAATCATCCCCATCCCTTTACTTTCTGCTGCTTCAATAAGAATTTGGTCAATTGTCAGTGACCTTGCACCTGTAATTTTGACAGCTCTGCCTGTTCTTGTTCTGCCAATATGGATATGGATGTCTGCAAAAAATTCCTTCATTTTGTTGACTCAAGTACCTCTTGCAGTTGTAAGTACTGAATGGCATAGGCTGTTTTTGCATCATAAATATGCTGATCTTCAATGAGGTGCAAGGCTTCTTCTAATGAAACTTCCATGACTTCGACAAATTCATCTTCATCCAGCTCTCTTTTTTCTTCAAGCGGAACTAGCTGATCTGCTAGATAGATGTGAACAATTTCATCTGCAAAACCAGGTGATGTATAAAAGGCCGTTAGCTTTTGAAGCTGCTGAGTTGTATATCCTGTTTCTTCTTCTAATTCTCTTAGTGCTGTATGTGCCGGCTCTTCCCCTTTTTCTAGTTTTCCGGCCGGAATTTCAACGATGGCTCTCTCTAGTGCTTTACGGTATTGTTTGACCAAGATGATTTTATTTTCGTCTGTACGTGCAATGACGGCTACTGCACCAGGATGTTTAATGATTTCGCGTTTGCCTTGTTTTCCGTTAGGCAATTCTACATCTTCAAGAACCAAATCAATGATTTTTCCGTTGTATAATTCTTTCGACGATAATGTTTTTTCTTCAAAGTCCTTCAAATTTGTCAGCTCCTCGTTCTACTTTCACTTTTTACTTCATTTATTTTAACATAGATGATTTAAGAGAAGCGAAAAGCGAAACGCTTGCTTCAATGCGCCATTTGAAATCAACTAGCTTGAATTCCTGATTTTTTTCACTTAATGTGAAAGGATAGGAGTGTGATGGAATTGAAAAAAAGACGAATTGGCACCTCAGATCTCTTAGTGAGCGAGGCGGCACTAGGATGCATGTCTCTTGGGACGGAAAAAGAAAAAGCGCTCTCTTTATTAGATGAGGCCATTGATCTCGGAATTAACTATTTGGATACAGCCGATTTATATGATTTTGGGACAAATGAGGAAATTGTCGGGGAAGCCATTAAAAACAGACGGCAGGATTTGATTTTGGCGACAAAAGGCGGCAACCGCTTTGAAAAAGGCAAACCAGGCTGGGACTGGGATCCTTCAAAAACGTACATAAAGGAAGCAGTAAAACAAAGCCTCAAGCGGCTTCAAACAGATTATATTGATTTATATCAATTGCACGGAGGCACGATTGATGACCCCATTGATGAAACGATTGAGGCTTTTGAAGAATTAGTAGAGGAAGGCGTAATTCGCTATTATGGCATTTCATCTATCCGTCCAAATGTCATTAAAGAATATGCCAAAAAGTCCAATATCGTAAGCGTGATGATGCAATATAGTTTACTCGACCGCCGCCCAGAAGAATGGTTCTCTCTACTTGAAGAACAAAGCATTAGTGTTGTCGCAAGAGGTCCTTTAGCGAAAGGATTATTAACTGAAAAGCCACTTTCTCAAGCAAGTGCAGCGATTCAAAAAAACGGCTATCTTCAATATTCATTTGAAGAGCTTCAGCAGATCATTCCTTCTTTAAAGAAAGTCGCTTATGACCTATCACTCACTGAACTGTCCATTCAGTATATACTGAAGCATTCTGCGGTCAGTTCCGTTGTATTTGGTGCAAGCTCAGTGGATCAGTTAAAAGAAAATATAGCAGCAGCAAATGCACGTTCATTAAGTGACCAAGAAGTCAAAGCATTAACTTACTATACAAAACCATCTGTGTATGAAACGCACCGGTTCAAATAACAAAAAAGATCACATGATGTGATCTCTCAGATTGTAGAAAAACTCATGTTTTTCTACAATCTTTTTATTTTAGCGTATGTAGGATGCTAGTGTTTCTCTATTAAAAATGAGGAGGGGCTAAAAGCCCCGTTGTCCTTATCTTGCACTTTCATAATATGCATAATTTCCAGATTTGCCTTTAAGATAAAATGTAGTACCAAAGCGACTGAAACTATTTGCAAAAGAACCATTATCTGAATACATACATAGTCGATTACTTGCGCCTTTAAAAGGGGTTACAGAACAATCTACAATTGAAGTTGCCTTTGTACTCAAATCAGCATTCGTTAATTCATTTGTAGCAAGAGCTTGTCCAGAAACAGGTAAAAGCAATCCTAAAGATAAAGCGACTCCAGCCATTGTTTTTCTCAATTTCATGTGAATCATCTCCATTACCAAATTTTGTAATACACCTTCATTATAAGGAGAATGATCCTCTACCAAAAGGGTCTTAATGACCATATTTTCAATAAAAAGGAATTTAAATAATTCAATACTCACCTTTTTACTCCTATTTTAAACATAAGTTATGGGATTTCGTTTCGTTTGAGTGTAAAGATCATACTGTCACAATTCTGAAATGAAGTGATGTGAAGGGGGAAGAAGTGCTTTTCTCTTTAAGCACTTCTATGTTTCTGCTGTGGATCTATCTTAAGATGATGGTATGAAAAAAGAGAGCATCATCGCCCTCTTTTTTAGCTTTTATACTTTCTCCAGTCTAAATGGCTTTCATCTAGCAGCTCTGAAAAACTTTTGTTTTTTTCTTTTTCTTTCTGCTGCCGAAGGAGGTCTTGTCGTTTTTGTTCTTCTCTTTTTTCTGTCTCGACGGCAAGGTTCTGCTTCATTTGAAGAAGCTGCTGTTTGACATCATCGTTTATGCCATCCTTTAATTTCGCTTGATCTTGTTTGGTCTTTTTCATTGTGCCTCTCTCCTTTTGACTTAGTGTATCACCCGTTTTATTTTCTGAGCAAGAGGCACGCCAATCTCCCAAGATGTGGTATGATCGTCATAGAAAAAACTCCGGAAAGGAAGAATCGGCTAGATGAAGAAATGGATCGCTATATTTGCCTTCATATTATGTCCACTCGCTGCAATCGGCATTTTTTTCACCAATAAAATGATGTATATTCGAAAATTAACGGATGAAGAGCTCATCAAACGAGAATCAGATGGAGGCCATTATCATCATGAGGAATTTCAACAGCTTAAAAAAGAGAAAGTGTGTATTCCTTCAGCATTTGGTTATGATCTCCATGGCTATTTTGTGCCGTATCCACATACAACACGCACAATCGTCCTTTGCCACGGTGTTACAGTCAGTTTGATTAACTCCGTTAAGTATATGAAATTATTCCAAAAGCTCGGATGGAATGTGATGCTTTATGATCATAGAAGACATGGAATGAGCGGCGGGAAAACCACAAGTTATGGATATTATGAAAAAGAAGATCTAGCAAAGATCGTAAAGTGGCTCAGACAAAAACTCGGAGAAAGTGCCATCATTGGGATACACGGAGAATCAATGGGTGCAGTCACGACCTTGTTATATGCTGCAAAGCCGGAAGCAAACGCCAATTTTTACATAGCAGACTGCCCTTTTGCTTCTTTTGAGGATCAGCTTCTTTATCGATTAAAAACAGACTTTCGCCTTTCAGGAGAGTGGATTCTTCCACTAAGTGATCAAGTGTTAAAATGGCGGGATGGATACCGCATCCGGCAAGTTTCCCCTCTTGATGTGATCGACCAGGTGAAAGAACCTGTACTTTTTATTCATAGCCGCCATGACGACTATATCCCCTGTGAGCAAAGTCAGCAGTTATATGCACGAAAAAAGGGTGACAAACAGTTATTTATTGCGCCACACGGTGCGCATGCAATGTCTTTTAGCGAAAATAAGGAAGCTTATGAGCAAGAAATTCAAGCATTTCTTCAAAGATTTGAATTGAATGAAAATAAAAGAGGAGAATGAACAGCAGTTCGTCCCCTCTTTTTGAGCTAACTTATGCGATAGTCACCACTGTTGTATGGTGTCTGCCCGCAAGCTCCATATGGCTCTCTTCCGATTGCTGCTGACTCATGACCGATAATCCTGCAGTTGCTGCCAATAAAAGAACTATCAAACTCGTTTTCATATAAATGACCCCCATTTTGGATTTTTGATATGGCTTGAATTTTCCTTTCGTAAAACCGGGTAGATACTTCAAACAGTCCAAGCTCATTGTAATAATGAGCCGCATCAAGTGCCAATTCCTCAATATCTGGGTATAAGCGCTTGTCCTCGAGCAGGTCTAATGTATCGTCTATGATTGTTATGTCTGCATCAACATATAATGCTTTTAAGAACTGAAATTTGCAGATGTAAATTTCATCTTCTAATTCACAGGCCTTCATAATACCTTGTTGATAGAGGGTTAACGACTCTTCTATTTGTTTTTGTTTAAACAGGATTTGTGTCAGCATAAATAGTGGGTCTAGAGAGCGATTAAGATGGGTTAAATTCTCCTTTTCAAACACTTCAATAGAGTCTCTCAGATAACGGCTTGCTTCCGCAAGATCGTTCATTTGATAATAACAGTTACCTAAGTTGAAAAGGGCCGAACCTATGACTCGAGGGTTTCCAATTGAGCGTGCTCGCTTTAGAGCATTTTTAAAGTAGGGCAATGCATGTTCATAGCATTTCAAATCATCATAGTTTGCACCAATGACAAATTCACAGTGGATGATTCTCAGCGTGTACGTTCTGTAGGCAGAGTACGTATCTAACGCTTGCAAGGCATAGTGCATCGAAAAGTGGGTTTGTTTCATGTGGTAGTAAATTTCTGCTAATTTAAAGTAAAATTCTGCTCTTTCTATATCATCTGATATGAGATTGAGCTTTTTTTCTGCTGAGCGGTAATAAGCAATGGCACTTAAATAGTTTCTCTGTTCAAATTCAAACATTCCTGTGAAAAAATGAACATAGTATTCAAGCATATCCGTTAATTTCGTTTGTGAATGTTCAATCGTTTCTAGCAAATTCTTAATCTCTTCATCATTCGAGGCTTTCTTTGCCGGTTCAAAATATTCAAGCATCACCTTGTGGCGAAAATCCATCAGCTGGTAAAACAATAACAAGTTTTGATCCTGCTCCATCTCCAGGATTTCCTGCTCGATCTCCGCCTTCAGCTTCTCTGCTTTCATCACATGAAATCCGCAAATCTGCCTATACCATTCGTTTATTTTGATTCCAACCTGAGGCGATGACAGCTTGAGCTTCAATTCACTTTAGCACCTCCCTTCTCATATACGATACATGTTGTATTCTATCACATTTCCTCGAATGGAAGAAATATGAAATGTCATTTTTCGCAAAGTTTTCGGTATCCCGCAATTAACGCTGCAAATGCCTATTTTTCGGCATTTACAGCCATTATTTTTTTATTTCTAGCTTGCTCATTTTGTCGAATTGTTTGTTGAAAAACGGCTTTTTCCGTTCCCAAAAGATCATTTTCCGGATTAGACAGCCATGCGGTTTGATGAGATGATGAACGCACGAAAAAAACCCTTCCGAAAAAGGGCTTTTATAATACATCTGTTACTTGGTCCATATTCTCTTTGATCCAATTGACAGCTAATTCGAGCGTTGGAAATTCTTCTGTTTCAAATGTGACTTCATCTTGAAGAAGCCAAACGTCCTTTTTCACCGAATCCATTCCACCTATTGACCAGTGCAAAAGGCTATAGGGATGATTGTTATTTAAAAACGACACCCATGTTTTATTTTGTGCCGTATTTTGTATCACTTTTAGCTTTTGATCCACTACATTTCCACCTTACTTTACAAGTATACCCATTCTCGGGCTGAGTATTTGTTGAGGACTTTTCAACATGAGTGTGTTGGCTTTTTCGTTAAAATCAATCGTCATTTCCTCGTCAAAAAAGACCTTTTGTGCTGTGTGTATGTACAGCTTAAAGAGCTGATTATGCTTGAGTTCTTCCCATTCGCCTGTTCTTTCACCTGTGAGCCAAATCATTGGGACACCGCTTACCGCACAGCCGCACCCATCTGAATCATATCGAAGGAGCAGTTCTTTTGTTTCATGCCCTGCTTGTTGTTTTGTAAGGAACGCTGCTGCTGGTTCTGTTATATGAATATACATGCCGAACATCCTTTTTTCGTTGATTGTTACATTGTAACATATCAGTCATCAATTAAACATGTTCACGCCCTGTCAGCTCTTATGTCTGATCATTTGCCTTTAGCTGGTCTGACCAATTGTACGCTTCTTGTTCAATTTCTTTAATGAGCTCATCTTTTCCTTTGATATAATTTGCCATATCTTCAGGATAGGTTTTTGCCAATTGACGCTTTTTATCTGCATAGGCTTTGGCACGATCAGGTGCAGCTTTTAAATAATCTCGGAACACCAAATGCCTTTTTACATCATCATGTCCGGCTTCATAGGCGTGAACGTGATGTGTTCGGTTCAAGCCGCCTTTTCTAAAAAAACGTCTTCCCTTGAGTCCATTTTCTCCGAGCGGTTCATATCCAAGCTGGCGAAACAGGTGGTTATACTCATCTAAGGTGCTGATATGCTTCACCTCTAGCAAGATATCAATAATTGGCTTAGCCGCCATTCCTATGACTGACGTACTGCCAATATGGTGGCCATATACCCAGTTGTCGCCAACTATCTTTTTCAGCTTGTTGTGCTCATCTTGAAATTGTTTTGGCCAGCTCGATTGGTATTCAATCACTTCCACCTTTCGAAGCATCAAACGTTCCATCTTTGTTAACATCAGATTGTTTTCCACCTGCAAACGGTCCTTCTGTTTAAACCCTAGTTTTTCATAAAGCTTGATTGCTGGTGTATTTGCCTCTGCTGTTGTGAGCTCGATTGTTTTTTGATGCTGGATAATGGATTGCAGGAGCGCTGTCCCGATTCCTTGATTGACATGATGTGGGTGCACAGCTAACCGGCTGAGGATGATCCGATCGTCATGCAGTTCATATGAAGCGATCCCTAACAAATGCCCCTCTTTTTCAAATCCTATGAAAATCTCATCTGTTTCTATTATGTCTTGAACCGTTTCTTTTAAGGGCGGTAAATCTTGATAGCCAATTTGTTCTGCCTCCCGCTGATATGCGGCTAATTGTATATGTAACAGCTCTTTTGCTATTTCTTTATTTTTTTGATCCAGTCTGATGATCATGCGTTCGCCTCCAGCCTTTTCACAAATAGTACCCGGTCTTCATGAATGCCGTCGTAATCTGAAAAAACTGAAATGCCATCCACTGTTTTATCTCCCTTTTCTATCTGAAAACCGAGCTTTGTATGGTAAGCAATCGAGACTTTATTGACAGGAGCTGTAACGGCCTTAATCGTTGTTCTTCCTTCCTTTTCAGCCGCTTCATAAAACGCTTGATAGAGAATTTTGCCAATCTTTAATTTCCGGTGGTCTGGATGTACCCCAACAAAGTGAATATACGCTTCATCTGAATGCGATTGCGATAAAAAACCGACTAAA
This sequence comes from Bacillus sp. Je.9.29.b, assembly GCF_051129925.1. Taxonomy (NCBI): domain Bacteria; kingdom Bacillati; phylum Bacillota; class Bacilli; order Caryophanales; family Bacillaceae; genus Bacillus; species Bacillus sp. Je.9.29.b. The sequence goes on from NZ_JBCPSO010000006.1 coordinate 275,936, forward strand.
AAGCCAATCAGTTCACCTTTTTCAACAACGACAAAACTTGTTTGCTGAAAATGTTCGAAAAATAGCTTTGGCAATTTCGCGCGTAAATCTCTGCCTCCCCACCAGCTTTGAATGACGGATGTGACCGCATAAAAATCTGACGGCTTTACTTGACGTATCATGATGGCCTCGCCCCTTTTTATTTTTAGCTGTACCGTTTCACAAAAATCAACTGTTTCAATAGTCTACCTGTCTGATCAATTGTTTGTAAAGGTGATGTATCAGCCTTTTTTCCCTTCAGCTTTGTTGGTTCTTCGTTCTTTCGCTGTCATCTCCTTTAAAATCTTCACACTTATTTCAAAAAGTTCACTTTTTGTGCGAAAGTTTTATTCTTTTGTTATGTTAAGATGGATCATATAGGAAATGGAACAAACGTTTATTGGAGATGATGATATTGGTTTGGATTGTTACTTCACTTGTTGTGTTTAGTCTTTTAAAGCTGCTTGTCACTTCGCTGCCTTCGGGTGTTGTTGAACGCCTTTTTAGTCGTTATGCGGTGCATGCAAAAGTAACAAGTGATCAAACAACGATGACGTTTCAAGGACGTCCACTCGATGATCAGCAAACATCCGAAATTATTCAACATTTTAATGATGCGATCTTTATTGAACGCTATTATATTTATCCTGGTGACGAAGAGCGTTTTCTTCATCCGCAGGAAGGGCCGGCGCCGCTTACCATGCAAACAAAGCTTGGCAAGCATGATGTAACCCTTTATCTGTATCATTACGATGACCACGTGGATGTGGTGCGGCAGTTTACCCATAAGCCTAAGAAAAAACTAACGGCCTATCGTTTGCGTTCTGAGCCGCTCCAAACATCCAACAACTTGGCACATGCTTAAAACGACTCATTTTCCCCAGATGAGACGAAGTGGAGACACTTCGTCTTTTTTGTATGGATTTACACTCTTCTCTTTGAATGATTTACCAGTATCAATTTCACCTTCGGGCGGTTAAAATGTATACAGAACATACGTTCTAAGAGGTGAAAATCATGAATGAACGAGCCATTCTGCTTGTGGATATGCAGTCGTTTTATGCGTCAGTCGAAAAAGTGGAGGCTCCCCATTTGAAGGATGTGCCGCTCATCGTCTCAGGAGATCCCGAGCGACGGAGCGGGGTCGTACTTGCGGCCTGCCCGCTCGCTAAAAAACGGGGCGTACAAAATGCATCAAGATTATGGGAAGCACAGGAGAAATGCCCTGAAGCCGTCGTCGTACGTCCACGTATGCAGCGCTACCTTGATGTCTCTGTCATGATGACAGAACTGCTTGAACAATACACGGATCTTGTCGAACCCTATTCAATTGATGAACAGTTTCTCGATATTACGGGAAGTGTGACACTACTCGGTTCGCCCCGCGAGATCGCTCAAAATATACAAACGACCATTATGAACCAGACAGGCATTTACGCACGTGTTGGCATTGGTCCTAATAAAGTGCTCGCTAAAATGGCCTGTGATCATTTTGCTAAAAAAAACAAATCTGGCATCTATGAACTTCGTGCAGACCGGGTTGCGGATGATTTATGGCCGCTTCCGATTGGAAAATTATTTGGTGTCGGCAAACGGATGGAGCATCATTTAAAACGAATGGGCATCAGTACCATCGGGACACTTGCTGCTTATCCGTTAGACCGGCTAAAAAAACGCTGGGGAATCAACGGGGAGCTTCTGCAGCGAACAGCTTTAGGACACGATCCCTCCCCGGTCACTCTTCACACACATGATCAGCAAAAAGCGGTTGGGCATCATATGACCCTTCCCCATGATTATGCGTCTTTTGAGGACATCAAAGTCGCCATTCTTGAATTGAGTGAAGAAGTGGCAAGACGTGCGCGCTTTAAGCATTATGTTGGACAAACGGTGGCTGTTGGCATAAGAGGCGCTGATTTTTCTCATCCGACTGGATTTCATAGACAAATCAAGCTCCATTCACCCACACAGTACGGGAGAGATATTGCAGACGCAGCCATTCAGCTATGCCAGCAGCACTGGGACGGCGAGCCCATTCGCAGTGTAGGCATTACTCTCTCGCAGCTGCAGCCTGACAGCCACTATCAGCTGAGTTTATTTGATCACCATTTCAAAAAAGACAGACTCAGCAAAGTATTTGATGCGATCCATATGAAGTATGGACCTGCTGCACTCTTGCACGCCTCGTCACTAACAAGCGCAGGGCAGGCGTATCACCGCGCCGAAAAAATTGGTGGACATTACAAATAACGGAGGCGAACAGCCATGAATCCCAATAAATTAACACCTGGATACAACATCATGTGGGAATCAAGCCGAATGATGCTCCCAGAGCACCGTGAACAGCTGCTTGCTCAAAAACGAAAGAAAAAAGAATACACGCCTCCTTCGCTGAGCACTGATCAGCTAGAGGAAATGAATTTTTTGATCACACAGTCGATTACAGAGGACCAAGCGATTTGCGTGACATATGCTGCAGCAGGTATGAAACAGCAGTTTTGGGGCTGGGTGAAAGCCATTCATTATGAAACCCGGCGCATAAAAATCGTCAATGATGAAGATGTTCTCCACCTGTCCTTGCAGCAAATTGTCGCGATTGATCTTGATTAAATTGTCTTTAAGTGACCATACGAATCAGAAGATCTAAAAGACATAGAAGCATCGGCAGAAAAAACATGCTCTCCAAATTTGCGAGCTATTCTGGCCTCCTCTGTCATATGGCGGATGTCTCCTCCATCAAATTGTGTATTTAATTTGCACAATTTTTCATGTATGATTGGAACATCTTAACACTCAGGGGAGAAACATCATGAAAAATAATTTACGTACTTTACATCCACTTAGTTGGACGATCATCATCGGCACCATATTCGGCCGAATGGCGACGTCCATGAGCATTCCTTTTTTGGCCGTTTATTTGACACAAGTCAAAGGGGCTTCAGCTTCTTCAGCTGGGTTAATCATTGCCGTCAGCTCCCTTATTGGGATCGTGGCGAGTTTTTACGGCGGCTATGTTTCTGACCGAATCGGCAGGAAAAAGGTCATGCTTCTATCCATCTTCGGCTGGACACTTGTCTTTGTTGGCTTTGCGTTTGCAGATGCCATTTGGGTCTTCTTTCTCATGAACGCTTTAAATGGACTGTGCCGGGCACTGTTTGAACCGACGTCTAAGGCACTCTTATCTGATGTCACCCCATCAAGTATTCGGTTGTTTGTTTTTAATTTACGGTATACGGCCATTAATATCGGGGTGATCTTCGGCCCGCTGCTTGGCTTATATCTAGGATCATCGAAAACAACATTTCCATTTCTTGTCGCTGCCTTCATTTATTTGTTATATGGATTAACACTGGCCTGGCAATTTCAGAAGCATCCAGTTGCTGCTCCAGAAAGTACGAAACAAATCAGCGTCAAAAAAGCCCTTTCCATTATCCAAAAAGATACGGTCTTTAGCATCATCCTCATCGGCGTTACCTTATGTTCGTTCGGGTATTCGCATTTAAGCTCAACGCTGCCTCAATACTTATCAGCGTCACCTATGATTGAGGATGGTCCTAAACTGTTTGGATATCTTTTATCTTTAAATGCAGTGGTTGTCATTGTCGTACAATATCCGCTCATCATGATTGCGAAGCGCTACTCCACCATTTTGTCGCTGACCACCGGGAATATTCTTCTTGCCGGCAGTTTGTTTGCCATTGCTTTTTCACAAAGTCTCGGCATGCTTGCTTTCATCATTGTCGTGTTTACGATTGGGGAGGTTCTGCTGTTTGCGATGATGGATCTTTTTGTAGACAATATTGCAAAGCCTGAAGTGAAGGGATCGTACTTTGGGGCGATGGGATTTTCTCAGCTCGGCAGTGTCATCGGACCATTTGTCGGCGGACTGTGCATTGACTATTTTGGCGCAGCCCATCCCCTCTCCATTTTTACGGTCTTGTCAATGATCACCATCGCAGGCGTTCCATTCTTACTCATTGGATATTACCGTCTAAAAAAGCGATCGGCAGCAGCCATAGCTGTTAAAGTAAGTGGAGATCATTAAAAAAACCGCTCTCTCGTTTGAGCGGTTTTTCATTTATACCCGGCGGATGGCGATCTCTTCCACCTTGTGCTGATCCCCTTTTTTCAAAATGAGATCAGCTCGATATTTTGTCGGTAAAATATTTTGATATAAATTAGGGCGGTTCACGGTATTCCAAATGGTGCTTGCCATTTGATCTGCCTCTTCATCCGTCAAATCTTTATATTGATGAAAGAAGGATTCAGGGTCTTGGAAGGCTGTTTCCCTTAGCAAACGAAATCGTTCTTTATACCATGATTGAATTTGCGTTTCAGCGGCGTCTACATAAATCGAAAAATCAAAGAAATCTGATACAAACACACGTGGTTCATCCTTCAAATCATCCAGCGCTGGTGATTGGAGTACATTGATTCCTTCAATAATGACAATATCCGCATCCTCTACTGTTTCATACACCCCTTCAAGCCGGTCATAGGTCAGATGCGAATATACCGGGGCATGCACAGTTTGTTTACCTGATTTTAATTCATTCAAAAAAGACAGCAGGGCTTTGACATCATAGCTTTCCGGGAAGCCTTTCTTTTCCATCAGCCCTCGATCCTTTAATTCTTTTTGAGGATATAAAAAGCCATCTGTTGTTACAAGACTTACCTTCAGCCCATCTCCAAGCCTCGATAAAAGCGTTTCAATGATACGAGCCGTTGTGCTTTTCCCGACAGCTACACTTCCAGCAATCCCAATTAAAAAAGGAATCTTGGCATGATGTGGGTAGTTTAAAAAGGCATTCACATGCTGGTTTTTTTGTTTTTCTGCAAAGACATGTAATGTCAGAAAACGAATAAGCGGTATGTAAATATCTCGAACTTCTTCAAGCGATAAATAGTCATTTAACCCTTGCAGCGCTCTCGCTTCTTCTTCAGAAACAGATACCGGCATATATTCTCCAAGAGCTGCCCAGGCCTCTCTCGTATGGCGCGTGTATAGCGTATTAAAATCTAGTCGCGTGTCACTCAAAGTCTTTCCCACCAATCTTCACTAAACTCGTAACCCAAAAAAGACGATAATCCGATTGTAGCTTAAAATGAAGGCGCTGTCTTTATTTTTCAACGAAAGTTTGCTTGTTTTGCAAAAAAAAGCATTAAAAAAAGGAATATGAGGGTAAATAAGAGTATTCAGTACGATAGATAGAAGGGAGCACACTAAATGAAATATGTGATGATTGGCGGAGACGCAGCTGGAATGAGCTGCGCTATGCAAATATATAGAGAGGATCCAGATGCATACATTGTTGCTTTTGAAAAAGGAGAGATTTTCTCATATGGACAGTGCGGACTCCCCTACTTGATCGGCGGTCTCATTGATGATCACAGAAAGCTGATCGCACGCAGTGCTGAAACCTTTCGTGAGAAATATGGAATTGACGCCAGATGCTTACACGAAGTGACCTCCATTGACCCAGAGCAGAAAACAGTGTCGGGTCATCATACGAAAACAAAGGAACCCTTTACAGAAAGCTACGACCGCCTCTTAATTGCGACAGGAGCAAGCCCTGTCACTCTGAATTTAGACAGCCAGCCATTAGAAGGCGTACACGTATTAAAAACCATCCCGCATGCGCTGTCCATTTTAGAACATTTAGAAAAGGACATCACACATGTCACGATCATTGGAGGTGGATATATCGGCCTTGAAATGGCTGAAAATTTAAAAGCGCTCGGAAAAAACGTACATATCATTCAGCGGGGAGCAGCACTCGGCCCGGGCTTTGACTCCGATATGGCAAAACACCTTAAAGAAGAGGCTGACGCCAAGGGCATTCACGTATCGCTCGGAGAAACGGTACAGCAATTAGAAGGCAAGTCACATGTCACAGCTGTTATCACAGACAAACAAACCATTCAAACAGATATGGTCATCATGGCCATCGGTATCACTCCGCAAACCTCCTTTTTACATCATACCGGAATCAAGCGTCTTCAAAATGGCGCTATTGCAGTAAATCAATACATGCAAACCAATATAAAAGACATTTATGCTGCCGGTGATTGCGCAGCAACCTATCACCGCATCAAAAAATCATTGGATTATATTCCGCTCGGCACAACGGCGAATAAACAAGGGAGAATCGCAGGCTTTCATATGACAGGGACAAACCGGGCGTTTCAAGGCGTGACTGGAACAGCCGTCATGAAATTTATGGACGTGACAGCGGGACGAACAGGCTTATCAGAAAAAGAAGCAAAAGAGGCGGACATTCCTTTCTCCGTCATCACCATTGATAGTACAGATCACGCGAAGTATTACCCAGAAGCGCAGAAAATGAAAGTGAAACTGATTTACAGAAGCGATAACCATACCTTGCTTGGTGCCCAAATCATCGGCAGAAACGGTGTAGATAAACGGATCGATATCGTGGCGGCTGCCCTTTACCAAGAGCTGACCATAACAGATCTTGAAGATTTAGATATTAGCTATGCACCGCCTTTTAACAGTGTATGGGACCCGCTTCAGCAAGCGGCAAGACGGATATAGAAAGTGTCACAATGAAGCCTTACCTCAAAAAAAGAAACCAGTTCAAAACCGGTTTCTTTTTTGTTACTTTTTCATCATCGCTTTTCGTGCTGCTTTTTCAAATAAAAATGGGAATAACTGATACAATTTGCTGCCAGCGTTCATCCAGCCGGGCAGATTAATCTCTCTCTTTTTCGTCATCATGGCAGATACGACCTTCCCTGCCACCTTGTCCGCACTCAGCATCATAAAATCAACGTTCTTCACATATTCACCGCTGCGGTCAGCGATGGTAAAAAAGTCTGTAGCAATCGGTCCTGGGTTGACCGTCGTCACGTGAATGCCTGAGTCTGCCAGCTCCATTCTGAGGCTGTTTGAAAATCCAAGAACGGCATGCTTTGATGCGGAATAAATCGCTGATTTGGGTGTCGCAATCTTTCCTGCCTGGGATGCGATATTGATAATATGTCCCTGCCCTCTTTGTTTCATCTCAGGGATGACCTTTTTCGTGCAGGCGATTAAGCCAAACACATTCACCTCAAACATCGACACCATTTCCTCTATGGAGGCATCTTCGACGAGATCGAATACGCCAAAGCCGGCATTGTTGACCAAAATATCGACCGGCCCCACTTCTTCATACGCGCGATCAATGTCGTCAAGCTTGCTGACATCAAGCTGAGCGATGTGACACACCCCGCCAGCGCTCATAATTTTTTCTTTCACACCAGTAAGCTTTTCCACTCGTCTTGCTGAAATAATGACCTCTGCACCTTCTTCTGCTGCCAAGTACGCCATTTTTTCACCAATGCCCCCAGATGCGCCTGTAATCCAAATCCTTTTTCCTGTCAATCGCCCCATGCGTTTCACTCCTTAGTTTGCTCTGTAATAGACAATTCCGTCTTTTTGCACTTCTTCAATTTGCCCAGCCTCTAAGAGCACATCCAGCTGCCCCACTGTCTCTGACATCGTTAAAAACAAGGCCTCTTCATACATCACTGGAAATAGCTTGCGGCAAAGATGAAAGGCCGTCATTTCTTTTTGTTTAAGCAGCTGATACATCGTATTTGCCCGTTTCTCTTGTTTCTTAAATCTTTCTTCAATCAATTCATGGTGGGACGTGATGAGCTGACCGTGTCCTGGATAAATCGTCTTGATTGGCAGACGCAATAACCGATTGAGTGATGCTTTATATTGAAGCAGTGATTTTTGACGTTCCTCGCCCTCATACGGTGCTTCCATTAACGGATTTGAAGAAATGGTCGTCAAAAGCAGGTCGCCGCCAATAAAATTCCCCGTTCTTTCATCTAAAAAGGAAAGATGAGACTGTGCGTGTCCGGGTGTTTCCATCACAAAGAAGTGTTCATGCCCGCTTAAACGATCACCTTCTTTTATGATCTCATCTACATGTGAAGTACAAGAATATGTATAAGATTGCTTCACCATTTTTTCACACTCATTTTGCCGAAGCGGGACACCTAACTGCTGAAAAAAAGGAATCATAAAGTCCACTTGGCGCTGCTTAAACACTGGATCCTGACTAATATACGGCTCATTTAGCTGGTGTCCGATCACACGGACATGAGGTTTCATCAGATTTAACAGACCGACATGATCTGCATGATGATGGGTCAGCACCACTTGATCAATATCGTCTATCGATAAACGATGTTCCTTTAATTGCGTGACAAAGGCATGCTCTGCCTCTTCTGTCATCGGACCGCAATCTACTAAGGTGACGGCCTCTCCTTTTAAAACATATGCATGCACATCCCCAACGGCAAACGGCGTCGGGATGGATAATTGAATGATGTTTTCTTTCACTTTTATACGTCATCTCCTGCTTTTTGACTCATGATTGTGGGACTTAAGCCTTCTTACTTCATTGTATCTTGCAAAAGGCAGACTGTCATGCGGTTTAGATGGGCAATTTTTTAAACTGCCCTATTGACATAAACTTGTCCATCGTTGCATAATGAACAACAAATATATGATGCGCGATGATAAGGATTAGTAAGCAAAATAACGATGCAAGAGAGTGAGGTCCGCCGGCTGAAAGACTTCACCATCCTCTTATTTGCTGAACCTGCCCTTTGAGCTGTTAGGCAAACCTAAACGTTTCCCGCGTTAAGGGACTAGAGCTGAGTATGCATGTTTGCATGCTAATTGAGGGTGGTACCGCGAAAAACCTTTCGTCCTTTTCAGGCGAGAGGTTTTTTTATTTTCTACAAGGAGGAGCAGCTTATGAGTAAAATTGGATTTATCGGTGCAGGCTCAATGGCAGAGTCTATGATCAAAGGTTTATTAAAAAGCGGAATGATGTCGAATGAAGATATCATTGTTACAAACAAAACGAATGAAAAACGATTAGAAGAATTACAGGTACGTTATGGGGTCAAAACGGATTTCGCTCGGTCCTTTATTTATGAAGAAGCGGATATTCTCGTTTTTGCCTTAAAACCGAAGGATGCAGAAAGCGGAATTTCTGAAGTCCAGCCTCATTTACATGGACAGCTGATCATTTCTATTTTAGCTGGTATTTCCATTGAAACGATTCAACACTATGCTGGCGGAAAGACAGCAGTCGTTCGTGCGATGCCAAATACATCAGCGGCGATTCAGCAGTCAGCAACAGGTATTGCCGTAAGTCATGAAGTGACAGAGGAGCAAAAGAAAAAAGCCGTCGAGCTGTTTGAAACAATCGGGCATGTCACAGTATTAGATGAATCGCAGCTAAATGCTGTGACAGCCATCGCAGGCAGCGGCCCAGCCTTCATTTATCAATTGATTGAAGGAATGGAGCGAGGTGCTTCAGAACTTGGAATGGACCAAGCAACTGCGAAATTACTCATTTGCCAAATGATTGCGGGCGCCGCTAATATGCTTCAAGACAGCGGAAAAGAGCCTGCCGAACTGCGCAAGGAAATCACAAGTGAAGGCGGAACAACAGAAGCCGGCCTAAACACACTGGCTGCCTATCAATTTGAAGAGGCCGTTGTCGATTGTGTCAAAACAGCCACTAAACGCGCAGCAGAATTAAACGAAATGTTTTCAGCAAGCACGTATAAATGAAATTGAAAAGCACCTGTTTTGATGACAGGTGCTTTTTCACATATGACCCTCTATTTTTTCTCGCTGGCCACTGGGTGTGAATTGCGTGATTCACACTTCGGTTCTTTCTGTTCTTTACTAGAAATGGCTTGTTCTAATAAAGAATCACGTGCCTGATAAAAATTCACATCAACTAATAATTCTTGATGCTTCACTTTAGCACCTCCTCATGTAGATGATTCACTCATTGACATGATGGCTTTGATTTGATCCAGATGATGTTGTTCATGTAAAGCGATAGTTTCAGCTAATATTTGGACGGTCATCACTCCTTCTTCCGGATGCAGGCCTGATTGTGCCCAAATATCTTTTTCTAATAGCCGAAGCGTGTTGTTTCTTCTCTCTTTCATCCGTTTGATCAATGCTTTGATATCGTCAGCGTTATACCATTCATACGCTCTTTCTTTCACGTATATTTCAGGATCATACGATTGAAAGGGCGTGTGATCATCTGATATCGCTTGCTCTATCCGCTCTGACCAGACTTCTTCTGTGTCATACAAATGCCCGGCGAGCTGCTTAATTGACCACTTCCCCTCCCCCAAAGATTGATCCAGTGTGTAATCATCACAAGCCTTCACTATCTTCTCTAGTTCACTCATACTTTCCTGAAGCGATGTGATGATGTCTGTTTTTGTTAATTTCCCAGTTTCCATTACGCAATCAACGTCTCCTTTACAGTGAATGCATTTCTACTTTTGATTTATCTTGATGCTTTCCTTTTAGTAGCAGTAAGCTGTTCATCAAACCTGCTACTATCACAAGCCCTGCCATCCCTATAGCGATGACATGTATAGGAATCAAATCTCCGATAAATGCCATGAGGATAAACCCACTAATATAAAATATGCGTGATAATGCAAGACCTGCTGAAAACACACGGGCTCTTAAATGACTGCTTGCATATGTCATAATATTAGTAGAATACAAAACTTCGATTGGGCTATATAATAGATTGGCTAATAAAACAACAATCAAAAATCCAATAAAAGTCGTTTGTTGATACGACAATGCATGTAATATCGCAAGCAATATAACCGCTAATGTAGACCACCTTTTATAAAATTGAAAGGAGAATTTCACTTTTTTGAAGTACGCTGCAAGTGTAAGTCCACCGATAATTTGCCCTAGTCCACTAATTGTATGACCAAGCCCCAAGCCAAAATTCCCTTCTCTTGCCACTTCTAAAATATACAGACTAAATAAAACATAAACGATGCTTAAAGCAAACTCTCTTGACATCAATATCCATATGGCGCTTTGAATTTTGGGTGATCCCTTGATTTCTTTAATTCCTTCTTTAAAACTTTGAACATATGACACATACTCTTTTTTTTCAGACGCTTCTTTCGCTTTAATTGGAATTAACAGCATAGCTGATAATAAAAATGTCAGCGCATCTACTAAATAAATTGTGGAAATTGACCAAATTTCTGTCACCAACCCGCCTAATCCTGTCGCAATGAGCATCGATGCGCTAAAAGATGTGGCCAGTATACTATTCCCCTTAGAAAGCTGCTCCTTATCAAGGATTTCAGGTATCATAGATGAACGAGCAGGCAGATATATACCAGAGAAAGCACCATTTAACGCTAATAATAAATAAAGGATAAACGGTGTAACATTCATTGTGACAACTAAAACAAACCCCAGTCCAATGATAAAGCGTGCCACATCTGCGAATATCACAACTTTTTTGTAAGAAAACTTATCTATAATTGGGCTCAAAAGCATAGATGTTAAAATGAGAGGGAGCATGGAACAAATAAATAGAATGCTTAGATGGGTCGCTTTCCCAGTAAGCTCATAAATTAAACCAATCGTCGCTATCGTTCTAAACCAATCTCCAAAAGCAGATAAGTTTTGCCCAATAAAGAAACAGACAAAATTTTGATCTTTGAAAAGAGATGTCGTTTCTTTCTTTGAAACCATTAGAGGAGCACCTCAGTCGACTCGTACCAGCCTAACTCTTTTTGCATAAACTCCACGGCTTGATCATAATTTTCTCTCTCTTTTTCTGGTATAAGATCAACTAAGATCGCCGGATACCATGGCTTCGCTTCTTCTTTGATTACAAAATATTGCTCCGCTTCTTCAACTACTCCTTTCATTATGAGCAGTTGTAGTTTACGATAGATTTCCTCACGCTTTGGCATTCGATTGAGATATGTTTTTTCTATTTTCATTGTTTTAGGGAAGAAGACGAGTCTTCTATCAAAAGCATGATATTCTCTAGATTTAACAATAGGTAATTCTTGATTCGTCAGGCTTTCGATATACTTTTGCGTATTTCCTTCATTTGACCATATCATGCCTTGCATGTAGGAGATCGCTCCTGTTCCCAAACCAATATATTGATCTTCATATCCCCCGTAAATCACTTCGCCATATTGAAAACGTTTATTCTGATGCTCTGGAGCCATAAACGTATACACATAATTTTGATGCCAGCCATTCTTTTTTAAATGACGATATAATGTATCACTAAACTCAAATTTTTCTTTAGGATTTGGCGGCATTGGCACCTTGCCTTTGTTAATTTTTGATAACCATCCCTTCGAACAAGCAATATATTCTAGTGGATACGTATCAATACTTGTGCTTCCTAATGACATCACTCCATTTATGTCCTCTATCATCTCTTCTTTCGTTTGTCCAGGCAGCTGATAAAGCAAATCAATGTTATAAGATTGGAAATGACGTTTCATTAAGTCCACAGTCTGAGAGATTTGATCAAAACTAGCCGTTAAGTTGAACATTTTCCGATAGTGTTCATTTAATGTTTGGACACCAAAGCTCCCTCTGTTGGCTCCACCTTCAGCCATAGCAGCCACTCTTTCTGGTGTAGCTGTTTTTGCTTCACATTCAAATGTCCATTCATAATCAGCAGATAATGAGAAATTTTCTTTTATAGCGGTCGAAAGTCGATAGATTAGTTCTGGGGGCATTATGGAAGGAGTACCTCCACCAACGAACACCACATCAAACGTCATTTTTTGGATATTAGGGGATTGGGATAAGATACGCATCTCATTGATTAAAGCATCTATATACTTTCCGATAATGGGCTCATATTTCGTAGATTTAATAAAAGGACAAAACGAACAGATCGTATCGCAGAAAGGGATATGTAAATATAAAGCGTTTTTCCCTTTTTGAAATGTTCGTTCTTTCTGAATGAATTCTGTCACACGAGATTGTGCTCCTTCTTGGCTCGCTTGGCCAAAAAAAGGATAAAGAAAATTCCATAAAGACGGATGCTCATCATAATAACTTTTCATATTTGACAATTCTCTCACCCAACTCTCGTCTATTTTTATCCCACATACAAATTCACAGAGAAGCTAAAAAAATCACTTCTCTGCGAAACACTCTTTTCAGTAAGTATTGATTCTATTCATTAGATTGCAATCCACTCGTTACGCTTCATTTTCATCACCTCCTTTTAATTAGATAAATTGTAACTTAATTACATAATTGATTATAATAGACTTTTCTGAATATTTCAATCATTTTCACTATTTTTTGTAAGGACTATTGTTTTATATACAATTTACGTATGAAACTTTTGGTATAACCATGAAAATATAGACTGAACATTCACAACCAAAAGCCCTATCATTAAGATAGGGCTCTTCATTACATCTACTTACTTTTTCTCTAATAAAGCATGAATCGTTGATTCTAATAATTCTGGCAAAATGCCAAAAGAGAACGGGACGTGCAGCCGCTCTGTCCATTTGTGCGGGTCCTTTCCTAGTGGACCTACGTTGATGACTGGTACGTAAAGGGCTTCCTTTTCTCCTTGCGGTAAAGAATAGCCTTTTTGGTAAAGCGGCATATTGGTTGTATAATGACCTACTTCCTGCTTTTCGAGCTGTAAGTAACTTAAATCAGACAATCCCGGGAAATATTTCACTTCCTCTACTTCAAGTCCATATACCTCTTTTGCCTCTTTTTGAATCTTCTTGAATGTCTTCTGAATATGCGCATCTTCTGTTGAGGACACCGAAGGGTAAAATGGCGGACTATAAAATAGAACAATCAGCGGTCCTTCTTCCTTACATAGCGTCGTCAGCTCCGAGACAATTTTCGTTGAAAAATCACGATCTCCAAGTTCACCTCGGTTGGCGAATGCATAGTTGACAATGCGCTCGACTTCCTGTTCACCAGAGCGTTCTGCGGCTTTTTGATACAGCTCGTGATACGTAAGAACCGTCACCTGAGTGTCAATTGGAGTAAAGTGTTTAAAGCGCTGAAAGTCCGCTGTTTTTTGCTGAAGATTGGCCTCGATTTGGTCTGCTGCTTGTTTCGCAGTTTCATAGAGAAGTCCGTGCAGTTCTTCACTTGAACGTTTCATCATGAGCACATTAAATAAAGATACGGCTGTGTGAGGTGTTTGAACGGAATAGGCTTCTTTCAAGTCCTTTTGCATTAAGTTCGTTGGAGGCGGCGTTACTTCACCATCTACTTCCTCACAATAATCACTATTGAGCTCTAACAGCCGGTTTAGTTCAGATACCATAAAATTCGCATTTAAGCCTGAGAAAGGCTCTCCTACATGTGTTTCAATCCCTTTACAGAAAAATCCGGCTAATACCTTTCCTATAATGCCTGTATACATATAATGATGTTCATCCCCTGGATACTTTTCAAACATCGGCTCACTGTTTAAACACGCGGTATAGTCAAGATCATGTTTTTCTCTAAGCTCTTTTAATTTCGGCACAGCCTCAAGCATTCCTTGTGAATTCACTTCTTCATCAGGAACTGTGACGAGCAGGACATTTCCATCAAATGTTCCTGTCATCGCTCTTTCCAGCATAGAAAGCTGTACGGAGAGACCTGCTTTCATATCCATGGCCCCTCTTCCAAACAGCCAGTCGCCTGAAGCAAGGTCCTCTCTTGCCCTCATTGGAAGAAGCTCACTTTTTTGCGAAAAGGAAGCCATTAACTCTTCAGGCTTGCATGCCATGTTTTGAAATTCGCCATAATCTTCTGTATCGACTACATCAAAGTGACTAAGAAGCAGCACGGTACGCCGCAGCGTACTGCGCTTCACAAGTGCCGTTAAATAATACCGGCCATCTTTCATCGGATGCAAAGCCAAATGATCAGGGTTCTGCTCAAAATAAGGCCGCTCCCTTAGCAAATAATATAAATATTCCGCTAACGCGACTTCTCCTGTTGTACCTGATATGCTTTCATACTGCATAAGAGCTGTCAGGAGCTCCCTTAGTTCACTCTCAGTTTGCCATTTCATCCGTTCTCCCCCTTTGATGTCTCTATCTCTCCATTATACAAAAACGTGTATAAAAGCTATATTCTTTGAGCACCTTTTATGACGAAAGTTTGAATGGCTGTTATAATCGGCTATACAATTCCATGAGGAGGCGAAGGTATTTGGAAACAAAACTCTTTTCACCTTGGACATTAAAAGGTGTTACACTGAAAAACCGCATCGTGATGTCCCCGATGTGTATGTATTCATCCTATGACCGTGATGGGAAATTACAGCCTTTCCACTTCACACATTATATTTCCCGTGCACAAGGTCAGGCTGGTCTCATCATGGTGGAAGCAAGTGCTGTATCTCCTGAGGGAAGAATTAGTGATCAAGACCTCGGTATTTGGAGCGATGAGCACATCGAAGGATTCGCTTCATTAAACGAACAAATCAAAGCGTACGGAACGAAGACAGCCATCCAGCTAGCCCATGCAGGACGTAAGGCTGAACTTGATGGAGACATTCTTGCACCATCAAGCATCCCATTTGATGAAACATCTAAAACCCCTGTCCAGATGTCTGTTGATCAAATCAAAGATACCGTTCAGGCGTTTCAGGATGCAGCTGTACGGGCAAAAAAAGCGGGTTTTGACATCATTGAAATTCATGGTGCACATGGCTATTTGATCAATGAATTTCTTTCACCGCTGGCGAACCACCGAACAGACGACTATGGCGGTTCACCAGAGAACCGTTATCGTTTCTTAAGAGAAGTCGTAGACGCAGTCAACGCCGTATGGGACGGACCTTTATTTGTCCGTGTGTCAGCTTCTGATTACACGACAAAAGGACTTGATATTGCAGATTATATTGGGATTGCCACTTGGCTCAAAGAGCAAGGTGTCGACTTAATTGATGTCAGCTCAGGTGCTGTCGTGCAGGCGAAAATCAACACATTCCCTGGCTACCAAGTAACATTCGCAGAGAAAATAAAAGAAGGTGCCGGCATTCAAACAGCAGCTGTCGGTCTGATTACATCTGGTATACAGGCAGAGGAGATTTTACAAAATCAGCGTGCGGATTTGATCTTTATTGGCAGAGAATTTTTACGGGATCCATACTTCCCGAAAACAGCTGCTCAAGAGCTCCGTACATCCATCGAAAGCCCGCGTCAATATGATCGCGCTTGGTAAAAGCTCTTAGGAAAAAAGGTGTCTATTTTTCGAAATAGGCATCTTTTTTGTTTTTAAGAGAAACATATCTGCCTTTTGTGCCGTCTTTTAGCTAAAGAACCACTTAGAGGAGATGGAAGAATGAATTCGGCAATGATTGAAAAAATGTATCATATAGATGGACACCACTTTTATACAAAGCATCGTCAAGGCAAAAGGCAAGCCACGATTATCTTTGAAGCAGGCTACGGCATTTCTAGTGATACGTGGTCAAATATGGCACGTGATATTGACCCAGAGCTTGGGGTTTTCTTATACGACCGTTTAGGAACTGGAAAGAGCAGTGAAAGCGGTGAAGGAAGAACCTTGCATGACCTCGCTGATGATTTAGATGCACTGCTGAAAGAAGCCAATATTCAGCCGCCATTTCTTATTGTCGCTCACTCATTTGGCTCTCTTGTCAGCCGGCTATGGGCAAGCCGCAGAGGAGATGATGTCATCGGTATGGTGCTGTTAGACCCGGCAAGTGAGGAGCAAGAGCAGGTGATCCTGCCGCTTTTATCAAAGGAAGAACGCACTTCATATATGGCGCAGTTTACAGCAGAATGTACGCATGAGGACTTTCAGCAAATGCTAAGCACAATCAAAGAGGAGCAAACCCATTATGGAATGATGCCGCTTCTTGTCATTTCATCAGGTAAGAGTCGATTGTTTCACCCAGCTCATGAAGCTTGGCTCAGACTTCATAAACGCATGCTGTCTTTGTCATCCCAAA
Organism: Bacillus sp. Je.9.29.b; assembly: GCF_051129925.1. Taxonomy (NCBI): domain Bacteria; kingdom Bacillati; phylum Bacillota; class Bacilli; order Caryophanales; family Bacillaceae; genus Bacillus; species Bacillus sp. Je.9.29.b. The sequence continues at coordinate 292,774 of NZ_JBCPSO010000006.1, forward strand.
GCGGATGGATTCAGGCGCAAAACAGCTCGCACTATATTCATCATGATGAACCGCATATTGTGCAGCTTGCTATCTATGATGTATGGTGCGCAGCCAAACAACCTGTCTCCTATTATCAAACTGCTAATTAAAATAAAAAACTCCTTGACCCGTTATGAGTCAAGGAGTTTCTTTTATTTATGCCGTTGGAGCAGATTGACTTTTTTTAGAAAGCAGCTTTTCAATACTGACAAGCTGAACACATAATGTAAAGATGTCAATCGCTTGCTCTAGTTCTTCAAGAGCCGGGAATGTTGGTGCAATGCGAATGTTACGATCAAGCGGATCTTTTCCATATGGGTATGTTGCACCTGCACCTGTCATTGTGACACCTGCTTCTTTTGCTTTCTGCACAACAGCTTTTGCACAATGATCAAGTGTATTTAAACTAATGAAATATCCGCCATTTGGCTTGTGCCATTCAGCAATGTCTTTCCCGCCAAGTTTTTCGTCAAGAATGGAAAGAACGAGATCAAATTTTGGCTTAATGATCGCCGCATGCTTTTTCATATGTTCCTTCAAACCTTCTGGATTTTGGAAGAATCGAAGATGTCTTAGTTGATTAATTTTGTCTGGTCCGATCGTTTGAATCGATAATTGCTTTTGAGTGAAGCTTACATTGTCAGGGCTAGACGCCATCAGTGCAACACCTGAGCCTGGGAATGTAATTTTAGACGTAGACGCAAACATAAACACACGGTTCGGGTATCCTGCCTCTTCAATTGCTTGAAAAATATCTTTTAACGTATCAGGTGTATCCGTTAGATGGTGGACTGCATATGCATCATCCCAAAAAATGCGGAAGTCGTCTGCTTTTGTTTTCATTGAAGCTAGGCGGTCAACGACTTCATCTGAATACGTAATGCCGTCTGGATTGCTATATTTCGGTACACACCAAATGCCTTTAATCGCTTCATCTTCTGCGACCAATTTTTCTACCTGATCCATATCAGGTCCATCAGCCTTCATATCGACCGTGATCATCTCTATGTTAAATAGCTCACAAATGGCAAAATGACGGTCATACCCTGGGCTTGGTGCAAGGAATTTTACCTTTGGCAGCTCTCCCCAAGGTGTTTTGCTGTCACATACGCCGTGAGTCATCGCACGTGCAATGGTATCATGCATCATATTCAGGCTTGAATTACCGCCGATGATGATTTGTTCTGGCTTTAAATTGAGTACTTCTGCAAAAAATTTCTTCGTTTCAGGAAGGCCTGTCAAGCCGCCATAGTTTCGCACATCTGTGCCATCTTCAGCTGTCATTGCATCCTTTGATGTCACAACATCGAGCATGCCCATAGACAAATCGAGCTGTTTTGGTGAAGGCTTCCCTCTAGACATGTCTAAGTGCAAGTTTTTACTTTTGTAAGTTTCATACTCATTTTGTAGTGCCACATATAGGTCATTCAATTCTGCTTCACTTAATGCTGTAAAACCGCTCATTTTTGATTGTGCCTCCCGTATTCTTCATAGTTTAATTCGTCATTTGTTTTTTCTTCACCATTTTACCACTACCTGAAAAAGAGCGTCATCATAAATATCAAAAAAATCACACAACTTTTTTTGACGATTCATCCAATTTTTACAGGGTGCGTTCAATGGGGAAAGAAGAGAAATCATGTGCAGCTTCGGTCAGCGGGAATATATCGCGGGCTTCTTTCAACAGTTGTTTCAGTGCCTCTTCTCCTTGGTAACGTGCACTTATATGGGTCAAAATGAGCCTTTTTGCGCCTGCTTCCTGTGCTGTTTTCGCTGCTTGTTCTGTTGTACTGTGATAATAATTGTAGGCTAAATCTGCATCTTCTTTACCGAATGTTGCTTCATGGACTAACACATCCGCATTTTTGGCAAGCCTTGTTATATTCTCGCACAAACGGGTATCTCCTGAAAATGCAACGATTCTCCCTTTTTTAGGGGGTTCCAAATAATCGGTTCCATCAATGGTTCTTCCATCTTCGAGTGTCACGGTTTCCCCATTTTTCAACTTCTGATACAATGGTCCAGGTTTTACACCGATTTCTTTTAGGTCTTCGGCTTTTAATGAACCAGGCATATCTTTTTCCACAACCCGATAGCCGTAAGCTGGAATCCCGTGAGAGACTCTTCTTGCTTCTACTTGAAAGGTATCGTCTTCAAACACGATCCCTTCATCTATTTCTATGATATGCAGCGGATATGTCAAATGCGTTTGTGTAGCTGAAAGTGCTGCGTTCACAAAGGCTTTAATGCCCTTTGGTCCATAGATCGTCAATTCCCCCTCCCCGCCTTGAAAGGATCTGCTGCCAAGGAGTCCCGGAAGGCCATATACATGATCACCGTGCATATGTGTGATAAATATTTTCTCGATCTTTCTCGGTTTAATCGTTGTATGTAAGATTTGGTGCTGCGTTGCTTCTCCGCAATCAAAAAGCCACACTGCATTTCTTTCTTCTAAAAGCTTTAGCGCTGTGCAAGTGACGTTTCTTGTTTTGGCAGGAATGCCTGCACCTGTTCCTAAAAAGAGCAGTTCCATTACTTTTCCTCCTAAAGCCGGTATACAATATCTTCATTCATATAGAATACATGAAGACAAGGTAAATGTGAATTCAGCGGAATTTTTGAAAAAAGTGAAACGAGAGCAGAAAAAGTCGAATCAAATGTTTGCTTTACGAACAATGAAGCTTTAAAATAAAGAAAATGTACATACATTCTCGGTTTTTACAACAATGCTACGAATAAAGTGAGGTACTTCTCGTGAATACAGAAACTAACAACCCTAAAGCAGTCATTGTCATTTTTGGCGCAACAGGAGACCTTGCCAAACGCAAGCTCTACCCTTCTATACATAGACTTTATCATAGCGGAAAGCTAGGTGATCAATTCGCTGTTGTCGGAGTTGGACGCCGTCCGTGGTCTCATGAGGACCTCAGAGCTGTGGTGAAGGAATCTGTTTCTTCTGATGATGCAGAAGCGAAAACAGAGGAATTCATTTCACATTTCTATTATCACGATTTTGACGTATCAAGCCCTGCTTCCTATCAATCGCTTAACACGCTTTTAACAGGCCTTGAAGATACGTACAGTATTCCAAATAACCGCATGTTCTATTTAGCTATGGCACCGGAATTCTTCGGAACGATTGCGAAGTTCCTAAAGAGTGAGGGCGTATCAGAAACAACCGGCTGGTCACGACTTGTCATTGAAAAGCCATTTGGGCATGATCTGCCAAGTGCCAAAACTTTAAATGAAGAAATTCGTGATGCATTCACAGAAGATCAAATTTATCGTATTGACCACTACCTTGGTAAACAAATGGTTCAAAACATTGAGGTCATCCGCTTTGCGAATGCCATCTTTGAACCGCTTTGGACAAACCGCTATATCTCAAACATTCAAATTACATCCAGTGAGTCATTAGGGGTTGAAGACCGGGCTCGATATTACGAAAATTCTGGTGCACTAAGAGATATGGTCCAAAACCATATGCTTCAAATGGTTGCCCTTTTAGCAATGGAGCCGCCAATTAAACTCAATACAGAGGAAATCCGCAGCGAAAAACGGAAAGTATTGCGCGCTCTTCGTCCTTTTTCTAAAGATGAGGTCGATCAATTCTTTGTCCGTGGACAGTATGATACTGGTACGATTGATGGCAGCGAGGTTCCTTCTTATCTGAAAGAGCAAAATGTTGACCCGAACTCAAACACAGAAACATTTGTGGCAGGGAAACTGCTGATTGATAACTTTAGATGGGCCGGGGTGCCATTTTACATTCGGACAGGAAAACGGTTAGAAAAGAAATCTACTCAAATCGTAGTTCAATTTAAAGACATTCCAATGAACCTGTACTATGGAAACGGGAATGCCATGCATCCAAACTTACTTGTCATTCACATTCAGCCAGATGAAGGCATCACCCTTCACCTGAATGCTCGCAAGCTGGATGGCGGAACGTATGCGAAACCGATTAAGCTCGACTACCAAACAAACTATAACGACATCATGAATACACCCGAAGCATATGAAAAGCTGATTCATGACTGCTTGCTAGGTGATGCGACAAACTTTGCTCACTGGGACGAGGTGGCACTTTCTTGGAACTTCGTTGATCCGATTTCTGAGAAATGGGCAGAAAGCAAAACATTAAAACCAAACTATCCTGCTGGTTCTATGGGACCGAAAGAAGCTGATGAGCTTCTAGAAAAAGATGGATACCATTGGTGGAATATATAAAATCATATGAAAAAAGAGCAGTCTCCCTTGGGGGTTCTGCTCTTTTTTTAACGTCCTGTTTTCGTGATTTCAACCGTTGAAAAGTCAAATTTATCATAGCGATGATGGCTAAATGAGTATTCAAACGGCTGCCCTGCGTTTAAATAAGCAACCTGCTCGACTTCAAGCACAGGATCTGTTGGGTCACACCCTAAATACTGCTGATCCAGCTGATCTGATTTAGCCGCTCTAATTTTCTTGTGCGCTCCTGCTATTTTTAAATGAAGCTGATTTGAAATGTAGCCATAGATAGAACCCAGTAGAACTTCTTCATCTATACCTTTAATGAGATTGACAGGCATAAACGTTTTTTCTAATACATAAGGCTCTTCATCCACGAGACGGAGCCGGATGATATCATAAACAGGTGTGGTTGAGTCAATAGATAGATGGGCTGCCACCTCTTCGCTTGGAAAATGGACATCAAAATGAATGATTTGAGTCGTGACGTTTTTATCCGCCATGACTTTTGTGAACCCTTTATTTTCATGGCCCGATACATTGATTGCCCCTTGATTGAGCGCTGCCTTTACAATAAATGTACCGTGGCCTCTTTTTCTAAAGAGCAGACCTTCTGCAACGAGAAGATCAAGCGCACGTTTCATTGTCATTCTGCTGCATTGAAATTCGGCGGCAAGCGAGTTTTCATCTGGAATGGGTTGATCTTCTGGATAATAGGCTGTTCCTATTCGTTTTCTGATTTCTTCTGAAATGAGTTCGTACTTCTTCATCTCACATCACCAACTGACTTGTTTTTTCATAGCGCTTTATTCTAGAAGGAAATATGGCGTTTTTTAGCCTTCCTCTCATTTTACACTAAGGGATGTGAGCTTAAAAGGTGCCAGCCATTTTTGTTTCATCCACTTACCGTCACATAAGAAAAATACTTGCTCTTTTCAAGGAAAGAGCAAGTATTTTGATTAAAAACCGTTATTCTTTGAAACGGATTGAAACCAGTATCCGCTTTTCTTAATCGTTCGTTTCCCGTCTTTTTGAAGATCAACTGAGACAAATCCATAACGATTTTTATATGCATTCGACCAGGACCAGTTGTCCATAAAGGTCCATAGATGATAGCCTTTCACATTGCTTCCTTCTTGAATGGCTTGATGCACCCATTTGAGATGCTCAGAAATAAAGTCAATGCGGTAATCGTCATGAATCATTCCTTCTTCATCCTTAAACCGCTCTTCCCCTTCGACGCCCATTCCATTTTCAGAAATAAAGCATTCAATATTATCATAGTCTGTTTGGACTTTTTTCAATATGTCGTAAATGCCCTTTTCATAGATTTCCCAGCCTCGATACACATTCATTTTTCTCCCCGGCATCTCAAAAGAATCAAAATAATGGTTCGGCATAAATGGTGCTTGAGGATGCGGCATATGCTCTTTCGCTTTCACTCTTCTTGGCTGATAATAGTTGATGCCTAGAAGATCAATCGTATTCTCTCGAATGAGCTCAAGGTCCCCTTCTTCCATACTTGGCATAAAGCCTTCTTTCTTTAAGACTTCTACTAGCTTTTCCGGGAAATGCCCCTTCACCGCAGGATCTAAGAAGGAACGGTTAAAGAAAGCATCGGCCATCTCTGCTGCTTCTACATCGCGCGGATGCTGGCTTCGCGGGTACGAAGGAGTCAGGTTTAGAATGATGCCAATCTTACCGCCTTGCTGCAGCTTTTTATAAGCCGCAATCGCCTTCGCATTTGATAAAAGTTCATGAAAACCGACCTGTACAGCCTTTTGGAAATCGACTTCGTTTGGATAATGAAAGCTATACATATATCCGCCTTCTACAGGAACAATCGGTTCGTTATGGGTAAACCATTTTTTTACTCGGTCGCCAAATAATTGGAAGCATAATGTTGCATAGCTCACATAATCGTCGACCACCTGTCTGTTCACCCAGCCGCCTTTCTCCTGCAGCGCCATTGGCATATCGAAATGGTATAGGTTCACAAATGGCTCGATATCATGTGCAATCAGTTCATTGATCACATCATTATAAAAAGACACCGCTTCTTCATTCACAGCACCTGTTCCTTCAGGTAAAAGGCGTGACCATGAAATCGACAGCCGAAATGAATTGTGGCCAATTTCTTTCATGAGACGGATATCCTCTTTATATTTTCGATAAAATTGAGATGTCACGTTCGGCCCTACGCCATCAAAAAAACGAGTCGGCTCTTGTTCAAACCAATGATCCCAAATGTGCGGTCCCTTTCCATCGCCGGGGACGCTCCCTTCTGTTTGCGTCGCAGAAGCAGAAGATCCCCACCAGAAACCTTCTGGAAATGTATATGATTGCTTATTAGTTTCCATCGACATGTATTGAGTCTCCTTCACCTTTGATGTTTGCTGCCTTCGTTTTTTCTGTTGTCGTTATTTTTTCATTTTTCACATTCATACGGTCAATAAATTTCAGGAACGGGAACCAAATGACAAACACAATCATCAGGTTAAACAACTGAAGCAGACCGCCTGCTAGTGAATTTGTTGCCATCATTCCGCTAATAAAGATCGGCACTGTCCATGGGATATTCACGCCTGTCGGCGGCGGTACAATGCCTGATGCCATCGCAAAATAAGTAATACATGTAATGACCATTGGCGCCAAAATCCACGGAATGAGAATAAGCGGATTCATGACAATCGGTAAACCGAAGATAATCGGTTCATTGACGTTAAATAATCCTGGTCCTAAGCCAAGCTTGGCTACTTGTTTTAATTGCTTACTTTTCAGGAAAATTAAAATCGTAAACACAACAGCAAGCGTCATACCGGTTCCACCCATTCCAACCGTATAGATTTCAATAAACTGCTTGCTGATAATATTAGGAACCTCACCTGTTTTTGTGTAGCTCTCTAGGTTTTGAATGGATAATGTATTCCAAATCGGATCCATGACAGAGTTGATAATAATTTGGCCGTGGAGCCCAAAGAACCAAAGAATTTGTATAAAGAAAACCGCGATCAAGGTCGGAATGATACCGCTTCCAAGACCAACAAGCGGCGCCTGAATAGCATGATAAATCAAATCATGCATATTTGTTTTGAAGCCTTGTGTAATGATGATATTAATGAACAAAAAGGTTGTAAGTGTCAAAGTAGCCGGGATCAGTGCAGCAAAAGACTTGGAAACAGCTGGCGGAACCCCTTGCGGCATATTGATCACAAATTTCTTCTGGACAAAATAACGATAAATTTCAGCAGACAAAAAGCCTGTGATCATTCCTAGGAACATCCCCTTTGCACCTAAACGATCAACTGGGATAACGCCTGCAATCGTTGCACCGCCTTCTTGTTCTAGTAAAAACGGAGTTAGAAGCAAGAAAGAGGCTAAAGCAATCACGCCGCCAAAGACAGCTTCTACATCATAGCTTTTTGATAAATAGTAGCCGATCCCAAATACAACAAACACACTCATAATGCTGATGGTCGCACTCGGTGCGATATTCAGTGCAGACTGGACGCCTTCCAGTACGGTTTTACTCATGATTTTATCTAAAAATGGCAAATTCATCAGCACAACCATAATGGAACCAAAGATGGTGAGCGGGAACGCAAGCATAAAGGCATCACGTAATACGCCTAAATAGCGGTTGTTGTTCAATCTCCCAGCAATCGGAACCAAAATGGCACTTATTTTATCAAACATTGGTTTCCCCCCCTTGTTTACACCCTTTATTGTTTAAGCGATTGGAATATCGGCAGGAGCTCTCCCACAAGCTCCTTGATGGTAATGGTCGACATTAAATGATCTTCAGCGTGCATGAGCAGTAAGGAAAAGGATGCCCTTTCTCCGCCTGCCTCTTTCTGCACGAGTTGAAAATGGATGTCATGTGCAAGCCGTAAATCTTCTTCCGCTTCTTTCATAAGACCAAAAGCTTCTTCTTCTAGACCTTCTCGATATTGTTTCAGAGCCTGAAGCAATTTGCTGCGTGCATTCCCGCTGTGTAAGATCAATTGAAAGCTCACTTGTTCCTCCGTGAGCCCTTCGAGTGTTTTCTTTTCCATCCTTTAAGATTCCCCCATCAATGTAAGTGCCTGTTCATACGCTTTTTGTCCATCGGCAAGCCCGTATGCCTGCATATCAATGACCTCTACCTCAATCCCGTATTTTGTTGCTTCTTTTTGAAGGTCTCCTTTTAAGAAGCTCATTTGCGGTCCGATTAACACAACATCTGCATTCGCCATTTCTTTTTTTGCTTGATCTTGACCAACTGCCCAAATTTCTGCTTCGTCCCCAATTGAATCGGCATGTGCTTTCATCTTTGTCACTAGTAAACTCGTAGACATTCCCGAACTGCATGCTAATAAAATACGTTTCATTTCTCTCACCCCATTGTTGTAATAAAAGCGCTTCCAATTAATATTATATATTTTTATTTTTAAATGTCTAGACATTTAATTTAATTTGTCTGTATTTAATATAAAAAAAGAGCGTATTGCACGCTCTTTGTCTTCATTGTCTTATCCTTTTCCTGCCTGGAACCCAGGATACTTTGTCATGCCGCCGTCTACATATAACGTCAGGCCTGTGACATAGCTCGCCTCTTTTGATGCCAGCCAGACAGCGCATGCTGCCACTTCTTCTGGCTTTCCAATATAGCCGATTGGAATCAGCTCAATCACGCCTTTTTTCAATGCTGGATCATCGAATTTCTCCGCATTAATCGGGGTATCAATAGCGCCTGGTGCAATGCTGTTTACACGGATTTTTTTAGGGGCATATTCAAGCGCCAATGTTTCTGTCAAAAGCTTTGCGCCTCCTTTACTAGCTGCATAATGCACAAAATGAGGCCAAGGAATTTGCTGATGAACCGACGACATATTAATGATCGAGCCTTCTATCCCATGATCTGTCATATACTTCAGTGCATCACGGCACCCTAGAAACATGCCTGTTAAATTGGTAGACATCACTTTGTTCCAATTATCCAGCGTCATTTCTGTAGAGGGTACTTCATTTTCAATGCCTGCGTTATTGATCATCACATCAAGACTGCCGAATGTATCAACGGCTTTATCAATCATCGCCTGCATATCCTCTTCCTTTGATACGTCTCCCTTGATTTTCACAGCCTGTCCGCCATGTTTTTGAATTTCTGCAATGGTATCATCCGGATTTTCTTTATCGGAGAAGTAATTGATCACCACATTGGCTTTTTCTTGTCCAAATCGGCGGGCCATCGCTTGACCAATCCCTGTACCTGCACCTGTAATCAGAACTGTTTTTCCTTCTAAATCTGGATACATTCGTGTAACCTCCTATTTTGTAAAGCCTAGCAGCACACCGCCTGCAATAATCATCAAGCAGCCTGCAATGACAAAGCTTGTTCTAGATGCTTTCTCTTTTAATAAATAAATGCCGCCTAGCGTTGAGATAACAATCCCTGTTTGTGACATCGAAAAGCTTACGGCTACGCCGATTAATGGAATGGCCAACAGCAGACCCAGATTTCCTGTTGACCAAACAAGACCGGCAATGATATTTCTAAACGTATATTTACTAAATGGGTCCTGCTTTAAACTAATCGCTAAGGATGAAAGCAGCATGCCGACGGATTGCGGGACAAGTGCAGACCAGCCATCAATATCAAACCATCTTAAAATGACGACATATCCGACGTAGCCAACGGTTGAGATGAGCAGAATAATGATCCCTTTTTTAAAATTGCCTCTGCCATTCCCGCCGCCATTCTTTTTTTGACCGAGCGATGTCATCACAACACCTGCAATGATCAGTAAAATGGCGCAAGAACCAATGAGTATGACCGTCATCGTCTGCCATTCTTTGAAGACCATGACGCCAAATAGCGTTGTGCTCACAAGCTGCATGCCCGTTGATAAAGGAACCGCTTTAGACACACCGAGAAAAGCAACACTTGAAAGCTGATTCATTTGTCCAATACTCCAGAAGATGCCTGAAATGACGGAAACCGCAAAAATAAGCGGTGTCAGCTCTGGCATTTTGATGAAAAAGGCAGCAATCGAAAATAAAAACGCGCCGAGCGTAATGCCGAGGGTTTGCTGATACGCATTCCCGCCTAGTTTGACACTGATGAGAACAATACTTCCCCAAAATATCGCTGGGAGAAGTGCATATAAGATGCCCACTTCTATCCCTACTTTCTTGTCTTTTTTACATAGCATCCCTCTTTTTCGCATTTTTAGCCGAAAAGATGCAAACAAAAAAACCTTACCAAAGGTAAGGTTTTCCAGTCGTTCTTTATTTATTTCATCCATTCAGTATGGAATACGCCTTCTTTATCTGTGCGCTCATACGTATGTGCACCGAAATAGTCACGCTGTGCTTGAATTAAATTCGCTGGAAGGACAGCTGTGCGATAGCTATCAAAGTAAGCAAGTGCACTTGAGAATGAAGGAACAGGAACTCCTTGTTCCACTGCAAGTGAAATGACTTTACGAAGTGATGATTGATAGTTTTGAGCAATATCCTTAAAGTATGGATCAAGCAATAGGTTTTTCAGTTCAGGATTACGGTCATATGCTTCTTTAATTTGTTGTAAGAAGGCTGCACGAATAATACATCCGCCGCGGAAGATCATCGCAATTTCACCGTATTTCAAATCCCAGTTATATTCATCAGACGCTGCTTTCATTTGCGCAAAGCCTTGTGCGTAAGAGCAGATTTTACTCATGAATAGGGCTTTTCTAACTGCTTCGATCAGCTCTTGTTTATTCTCAGCTGATTGCGCTGGCTCTGGACCTTCGATCAATTGACTTGCTTCCACACGCTCATCTTTCATTGCAGAAATGTAGCGCGCAAAAACAGACTCAGTAATGATTGGAAGCGGGACACCTAGATCAAGTGAGCTTTTGCTTGTCCATTTTCCAGTTCCTTTTTGACCAGCTTTATCTAAGATCACATCCACAAGCGGCTGGTTTGTTTCTTCATCCACTTTTGTGAAAATGTCAGCTGTAATTTCGATTAAATAGCTGTCAAGCTCGCCTTTATTCCACTCTGAGAATACTTCATGAAGCTCCCCTGCTGACAAACCAGCAACATGCTTCAAGATAAAGTATGATTCAGAGATCAATTGCATATCTCCGTACTCGATACCGTTATGAACCATTTTGACATAATGTCCTGCTCCATCTGGGCCGATATACGTTGTACAAGGCTCGCCATCTACTTTCGCAGAGATCGCTTCTAAGATTGGTTTCACTAGCTCATGCGCTTCTTTTTGACCGCCTGGCATGATGGAAGGACCTTTTAGCGCGCCTTCTTCACCGCCGGAAACACCTGTACCAATGAAGTGAATACCACTCTCTGCAAGCTCTTGGTTACGTCTTTGTGTATCCTTGTAATATGTATTTCCACCATCAATTAAAATGTCACCTTTCTCTAGGTGAGGAAGTAATGATTGAATGGTTGCATCTGTTGCTGCACCAGCTTTTACCATTAAAAGAATTTTACGCGGTGTTTCAAGCGACTGAACAAATTCTTCGATGCTGTATGTGCCAACAACGTTTTTTCCTTCTGCTTCTTGAAGAAACTCTTCTGTTTTGCTGCTAGATCTGTTATAAACGGATACGGAGAAACCGCGGCTTTCAATATTGAGGGCAAGGTTTTTCCCCATAACGGCTAGTCCAACCACACCGATTTGTTGTTTTGACATAATTCTGACGTCCCTTCTAACACACTATATTGATTACTGCTGAAATGATGTACCCTTTGAAATTACCACAACATCACCTCTTTTATCAAGTTTTCAGGCTAGTCATTTCCTCTTTCGTCCTGAAAAAAATCTTTATTAAAACTTGTCCCGCTTGTTTTGCTCTCTTTTTCCTTAATGGTGATCCCTCTTTGCACCAATGACTTTCCATATTTTTCTTTCAGTCCATCTAAAATGGTTTGGAGGGGCTCTTCTTTTGCATCTTCTGTATATGAAAATAAATCAAGCTGTTTAACAGCTGCTTTTCGTTCGACAAGGTCTGTCCCCGTCACACCTAAGAGCCTCACTGGCTGGTCATTCCAATGTTTAAGGAATAACTGCTTTGCTGCTTCAAATATATCTTCCTTTCGATCCGTTGGATTTGTGAGCATGACACTTCGCGTGATATTTTTCCAGCTTGCATACCGAATCATGATGAGCAGCCGGTTCGCCATTACTTCTTTTCTCCGTAACCTTGCACTCACAGATTGTGACAGCTTATCAATTAACGTGACAAGTTCATCTGAATCATCCGAATCATGAGGCAGAGTGGATGAATTGCCGACGGATTTAAATTCGTATATTCTTTCTGGGTCTACGATACCGTCATGTTCACCATTCGCCTTTTGCTTTAATCTCGGTCCATTAATGCCAAGCAATTCTTTTAGCGTATACTCATTCGCTTTCGCTAAGTCTTCAATGGTATGAATTCCGATCTTTTTCAATTTATCTGCCGTTTTTTGTCCAACCCCGTGCATGTCACCAGCAGGGAGCGGCCAGAGCATGTTTGGAACATCTCGTTTACGCAATATGGTGATGCCCATTGGCTTTTTCCAATTAGACGCCATTTTCGCTAAAAATTTATTCGGTGCAATGCCGATACTTGAAGGAAGCATCAGTTCCTCTACAAGCCTTGTTTGAATATCATGAGCCGTTTTTACCGCATGCTCGGCATATGGCGTATGCGTTAAATCAATATAGCCCTCATCAATCGATACAGGTTCGACTAAATCACTGTATTCTCTTAGTATTGTAAACATCTCTTGTGAGGAGCTGCGGTACCGGTCAAAGTTCGGTGTGCGGACAATGAGTCCCGGACATAGCCGCTTCGCCTCCCACAAAGGCATCGGGGGCTTCACACCTAGTGCTCTTGCCTCGTAGCTGCACGTCACAACAATCCCTTTACGCTCTTTTGCATTTCCGCTGATGGCTAAAGGTTTCCCTCGTAAAGAAGGATCATATGCCATTTCTACATTGGCATAAAAAGCATTCATGTCTATATGAAAAATAATATTTGACATTGGCATAACCCCATTTTCTTGTCTACCTGTATTTTGATCAGCTGTTTCCTCATATATCAACCATGATGGATCCCTTTTATGCTCAATTATACATTGATTTATTTCATCTTTCCTCAAAAAAACCTTCTCTAAAAAAGAGAAGGTTCCAGATTGTTGACAAAGGGCTAAAATGATCTTGAATTTAGCCCTTTGTCTTCTTTCCAGCGTGATAGAAAACCTTGGCATCCCTAGGAAGGACGAGCATCGGAGCGCAGAACTGACACCGAATGCGAGGGTTTGTCTGCGCGCTGGGTTTCACGTTCATTTACACTTTTTCTTCAAGTATACCATGTTGATATTGAATGTCCTCATATGTGAATACTTCATTTTTTTGATGATGTAAATGTTTCACAACCGGAGTGGGCTGCTGATGAAAATTCATACTCAAACTTTGATTGGAGTAGTGTCCAGCCGGATCAATATAATACTTGTAATCAATGACTCTTTCTACATCAATTTCAGCGTAAGCAATTCCTTCCGTTTCAGCAGGAACCATATCACTGATCGGTTCTCCATCCGGCCCGTAAATGCACGTATGCCCGCTCTTAAATGTTTCAAAGTAATCTCTCTGCTCCTGCGTTAAACAAATCATCTCTTTCATTTCTTCCGTATATATAGATGATGTCATCAGCACAAATGTCTGTGTCGCGATGGCATAATATCTGCTTGAAATTTCATCGTCAAAATAACCTGGCCAAGAGGCTACATGTACTTGCTCATTTTGGGCATTCATCGCCATAAGATCAAGCGGGACTTGATGCTCCCAGCACATCAATCCGCCTAGGTTTCCAATGTCAGTTTGAAACACTGGCATCATACTTCCACTTCCATCCCCCCAAATGAGTCTTTCTGCTACAGAAGCTCTCATCTTCCGATGTTTTCCTATTAAATCTCCATTAGGATTAAACCAAAGCTGAGCTAAATAGAGAGAACCGCCATCTTTTTCACTGCATGATATACAAACGTACGTTTTATTTCTCTTTGCTGCCTCACTTATTTTTTGAATGGCTAAGCTAGGGATTTCAACCGCATTTTTATATAATTCATGATAGAACTTTCTCGTATATTCTGGATGACCAATAAAAGCAAACCAAGGATAACCGGGTAAAAATGCTTCTGGGAATGCCACAAGCTTCGCACCATTTGAAGCTGCCTCGTCAATCAGTTCACATGATTTCTCAACGGTTGCATCCAAATTTAAGTAGACAGGTGCTGCTTGTACCGCAGCTGCTCGAAACTTTGGGTAAATACTTGTCATATTCAAAACCTCCATTTCTTTTCATCCCCCTCATTATAGGATGGGAAATATGAAGTTTGGATGACATTTACTATTTAATACAAAATAAGGAATTTTATTTAATGGAGAATACACACGGTTCTGTTAGACATTTAACCATGTGTATAGTACACTGTGAGTAATGAAATGGATGTGATAATCATGATTATTGATACATTCAATGAAGTCTTTTTCCTTGTTGAATTCTTTACGATTATTCTTCCAGCGCTGACGGCCATCGGCATTGCGTTTTTACTAAAAGACTGCCGTATGAACGAACACCTTGGTGGACATCGTTTGGAAGAGTTGGACGCATCTTGCTTGAATCGAACAGACTTTCTGTTTATCATATATGATCGCATTACAACTTGGATTAGTAAAGTCATTCGAATGAAAAGATCATCTAATGATGATGAAGACCATTCGCTTCCTCTCACTAATTAAATTTTTTAATCATGAGGAGGAAACGAATTGAAACGTTTATTGACTGTTTTTACGACTTTATGTTTGATGATGATTGCGTCACCTGCATTTGCAGCGAGTGCGCAAACGAATACGAGCTCTGATGGGTTTTTCCATCATTATTTTGTTCAGCCTTTTTCTGAGCTGATCATTTGGCTTGCGAACTTTTTCCATGATGATTATGGTTTATCCATTATGTTTGTCACCTTGATTGTCCGCCTGCTGATTTTCCCGCTTTTTGCGAATCAATTTAAGAAGCAACGAGTCATGCAGGAAAAAATGGCACTGGTGAAACCTCAGATTGACCAAATACAAAGCAAATTGAAGAAAACGAAAGATCCTGAAAAACAAAAAGAACTGCAAATGGAAATGATGAAAGTATATAAAGAGAACAATGTGAACCCGCTGGCAATGGGCTGTCTGCCTATGCTGATTCAAATTCCAATTGTTCTTGGCTTTTATTCAGCGATCCGCTCAACACCTGAGATCGCAACTCATACGTTCTTATGGTTTAACTTGGGACAAACCGATTTATTGGTAGCGGTCTTTGCAGGGGCTATGTATTTCTTGCAATTTTATGTCACGCAAAAATATGCGAAGCAATCAGGCACCCAGACAGAAGCTGCGCTGAAGCAAGCGAAAGTAATGGGCATGATTTTCCCAATCATGATGCTGTTTCTTTCAATCAATGCACCCGCTGCTCTTCCTTTATACTGGATGACAAGCGGACTATTACTCACGATTCAAACGATTATTTTAAATGTCATGTACCAAAAATCAAAAACGAAAGCTGCGGCTAACGAACAAGCCAAACCAGCTGCTGAATAAAAATAAACCCCTTATCTAAGGGACTGACCCCATAAAGTGAGACAAATAAAAACACCTTTAAATTGAAAAATCGGGTATAGCATATCTGAAAACAATTTGGAGGTGTTTTTTGTATGGGAAAAAGAGTTAGTTATCCGATTAGTGTA
>NZ_JBCPSO010000007.1:0-258299 GCF_051129925.1 Bacillus sp. Je.9.29.b
TACACTAATCGGATAACTAACTCTTTTTCCCATACAAAAAACACCTCCAAATTGTTTTCAGATATGCTATACCCGATTTTTCAATTTAAAGGTGTTTTTATTTGTCTCACTTTATGGGGTCAGTCCCCTAGAAAGGGGGCTTTTTTTATCTAATTTAAGAAGTTAAGTTAACTAGCCTTGAAAGTTAATAATAAATATTAACTTTTAAGTTAGTTTTGATTTTGATATTTAATATTTTTTGAATTTATTTACATTTTTGATTGGGTTATTCCTACAAGGAATAACCGGAGTTTCTTTAATTATTGTACGGTTTCTCAAAGAAGACTGCACCAACCGAACAAACAAAGGAAAAACGACAACCACCGCAATCATCATCAAAAATCCATCCGGCATAAGTTTTACAAACGTTGTCTGAATCACATAAACCGCAATCAGCAGCAAGTAACTGATCAAAAATAACAATCCAGAACTTCTCTTTTTAAACGGTTTTTCTAAAAGAATCAGCATAAACAGCCCCGTCATAATCATCCAAAAAGTCATATTCCTTTCGAGTCTCCTCTCCATTCATCCCCACATTGTACAGATATTTCTCCGAACGCAACATACTTCTCCCTCAAATTAAGCAAAAAGTAGTGAAAATATAAGGAATCACGAACCGATGACGCCTGAAATTTTACAAAAAACCTCCAACCAATTCAAAATCACATCTTCCCATTTGAGACGTCCTCATATATAGTAAGATTAGACTAGTTCTAAATAACTGAAATTGGGGCGTTTACATGGATTCGATTGTTTTACATTTTATTGTGATCATGAGTGTTTCTGGCATTCTGTCCGTGATATTATCAATCATTGCTCATGCAAACCGCCATCGATATATTGGCTGTCAATTGTTTATGTACATGTCTGGAGCAACTGCGATTTATATCTTTGGGCATACGTTTGAATTATTGGCTCGTACTCCTGGAGAAATCATGTTCTGGGTTTGTTTTCAATACATAGGTCTTCCGTTTATCGCACCGCTCAGTCTGCTGATTGTGCTGCAATTTACGGGGTTCCATCAATATTTCACAAAGCGCCGCGTGCTTCTCATCTTATTGATTCCAACTCTCACAACCATTATGGTGTTCACCAACTCTTTACATTCACTCTTTTATCGAAGCATCACGACGAATCCAGTAGATGGGTTTTTATTGGCTGATTTTACGATTGGCTATTGGTATATCATTCATGGCGTTTATACGTTTGGCTGTTCGATGCTTGCTATCTTTATGCTGCTTTGGTTTTTACGTGTCACAAAAAAAGAATATTTAAAGCAGATTCTGATCCTGTTAGTGGGAATGTCATTACCAATTTTGACTTCTTTTATTTATTTATTAGGCGTTACACCCCTACATATTGATCCGGTTCCTGTGGTGATGTTTATCACCAACGCACTCTATTTATGGGCAATTATGTCGTTCCAGCTCTTTAAGCTGTCTCCTATTGCAATGGAGCGTGTGTTTGAGCATATGTCTGAAGGGGTTCTGATTTTAGATCGATATCGGACACTCATTGATTACAATCCCGCTGCTGCATCGATCATTCCAGCACTTGCGAATAAAAAGGGAATTGGCTATAAAATCGACGATATTTTCTCAGCAATCATCAAAGATTCAGCGTTCATTCAGTGGCTGCGCTCTCCGCAGGATCATTCGCAATATGATTTAATGTGGAAAAAGGAAAAAGACCAGTCCTATTATTATCATCTTACTGCTTCGTCGCTATTTAATAGAAGAGGAGAGATTGAGGGCAGGCAAATAGTGATCGGTGATGTTACAGAGCAGCGTCTGCTGCAGGAAGAGCTGGAGCGTCGTGCGTATATCGATGGTTTGACGAATATTTTCAATCGTTCTTCTTTCATCGAACGAACGCAGTTGATCCTGGAAGAGGATGCGCAGGATACCGCTGTTATGCTGTTTGATATTGATTTTTTTAAACAAATCAATGACACACACGGACATCATATCGGGGATGAAGCGCTGCGTCATGTTGTCTCTATTTGTCAGGAGCATTTACAAATGGATGATTTATTTGGACGATATGGGGGAGAAGAGTTTGCCATTTGTCTGCCGCATCAGTCATTTAAAGAGGCTTGTCATATCGCGGAACAAATAAGACATTCGTTTGAAGCAAGTTTCTTTCAGAATGATGAGGAAAAAGTGCGAGTGACAGCGAGCTTTGGAATTGCTCATACAGCCAATGATCCTTGTGTATTAGAAACACTTCTCTTTGAAGCAGACCAAGCTTTGTATATGTCAAAACGTCAAGGACGGAACCGGATTTATGCCTCAACTGGTACGGGCCATGTGCTGTATCAAGAACAGGATCTTCCGCATTGACTGTTGTCCTGACATTCGATATGATAAACATAACATTTGAACGGTTTCCTAAAGGGGAGTAGCTTTTACGGTTTGGTCGTCACTACAGAAACATTCGTTGTTTCTCGGCCATTCCGGCATGAACAATGTTAGCCAGACCTTTGCCTATCACACATGAGGCAAAGGTCTGGCTATTTTTAAGGTCTTTTTGCATCTGTGTGATAGGGAAGCGGAACAAATGATGCTTTTAATCCTACAGATGAAAGGATGATCGATCTTGAAAAAATACGTGATGGCTTGTCTATTTTCCGGAACGCTTGTATTAAGCGGCTGCTCCGGCTTGCTTGATCAGGTCAACGATACAACGACATATGTCACTGAGGCAAATGACTATGTGACAGACATTCAGCAATTTACAGAGGATTTTCCAAAACTCGCTGAAGAAGCTATGCAAAATGCCGCCAAAAAAGCAGAATTAACGCAGCAGCTTGAATCATTGAAGAAAGACATTCAAGATTTTAATGACGTCACAGCGCCAAAAATGGCAGAAGACCTGCATGCGCAAATCATTGAAAAAAATAAAGTGCTGTCAGAGGAAATCCAAACGTATTTACAGCAATTGAAAGCAGGCGATATCGATGCTGCCGCCATACTGGAGGGTCAGCAGGGATTGATGAAACAGCTTCAGCAATCCGTCAATCTTTTGCAGGATATCGAACAATTAACAAATTAGGACAAACACCGCTTTATATGCGGTGCTCAGCATATCTTTGCCTTTTCCGGTGGAGATATGCTTTAATTTAGGTACAGACAAGTCATAATGGAAAAAAGGTGATCACATGACAGAACATGAAGAAAGACATATGGCTTCGCCTAGAGCCGAAAAGGAAAAGGACCAATTGATCAATCGTTTAAAACGAGTGGAAGGACAAGTGCGCGGGATTCAGCAAATGATTGAAAACGATCGTTACTGTATAGATGTTGTGAATCAAATTTCCGCAGTCAATGCGGCTTTGAAAAAAGTCAGTCTTCATTTGATGGAAAAGCATACACACCATTGTGTTGCAGATGCTATCAAGAGCGGCAATGGGGATGAAGCCATTGAAGAGTTAATGACGGTCTTTACGAAACTGACAAAATCGTAGCATTTATGTTTACATTGATACCCTACTAGGGTATAGTAAATTGTAGAAAATGATTGATGGAGGCGATGAGAAGTGGAACAAGCAACACTTCAAGTGCAGGGCATGTCTTGCGGACATTGCGTGAAAGCAGTCGAAGGAAATGTAGGAGAATTAGCAGGTGTGGAATCTGTGAAAGTCCATTTAGACAAAGGACAGGTGGAGGTTTCATTTCACCCGGATCAAGTCACGTTACACCGTATCTCTGATGTGATTGAAGAACAGGGATATGATGTTGTATAAATAAGTAGACGTGCTGCAAAACAGCACGTATTTTTTTCAAAATATAATACCCCCATGGAGTATGTGGAGAGGTGAGATCAATGAAAAAGGAAATTGATTTTCAAATTACGGGGATGACCTGTGCTGCCTGTGCAGGCCGAATCGAAAAGGGATTGAATAGGCTGGAAGGTGTGGAGGATGCCAGTGTGAATCTGGCGCTTGAAACTTCCCATATCGTCTATGAAACAGAGCAGCTAACACCAGATGATTTGAAGCGAAAAGTTCAATCTCTTGGCTATGATGTGGTGATGGAGCAAGCAGAATTTGATATAGAGGGAATGACGTGTGCAGCTTGTGCAAACCGAATCGAGAAAAAAATTAACCGAATGGACGGTGTCGATCACGGCTCTGTAAACTTTGCGCTTGAGACACTTCAGGTCACATATCATCCGGGCCAAACGTCTACAAATGACATAAAAGATGCGGTGCATTCTATTGGGTATTCTTTGATTGAACCAGCAGCAGATCAAGCGGAGGAAGGAAAAAAAGATCACCGGCAAGCTGCAATAGAAAAGCAAACGGCACGCTTTTTATTCTCGATGATTTTATCACTGCCGCTTCTTTGGGCAATGGTCAGCCATTTTTCTTTTACGTCCTTTATTTGGCTGCCAGAAGCGTTTATGAATCCATGGGTACAGTTGGCGTTAGCAGCGCCGGTGCAGTTCATTGTCGGCTGGCCCTTTTATGTAGGGGCGTATAAGGCTTTAAGAAATAAAAGTGCCAATATGGATGTTCTTGTCGCACTTGGGACATCTGCCGCGTTTTTCTATAGTTTATATGAAAGCATTCAGTCAGCGATTAGAGGCACACATGAGGCAGCCCTCTATTATGAAACAAGTGCTGTCCTCATTACGTTGATCGTGCTCGGAAAATTAATGGAAGCAAGAGCAAAAGGAAGATCATCAGAAGCGATTCAAAAGCTGATGGGCTTACAAGCGAAAGAAGCGGTTATCGAGCGAGATGGCAAACAGATGACTGTGCCTATTTCTGACGTGAAAGTGAATGATCTTGTGTTTGTCAAACCCGGGGAAAAAGTGCCGGTAGATGGAGAAATCATAGAGGGGACAACCGCAATAGATGAGTCCATGATTACAGGAGAAAGTCTGCCTGTTGATAAAACAGCAGGAGATATGGTCATTGGGGCAACAATCAATAAAAATGGATTCATCAAAATAAAAGCGACTAAAGTCGGGAAAGAGACCGCTCTTTCACAGATTATCCGAGTCGTAGAACAAGCGCAGGGCTCAAAGGCACCGATTCAAAGAATGGCAGATCAAATATCAGGGATATTTGTTCCTATTGTTGTAGGAATTGCTGTGCTCACATTCCTCATATGGTTTTTCTTTGTGGACCCAGGAAATGTGACGTCAGCACTTGAAACCTTTATAGCCGTCATTGTCATCGCATGTCCGTGTGCGCTCGGCCTTGCGACACCAACCTCTATTATGGCTGGCAGCGGCCGTGCGGCTGAATCAGGCATTCTGTTTAAAGGCGGAGAGCATTTAGAAGTGACTCAATCACTCGACACGGTCGTGTTAGATAAAACAGGGACTGTGACAAAAGGAGAGCCTAGTCTGACAGATGTACTGGCATATGCCAACTGGACAGAAGATACGCTGCTGCAGCTAGCAGGATCGGCAGAACAGCAGTCGGAACACCCGCTTGCCCGGGCGATCACAGACGGTATGAAGGAACGAGGTCTTGAAGCAGTCGAGGTTGAAGCATTCCAAGCAGATCCAGGTCATGGAATTGAAGCAAAGGCAGCAGGACACAAGCTTTTGATTGGAACGCGTAAGCTATTACAGAAACATCATATCCAATATGAGCAAATTGAAGCATCTGTCACAACGCTCGAGGAGCAAGGGAAAACGGCTATGCTCGTTGCGATTGACGGCGAAGTCGCCGGCATTGTCGCGGTCGCAGATACAATCAAATCGTCCTCTCCACAAGCCATCTCTCGTCTAAAAGAGCAGGGGATTCACGTTGTGATGATGACAGGTGATAATAAACTAACAGCAGAGGCGATTGCGAAACAGGCAGGCATTGATCATGTCATTGCTGAAGTGCTGCCTGAAGAAAAAGCGGCTCACATTGCAGCACTTCAGGAACAAGGAAAAAAAGTCGCCATGGTCGGAGACGGTATCAATGATGCCCCAGCTCTTGCAACAGCGAATATTGGGATGGCTGTGGGAACAGGGACAGATGTTGCCATGGAAGCAGCAGATATTACGCTCATGACGGGAGATCTCCATGCCATTGCAGATGCGCTGGAATTTAGTAAAAAAACAATGAGAAACATTAAACAAAACCTATTTTGGGCGCTTGCCTATAACTGTATTGGGATACCGATTGCTGCATTTGGTTTCCTTGCGCCATGGCTTGCAGGAGCAGCAATGGCCTTTAGCTCCGTGTCCGTTGTGCTGAATGCGCTCAGATTGCAGCGATTGAAGCCAGTTAGAGAGGGAGTGGCAGAATGAAGCTGAATGTCAAATGGGTTTGGACCGTTAGTGCATTGCTCTATGTTGCTCTTGTACTTATTGGATATGCGATTTATGACGAATTTTATTCAAATCAGCATACACCAAGTGAACAGATGCAAAATCATTAAGACTTCGCCAAAAGCGAAGTCCCAGCGTGTAGACAAACCCTCGCATTCGGTGTCAGTTCTGCGCTCCGGTGCTCACGAATGTCAAATTCGCTCCGCGCCAGTGCTCGCCCTTCCTAGACTGCAAAGGTTTTCTATCACGCTGAAAAGAAGACAACGTGCTAAAACAAAATCATTTTAGCACGTTGTCTATATTCTAAGACATCGCCAAAAGCGAAGTCTTTTTTTTACAATATTGTGGAAAAACCCACCTTTTTAAAGATTTTTCATAAAAAATTCACTTCTTTTTGTTCTTTTTTGTCGTTTTTTGTAGGTTCGTCGTTAAGATGCGATTAAGCAACAAAGAAAGCGTTATCAAAAAAAGGGGGTTCACGTATGAAAAAGTTAGGGTTAGCTTCTCAAATACTCATTGCACTTGTTCTGGGTGTTGTCGTAGGAGCGCTGTTTTATCAAAATGAAACCGTTATTAATGTGTTAACGCCAATTGGCGATATATTCATCCATTTAATTAAAATGATTGTTCTTCCAATTGTTATTGCTGCGTTGATTGTAGCAGTTGCAGGTGTAGGAGATATGAAAACGATCGGAAGACTCGGCGGAAAAACCATTCTTTACTTCGAGATTGTGACAACGATTGCATTAGCAGTTGGACTGCTTGCAGCAAACTTGTTCCATCCTGGTACAGGAATTGATATGAGCAACATGGAGAAAGGCGATATCTCTAAATATGAAGAGACATCTAAAGCTTCATCTGAAAAAGCGACTTTCTCAGAAACGTTGGTGCATCTTGTACCGACAAACGTTTTCCAATCCATTGCAGAAGGTGATCTATTACCAACCATCTTCTTTACAGTCTTATTCGGATTAGGAATTGCCGCAGTTGGAGACAAAGGAAAACCAGTATTAGGATTCTTTGAGGGTATACTCGAAGCCATGTTCTGGGTGACCAATAAAGTGATGAAGTTTGCACCATTTGGTGTATTCGCGCTCATCAGTGTGACGGTGATCAAATTCGGGGTCGGAGCGCTTCTCCCGCTAGGCAAACTGGTACTTGTCGTTTACGGTACAATGGCATTCTTCGTCATTGTTGTACTTGGCATTATTGCGAAAATGGCTGGAACAAGCGTCTTTACACTATTTAAAGTATTAAAAGAAGAAATCATTCTTGCATTCTCAACAGCAAGTTCAGAAGCTGTACTGCCTAGATTAATGGACAAAATGGAGAAGTTCGGCTGCCCGAAAGCGATCACGTCGTTCGTTATTCCAACAGGCTACACCTTTAACTTAGATGGAAGTGCCATCTATCAATCCATTGCTGCGATATTTGTTGCACAAATGTACGGCATGCCGCTTTCCATCTATGAGCAAATTACGTTACTATTAATCTTAATGCTGACATCTAAAGGAATGGCTGGTGTACCAGGTGCATCGATCGTTGTTGTCATCACAACTCTTGGTGCTATGGGACTGCCGCTTGAAGGACTTGCCTTCATCGTTGGGATCGACCGACTTCTTGACATGGTTCGTACAACAGTGAACGTATTTGGTAACTCACTTGCAGCCATTGTCATGTCTAAGTGGGAAAAAGTATTTGATCAAGAGAAATCGAAGAAGTATATTGAGGAATTAAAACAACAAACAAAAGCAGCGTAAAAAAGGAGATCTTTTCAAATGACGAAGCTACAGGACAAGCAAGTTCGAATCGAACGAGACTTTCTAGGTGAAAAGGAAGTAGACACTCAAGCATATTATGGAATTCAAACATTACGTGCAGTGGAGAACTTTCCAATTACTGGCTACCGTATTCATGAGGAACTCATCAAAGCATTAGGGATTGTCAAAAAGGCAGCCGCACTTGCAAATATGGATACACAGCGACTATATTCTGGTCTTGGAGAAAAAATTGTTCAAGCCGCAGATGAGGTCATCGAAGGAAAATGGAACAATCAATTTATTGTCGATCCAATTCAAGGCGGGGCTGGCACTTCAATGAATATGAATGCCAATGAAGTCATTGCAAACAGAGCGCTTGAACTACTAGGAAAGGAAAAAGGCGCTTATACTGAGCTAAGTCCAAACACGCATGTGAACATGTCGCAGTCAACAAACGACGTTTTCCCAACAGCGATTCATATTTCAACATTGAATATGATTGAAAAACTACTTTATACGATGGAAAACATGCATCAAGTCATGACCGAAAAAGCGCAGGAATTCGATCATGTCATCAAAATGGGACGCACGCATCTTCAGGACGCTGTTCCAATCAGACTTGGACAAGAGTTTAGTGCTTATGCAAAAGTTCTTGCTCGTGATATTAAACGTATCAAGCAGTCTAGACAGCATTTATATGAAGTCAATATGGGTGCAACAGCAGTCGGAACTGGATTGAATGCAGATCCTAAATATATTCGCCAAGTGGTTGGCTACCTATCTGACATTAGCGGATTACCGTTAGTTGGCGCTGAAGACTTAGTCGATGCAACGCAAAATACGGATGCTTATACAGAAGTATCGGCTGCGCTTAAAGTATGTATGATGAACATGTCCAAAATGGCGAACGATATTCGTCTGATGGCTTCAGGTCCAAGAGCAGGATTTGGTGAGCTGCACCTGCCGCCGAGACAGCCAGGTTCATCCATCATGCCAGGAAAAGTCAACCCAGTTATGCCTGAGGTCATGAACCAAGTGGCATTCCAAGTCATTGGGAACGACCATACAATCTGTCTTGCATCAGAGGCTGGCCAGCTTGAACTAAACGTCATGGAACCAGTGTTAGTGTTCAACCTGCTTCAATCTCTCAGCATGATGAAAAATGTATTCGAGTCCTTCGTGGACAACTGCTTGCGTGACCTAAAAGCAGATGAATCTAGATTAAAAGAATATGTAGAAAAGAGTGCCGGTGTCATGACGGCGGTGAACCCGCACATTGGTTATGAAGCGGCTGCACGAATTGCAAGAGAAGCCATCCTTACAGGTGCATCTGTACGTGAGCTTTGTCTGCAAAATGATGTGTTAACAGAGGAAGAGCTTGATGTCATCTTAAATCCTTTTGAAATGACAAAACCAGGTATTGCTGGTGCATCACTTTTAGAAAAGGATCGTTTAGAAGATTAAGCGGCATCATGAGAAGCGCACACCGGCAAAGTTCCGGTGTGCGCTTTTTCATGGAGGTTTGTTTTTCTTTAGCTCACATAGTATACTATCGTCAATTATTAGGGATGTGACTGCGTTTGAATCTACTGAAAAAATGGCTGAATACAGAGCCTTATTTAATTGTGCTGCTCATTGTACTGACGCCGATTGGCGGAGAGTTTAAATTTTATCCGTTTGAGGACAGCTTTCGGGTCAGCTTTGGAACCGTTGTCTTTTTCTTTATCCTGCTTCAAATGAAAAGATTTCCGGCATGGGCAAGCGGCATCATCGCTGGGATATCTGTTTTTGCGTTTCGCGTGCTGCTTGATACAGCCGTGACAGGGCATCTTCCGCTTGAAGAGGCAGTTTCATTAAGATTTCCTTCCCTGCTTTATTATGTCGTCTATGGCACACTTTTTTATTTATTGAAGGTCAGACGTTTCCGCGATCAGCCATGGCTGATTGGCGCAACAGGCATCGTCATGGAGCTGTGCGCAAGCGTTGTTGAGATCATCGCACTTCGAGGCACGATGGATGAAATTTTAACGGTGCGGACGCTTTTTCAATTATTTGTTTTGGCGATTTTCAGAAGCTTTTTCGTGTTGGCTTGTTATACAATGATTCGCTTATACGAAGAGCAGGCGAGAGAGCGTCAGTTGAAAAAGGAAAAGGAACATTTGCTGATGCTCCTGTCCAACCTTTACACGGAATCTACATATTTTCATAAAACACTCGCACATGCTGAGCACATTACGGCCACATCCTATCAATTGTATCAATCCCTTCACCACGCAAAGGATGCGGAATCATTGGATTTGAAAAAGCTCGGTAAAACCGCCTTGCAAATTGCAGGAGAGGTGCATGAAATCAAAAAGGATAATCAGCGGATTTTTTCTGCCTTATCAAAGCTGATTCATGAGGAAAACTTCCAGGCTTATGAGAGTCCTTCTCATATCGCTGGGCTTGTCATTCGCATTCATGAAAATTATGCAGAATCTCTTAAAAAAAACATCGTCTTTCATTATGATGAAGATGGGCAGCATCCCGCCTATCACGTGTATACCATTCTATCTTTGTTAAATAACATCGTATCCAACGCTGTGGAAGCCATTCCTGTAGAAGGAGAGGTGTCACTTTCTATTTCACAGAAAGAAAACCACGTGATTTTTCAAATCAGCGACAACGGGCCTGGCATAAAAGAACGTAATCATCATGTGATTTTTAAACCTGGCTTCACTTTAAAATACGACCAGGCTGGGAATCCATCGAGCGGTATCGGGCTGGCCTATGTAAAGGATACAGCAGAGAAGCTTGGCGGAAGTGTTGAAATGAAGAGTATCCCAAATGAACAAACGATTTTCACATTAACGATACCAGTAGATCAAGTCAGTAGAAAAGAGGGGATTGGGAGATGAGATTTTTTATTGTTGATGATGATGAAGCCGTTCGTTCTTCACTGGCTCAGCTCATTGAAGATGAAGAGCTTGGCATTGTGGCCGGGGAAGCAGAGGATGGCGCAGAGTTAACAGCCAGCTACTTAAATGATTTGCACATTGATATCTTATGTATTGATCTATTGATGCCGGAAAGGGACGGGCTTGAAACGATTCGAGCGATCAAGGATGAGTTTCATGGGAAATACTTAATGCTGTCACAGGTTGAAACAAAGGAATTAATCGGACAGGCGTATACGCTTGGCGTCGAATATTATGTGACAAAGCCGATCAATCGTGTAGAGGTCTTAAGTGTCCTCCATCTGATGATTGAACGTCTTCATTTAGAGCATTCAATTGAAAATATTCAGCACTCACTCAAATCGGTCATGCAATTTCAGCAGCGCGGTCAGACGAAAACGAAGCAGCGGGGGAAAAGTCTTGCAGAGGCAGGTCAGTTTTTGCTGGCGGAGCTTGGTATTGTTGGTGAGAAGGGGTCTAAAGATTTATTAGATATGATTCTGTTTACAGACCAGTATTTAGCGCTGCATGCTGATCATCATGATTCCTTTCCTTCTTTAAAGATCATTTTCACTGGGATTACGGAGGATAAGTTAGGTGAGCCCTATACATCGGCAGACATCGCAAGAGAAGCAAAGGCAGCCGAACAGCGGGTAAGGCGTGCGATCAATCAATCATTGAAACACATCGCATCACTTGGGCTAACTGATTTTTCCCATCCAACATTTGAAAATTATGCATCTAAATTTTTCGATTTCACCATCGTACGAAAGAAAATGAGTGAATTGACGAAAGAGATGAGCGGAAGAGAAGAACACACCCGTATCAATGTGAAGAAATTTGTGCAGGTGCTTTACTACGAAGCGAAACGTATTTTTATGGAAGATTAAAAAAAGACATGCTCTCCAATTAAGGAGACATGTCTTTTTTTGTGATGGATTGCAGGTGCATCTGCAATACGGAGCGTATGAGCTGAGGCGGTATACGTTCGGGCTGCACGATTCCATTCAATGCAAGCCCATTGATGACCGCATAAAGCCGCTCGGTTTCTAATAAAAGATCGATATCAGTTAGCAGCAGCCCATCCTCTTTCAATTTCATTAAACAATATTGGACCGTTTGGAAAAGTTCGTCATACATCTTTGCATTGAGCGGCTGTAGATCTGGTTCAGTCAGTGCCTTGACTGAAAAAGCCTGCCACACCTCCATTTCAAATTTTCTTTCTTCATCAAGTGGAAGAAGCTGCTCCAATAAAGTGAGGACATTTTCCGCCGTTGAACCGTTTAATGAAAGCCCTGTAATCCGCTCTTTGACTCTTTCCTGAATTAAACTCATAGAGAATAGAAATAACTCTTGCTGTGTGGAAAAATAATGACGCATAGAGCCGGCTGAAATTCCAGCTTCGACTGCTATTTTTCGTACAGAAGCGTTTTCCAATCCCTCTTGTTTAATCACTCTCATTGCAGCTTGAGCGACCTTTTGTTTTTGTTTATGGTGATCGACGATTTTTGGCATACATTGATTTTAGCATAGCTGTTGTTTTTTTAACACATCTGTGTTATTTTTTATTTAATACAATCGTATTAAAAAAGGATGTGGAAAAATTGGTCGGGTTATTGATTGTGGCATGTGAAATTGGTTTTTGGCTGTTTATTCTAATGGGCTTAACGCTGCGTTATGTGTTTAAACAGAAAAAGTTGGGTGCTTTCTTTCTTGTCTGTACGCCGATTTTGGATTTAATCCTTCTTGCGGCTACTTATATAGATTTAAGGCAAGGGGCTGTGGCGAGTGTCATTCACGGGCTTGCGGCTGTTTATATTGGTGTGAGCCTTGCCTTCGGACATCAAATGGTGAAATGGGCAGATGCTAGGTTTGCCTATCGATTTGCAGGAGGCCCTAAGCCAAAGGGAAAACCAAAGTACGGTAAGGAGCGGTCTGTGTATGAAATGGTCGGCTGGGCGCGGCATTTCATTTCTTATGTTATTGGAGCGGGGCTGTTATATGGATTGACCTATCTCATCCAAGCACCAGAGCGGACGGAAGCGCTGATGCAGCTTGTCAATACATGGGGGATGATCTTAACTATTGATTTCATCATTAGCATCAGCTACGTCATTTGGCCGAAAAAACATCCGGAAAATATAACAGGCTGACAAAAAAGACAGGCGGATTCACTCCACCTGTCTTTTCTTATGATGACAGCCCTTTGTAAATGGTGTCGATATTCCATTTCATCATCTTATAGTAGCTGTCTCCATCTTCACCTTCTTTTCCAATAGAGTCAGTGAAGACTTTTCCTTTGATCGGAACCCCGGTTTCCTCAGAGAGGCTTTCAAGACTGCGTTTATCAACACTTGTTTCAAGAAAGAGCGCAGGAACTTGATGATCTTTGACAAAATGAATAATGCGCTTCATTTGTCCTGGTGTTCCTTCATTTTCTGTGTTGATCTCCCAAATGTAGCCGGCTTTCAGTCCATACGCCTCTGCAAAATATTTGAATGCCCCTTCACTTGTGACTAGGAGCTTTTTGTCTTTTGGCAGCTGATCAAACTTGTCTTTTGCTTCATCGTGAAGAGCTTGAAGCTTTTTGATATAGGCTTCTGCATTTTTTTCGTAATCCTCTTTATGTTCGGGGTCCGCTTGAATGAGCGCATCTCGGGCATTTTGGGCATAAAGGATCCCATTCTCAACATTCAGCCATGCGTGCGGGTCCTGCTGGCTTTCAAGGCCTTTTGAGGACAAATGCTTCACTTTGACGCCTTTACTCAGCTCGGCTACAGGTGCATCATCCCCGTTCTTGCCGCTCGATTCAAGCAGCTTTTGAAACCAGCCGTTTCCTGTTTCAAGGTTCAAGCCATTATATAGAACAAGGTCTGCATCCGTCGTATACTGTACATCCTTTGGCAGTGGGTCAAATTCGTGTGGATCTGTACCAATGGGAACAATGCTGTGAATAGAGACATGCTGCCCGCCTACTTCCTTCACAATGTCATAAATAATTGAGTAGGTCGTGACAACTTTTAATGTGCCGTCATCTTTACCGGAATTACTTTGCTGGGTCGAACAGCCTGCGATGATCATAAGGGCAATGAATACTGCGGTCAAACGGATAGCAAATACCTTCTTCATATATGTCCTCCTTTTACATAGACGCTTCCTTTTTTAAGTGCGTTCGTTTTCGTTTAGATTTTAATGATCTCCATAGAATGCCTTGCTTTGGTGAAAAGATAAAGGCACTGCCGAATAAAATGGTCGCGACCAGCACGATGGAAGCGCCAGATGACAAGTTATACGTAAAGCTAAGCCCTAGACCTACGACGGCAGAAACAGCACCGAAAAAAGCAGATAAATAAATCATGATCCAGAGCCGGTCCGTTAAGAGATAAGCGGTGGCTGCCGGTGTGATCAGCATGGCAACGACAAGAATAATCCCAACGGTTTGCAGTGATGCAACGGTCACAAGGGTCAATAAGGTCATGAGAAAATAATGAATCATACGATTCGGCAAACCGTAAACCGAAGAAATCACCGGATCAAATGAACTAATGAGCAGTTCCTTGTAGAAAACAATGACGGCTAGCAAAATAAAAATACCGATTCCCAGTGTAATCCACATATCAGATGATCGAACAGCTAGAACATTTCCAAATAGAATATGATAGAGATCACTTGAACTTTTCAAAAATGTGATCAAAATAATTCCGATTGAGAAAAAGGCTGTAAAGACAATGCCAATGGCAGAATCATTTTTTATGCGGCTGTTTTGACTCACATAACCGATCCCAATCGCTGTTAACACCCCAGTTAAAACAGCCCCGAAGAAAAAGTTAATTCCAAGCATATAAGAGATGGCGACCCCTGGCAGTACGGCGTGAGAAATGGCGTCTCCCATCAGGGCCATGCCGCGTAAAATGATAAAGCAGCCGATAACACCGCAAATGATGCCTACCATGACGGATGTAAATAGCGCTTTTTGTAAAAAAGCATATTCAAAGAGTCCGGTTAAAAATTCCATTACACGTCTCCTCCTGCTGATTTTAAGAATGGCAGCTGTGTTTCATATGCTTCCAGCATGATCTCTGGGCGAAGGATGTCGTGTACAGGCCCTGCTTTGATGAGTTTTTTATTTAACAGAACAAGATGGCTGAAATAATCATCTGCCTTACTCAAATCATGATGGACAACCAAAATGGTTTTCCCTTCATCTCGCAATTCCTTCAAAATGCGAACCATCGTTTCTTCACTTGCCATATCAATCCCGACAAATGGTTCATCCAAACAGAAGAGCTGTGCGTTTTGAGCAAGTGCCCTTGCAAGGAAGACACGCTGCTGCTGTCCGCCGGATAACTCACCGATTTGTCTTTTGGCAAAGTCCTGCATCCCGACTTTTTCTAAACAGTGATACGCATATGCCCGGTCTTCTTTTTTTGGACGTTTGATTAGTCCGAGCTTCGGATATGTTCCAAGTAGTACGGTATCCAGTACATGAATCGGAAACGTCCAATCTAAATCATTTCTCTGCGGTACATAGGCGATCTGTTTTCTGACTTGTTTAAAGGGCTGTTCAAAAAAAAGAATATCCCCTTGGTCTTTTTCAATG
This sequence comes from Bacillus sp. Je.9.29.b, assembly GCF_051129925.1. Lineage (NCBI taxonomy): Bacteria > Bacillati > Bacillota > Bacilli > Caryophanales > Bacillaceae > Bacillus > Bacillus sp. Je.9.29.b. The sequence goes on from NZ_JBCPSO010000007.1 coordinate 15,618, forward strand.
AGATCCAAACATGCCTTGAGTAACGTCGATTTACCAGCACCATTTGGACCGATGATTCCTGTCATTGTCCCTTCCTGTATGGAAAGAGAGACGTTCTCTAATGCATCCTGTCCGTGATATGAGACATGAAGACGGTCGATTGTTAAAGCATTTGACATCTCTTGCGGCCCCTTTCAATCATCATTGCGCTTCCTAAAGATATATGCATACATTAAATAATTTTGACTAAAGGATGAAATGATTCTCTAACGCTAATTTGTTTCCTTGGGGAAACTTTTATTTTATTCTAAGCGTTTGTCCTTCTTTTGTAAAGAGAAAAACTGCAAACGATCGTTTTTATGTTATGCGGGGAGGGGGGGACATGAGCTTGGTTTATTGAAAATCCGTGTGACAGAATTGGACACAAAAAACCAATGATTTCTTCAGAAAGGATTGACAGAAGACAAGAACTCTTCATATAATAAAGGTAATCTAATATATGAATATATGCTCATATATAAAGTTCTTGATTTTTAATAGGTTTCATCGATCCAGGGAACGTTACTTATCATATAGAAAAAAGGTGAGAACATGAAAAAAATGAAGGATGAATACGTATTAAGCGGTCTTGATTGTGGAAACTGTGCACGTAAAATTGAAACAGGTGTCAGCAAAATGGATGGCGTTGAAGCTTGTTCCGTTAATTTTGCGACAGGGACATTGACTGTCACACATGCAGATAAGCAAGAAACGATGTCAAAGCGTATTGAAAAAACGGTTCAGTCCATCGAACCTCATGTGAGTGTATCACCAAAAGAAGAAGGACATCACCACGATCATGATCATGGGACAAAGAATTTAAAAGCGATTGTGCTGAAATTAATTGGCGGTGCAGTCATTGGAACAGCAGCTTATTTTATACCAGAAGATGGCTTGCTGAAATTTATCATGTTTTTCGCAGCGTATTTACTAGTCGGCGGTGATGTGGTTTTTAAAGCGCTGAAAAATATCGTGCGCGGCCAAGTATTTGATGAAAACTTCTTAATGACCATTGCAACAGCTGGCGCTTTTGTCATTCAGCAATATCCAGAGGCACTGGCAGTGATGCTATTTTACCAAATTGGAGAGCTGTTCCAAGGGGCAGCAGTGAATCGTTCAAGACGATCCATTAGTGAATTAATGAATATTCGCCCTGAATATGCGAATCTCAAAGTAGGAAATGAAACGAAAAAAGTGAAGCCGGAAGAAGTAAAAGTCGGTGACCGTATCGTCGTAAAACCGGGCGAAAAAATTCCACTTGATGGTCTCGTCATTGAAGGCTTTTCACTCGTGGATACCTCTGCATTAACAGGTGAGTCTGTGCCGCGGGATGTAGAAGCAGGGAAAGAAGTTCTTGCAGGATTTGTGAATCAAAACGGTATTCTTGAAATTGAAGTGCAAAAAGGGCTAAGCGAATCAGCAGTGACGAAAATTTTAGATTTGGTTGAAAATGCGAGCAGCCGAAAAGCACAGACAGAAAACTTTATCACAAAGTTTGCAAAATACTATACACCGGCTGTCGTTGTATTAGCATTGCTGCTTGCCTTTGTGCCGCCACTTCTCATTCCATCAGCTCAATTGTCTGACTGGGTTTACCGGGCACTCGTTTTCCTAGTGATTTCTTGTCCTTGTGCGCTTGTCGTGTCCATCCCATTAGGATTCTTCGGGGGAATTGGGGCAGCTTCTAAACGAGGTATCCTTGTAAAAGGAAGTAACTATCTAGAAGCACTAAACTCTGTGAGCTATGCTGTATTTGATAAGACGGGCACACTCACAAAAGGGAACTTTACGGTGACCAATATCGTGACAACGAGCGACAAGTGGTCAGAAGAAGAGCTGCTTTCTTTTGCAGCTTTAGCAGAAGCCCACTCCTCACATCCGATTGCTGAATCAATTAAAGGGGCATATGGTTCGCCGCTTGATGAAAGCAAGATCGAAGCATATGAAGATATTGCGGGACATGGAATTAAAGCAACCATCAGTGGTTCCAAAGTGTTAGCGGGTAATCATCGCTTGATGGAACGAGAAGGCATTTCATATGAAAAAGAAAAACGAAGCGGAACGGTTGTGTACATGGCCATTAATGGTGAGTTTGCCGGATCGATCTTGATTGCAGATGAATTAAAGGATGATGCAATTGAAGCGGTCTCAGCTCTAAAAGCATCTGGCATTCAAACAGTCATGCTGACTGGTGATGCCAAGCAAGTTGGAACAGCGGTCGCCCAGCAAATTGGCATTGATGAAGTACATGCCGAATTATTGCCGCAGGATAAAGTAACGAAATTAGAAGAAATTGATCAGAAAAAAGCGCCTCAAGAAAAATTATTATTTGTTGGGGACGGCATTAATGATACACCGGTATTAGCAAGAGCAGACATAGGAATTGCGATGGGCGGACTTGGTTCAGATGCAGCGGTAGAAGCGGCTGATATCGTCATTATGACAGACCAGCCGTCAAAAGTTGCAGAAGCCATCGCTGTCGCTAAACGAACAAGAAGAATTGTATGGCAGAATATTGCATTTGCTCTTGGGGTTAAAGGGGTTTTCCTATTACTCGGAGCATTTGGTATTGCGACCATGTGGGAAGCCGTCTTCTCGGATGTCGGTGTGACTGTACTCGCTGTTTTAAATGCCATGAGGGTAATGAAATAAAATTGTTAGGAAAAATTCATGAATACCATCTTTCATAATGAATCCCCTCTTGTTAAAATAGAAGAAGTTGGATAATGGCATTATTCTAAGCTATTATCCTTTCTTTTGAAGGAATGAAAAAGATAAGGTAGGTGCTTATGTGAGTAAAAAAAATAATCAATCATCATCCATTAAATTTGCTGTCATTTTAACCATTATCGCAGCTCTTCTCATCGGATTATTCGTCGTCATTGGAAATAACAACAGCAAAGAAGCACAAACGGTTGACAGTAAGCCTTCTATTAAAGGACAGCCTGTCATGGGAGATAAAAACGCAGCCGTACAAATCGTCGAGTTTGGGGATTATAAATGTCCATCATGTAAATCATTTGAAACAGACATTTTCCCAAAGCTGAAAGCGGACTACATAGATAAAGGCGATGTATCATTTTCGTTTATTAACTTACCACTTCCTGTTCATGGAGATGGCGCAGTGCTGGCAGCACTAGCTTCTGAAGAAGTGTGGAAAGAAGATCCGAAAAACTTTTGGGCATTTCATGAAGCTGTCTATCAAGCACAGCCAGATAGTGAAGCCGAATGGGTCACGCCTGCTAAGCTGACGGAGCTAGCGAAAAAGACAACAAAAATAGATACGGACAATCTTAAAGATAACCTATCAAAAAAAACATATCAGCCGCAGCTGAACACAGACGATCAGCTTGTGAACCAATATAAAGTGAATGCAACACCAACTCTTTTCATTAACAATAAACAAGTCGAAAACTTTTATGACTATGATGAAATCAAAGAATTAATTGATCAAGAGCTCAAAGGGAAAAAATCATGAGGAATAAGCTTGTTTACTTATACAGTGCTTGGATCGTTTCTATCGTTGCGACGATGAGCAGCCTGTATTTAAGTGAAGTAAAGAAGTTTATCCCATGCGATATGTGCTGGTTTCAGCGCATTTTCATGTACCCGCTCGTGCTTTTACTTGGAATTGCGACATTCAGAGGCGATGTGAAAGTGAAATATTACGTTCTGCCTTTGGCTGTGATTGGCGCTTGTTTTTCTATCTATCATTATATGGAACAAAAGATACCTGGCTTTGCATCGATTCGCCCTTGCCTGAGCGGTATTCCTTGTTCCGTTGATTATTTGAACTGGTTTGGTTTTATCACCATTCCGCTACTAGCCCTTATTGCATTTATTCTCATCATCATTAGTATGCTGCTGTTAAATGCAAAAGAAGATTGAAAGAGATAGCCTGCTTATAAGTGGGCTATTTTTTATTTTTGCAAAAAGATAAAATTTAAAGAAAATTTGTATTGCTTTTCACCTGTGTCAGATATACATTAAGGGAGTAGTGTTAGATGATCAGATAAAGGTAAGGAGATAAGCGGAAAATGGCATGGGAAGTCTTAAGTATCATTGGCATTGTCGCATTCGCTATTAGTGGTGCGATTGTGGCAATGGAGGAAGAGTACGATATTCTTGGGGTGTACATTTTAGGGATTGTGACAGCATTTGGCGGTGGAGCGATTCGGAATTTATTAATTGGTCTGCCGGTGTCTGCTTTATGGTCACAGGGCAAAATGTTTACGATTGCCCTTGTATCCATTACGATTGTGTTTCTTTTTCCAAAGCTTTTGCTCAAGCACTGGAGCACATGGGGAAATTTCTCGGATGCAATCGGTTTAGCAGCGTTTGCGATTCAAGGCGCATTATTTGCTGTGCAAAGAGAGCTCCCGCTCAGTGCAATTATTGTGGCAGCCATTTTGACTGGAAGCGGCGGCGGAATTGTGCGTGATTTATTAGCAGGACGAAAGCCGCTTGTGCTAAAAGCAGAGATTTACGCCGTATGGGCAGCCCTTGGTGGCTTATTCGTTGGACTCGGCTTAGCGCAAGGCGAGCTTGCTTTATATCTGCTGTTTGTCATCCTCGTCGTATGCAGGGTTTGTTCCTACTTATTCAAATGGCGCCTTCCCGCCAGGTCTTATTTTTTAAATAAAGGGTAAAACGAAAAAGGGCGATTCCGCTCTTTTTTTTGTGTTTAATAAGAGCTGAAAATCAGCAGATGATGGAGTTTTCGTGTAAAATAAAAGCAGGGTCTTTTGTTCATCATTTGAACAATACATATGATGAAAATTTTGTCAGCTGGCTGAATATCTAGATTCAGCCTTTTTTTGCCTAGATGGATTGTTATGTGTTGGTTTCACTTTTTGCGGAATACTAAAGAAGCACTTCTGAGCGGACGGATGGATGAAATGAACACATCTTTGCATGTAAGCAAAACTTGACGAAAAATATACATAGGAGGGACATGTACTAGTGGAGATTTTTTTGGCAGTGCTCGTACTACTGGCACTCATTGCAGCATCTAATATTATCAATCGTTTTGTCCCCTTTATTCCCGTTCCGTTAATTCAAGTGGGCTTAGGAATATTGGTGGCAGCTTTTCCTTCAGGTTTACATATTTCTTTAAATCCTGAACTCTTCTTCGTTCTATTTATTGCGCCGCTGTTATTTAATGACGGGAAGCGTACCCCAAGGGATGAGCTATGGAAATTAAGAGCACCGATTCTTCTTTTAGCGCTTGGTTTAGTGTTTGCGACCGTCATTGTAGCGGGATATACCATTCATTGGATGATTCCAAGCATACCGCTTCCAGCCGCATTTGCGCTTGCAGCGATTTTATCACCGACAGATGTGGTGGCAGTAAGTGCTTTATCCAGCCGTGTGAATATGCCAAAGGGCATCATGAGACTGCTGGAAGGCGAAGGGCTGATGAACGATGCATCAGGACTTGTCGCCTTTAAATTTGCCATTGCCGCAACGGTGACGGGAGCCTTTTCAATTGCTCAGGCATCCTTTAGTTTTGTACTGATTGCAGCAGGCGGGTTATTGACTGGATTTATTCTATCCTTTTTTATCATTCGTTTTCGCTATTTCCTCCGCCGTTTAGGAATGGACGATGTCACAATGCATATCATCCTGCAAATCCTTACACCATTTGTGATTTATTTAGCAGCGGAAGAAATCGGTGTATCCGGCATTTTAGCCGTTGTGGCTGGCGGTGTGACTCATGCCATTGAGCAAGATCGAATGGAAGCAAATTTAGCCAAACTGCAAATTGCTTCATCAAACACATGGAATATTATTTTATTTATTTTAAACGGACTTGTTTTCGTCATACTTGGACTGCAGATTCCGGATGTTTCCACGGTCATTTTCCAGGATGAAGCCTTTAATAATATGCAGGTCATTAGTTACATCTTAATCATTACGCTATGTCTCATGGTACTGAGATTTTTATGGGTATGGCTGTTCTGGGCAGGTAACTGGAGTGTAACGAAAAAACAGAATGTGAAAAAACCAAAGCTGCGGGCTTCGATGCTGATGACATTCTCTGGTGTCCGCGGGGCTGTGACATTGGCCGGTGCCTTCTCCATTCCATTTACGCTTGCCGATGGATCACCATTTCCTGAGCGGCACTTGATTATTTTCCTCGCAGCAGGCGTCATCTTATGTACACTCATTTTAGCCAGTGTGTTACTGCCTCTTTTATCTGAGAAAAAAGACAAACAAATCGACGTGGACTTGGATACTAAGATTCAGCATGCAAAACGGAAGCTGCTGAGAAGTGCTATTAAAACGTTAAAAGAAGGGATGAATGAGGACAACAGGGAAGTATCCCTTGCACTCATCAATGATTACCGAATGAAGCTAAGAAATATCCAGCGTGAACCATACCAATTCGGAATGAGAAAACAAGAGCGAAAAATCAGACTGCACGGCATCAAAGCAGAACAGATGAAACTTCAACAATTAATCGATGAAGAGAAAATTGACAAGGAAGAAGCCTATGAGCTGCAAGAGAGATTTCATGAGCTGGAAATGCTGTATTCAAACTCCTTCAAAATCCGTTTTTCAAAGGTGAAGTTTCTGCGCTTGCTTCAATGGCTGCAATTATGGCGGCCGAATCAGCACATTTCAAGCGGCATTTTAGAAAACGAGGAATCGTACAAACAAATCCGTAAGAAAACCGCTGAAGCTGCAGTAAATTCGATCAAACATCATATGACAGATGAAAACCAGCAAACGTGCCACCAAGTGATTGGTTTTTACAACCAAGTGATTTACCGCTGTGAACACGGTCCAAGCTTCTTCCAGCAAAAAGACCGTTCATTTGACCGGAAGAAAAAAGAGCTTAACTTCCAAGCTGTACAGACGATTCGAAATGAAATTCAAACCTTATATGAAGATGGTGAGATCAACCGGGATATTGCCCATCATTTAAGGGAGTATATCAATGATATGGAGGCTGTTCTGCTCACCAATACGTGATGTTGTCATCTTCTCCCCCATGTTTTATGATGAAGAAAGAGAACGAGCAGGGGGAGATCAATGATGGCGTATTATGGAGCAATTGAAGCTGGGGGTACAAAATTTTGTTGTGCAATCGGCAATGAGCATGGAGACATCTTAGAGGAAATGACGATTCCGACAAAGCACCCAGAGAAAACAATACAGCAGCTTATTCCATTTTTTAAGCAGCATGACATTGCAGCATTAGGGGTTGGCTCCTTTGGACCCATTTGTGTTCAAAAGGATGATCCTTCATACGGTTATATCATGAACACGCCGAAAGTGGAGTGGAAGCATTATCCGTTCATTCCTGAGCTTGAGAAGCAATTAGGTGTCCCAGTATCCTTTACAACAGATGTCAATGCCGCAGCACTAGGTGAATTAACAAAAGGGGCAGCCAAAGGGCTAAGCAGCTGTTTGTATATCACGGTCGGTACAGGCATTGGTGCGGGAGCTGTTGTGAAAAATGAGCTTCTACACGGCCATTCACATCCTGAGATGGGACATATCCTAATCAGACAGGATGAATCAGATCCGTTTGCAGGTGTCTGTCCGGCACATGGAAATTGCTTAGAAGGGCTGGCAGCTGGACCAGCGATTGAGAAAAGGTGGGGGAAACCTGCCAAAGAGCTTACGCAGGAAGAAGCGGTTTGGGCACTTGAAGCGGATTATTTAGCGCAGGCGCTTATGCAGTACTCACTCATTTTAAGCCCAGAGCGCATCATCATGGGCGGAGGCGTCATGAAGCAAAAGCAGCTATTCCCACTCATTCGAGAGAAGCTGGCTGCTTATGTCAATGATTATGTGGATCTGCCGCCGCTTGATACATACATTGTCTCCCCCGGGCTTGAGGACAAGGCTGGCATGACAGGTGCGCTGCTCTTAGCCATCGAAGCGAAGAGAAACGCCTGATAATAGAGTTTTGAAGCACAACATGAGATAATGAAAGAGATGGAATCTATAAAAAAGGTGGTTGTTAAAATGGTCAAAAGCTTGAATGATACCGTAACATTGAATAACGGAGTCGAAATGCCTTGGTTTGGTTTAGGTGTATTCAAAGTGGAGGACGGCAATCAAGTGGTAGATGCCGTAAAAGCAGCCATACGAAACGGATATCGCAGCATTGATACGGCAGCTGTTTATAAAAATGAGACAGGCGTAGGAAAAGCGATTAAAGAATCTGGCGTGAAACGAGAAGACTTATTTATCACATCTAAAGTATGGAACACAGATCAAGGCTATGAAAAAGCGCTTGAAGCGTTTGACGCAAGCTTAAACCGATTAGGTCTTGATTACTTAGACCTCTATTTGATTCATTGGCCTGGACCAAATGCAGATACATTTAAAGACACATGGCGCGCACTTGAGAAGCTTTATAAAGATGGGAAAGTCAGAGCCATTGGAGTCAGCAATTTCTACATTCAGCATTTAGAAGAGCTGTTAAAAGATGCTGAGGTTGTTCCAGCTGTGAACCAAGTTGAATTTCATCCGAAACTGACACTTGTTGAACTGCGTCAATATGCAAAGGAAAAAGGCATTCAAATTGAGGCATGGTCTCCGCTGATGCAAGGGAAGCTATTAGATCATGACGTATTGAAAGACATTGCTGCACGCTACAACAAATCTGTTGCTCAAGTCATCTTGCGCTGGGATCTGCAAAGCGGTGTCGTGACAATTCCTAAATCAATCAATGAAGAACGCATTAAACAAAATGCAGACATCTTTGACTTCGAGCTTTCCAAAGAAGACATGGAAAAAATCGATGCATTAAACAATAACGAACGCGTCGGCTCAAATCCAGAGACGATGACGGTTGGGTTTGAATAAATAATAAAATCCTCTTTCTTATATGAGAAAGAGGATTTTTTACGTACTGCTTCGGCGCACAGCCAAGAGCATGATAAAAGAGAGGATCACAATACAAATCGTCCAAGCCCAAGCAAGCTCCATTCGTCCAGAATCAATTGCCACATAGATAGCGGTTGGGAGTGTTTGCGTTTTTCCTGGGATGTTGCCGGCAAACATTAAGGTCGCCCCGAATTCTCCAAGGGCTCTAGCAAAGCTGAGGACGCTGCCTGACAATAGGGAAGGCAGGGCAAGTGGTACTGTAATATAGGCAAAGACTTGGAATGAATGAGCACCATCTACTTTTGCAGCCCCTTCAATATCTGACTCAATCGTAGAAAATCCGGCTTTTGCTGATTGATACATAAGCGGGAATGCCACAACCGTTGATGCAATTACCGCCGCCCACCATGTGAAAATGACCGGCTGGTGGAAGATCCATTCAATCACGCCTCCGATCAAGCTATGCCTTCCGAATATGACGAGCAATAAAAACCCTACAACTGTTGGTGGAAGGACAAGCGGCATCATTAAAAGCGTTTCTACGATCATTTTCCCCTTAAATGAAGTTCGCGCCATCCAATAGCCAATCATTGTACCAAAAACTGTTGCCAGCAGCCCGCTCACAATGGCAACTTGCACGGACAGCCAGATGGGAGATAGGAATTCTTCAGTCAGCATGGGCATTATGTTACTTGAAAGCCGTACTTTTTAAAAATGGATTTGGCTGCTTTTGATTGAAGAAATTGAAAAAAGGACTTGGCTTCCTCTAAATGTTCTGTCCCTTTTACGATCCCTACTGGGTAAATGATCGGGGAATGCATGTCCTGATTGGCTTCAGCTGCAATCTTTACTTTTTTTGAAACGAGGGCATCTGTCTTATACACAACACCTGCTTCCACATTTCCTGTTTCTACGTAGCTTAAAACCTGCCGCACATCCTTGCCGTACACAGTGTTCTTTTTCACTTGATCCCAGATGTTCAGCTTTGTGAAAATCTCTTTGCCGTATGTACCAGCAGGAACGGATTCAGGTGTGCCAAGAGCAACCTTTCCTTTTATGTGCTCGACTTCTTGAAAGCTTTTAATAGAGGAAGAGTGATCTTTTGGCACAATGAGTACAAGCTCATTTTGGATAGCATCCTTGATAAAATGTTGATTGATGTCTCCAGATTGCACAAGCTCATCAAAGGGCGCTTCAGCTGCTGAGAAAAAGAGATCGGCCTTTGCCCCTTGTGCAATTTGCTGCTTCAATGCGCCGGATGACCCGAAATTATTTGTTAATGTCACATTCGGATGCTCATCATTATAGGTGGATTCAATTTCCTTTAGTGCATCCTGAAGACTTGCCGCAGCTGAAATGACAAGCTCTGTTTTTTTTATTGTTGTACCCGATGACTTCATCTCTGTTTGACACCCGCTCAGGAGCAAACAGATGGCGATGAAGGCGAAGAACGCATACTTCATGTTCACACCTCTTATTATTCAATATCATCTGTATCCTTTATTATAAGCAAACTTATTTGACCATTCATAGGCTTTCAGTAAAAAGAGAAAAGAAAAAGCCGCCAGAAGGCGACTTTTATTGCTGATAAAAACGGAGCAAATTCCCATTGATCACTTTGTCTGATAAGGAAAGCTCTTTATTGGCTTTTTCGATATAAGGCTGACACACCTCATCCTGTTCAACAGGCTCTTTTGTTTTTTGATCATAGCAGGTGTTCTTTGTATAGAGATAATCATTTGTAATAAAGTTTCCGTTTCTCAAAACAGCAAAAGGCGTCCGTTCGTTTGAAAATAAGTCATTGCCAAATTGAATGGCATCCTTCGTTTCAATACCGAGTAAGTGCAGGAGTGTCGGCTTCACGTCGATTTGCCCAGCTGTTTCAGAAATTGTCTGCGGTGCTTGGTCTGTGACTCCCGGAATGTAAATCAAAAAGGGAACCCGCTGCAATTTCACAGCATCAAACGGTGTGATTTCATCTTTATTGAGCAGCTCTGCCATTGCCTGATGATGTGCCTCGGAGATGCCATAGTGATCCCCCATGAGAACAAACATTGTATTGTCATACAGTCCTTCTTCTTTCATACGTTCAAAAAATGTCTTTATGGCTTCATCCTGATAGCGGACGGTCGTCACATAGCGGTTTAAAATGGCGCTGGACGAATCATATTCATCAATCAATTGATCCTTTGGATCGATTTCAAATGGAAAGTGATTGGTCAAGGTAATGAACGTGCTGTAATAAGGCGCCTTCAACTTTTTTAAATAATCAATGGATTGGTCAAAGAAGTCGATATCCTTTAAGCCCCAGCCAGTTGAATTCTGTTCATTGACCTGATACGAATCGACATCATAAAAGCGGTCAATCCCAAACGATTCATACATCACATCACGATTCCAAAACGTTTTATTATTCGCATGAAATTGGACGGATTGATAGTTCTCTTTTTTCAACTGCTTGTATAACGTGTCGTATTCGTTGTCACTCGCTGTGAAAAAGACAGCGCCGCTGCTAGATGGATAGAGGGAATTTGCGACAATAAACTCTGAATCCGACGTCTTTCCTTGCTCAGTCTGCTGATAAAATTCATCAAAATAAAAACTCTTTTTAGCAAGTTGATTTAAAAAGGGAGTGATGTATTGTCCATTCACCTTTTGATCAACGACAAATTGCTGGGTTGATTCGAGTGAAATGAACACAACGTTCTTGCCTTTAGCAAGTCCAAAGTACTCTTCGTTTGGTGCACTGTAATCAGCCTTTGTGTAGTTTGCTACGGTTGAAAGTGTATCTTCATCTGCAAAGGCTTTTTGTCCAATTCGCGCTGTTTGGGCAGCGCCGTCATACAGGTGGAACTGGAACAGCCCAAGGTTTCGTACAATCACTTCTCGATCATAAGAGCTTGTCAGAAAACGAGGGTGATCCATCATGGCTGAACTGACATGAAACAATAGAAAGCTGCAGCACACGGCATAATATGTTTTGATCGTCTTGAAGGAGGCTTTTGGAGCTAAAGGTTTACGCTTTAACAGCCATGCCAGTACTACGAAATCAATGAGCATCAGCAAAAACAGCGGGTGGAACAATTCTGTCATACTGCTGCCCATATCCCCCATGTTTTTCGCTTGGAATAATACAGGGATCGTAATGAAATCAATATAAAATCCATAAAAGATCGTATTCGCTATAAGAATCGCCGTCAAAATAAAATTTGCGGTCAATAAAAAAACCTTTTGCTTCGTTTCATTTAAAAAAAGAGCTATCCCAAACAAAGGGAGCAAAAAGCTAAGTGGATTGATTAAAAGCAGCCATTCATGAAACAGATTGGCCGTTCGTATGTGAAATCCGAATTGATATATAATGTATGTTTTCATCCACATGAAGAGGATGGAATACACTAAAAACCAGTGATTTTTGAAGAACGCTTTCATTTATGTAGCTCCTCACCATTCTGTATTCAGCTGCAAGGTAAAAACACTTATCTTAAACCTACTAAAAAAATGAGGAATGATCAATTCATATCCTGTGTTTTTCGGAAAAACTCTTTTTGATTCATTAGAATGGGATGGATATGCCGCAGATGACGGCGATGTAATAGCAGGTAACGACGGTAAGAGCAGCTAGTACGACTTGTTCTCCTGTGCTGCCTGTTTTGACATAGAAGGGAAGACGCACTTTAATGGAAGCTGGAAATAAAAATTTAATCCCGTTCACAGTTCCTGCATCCAGGATCAGATGACTTGCCATCCCGACTAGTAAACCGATACTTAGGCTGTCATTTGGAATGTATGTTGTCGCTAGAAAATAAATGATCAGCAAAAATAATAAACTGTGTGTAAACGTGCGATGACCGAATACACTGCTGATCAGTGCCGAGAGCAGCGGGAATTTTCTGCCGATTTTACTTTTTGTATGGCAAAGATCAGGGATCAGGGCACCAACTGATCCAGCAGCAGCCATCGTCACTGGGTCGAATCCATAATAGTAGGCAACGGCTGTAGAGGCGGCAACTCCGCCCATGATGTGTGTTTTTCCTGTCATGATGCGTACTCCTGTTCTATCTTTAGTTCAAGTACTCACTATATCAAGGGTGGATTTATTCAGCAAGGCTTATTTCTAAAGAAAAAGAGGCCAAAATGGTTGGCTGAATGGAAAAACATTCTATAATAAGGGAGAAGTCATGTTGATACTAACGATAAGGATGCGATTCGGATGGGTAATGCAGACATTTTAAAAGAAATTGTTCTTGTACATTATGAAGTCAGCCGTAAATTAAACCGCAAGTTACTTGAGTTAGAGAAAGACATCACGCCCCCGCAGATATATGCTCTTTCTATTTTGATACAAGGCAAAGTATCACATGCCGAAGAGCTGAAGCAAAGACTCTCTTTAAACCCTGGTGCAGCCTCTATTGCACTCAATAAATTATGTGAGCAGGGTTATATTCAAAGAGAACGGGACAAGGACGATTCATCACTTGTTCGTTTAGAAGTCACGGAAAAAGGGATGGCGATTTATGAAAAGCATACACGTCTTTTCGGAAAAGTGATTCAGCATATGATGTCAGACTTCACAAAGGATGATTTAAAAACCTTTCTGTCGTACTTGCAAAAAATGAGACAGACCTTTCATGATGATTGAGCCTCTTCCCTTGTATAATGCTGAGCGCTGTAGCGCAAATTAAACAGGCAACCGCATTATATGAAAAGGGAGGAAACAGCGATGTCATTTTTCCAAAAGGATAAAAAGGCGAAAAGTGAGAAAAACCATCAGCAGGTAGATCAGCTGTTAGAGGAAGCAAGTAAAGAGCTAGCAGGCGATCCGCTTCAGGAAGCTGTACAAAAGAAGAAAAACAACCAACAATAAGCAGGTAAAGGGCAGAGAAACCGTTCTCTGCCTTTTTTCTATGTTTTTCCCTTTGACAGATGTGAGAATGTTTGATAACCTTCGTGTAGTAAAAATGAATAGAAATCCTCACGCTATGTCTCAGTGAGGTAGAGGTTGCGCGGATGATGAGTCACTCATAGGAGAGATGGAATCGTAGATCATGAGAAAAAAGGCATCAGCGCCGAAGTGTAAAGAGAGCTCCAACTTTCTTTATGCTGGGTCTGCATTGAATAAATGCAGGACTGCCACGTCTTTGAAGCGTGGAGGGCTATCCGGAGATCAAGGTGTATGTTTTGAAAAGCATGGACTTTTGTTCAGGCTTTTTTTTATGTTCTGAGTAACAAAAATAAGGGTATGCTGTGAATAAGTAATCCATGATGAACATAAAGAATGCAAGTCATTGCTTCACAAATATATCAATGAAGATACTGCCGGGTCTGGTCCAAAGTGAATAAAACGGAGGTACGGAAATGGAACAGACAAAAAAATGGGGTTTTTGGTTATTGACGGCTTTTGTCGTCGGAAATATGGTAGGTTCAGGCATCTTTATGCTGCCAAGTACGCTTGCCCAGCACGCCAGTCCTTTAGGTGTGACGATGGCATGGCTTGTCACAGGCGGCGGTGTGCTGATGATTGCGCTTGTATTTGGGCATTTGTCCATTCATAAGCCGCAGCTGACGGCTGGACCACAAAGTTATGCAAGGGCGCTTTTTAAAGATCCGAAAAAAGGGAAAGCGGCCGGTTTTACAATGGTTTGGGGATATTGGGTGGCAAGCTGGATTAGTAATGTCGCAATTATTACAAGCCTTGCTGGTTATTTAACGACTTTTTTCCCTATTCTCACCGTGAAGACTGAAGTTTTTACCTTTGGAAAAGAAGCGGTCACACTTGGCCAGCTCATGACGTTTATCGTATGTACCCTTCTTCTATGGGGAACACATACCATTTTAATCACTAGCTTAAGTGCTGCAAGTAAATTGAATTTTATTACGACCTTTTCGAAGGTGCTTGGATTCGTCCTTTTTATTGTGGCGGGATTATTTGCATTTCAAACGGCATTATTTGAACATTATTACTTCCCAGTTGAAACAGGCGGAGAAGGAGTGCTCGGACTTGGTGGCCAAATTCATCATGCGGCTATTTCCACACTATGGGCATTTATTGGGATTGAATCAGCTGTCATTTTATCAGGAAGAGCATCCTCACAGCGTGATGTGAAACGTGCAACGATTACAGGTCTTTTAATCGCACTTTCGATCTACATGATTATCACATTGATTACAATGGGCGTTCTGCCGCATGATCAATTGCAAGGCTCTGACAAACCATTCGTGGATGTGCTTCAGCTTATTATTGGGCCAGCTGGCGGAATTGTCATGGCACTGCTGGCGATTATTTGTTTGTTTGGTTCGATGCTTGGCTGGATTTTACTTGGTTCAGAAGTACCGTATCAAGCAGCAAAGGCTGGTGATTTTCCAGCAGTTTTTGCAAAAACAAACAAAAAAGGAAGCCCTGCTTTCGCTTTGACTGTTACAAATATTATGTCACAGCTGTTTATCTTCTCTGTGATGTCACGTACGATTAATGAAGCTTTTACTTTTTTAACCACATCAGCGACACTTGCGTATCTTATTCCGTATATTGTGTCTTCCATCTACAGCTTTAAGGTCATCATGCAAGGTGACACATATGAGCTTCAAAAAGGAAATCGAACAAGAGACGGTATCATTGCACTTGTTGCGATGGGATATTCAGCTTGGGTCATTATTTCAGGAACAGCCGACTTGAAAACTTTTGGTCTTGGAATCGGTCTATTCTTAGTGGGTATTTTGCTTTATCCACTTATGTCAAAAGGATTTGCCAAAGAAACGGTATAAGATAAGGAAGACGTTTCTCCATCTCTGGAGAAACGTTTTTTTATGATGCAGATGTCAATCGGTCCACAATGAACTCTAGCTGACCTTCTAGTGACACTGGGTCATTAAAAAAGTAACCGACGGGATCTATTTCAAATACACGTTTATTTTTGACGGCAGGAAGTGATGTCCAAATGCTGCTTTGATATACTTGGTCACCATTACTTTTTGAGCCGCTCCATGGACCTGTGAAAATATAGTCGCCAGCGAATTCTGGCAGCTTCTCAAGAGAAATGCTTGCATAGCCGACACCGCTGTCGATCGCTTCTTTTTTGACGGCTTTCGGTGCTTTTAATTTCAGCTCGTCATAAATGATTTCGCCCCCGCGGCCAAAGGTGTTTCCAAAGATATAAATACCTTTATCAAATGGCGATACGATCGAAACCGTTTTGCTGCCGACAGCTTTTGTTACCTTTGGTTTCACCTCAGCAATTTTAGTATCCCATTTCGTGATCCATTCTGTTGCTTTTTTTGATGTACCTGTCATTTTACCGAATTCTTTTAGCTGGTCTTTGAAGGAATATTGGTTGTATTTAACCGCTACAGTTGGGGCGATTTTTTTGTATTGATCAAACTTCTCGTCTTCTCCCCAAGCAATAATCATATCTGGCTTCAAAGCGGCTACCTTTTCAACTGATGGGGTCCTTCCGAGATTTTCCACTCCATCTGTTTTCCCTTTATAAAAAGGGTTTTTAAAGATGGGCGATGTTGTAGCAACCGGCGTCTTGCCGAGTGTGACGAGGTCCCCGTAATAGCTTTCTGCAAGAAGCACTATTCGTTTCGGATTTTTCGGAAGCTTCACTTCACCTTTGGCATCCTGATATGTAATCATGTCATTCTTTTTCGCTGCAGATTGTTTATTTGAAGTGCTGCCGCAAGCGGCTGTAAAGATCATAAGGATGGATAAAGAAATCAAAAGAAATCCAGTTCGTTTTTTCACAAAAGTTCTCTCCTATTCACTTTTCCTTGATAATGATTCTCATTTTCAATTTTATCGTAACATGATAGGAACAAAAATGCATCGGCTAATTTAGAACCAAAAGAAAAATGATGAAATTCTCACAGTTTTTTGCCGAAAATAAAGAAATTTATCAGAACAGTGATTTCAAAAAGAAAAGAAAGTGATATACTAGACTTCGAGATTGATAATCATTATCACTAATAGAGAATAGACATGAACGGAAAGGAAGAGACTGGTTTTGGGCTCACAATCGAATAAACAGCTGCCAGCCAGCGATGATACGATCGATATTGTCACGAAGCCTTTTGGAACAGCAGCTGTTATCATCATAGGAATGATCGCTTTAGCATTTGGTCTTTTTTTATCAGTATCATTAGGAGCGGCAAACATTCATCTACAGACTGTATGGGAAGCCGTTTTTCATTTTGATCCACATCAAACTTCACATCAAATCATTCGGGAATTGAGGCTGCCGCGTACAGTTGGAGCTGCCCTCGTCGGTGCCTTTTTAGCCGTATCAGGTGCCATTATGCAAGGAATGACAAGAAACGCGCTTGCGTCACCTGAGATTATGGGTGTGACAAATGGCTCCGCATTTGCGATTGCCATTGCATTAGCATTTTTCCCTGGCCAATCTTCTTTTACATTAATTCTTTGGTCATTTGTTGGAGCCGCACTCGGTGCCTCTATTGTATTTGGTGTAGGTACTATGTCAAAAGGGGGGCTGACCCCTGTAAAGCTCGCACTAGCTGGTACAGCGGTTGGAGCACTTTTGAGCTCCGTATCCTCAGCCATTGCCATCCGTTTTGACGTCGCTCAAGATATGAGCTTTTGGTATGCTGGCGGAGTGGCAGGGGTGAATTGGAGCAATATTCATATCATCATTCCAGTTGCCATTGCAGGACTAATTATTGCAATGATCCTTGCCCGTTCGATCACGGTTTTGAGCTTAGGTGAAGAACTGGCGAAAGGACTTGGACAGTATACAAAAACGGTCAAGGTGCTTGGTATATTGGTTGTTATTCTTTTAACGGGTGCTGCCGTGTCGGTAGCAGGCTCTATTGGTTTTATTGGGCTTGTGATCCCTCATGTCACTCGATTCTTGGTCGGAGTGGACTATCGCTGGATTATCCCATGCTCCGCTATTTTAGGGGCCACTTTGTTAATTTATGCAGACATTGCTGCAAGACTGGTCAACGCTCCGTTTGAAACGCCAGTCGGTGCCATTACAGCGATTATAGGCGTTCCTTTCTTCTTATACTTAGCTAGACGTGAAAGGAGCGGGATTTAAATGGAAATGGTGCAGCAAGCAAAGAAAAAGAAATATCAACGAACGATGCTCATGATCTTTTTCGCGATCGTAGCTGTGTTTCTCATTAGTTTAAATACCGGAGAAATTCGAATCTCTCCGATGGATACATTGAAAACACTTTTTGGATTCGGAAGTGAAATGGATGAACTCGTATTATTCGAGTTCAGGCTTCCAAGAATGGTCATCGCTTTACTTGTCGGCGCTTCTATCGCTGTATCAGGAGCGATTTGGCAAGGTGTTTCTCAAAATGGTTTAGCTGACCCAGGTATTCTCGGTGTCAATGCCGGTGCTGGTTTTGCCGTTGTGCTATTTATCTTTGCATTTCAAGGCACGATGACAAATTTAGGTGATTTTACGATTTTTGTACTGCCGCTTTTCGCGTTCGTAGGTGCAGGCTTTGCTGCATTTCTCATCTATGTGTTAGCGTGGAAAAAAGGCATCACACCTGTTCGATTGATTTTAACTGGTATTGGTGTGAATGCTGCGTTTTCAGCAGCAATTGTGGTCATCCAGTTGAAAATGAGCCCAAATGATTTTAACCAAGCCATCGTGTGGTTATCTGGAAGCATTTATGGCTCGAGCTGGACGTACGTCTTATCTGTTCTGCCATGGATGCTGATTTTCCTTATATTAGCGCTTGTCAGATCACGCTACTTAAACATTATGAATTTAGGTGATCAGCTGTCCTATGGATTGGGCATTTCTGTTCATAAAGAAAGAAGCCTTCTCATGCTGATTGCCGTTGCATTAGCAGGTGCGAGTGTTGCTGTTGCAGGAAGTATTTCTTTCCTAGGATTAGCCGCACCGCACTTGGCTAGAAAGCTTGTTGGGCCAAAGCATCAAGGAATGATACCGGCCTCCGCACTGATTGGCGCGCTGTTATTATTACTGGCAGATACAATTGGCCGCGTCATCCTTGCACCATCAGAAGTGCCAGTTGGCCTTGTCGTTTCTGCTTTAGGCGCACCTTACTTCATTTACTTATTGATGAAATCGAACTAATGAGGAAGGAGAGACAACATATGAAATCACTCGAAACAGAAAAGCTTTGTATCGGTTATCAAGACCGTTTGATTGTAGAAGATTTGAATGTCAGTATCCCAAAAGGCAAGGTGACAACACTGATTGGACCGAATGGCTGCGGAAAATCAACCATTTTAAAAACGATGTCTCGTATTATGAAATCCAATCGAGGAGCTGTTTACTTAAATGGCAAGGCTATCCATGAGACGCCGACAAAAGAAATTTCAAAACAAATGGCGATCTTACCGCAAACGCCCGAAGCACCAAGTGGATTGACAGTGTATGAGCTCGTGTCATATGGACGTTTCCCGCATCAAAATGGGTTTGGCCGCTTATCAAATGAAGATAAACGAATTATTAGGTGGGCACTTGAGGAAACGGGAATGATTGCTTTTCATGATCGGCCAATTGAAGCACTTTCCGGCGGACAGCGTCAGCGTGTATGGATTGCGATGGCACTTGCCCAGGAAACAGAGCTGCTCCTATTAGATGAACCTACGACGTATTTGGATCTTGCACATCAGCTCGAGATTCTTCAGCTGTTAGAACGCTTAAATAGAGAGCAGGGTCGAACTGTGTTGATGGTCATCCATGATTTGAATCATGCGGCGCGTTTTTCACATTACATGATTGCCCTCAATCAAGGGAAAGTCATAAAAGATGGTACGCCTCATGAGGTCATGACCAAAGATGTACTCAGTCGGGTATTCCATATTGATGCAGAAATTGTGCTTGATCCTAGAACGAATAAGCCGATCTGTTTAACATATGACTTAATGAATCGTGAACGAAAGCTAGAAGCTGTGAATGGATAATAGATGTAAAGGAACCCGGTGCAGCTGCCGGGTTTTTTTGTATGTTTAAAACTTCCTATTCCTGCCATTTTATCCAGTTGATATTTTTTCGCTTTTATGCAGAAAAGAGGTACTTTTTTACTTTAGACAATGGTAATATACGGTTAGAGATCATAGCTAGAAAGGAAAGAGATGCGTGGAAACAGCAAAAATATTGATTGCAGATGACGAAGAAGCAATTGTGAAAATGGTTGAACGCGTATTAAAAAAAGAAGGATTCAAGCATATTTATAAAGCCTACCATGCAGATGAAGCATTAGATATTGTCAAAAATGAGGATATCCACCTTTTACTTCTAGATGTGATGATGCCCGGTAAGTCTGGCTTTGACGTTCTGCCTGAAATCAGAAAATTAACGAAAGCGCCCATTTTCTATTTAACTGCAAGAACGTCTGATGTCGATAAACTGACGGGCTTTGCGCAGGGGGCAGACGATTACATCACCAAGCCATTTAACCCGCTTGAGCTAGTGGCTAGAATTAAGGCTCACCTAAATCGAACATATATCTCTTTACAGGAGGAGCAAGAAGACACTCAAAGCCAATATCATTATGCCCATTTCTCCTATCATCCTCATGCAGCCGAATTGAAGGTAAGAGGAGAGGTGACGGCATGCTCTGCTCAGCTTCTTTCTTTGCTGAAGTACTTTTGTGATCATCCGAATATGGTTCTTTCAAAAGACCAAATCTATGAGAAAGTATGGGGCGTCCCATCATATGGTGATAACAACACCGTCATGGTTCATATTCGAAAGCTGAGAGAAAAGATTGAATTAGATCCGAGTCAGCCTGAATATATTGTGACGATCCGTGGTATGGGTTATAAATTTATACCGCACCCCGCAAAGGTTCTTCAATAGTTTATGAATTTACGAGCAAAACTTTTCTTTCACTTTGTCGGACAAATGTTTATTGTGATTGCCATTTTGATGATTGGGAATACGTTCTCTGAGAACTTATATTTAAATAAATACTACAAGAACATGACCGAAACTGGTTTAACAAAAGCTGATGGAGATACACTCATGAGCTGGCTTTATTTTAACGAGGATGGAAAAATGGAAGCCGACGATCAGCTCAAGCAAGCAGTGAAAAAACGAGACGGCTGGCTGCAAGTAATTGATTCGAAAAAGAAAAACGTTTATAGTTATCATCGCCCTAAAACCATTCCAACATCCTATCAAAAGGATGAAATGATCAAAATCTTTGAAAAGAGACAATTTAAAGATTACAAGATGTACTTCTGGCCAATTGAGATTGACCAAAAAAGCTTTATCGTGTTATATGGGTTCAAAACGAACAGCACAAAGGTAGCCAATTATCTGAAGCAGCACGAGAAGAATTTGGCTGCACTATCTCAATATTCGGTTGAAACGAAAGAATTCTTGAAGAGAATGAATGGATCGGTGCATTTGTTCAATGACGAAGGAAAATATTTAAAAGGCATTCGAGCCAACACCGATTTGAAACATAACGTAACAGATGTTGAACTGCTCAAGTATCAATCGAAGCCTTGGGAGTTTAGAAGTGATCTGTCTTATATGAAAGTGAATAAAAACCTGTATATTATTGTTTCGGTACCAAATAAAGTATACAGCCCGGATGAGCTTTACGATAAAGAGACAGACGCTTTAAATCAATATACAACCATCTTAAATGCAGGTCTTGCACTCACCATTATTATTGTCATGACTTCATGGTATTCGTATCGCTATGGACTGCCAATTTATCACATTATTCGCTGGCTGATTTTCTTATCAAGAAATAAATTGCAGGAACCAACAAATAGAAAGGGAATTCCAGTCAGTAAAAATAAAAAAGGCCGTATTAAGCGGGAATATCGATTATTTGAGGATATCCTAAAAACAATGGATCAGCTCACGCTTACATTAAAAGAGAATGAAGCAAACCGAAGAAAAATTCAAACCACAAGGGAAGAATGGATTGCAGGATTGTCTCATGATTTGAAAACGCCTCTAAGTACGATTTACGGCTATGGACTCATGCTTGAATCCGATCAATATCAATGGTCCAAGGAAGAAGTCATAGAAATGGGACAGGTGATTCGTGAGAAATCAGAATACATGTCGACATTGATTGAGGATTTAAACCTCACGTACCGATTGAAAAATGGTGCCCTGCCCATTAATCGGAAACCGGTTGAACTCAGTGAATTTTTAGCTTCCATTATGGACGAGTTTTCAAGAAGCTCCTCATCTGAGGATTATCCATCCTCCTTTGAAGATCAAACAGATGGTGTCATATTTGAGATCGATAAAGCATGGTTCAGACGAGTGATTGAGAACCTGCTGGCGAATGCAGTGAAGCATAACGAAAAAGGCACACATATTACAGCTGTTTTATCTGAAACAGATGAAGAAGTTCGAATCGAAATGAAAGACAATGGCCGCGGAATGGCACAGGAAACGGTGGATCACCTATTTAACCGCTATTACAGAGGGACAAATACAAACGATCCAACGAACGGAACAGGTCTCGGGCTTGCGATAGCAAAAGAGCTCGTCTTGCTGCATGACGGTGATATTCAAGTTGAAAGTGAACTAGGCACTGGAACAACTATTGCGATTATCCTAAAAAAATCATCACCTGTAAAATAGCCAAAAAACGATTTTCTTTTCTAAAGGAGATCGTTTTTTCCTGTTTTAGGATTGAAATCAGTTTTGTAAACGATTACAATAAAATTGTTAACGTGAACAAATTATTTTTATCTATAAGAGAGATGGGGGAGTTTGATGAAAGCTTTTTTAGATGATCAGTTTTTACTCAACAGTCAAACGGCGGAAAAGCTATACCATGAATTTGCAAAGGACCTTCCAATTATAGATTACCATTGTCATTTAAGCCCCAAAGAAATCTATGAAAATAAAACCTTTCATAATATCACCGAAGCATGGCTTTACGGAGATCATTACAAATGGCGTGCCATGAGAGCAAATGGCATACCCGAATCGCACGTCACAGGGGATGCCTCAGACTATGAGAAATTTCTGGCGTGGGCGAAGACCGTTCCCATGACCATTGGAAACCCGCTCTATCACTGGACTCATTTAGAGCTGAGACGATATTTTGGAGTTGAAGAACTTTTAAACGAAAAAACCGCAAACATCATCTGGCAAAAAGTAAATGAAAAGCTGCAAGGAGAGGGTTTTGGTGCAAGAGACTTCATTGTGAAATCGAACGTTGAAACAGTCGTGACAACAGATGATCCAGTCGATTCGCTTTGCTATCATCAAAAACTGCGGGAAGAAGGATTCACTGTGCAAGTACTGCCCGGATTTCGGCCTGATAAGGCACTCGATATAACGAATCACCTATTTACATCGTATGTTCACGAACTGGCAAAGGCTTCATCTACTCCAATCCAATCCTATCAAGACTTTTTGAAAGCACTCCTCGCAAGAATTGATTTTTTCCATGAACAGGGCTGCCTGATCTCAGATCATGCCATTAACGAAATGACGTTTGAAGAAACGACGGAAGAAGAAGTGGAAGCCATCTTTCATAAAAAAATGTCGGGGCATTCATTGACGGAAAAAGAGAAGGTTAAATTTAAAACACAAACATTCATTAAGCTTGGTCAGGCTTACTATGAGCGGGGCTGGGCGATGCAGCTTCATATCAATGCGCTTAGGAACAACAATACGAAAATGTTTGAGCGGCTTGGGCCAGATACAGGGTATGATGCGATGAATGATGAAGACATTGCCAAGCCGCTTTGCAGAATATTAGACCGTTTAGATCAAGAACAGGCACTGCCAAAAACCATTCTCTATTCCTTGAATCCTCGGGACAATGTTGTGATTTCCACATTGGCTGGAAGCTTTCAAGACGGAACGACACCTGGGAAGATCCAGCACGGCACAGCTTGGTGGTTTAATGATACGAAACAAGGGATGACAGAGCAGATGATGGCTCTATCCAGTATTGGGCTGATCAGCCGTTTCATTGGGATGCTGACAGATTCACGAAGCTTTTTGTCGTATACAAGGCATGAATATTTTCGAAGACTGCTTTGCGATATCATTGGAGATTGGGTAGAAAAAGGAGAAGCCCCTTATGATCTTGAGCTGTTAGGGGGAATCGTGAAAAGAATCAGCTATGAAAATGCCAGGCAGTATTTCAAATTTGACCGGGCAAATCAGCTCAAGCACCACCCAAACAAAATGACATGAAGAAAATGAAAGCGGTTTTATGATAAGATGGTAAAAAATCATAAAAGGCGGAATAGCATGACAGTCACAATTAAAGACATAGCAAAATTGGCAAACGTCTCTCATACCACGGTATCAAGGGCTTTGAATAACAGTCCTTTTATTAAAGAGAAGACAAAACAAAAGATTTTGTCGATTGCAAAACAGCTGAATTATTCACCGAATGTCCATGCGAGAGGCCTAGTATCACAAAAATCATTTACAATTGGTCTGTTTTTTACAAGTTTAACAGAAGGCACATCTTCAAGCTTCTTTGTGGATGCGTTAAAAGGTGTCAACAGCGTCATGACAGAGTATTATAATCTCTTTGTAAGAGGAATTGACGACTTTCACGATTACACAACCATTCATAAACAACGCTACGATGGCATTTTGCTCATGAGTCAAAGCGAACACGATGAAGCATTTATCCATCATGTGAAGAAACAGGGCATTCCCATCATTGTGCTGAATCGCCGTGTAGAAAGTCATGAGGTCATGAATATATTAGCAGATGATAGTCAAGGAGCTTACCAGGCTGCACACCATTTCATTCAGCAAGGTCATGAACAAATCGCCATCATTGAAGGGAAAGAAGGCTTTAAATCAACTCAGGAAAGAAAAGCTGGTTTCCTGCAAGCGTTAATTGATCACCAAATACCTATGAAGAAAGAATATATGATGAAAGGCGATTATCATATGAAAAGCGGCTATGAATCAATGGAATCGCTGCTGGCCCTCGATGATCCGCCAACAGCGCTCTTTTGCTCAAACGATGACATGGCGATTGGTGCAATGAATGCTTTATTTGCAAAAGGCAAAACGTGTCCAGGTGATATTTCTATTATTGGTTTTGATGATATTGCTTTTTCGTCCTATACCACACCTGCATTGACAACGGTGAAAAAACCGATTGAAAAAATGTGTGCACTTGGAGCAGAAGCTATCCTTTCAGTAATAAACGGTGAAGAGCAAGAAGAGGATCATATGGAGAAAGTGTATGTCCACACAGAACTGATGATCAGAGATTCAGTTAAAAAGGTGCAGTAATCAGCACCTTCTTAGAAAAAATGTTCACGTGTGCATAATACTTGGAGAGGGGAATCCATTTGAAACGATTATCAAAAGCCATATACCCGGCGGCTGAGTATCCGGAAACGATTTTGCAGATTGGCGAAGGAAATTTTATGCGAGGATTTATCAATTGGCACATCCAGAAGCTGAACGACTGCACAGATTTTAAAGGAAGAGCGGTTGTTGTTCCTCCACGAAAAGGATCGGTAGCAGCCTTAAATGAACAAGATGGCTTGTACACATTATGTATTCAGGGATATCATGACCAGCAAGAAATGAATGAACGTATGATCATCCAATCGATTAGCAGAGGAATTAGTACGTATACGGATTACGAGGAGTTTTTACACGTAGCGGAAAACCCGAATCTTCGCTATGTCTTCTCAAATACGACAGAGGCAGGACTTGTGTTCAGAAAAGAGGATCGTTTGGAGGATCGGCCGCAAGCCAGTTTTCCAGGAAAGCTGACAGCGTTCTTGTATCACCGGTTTAAAGCATTTGCTGGAGATGAGCAGAAAGGACTGATCATTCTGCCTTGTGAATTGGTTGAACAAAATGGTGATCGATTGAAGGAATATGTGATCAGTATGGCAGCTGAGTGGGAACTGCCGTCTGCGTTTATTACATGGATTAAGGAAGCCAATACGTTTTGTAATACACTTGTGGACCGGATTGTCCCTGGATTCTCTAAGGAAGCGGCTGAAATTGTACAAAAGGAGGAAGGGTATATCGACGAATTGCTTGTCACGGCAGAATATTATCATCTTTTTGTCATTGAAGCGCCTGCTTTTGTGCAAAAGGAGCTCCCCTTTCAAGAAGCAGGATTAAATGTACTTTTTGTAGAGGATATTGCGCCTTATCGTATGAGCAAGGTACGAATTTTAAATGGTGCACATACGGCAATGGTGCCGATTGCCTATTCATGCGGTTTAGAAACTGTAAAAGAAGCTGTGGATGATGAGCATGTTGGTCCGTTCGTCAGGCGTATGCTGGAGGAGGAAGTACTTCCAGGGCTTGAACTCCCTGAAGATGAACTTCTTCTTTATACACAATCCGTTTGGGATCGTTTTTGCAATCCATTTATAAAGCATCAATTGCTGGATATTGCGCTGAATGGGATATCAAAATTCCGAACCCGTAATCTTCCGTCATTGCTTGATTATGTCGAGCGAAAGAAACAGCTACCAATGAAACTTGTGTTTTCACTTAGCAGTCTCATTTATTTCTACAGAGCACATGCAGGAAGGGTAAAGGATGATGAAACTGTGCTAACGCTCATGAAGGAAGCATGGGAAGGGGAAAACCCTTCTAATGAAGGAGTTGCAGCGGAAATTCTTTCATGCGAGTCATTATGGGGCAGAGATTTAACGGATATAAATGGATTGAGTCAAGCTGTAGCTGATCAGCTTACCCTCATACAGACGCATGGGATGAGAGCGGCTGTTCATCGAATGATGCCTAATCAATATGAAAGTCAGGGGGAGAAAGCATGAAAGACTTTATTGTCATCTACCCTTCAGATAATGTCGGTATTGCTTTAAAAGGACTTGAGCAAGGGGAGGAGCTGCAGCATCAAGGACATACGATTATCTTAAAAGAGACCGTCGCCAAAGGTCATAAGTTTGCATTGGCTGAAATCAAGCAAAGAGAGAATATTATCAAATATGGCTATCCCATTGGTCATGCAGTGACTGCCATTTCTGCTGGAGAATGGGTGCATACGCATAATATCAAAACCAATCTATCTGGCAAGCTAGAATACGAATACCAGCCTTCATTATCAGAAAACCCCTATGAAAAAACGAATCTTACATTTAAAGGATATAAACGAAAAAATGGCGGAAGCGGAATCCGCAATGAGCTTTGGATTGTTCCTACCGTTGGATGCGTGAATGGCATCGCCGATCAAATGATCCAAATATTCACCGCTGAAATGGGTGGAAACATCCATCCTTTTGAAACAGCCCTTGTATTAAAGCACAATTATGGCTGCTCACAGCTTGGGGACGATCATGAGAACACCAAAACCATTTTACAAAATGCGGTGAAGCATCCTAACGCTGGAGGAGTACTCGTTCTTGGACTTGGGTGTGAAAACAATGACATTGAGGATTTTCAGTCCACATTAGGTGAATATGACCATACGAGAGTGAAATTTTTAAGAAGCCAAGAAGTAGGAGATGAGATTGAGACGGGAGTCGCATTACTCAAGGAAATTTATGATGCCGCGAAAGAAGATCATCGTGAAGATATTCCGTTATCTGAGCTGAAAATCGGTTTGAAGTGCGGAGGATCAGATGGATTCTCTGGTATTACCGCAAATCCGCTTTTGGGCAGACTGTCCGATTTTATTGTTGCTCAAGGTGGCACGACAGTGTTAACAGAAGTGCCAGAAATGTTTGGTGCTGAAACGATTTTAATGGAGAGAGCGGAATCAGAAAAGACTTTCGACAATATTGTGCAAATGATCAATGACTTTAAACAATACTTCATGGATCATCGACAGCCGGTATATGAAAATCCTTCCCCGGGAAATAAAGCAGGTGGAATTTCGACATTAGAGGATAAATCTCTTGGCTGTACACAAAAAGCAGGTACTTCTGAAATTAAAGATGTATTGAAATATGGAGAGCTGCTGAAACAAAAGGGATTGAACCTATTAAGTGCACCTGGTAATGATTTGGTTGCTTCATCTGCACTGGCTGCTTCCGGTTGTCAAATGGTCCTGTTTACAACAGGCAGGGGGACACCCTTTGGTACGTTTGTACCAACAATGAAAATCTCGACCAACACAGCCTTATATGAAACAAAAAAGCACTGGATTGACTTTAATGCTGGAGAACTGCTTGAAGATGTACCGGAAGATGTTGTATTAGAAAAATTCATTTCAACTGTCATTGATGTGGCGAGCGGGAAGCTGTTAAATCATGAAAAAAACAATTTTAGAGAGCTGGCTATTTTCAAAACAGGTGTCACACTTTAAGTCGACTGGGGGATGAGTACGTGTCTAAAAAGCGGGATTTGATGTATATCACAGCAGGAACGGTACTAACTGGAGTCGGAATTGCTCGTTTAGCAAAGCAAGGGAAGAAAAATAAGAAAGCAAACGGAATCGATCAAGTGCTAAAGCAGATAAAAGCACCGCAGTTCCCAGATCGTGAATTGAATGTGGTGCATTATGGAGCAGATGCGGAAGGGCAAGAGCTTTCTACAAATGCCATTCAGTCTGCCATTGATGATGCGCACCGGTTGAAAGGGGGACGGGTGCTGATACCAGCAGGGACATTTATGACAGGTGCTTTAGAATTGAAAAGCAATGTAGAACTTCATCTGCATGAGAAAGCCTATGTGGCATTCAGCCAAGACCCAAAGGATTACTTGCCTCTTGTACTGACAAGATATGAAGGGGTTGAGCTTTATAATTATTCTCCTCTCATTTATGCACACCATGCAGAAAACATCGCTATTACAGGAGCTGGAACGCTTGATGGCAGAGGGGATGCGCATCATTGGTGGCCTTGGAAGTATGGGACAAATGGCCAGCCCTCTCAGGATCGGGATCGCCAGCTTTTGTTTGAAATGGCGGAAAAGAGAATACCGGTAGAAGAAAGGGTATTTGGAGAAGGTCATTATTTAAGGTCGAGCTTTATTCAGCCATACCAATGTCAGCATGTGCTAATCGAAGGAGTGACAGTGAAGGATTCACCGATGTGGCAAATTCATCCTGTGTTAAGTGATAATGTCATCGTCCGCGGTGTTAAAATCATTGGGCATGGACCAAACACAGATGGTGTCAATCCGGAATCTTGCCGGAATGTGCTCATTGAAGATTGTTATTTTGATAACGGAGATGATTGTATTGCCATCAAATCGGGCAGAAACGAGGATGGACGGAGAATAGGGATTCCATCTGAAAACATTGTCATTCGTAGAAATGAGATGCGGGATGGACACGGCGGTGTGACGATCGGGAGCGAGATCTCTGGCGGGGTAAAGTATGTTTATGCAGAAAATAATGTCATGGACAGTCCGAACCTTGACCGGGCACTGCGTATTAAAACCAACTCTGTCAGAGGCGGCACCATTGAACATATTTATTTTAAAAACAATACAGTCAAAAGTCTAAAGCATGAAGTGGTCTGTATCGACATGATGTATGAGGAAGGAGATGCTGGTCCGCATCGTCCTGTTGTACGTCATATTGAAGTGGAAGGACTCAAAAGCAGTGGCGGACGATATGGTGTGAAAATAGCCGCATACGCACATTCTCCTGTGACACATTTTAAAATGAAAGATTGTGTCATAGATGATGTGGCGTATCCCTTATCTTTAGAGCATGCCGTTTCTCCTGCTTTTCAGAAAGTCGTCATCAATGGAGAACAAATCAATTCATTGAAGAGTGAAAAACAGTCTTTTTAGAGGCTGTTTTTTTGTTTTATGAACAGAAAAAACGCTTTTAGAAATCACATATACAACCTATCTGCACTGTAGTATAATATTCCCGAAATTAGAAAAGAATTGACGAAAGAGATTTCGTTAAGCAGTACATAAACCAGGGGGTTCACTCATGAAAAAGTTAACAGCTATTTGGCTATCTTTATTGCTTGTGATGGGTGTTTTAGCAGGATGTGCAGGCGCTGAGACAGATCACAAAGCAAAAGGGTCACAAAATAAAGAAACGGCCACTGCGGCTTTTCCAGTATCGATAAAAGATGCAGCTGGCAAAACAGTTGAAATCAGAGAACAGCCTAAACGAATTGTTTCGTTAATTCCAAGTAATACGGAAGTTGCTTATGCACTCGGGCTTGGAGATAAAATGGTTGGACGATCAGACTTTGACAATTATCCAAAGGAAGTCGAAAAGGTAGAGAAGATTGGCGGACTTGAATTCAATGTCGAGAAGGTCATTTCCTTAAAGCCAGATCTTGTCTTAGCACATGCATCTCAGATGGGATCAAAAGATGGATTTAAACAGCTTGAAGATGCAGGCATCCAAGTGCTGACTGTAAATGATGCAACGTCCTTTAAGGATGTGTACAAATCAATCAATATGATCGGTGAAGCAGCTGGCGTGAAAGAAGCATCAACAAAGCTTGTAGACGAAATGAAAACAAAGCTGAATGACATCAAGAAACAAGCAGAGGGGATTTCGAAAGACAAGCAAAAAACAGTCTTTGTCGAAGTATCAGGTGCACCTGAAATCTATACAACTGGTAAGAATACATTTATGGATGAAATGCTTTCTGTTATCCATGCCAAAAATGCTGCAGGCGATCAAACTGGCTGGGTGCAAATGACGGAAGAATCGATCATCAAGCGAAATCCTGATGTCATCGTGACAATTGATGGTTCCAGCTTAGCTGATTTGAAAAAAAGAGACGGCTGGAATGCAATGAAAGCAATGAAAGAAAAACAAGTCTTTCAATTGAATACGGATCTCGCATCAAGACCGGGACCGCGATTGGTTGAAGGAGTCGAGGCTCTTGCGAAAAACGTCTATCCTGATACGTTCAAATAAATTGATCATCGCATATACACTAAGTGTTTTACTTCTTGCGATGAGCATTGGAATGGGAATCTCCTTTGGAAGCTTAGGGATTCCCATTCCTTCTATTCTTCGTATATTTGTTCATGAACTATTCGGAGTGCAGTTTGGAACCATTGATTCCATCGATCGCAATATTATGATGAACATTCGACTGCCAAGAGTCATATTAGCGGCATTAGTCGGTGCAGCACTTGCATTATCTGGTGCAGCTTTTCAAGGTTTATTAAAAAATCCTCTCGCTGACCCTTATACGCTGGGGGTATCTCAAGGGGCATCAGTTGGAGCCGTAGCGACCCTGTTTTTCAGCTTGCAGCTCCCGCTTTTTGGCAGTTTCACACTGCCATTATTCAGTATGACAACAGCGCTTGTGACCCTCTGTCTCGTTCTCTTTTTTGCGCGTCTTGTTCATCGGGGGATGAGCATATCTTCTTTAATTTTGACAGGAGTAATTTTCAGCTCTTTTTTGGGTGCGCTCATTTCATTGATGATTGCTTTAACAGGTGATGATCTAAAAGAGATCATTCATTGGCTGCTTGGCAGTGTGTCCATGAGGGGCTGGCGTTATATTGTGCTTTTTCTTCCTTTCTTTCTTGTTGGGACCTTTGCGTTAATGTTGATGGGACGAGATTTGAATGTGATGACGTATGGCGAGGAGAAGGCAAAGCTATTAGGTGTACATGTGAAAAGGAGCAAATATATTGTGCTGCTGGCGGGCTCGATCCTGACCGGAAGTGCAGTAGCGGTATCAGGGACGATCGGTTTTGTAGGTCTTGTGATTCCTCATTTTATCCGTCTCTTAACTATTACGGATCATCGGCATCTACTGCCTTTGTCTATGCTGAATGGTGCTTCCTTTCTTGTATTAGCAGATGTGTTATCCCGTACCATCATTGAGCCGACTGAATTACCGATTGGCATCATTACTGCGTTAATTGGTGCACCTGTATTTGGCATCATCCTCATTCGTAAATATAGAGGGGGGACGCACGTATGATTCAAGTGAAGGAAATCAGAGGTGGATATGGAGAGAAAGAGGTCATTCGTGGCATTAATCTTGAAGTAAAGCAAGGAGAATTTCTCGGTATACTCGGACCAAACGGGAGCGGTAAGACGACCCTTCTTAAAATGATGGCAGGGATTTTAGCACCTATGAGCGGTGAAGTACGTCTCGGCGGTCACCTTATTCAATCCTATCAGCCAAAGACGCTTGCGCAAAAGATGGCAGTTCTGCCGCAGAAAACGGACCAAGCTTTTTCATTTACGGTGGAAGAAACCGTCCAATTTGGCCGTTATCCATATCAAAAAGGGTGGCTGCAATCTGTCACGCAAGAAGATGTGCAGGTCGTCACCAAAGTCATGGAACAAACGGGTGTTGCACAGTTTAAGGATCAATCCATCCACGAGTTAAGCGGAGGAGAACAGCAGCGTGTGTATTTAGCACAGGCATTGGCGCAGCAGCCTGAATATTTATTGCTGGATGAACCAACGAGTTTCCTTGATTTAGCCTATCAAAAAGATTTGCTTGATTTAATTAAAGAAGAAACTGCTTCCTCTAGATTAACGGTCATTGGCGTATTCCATGATGTAAACATCGCCAGTTTATATTGTGATCGGCTGCTGCTGCTTCATGAAGGAAAGACAGACATGTTAGGAATGCCGCATCACGTCTTGACCACTGAACGAATCAACCGTGTGTATGAAACAAATGTGACACCGCTCCAGCATCCATTTAGGGCTAACCCTCAGCTGATGGTTGAGCCTGCAGCCCCTTCTAAAGCATCAATTGTAAACATAGCGGATGGCTGGAGGACATATGGCTCAGAAGGGATGACGTTTTCCATTAATCAGCCTCTTCGCATCCTTTCCTCACATAAGAAAAACGGCGGGTTCTTTTGGAAAAGGTCTATTGGAACGGGAACGAAGACGCTTCACGAGCAGCTAGAGTCAGCTGAAGATATGCTGTTTTTCGAGCAAGCTAACGGATTAGCGCAATATGCCGCAGAAGACGCCGAAGACGATATGATCCTTTACGGCATGCTTCAGCAGGAAGCGTTGACCATTTGGCTTATCCTGAAACGATCTTTAGCTGACGGCGCAGCTGTTCAGCTTATTGGGCAGCTTATGCATATCATGAAGCAAGAAACAAGCATTCCAATCCATCATCTGTGCATCGCTGCACTCAATACGCAAGAAACGAAGGATGCTGACCATTTACACGAAAGATTAGGACAAAAGGTACAAAGGCTTCTTCAAACGTTGAATGTCATTCAAAAGTGAATGTACAATTATATTTAGGTTAGTTGAGTAAGACAGTTGGTATTAAAAGGACTACACATATCTAAAATGTGTAGTCCTTACAATAGTTCTTAATCTTTGTTTTAAATAAGAAAAAATTGCAACTATGCCAGCTAGTTCTAATTTTATATATAAGGCGGTTTAATTCTTATTAGATGAAATGCCCTTTCCGCCTTTTGTTATTAAAGTGCGGATTCTTTCCATGCCAGTCATAATTGGTTTCGCACGACTTATTAATGTTTGGGTAGCTTCGAGACCTAGAGACGCTTGATGGGCATCTTCATTTGCCCACACTTCATAAACATAAACAGAACTTGGTTCATTCTCGGAAATATTCACAAGATATATGTCACATTCATCCAAATTCTTCATTGATTCTGCTGCTTCTAATAGAATATCAACCATTTTTTCTCTTTCGCCTTCTTGTACCAAAAACTTGTTAAATAAACTAAATTTACTCATACCATCCTCCTTCATTTTGTCTTAATCATGTTTTACATTATAAACTATATCTTCAATCACTATTTTATAATGAAATAAAAAGGATGGTTTGCCTTCATAATGGACTATCTATCCTATTATTTAATATCTTAATTTAACAAATGGTTCACTTTTCTTTTTCATTGATGACATTCATTCCTCATGATTTAGTAAAACAACTGCATCTTATTCAGTTCGGGTTATACTAAAAAGACAAAGCAGTAGAAAAGAGGGAAAACCGTTGAAACTTTATACGAAAACCGGGGATCAGGGCCAAACAGGCTTGATCGGAGGAAGAGCCGATAAAGATGATGTGAGAGTAGAGGCGTATGGTACGTTAGACGAGGCGAATAGCTTTATTGGACTCGCGCATGCAAAATTACGGCAGCATGGCGAATTGTTTCCGGACCTTTTGTCAGAGCTGATCGTTATACAGCATGAGCTGTTTGACTGCGGCGGTGATTTGGCAGCAGTCAAACCACGTAAGGAAGGCAAATTAACAGAAGCCTCTGTGACAGTCCTTGAGGAAAGAATGGATGTCTATGTAGAAGAGGCCGCGCCGCTTACCAAGTTTATTTTACCGGGTGGTCAGGAAGGCGCTGCTCTCTTACATGTGGCGCGGACAGTCGTCAGAAGAGCCGAGCGGCATATTGTGACGCTTGCGAAACAGGAGGAGATACCAGCCGTTGCGCTCACTTACGTAAACCGTCTATCCGATTATTTATTTGCAGCCGCCCGAATCGTGAATCATCGGCTTGGTGAAGCTGATGTTGAATATGAACGAAGTGCCGACGTGTTTCGTTCTAAATAAGGAAAGCACTCTTCAAATAGAAGAGTGCTTTTTTATTAGGTTCTGCCGCTCAGTCTGAGCATTGTTACGACTCTAGTCGCAATCAAAGATCAATCTGTGACACGTTTTGCCGGCTTTCTTTTTTGACTATAGTTAAAGCAAGGAGCAAGAAAGGAGGCATGAAGATGAAAATAACAAGTAAAACCATTATCGGTTCAATTTTATTGTTTGTCGGTTTATCCATCTTCTTTAGTGGTTCATTTGGTGGACTGATCCCGGTTTTAATTGGGGCAGGCCTCATCTATGTAGGTGTTAAAAAATACGAAAAAGGCAGTAAAACCTTAGGGATCATTCTAGCAGTCATTGGTGTACTGATCGTCGTGCAATTTCTGCCGTTTATACTCGGCATCGCATTTGCAGGGGTACTTCTTTATTTTGGCTGGTCGATGATCAATGGTGAATCTACCAAAAACTCATCAAGCAGAGCATATATGGAGCCAAACACGGCACCTAATACGGAAGAACCGATTCATACGTCTTTTGATCAAGAATGGGAAGACTTTTTAAAGAAAAAATAAAGGGAGGAATATCAAATGGTATTAAGAAGAGTAAGAGATATGTTTGTTGCAACTGTCAATGAAGGTTTAGATAAATTGGAGAATCCGCGTGTCATGCTGAATCAATACGTTCGTGATATGGAGGATGATGTTGCGAAAGCGAAACATGCCATCATCAAACAGCAAACGATTCAGCAAGGCTTCCTGCGAAAAGCAGAAGAGACGGAAGCATTTGCTGAAAAGCGAAAGAAGCAGGCCGAGCTGGCATATCATGCGGGAGAAGAGGAGCTTGCACGAAAAGCGCTCACAGAAATGAAGTATTTTGAAGAAAAGCACAACGAATATCAGGAAGCCTATCAGCAATCTGTGAAACAATTAAAAGAGCTGAAAGAGCAATTGCAGCACTTGGAAACGAAGCTGCGTGATATAAAAGACAAGAAGCAGGCACTGATTGCAAGAGCCAATGCCGCACAGGCAAAGCAGCATATGAATGATTCCATCAATAAAGTAGACAGTGAAAGTGCATATAAAGAGTTTCTGCGAATGGAGAACCGTATTGAAGAAATGGAAACAAAAGCAGGCAGCTATGCACAATTTGCAGATCAAGGGGCATATGCTCATTTAGATTATGCCGATGAGGTTGAAAAAGAATGGCAGAAGCTCAAGCTCGAGAAAAAGCCTGAACAACAGCAAGCAAACGTATAGAGATCACATCGGAAGAAAAGCAGGCTTTTTCTTCCGATATTTGATTTCTTTCTGTTTCGCTTTTCCTTATAATGAAAAGGTCAGAAGATAAAGGGATGGTATGAATGAAGCGATTAATCGGTCTAATTTGTATACTGGTAGGTATCTTTTTAATGATTGGCATGCTTTTCAAAAATGAAAATCTCTTTCATTTAAGTTTTTCCCGTGAAAAACCAGTGACAACAGCTTCAGCGAAAAAAGAGGAGATTGATCAATTAGATATTTCTCTTTCTGGGTTTCGCGTGAAGGTAAAACCTGAAAATCGTTCCGATATTTCCGTGACTGCTGTCAATGGAAAAGGGAAAATGTATGCGGAGCAAACAGGCGGTACGTTCAAAATTCGTGCTGAAAATAAAAGCTTCTTGTTTTTTACTCAATTTGAAAAAGGAGAGCTTTTAGTTAAAATTCCAACAGATTATCATAAAAATGTGAAGATTACGGGTGGAAGCGGCGTCAGTGAGATTGACGGAGAAGGAAAGCTGTCCCTTCAAGATGTGATACTCAAATCAACGAGCGGAAACCTCACAGCCGAGAATTTCTCAGCAAAAAATGTAGAAATCAAAGCAACCTCTGGCAGACTGGCAGTGTCGCACATTGATGCGAAGGATAGTGATATTGGGGCAACTTCAGGGCGTGCTGATATTAATGATGTCAAAGGCGAGCTGCAATTGGGCATGACAAGCGGCCGATTGACAGCAAGTTTTGATACAATTGAGTCACCTGTCTCCTTTCATATGACATCAGGGAGCGCGAAATTTAATTTGCCAGATGACGGAGATTTCAACGTTCAGGTGAAAAAAACAAGTGGAAGCGTCGATCACTCGTATGACTTTGATCAAGTGGATAGTGAAGGTCGAGGCTTTACAGGTACGCGGGGAAAAGGGACACATTTAGTCGATATTGAAATGACAAGTGGTAACCTCAAGCTGCGGTAATGAATGAAAGAAAGGAAGGAGGCGAGTCAACTGCGTTTTACAAGGAATCAAATTTTAGGCATCATTGTCGTGATATTTGGTATTAATTTATTTCTCAAAATTATTGGGATCGGAGCAGATTTGTTTTGGCCTGTGTTTTTTGCGCTGGCGGGTTATTGGCTGCACTCACGATCCAAACGTTGGCTCGGTTCAGTTTCCTATATTTTTGCCGGCTTTCTCTTCTTAAAATTTCTGCTCAATATTACATTTAGTTTAACAGGTTACTTATTTGCGGCCTTTTTGATTTATGCCGGCTATCGCTTATTGAAAAATAAACCTGTTTTTGATGTCGATAAAAAGGAAACATCAGAAGACGGGAAGCCTTCACTGAAAGTCAATCTTGAAAAAAAGAGCGATCAGAAGAAAACAAAAAGCCAGACAAAGCCGCGCAAAGAGCATGACTTTTTTATTGGTGAAGTCAGGCTGATGAAAAAGCCGTTTCAATTAAGTGATTTGACGATTTCAGGTTTTATTGGCGATGTTAAAATCGATTTATCAAAGGCGATCATCGCAGAAGAAGAGAGTACGATCGTGATTAGCGGGCTGATCGGAGATGTGGATATTTACGTACCGCAGGATATTGAAGTATGTGTGAGTGCTTCCGCCGCGATTGGTGATATGAAAATCATAGATGAAAAAAGAAGCGGGTTTGGCAGTAAAGTGTACGTGATGACCAACGATTACGATGAGAGCAAACGAAAAGTGAAAATCTCCATCTCTCTGCTGATCGGAGATGTGGATGTGAGATACTTATGAGGAAATTGCATTTAGGTCTCCAGTGGCAATCTGTTCGTCTTGGCGTCGGTATCTCGCTAGGTGTTGTGACGATGACGACACTGCCGATGTTTTTTTATTATCAGCTCGATCCGATGATCCTGCTTTCTACCCGCTGGTTTGGGATACCGTTTTTTTGTATTTTACTCATCGTTAGTCTTGCGATTGGGATTTCTGCCGGGAGTGTATTTGGCTATCAGCATAAGAAACGCCTCGATCAGCTTGTAGAGTCGATTTTGAAATTTGAAAATGGAAACTTTGCATACAGACTGCCGTCTCTTGGCGACGATGAAATTGGCTTAGCCGCCGATCAATTAAATGAAATGGCGAAGCGGGTCGAAGGGCAAGTAGCCTCTTTGCAAAAACTTTCAAATGAACGGGCTGAATGGCAGGTTCAAATGAAGAAATCGGTCGTCTCAGAAGAGCGGCAGCGGCTTGCACGAGAGCTCCATGATGCGGTCAGTCAGCAGTTATTTGCGATTTCAATGATGACTTCAGCTATTCTTGAAGGCATGAAGGAAAAGGACGAAAAGATATTAAAGCAAATGCAGCTTGTCGAACGAATGGCTGGCGATGCACAAAATGAGATGCGTGCTCTTCTGCTTCACCTAAGACCGATCAC
Organism: Bacillus sp. Je.9.29.b; assembly: GCF_051129925.1. NCBI lineage: Bacteria > Bacillati > Bacillota > Bacilli > Caryophanales > Bacillaceae > Bacillus > Bacillus sp. Je.9.29.b. The sequence continues at coordinate 53,502 of NZ_JBCPSO010000007.1, forward strand.
GCTAGAAGGAAAAGACCTGAAAAAAGGCTTAATTGAGCTGCTAAATGAATTCCAAGCAAAGCAGCCGATTGATATTGATTGGGAAATCGAAGATGATGTTCCGTTATCTAAAGGAGTAGAGGACCACCTCTTCCGAATTGTGCAAGAAGCCCTGTCTAATGTATTTAGGCATGCAAAGGCGACAAAGGTAACTGTGCGCCTGCTCATAAGAAACCGGCAAGTGCAGCTAAAGATTATTGATAATGGGATCGGCTTTCAAACAGATCATGTGAAGACAGCCTCCTACGGACTTGAATCGATTCGAGAGAGAACAAGTGAAGTAGGCGGTGTCGCAGAGATTATGTCATTTGAGGGAAAAGGCACACAAATTGATGTGAAGGTTCCCATTTTTGATGAAGGAAAAGGAGAGAACGTTCGATGATTCGAGTGCTTTTAATCGACGATCATGAAATGGTGAGAATGGGGCTTGCGGCCTTTTTAGAGGCGCAGGCTGATATTGAAGTCATTGGTGAAGCGTCAGATGGACAAAAAGGTGTAGAGCTAGCCGTTGAGTTAAAGCCAGATGTGATTTTAATGGATCTTGTCATGGAGGGGATGGATGGCATCGAAGCAACGAAAAGAATTTGTCAGGAAATTGAAGATGCCAAAATCATCGTTTTGACCAGCTTTATTGACGATGATAAAGTCTATCCGGTGATTGAGGCGGGTGCTTTAAGCTATTTATTAAAAACATCCAAGGCAGGAGAAATTGCTGATGCCATCAGATCTGCAAGTATCGGCGAACCAAGACTTGAATCAAAAGTGGCTGGAAAGGTCATGAATAAACTCCGTCATTCATCAAATGGGTCCATCCTTCACGATTCATTAACAGCAAGAGAAATGGAGATCTTGAAGCTGATTGCGGATGGGAAATCGAATAAGGTCATTGCCGAGGAATTATTTATTACAATTAAAACGGTGAAGACCCATATTACCAACATTCTTTCCAAACTTGATGTGGAAGATCGAACGCAGGCGGCTGTGTATGCGCACCGTCATAAGCTGATTCAATAAAAAAACAGCTTTCATGTGAAAGCTGCTAGAACATGCGTAAAATTAGTCCTTCTGTCCTGTGATCGGACGTTCGGATAGTTGATGGAGCTCAGGAACTGGAAAAGCCTCCTGCTCCTTGGCCGATTTTTCTTCCAGGGTTTTCTTCATTTCGGATAAAAGCTTTACGCTCTCCTTTGCTGCTGCCGCTTTTTTTTCCTGCAAATCAATGATCTGTGAAAGTCCTACGAATAATCCGCCTCCCAACAGAAGGAGCGCAGGGGTTTGTCCATAATAAACCACGATCAAAAATGTGCTTGAAAAGCTGTCGGCTTCAATGAAGAAATCTTCTTTTGATTGCGTGAATACAACGATTAACAGAAGTATCCCCAGAATCAAAAATAGAATGCCGGCCGAAAGTAAAGCTCGTTTCATGATTGACACCCTTTTTTTCTTACCATTTTAACATACTCTATAAAGATTGTGTTGCGCCCTTAGTCCCGAAGTCACGGATTTTCACATTTGCTTTGTAACGAATGTCCGATTCACTAAATATTTCATCCCAATGCTTCGCTTCTTTTCGAAAGTCCTTTGGATACACAATACTCGCTTTTTGATAAAACCCGCAAATATCTGCTTTGATCTCATGCTGTAATTCCTCAATGAAATCTTTTACGTTTTTCTCTAATCGACGCTCCACAACACCTTCAATCTCTTGGAGATACTTTTCATTAAATGCATTTTCCCGCTCATTCCAATCCTCAGATAATCTTCCTTCAAGCGCCACTGACACATTAAATTGATATTTTCCGCTGGCTGTTTTATTCGTTTCAATGTTGTGTTTCAGTTTAAAAATTTCAAACGAATAGATGCTGTGATCATATTCAAATTCAATGACTCCTCCTTCTCCGTCTCCGGTCAACAGGTTATATGACTGCACGGCTAACGGAGAGATGTCGGTGAGAAATCGTCTGTTCTTTATAATAGAGGCTCCGTCCAGCATTAATTTCCCTTGATCCACACCGACTTTTGGAACAGCAAAAGATACGTTGTTTTGCATAGCAGAAGAAATATCTCCTAATGAAACGGGCTTGAACATACGTATAGTCGATTTAGTATTCCTAGAAATATCATATAATGTAGAAGAAGCTGGCTGTCCATCGTCATTGATTTTCAGCAAGTCCCCAGGCTTCTCAGAGGTCATAAAGACAAGGCTTCCTCTCCGTGTTTCATTGTCGCGAATAAATTGATTAATGACGAGGTCGAAATTATTCTCAGTGATGAGCTCCTCAGAAAATAAATACACCCTCAGCTGCTGGGCGAAAATACGGTGACTTTTGAGCGTTGTTGTTCGGAATATTTGATGTACGGAATCACCACTAGTTTCAATAATCTTTGTTGGGTCTTTTACGCTGGATTCTTGCTCAATTTTTTGAGGAACAAGGACTTGCATAGATACTTTAAGCTTATGACCGTCATCTCCTTTATCTAAGCCATAACCAATCGCCATGTTGAGCTCCTCAATATTGGTACTATCCCAGCATCCACTTAATAGAACAAGGGCCATTAATGCAAAGGCCGCCTTTTTTTTCATGCTGCTTTCCGCCTCCTTTTAAAAAACACGATGATAAATAAGAGAAAGGGGAGGATGCCGAATAAAAGGAAAAATAAATGGTTCACATAGGTTAAATAATCACGCACTGTATCAACATCCTTTGGGAAAACGGCGGCAAAGTAGATGACAATTCCCATCAACGCGAGCACGATCTTTTTTGGTAATTTTGTTAGTTTAGATACCCCCATTGCAGCAAAAAACGTATATCCTACAAAGCTCGTATAAAGCTGAACAAGCCAAACGATGAGCAAAAATGATTCAATCCGTTCAATAAAAATCCCTTGTATATCAAATGATTGAAATAAAGCAATCGTCGGCCAAGTCAACGTCGCAGTTTCTTTCACGGTGAACGCACCAACGACAAGAATATAGGTGAAAATATAGATGATCGCAGGAATCAAAAAGCCGACTGCGCCATAAGCAAAGGTGTGTTTTTGCGTGTTCATATAGACAGGCATAAACAGCATCATTTCAATGCCGACAAACGAAATGGCTGATGCGTTAAGGGATTTGAAGACAGGGGAGAATCCCTCTCCTAAAACAGGCCGGAGGTTATCTAACTTAAATTCTTGAACACTGAGTCCATATGCAACAAATAAGATAATCAAGGTGACAATGAGGAAAAAAGGGCACAGTCTGGCAAAATCACCAATCCCGCCGACTACGAGATAAAGACCAACCAAAATAAAGCTGATCATGGTCATCGCTACAGGTGTGTTTTGAAGCAGAAAGAACTTCACCATTTCTGACATAGCCCGTACTTCATAGCTGGCAACGCCAAGAAAATAAACAATAATGAGCAGGTTAGCAAGAGCACCAATCCACTTTCCAAGCCCCTCATTTGTATAATCATAGTAAGAGGAGAAGGGGACTTTTTTCATCATAAGGACATTCACAAAAATAAATACAATGTAAATGACACTCATGAGTAAGAGTGCAATCCAGCCGTCAGGTGTAGTTGCAGCCTGTGCCATTGCTCTGGGCAGAATCATCATACTTGCACCTAATGTTGTATTGGCAATAATGGCACTTGCCTGATAGCTGGAAATCGACTCTTTATGATTGACCATATCGTTCTCCTTTCTTTTGATTTTTCAAAGGCAATCGAATGATGGAATTGTCTTCATTTTTATAGCTGAACACAAAGTCTGGTGAGAAATAAGGCGTACCAAAACTTTTTTGCCGTGTTAAATGGGTAAGGAGAACGAGCATGAACAGCACAATCCCATATAAACCCAAAGTAGCAGCCGTAAACATGGACACAAAGCGGAGCACGCGGAAGGACATGCCCATTCCGTATTGAGGCACAGTAAAGGAAGCAAGGGCAATCACACTGACGATAATCACCATAATCGAGCTCACAATATGAGCCTGAACGGCCGCCTGCCCAATGACGACTCCGCCTACAAGTCCAATCGTTTGACCGAGCGGATTTGGCAGCCTTAAACCAGCTTCCCGCAGCAGCTCAATCGTTATCTCCATGATGAGTGCCTCCACAATTGGCGGAAAGGGGACATTTTCTCTTGTACTTGAGATCGAAATAGCTAGTGTTGTTGGTAATAGTCCTTGATGGAAGGACACAAGCGCAATATAAATGGCTGATAAAAATAATGTCAGAAAGATAGAGGTAAACCGCAGCATACGAATGAGAGAGGCGGCAATCCACCTTTCATAATAATCATCAGGTGATTGCATAATTGTCGCGAGAGAAGCAGGTACAATTAACACAAAAGGTGAATGGTCAACAAAAATGGCGACACGTCCATTATTTAAAGCAGATGCCACTTTATCCGGCCGTTCTGTGTTTTGTATTTGCGGGAAAGGCGAGTACACATTGTCCTCAATCAGTTCCTCAAGAACACCAGAATCTTGTATATCATCAATCGTGACCTGTTTGAGCCTTTTTTTCACTTCTTTTAAAACAGACGATTGAGCCATACCGTCAATGTACATGATGGTCACTTGGGTGTACTTTTTTTGACCAATTTTCATGTCGACCGTTTTAAGATCGGGGTTTTTCAAGCGTTGCCTCACAAGAGCTAAGTTCGTATCTAAATCTTCAATAAAGCCAATTTTCGGTCCTCTCACAACTGTTTCAGAGGTAGCATCACCTATACTGCGTTTCTTCGTTCCATGCGTTTCTAAAATATACGCATGCTGAAATCCGTTAATCAGTACCACGCAATGCCCTTCAAAAATCGCATCGACCAATTCCTCGGAGGTCTTCACAGAACGGGTGGTCATCATCGATAAATTGGATTCCAGCTTCTCTTTTGTGAGAGACGTATGATCTTGGAGAAGCAGCTTTAAAAAGGTTTGAATCTCCATCGTTTCGTTCATTTCTTTTATGTATAAATAGTAAACCACCTGTCCGTGAGGCAGTGTTTTTTTCTCATGAACCAAATCGTCCATTTCCTTTAATTGTGGAAGGATGACGGAGAGATTATCGTATAAGTGCTCTTTTAATGGAGTTTGATTCATTCGGATCACCTGCCTCAAATCTTTTTCTTAGCATTACCTGCTTGAAAAAACAATATTCTGTGTTACATTATTTTGTGGTAAAAGAAAGAATGAGGGTTTTGGAGGAAACAAGATGGCACAGATTCGTTTAGCAGGAACAAAAGAGGAGATCGACCGTATTCTACAGTCATTTGACAAGCATTATGAGGTGACATATACATCAAAGGATTACGGAAAAACGAACCCAAAATACAAATATTCGAAGGATGTTCGCGTTTATATTGAACTAAAATTAAAATAAAGATAAAATTTTAATTGAAAACGCTTAAAGGATTTTCGTTTTTTGTATAGAATAGAGTTGAGTGATGAGAAGCTATGGAGGGATACATAATGACGGAATTTAGAATCGAAAAAGACACAATGGGCGAAATCAAAGTGCCGAAGGACAAGTTCTGGGGTGCACAAACACAACGAAGCAAAGAAAATTTCAAAATCGGTTCTGAGAAAATGCCAAAGGAAGTTGTGAATGCGTTTGCAATTTTGAAACGTAGCACAGCGATTGCGAACGAACGTCTTGGCAACCTTGAAAGCGAAAAAGCAGAAGCAATTGCTGCTGTATGTGATGATATCATCAGCGGAAAGTATGACGAGCATTTCCCGCTTGTTGTTTGGCAGACAGGCAGTGGAACACAAAGTAACATGAACATGAACGAAGTCGTTGCAAACAGAGCAACTGCTTACTTGAAAGATAAAAATAGCGAGTTCAGCATTCACCCGAATGATGACGTTAACCGCAGCCAAAGCTCAAATGATACATTCCCAACGGCTATGCACGTGGCAGCTGTTTTAGCTGTGTACAAAAAATTGCTGCCTGCAATTGACCAGTTAAGAACAACTCTTGATGAGAAAGCAAAAGCGTATCAAGAGATTGTGAAAATCGGCCGTACGCACTTGCAGGATGCAACACCGCTGACAGTTGGCCAAGAGATTAGCGGCTGGGTATATATGCTGGACCGTTCAAAAGAAATGATTCTAGAATCAACTGAAAAAATGAGAGAATTAGCCATTGGCGGAACGGCTGTTGGTACAGGCATTAACGCACATCCTGAGTTCGGTCAATATGTTGCTGAGGAAATCAGCCAGCTGACAGGTCAAACATTCAATTCTTCACCAAACAAATTCCATGCCCTGACAAGCCATGATGAAATTACGTATGCACACGGTGCCTTAAAAGCACTTGCAGCTGATTTAATGAAAATTGCCAATGATGTGAGATGGCTTGCAAGTGGTCCTCGCTGCGGAATTGGTGAATTGATCATTCCTGAAAATGAGCCGGGAAGCTCCATTATGCCAGGAAAAGTCAACCCAACCCAAAGTGAAGCTTTAACCATGATTGCAGCACAAATCATGGGGAATGATGCCACAATCGGTTTTGCGGCAAGCCAAGGAAACTTTGAGCTGAACGTATTTAAGCCAGTCATCATTTATAACTTCCTGCAATCAGTTGAACTACTTGCTGACGGCATGAACTCATTCCATGACAAGTGTGCAGTTGGAATCGAACCAAACCTTGAAACGATTGAGAAAAACTTGAACAATTCATTGATGCTTGTGACGGCACTTAACCCGCACATCGGATATGAAAATGCAGCAAAAATTGCGAAGCTTGCTCACAAAGAAGGATTAACACTAAAAGAAGCAGCACTTCAATTAGAGCTGTTAACAGAAGAGCAGTTCGAGCAATTTGTGAAACCAGAGGAAATGGTGACACCAAAAGCAAAATAAGAAACCAGGGGCGGCTGCCCCTGGTTTTTATGTGGGAAGATATTTGAGGTGAATAGTTGTGAGAACATTAAAGACAAGGTTTATTAGATGGTTGCGGACACGTGATGTTGAATTCTTTCAAGTAATGTCCCAAGATACGGAGGAGTCAGCTTTTTTGTTATATATTGATCAAAGACGGCCCGAGGGTGGGAATCATATTGATATATTTTTGATCTCTCATTTTGAGCTGTCAGAAGAGTCGTATGAAGATGTTCTAAGTTTCAATAACGATATGCTTGGCTTTAAACCAACCTGTTCGTATTGTATGGACACACTGTCGATAGAGGAAGAATTTGAATTTGATTTTCCTTGTGACATGCTTGCTGTTCAAAGATATGTAGATGACTTACTAAATAGAGTTCAAGCCAACAAACTTCCTGAACTGACACATAAGGATTTTGATTTTTTATCACAACAATAAACCCAGGGCATCCCCTGGGTTTTACAAATGATCCTCTTTCAAAATACGCAAAAGTGACTCAGAATTGGTTTGAAGCGGTGCGTATAGTTTCAATTGGTACAGCATGCCTTTCACGATGACTTGTCTTGGTTTTTGTTTGTTTAATTCATTTTCCAGAATGCCAAGCGCTTCAAATAATTCAGGCTCGTCTTTCACTTCATAGTGTGCTTCAGCCATCTCTCTTAATTCCTTTAAAAGAGATTCTGTGAGCGGATCGAATGACCGTTCATAAATTGGACCAAACCAATCGCTCGCTTGATCTACAGAAATGAGAGGAAGATCATTTCGCTTCATCATACCGCCCATCAAATCATCGATACGATGAATCATGGTTGTGGCCAGCTCTTCTGCTTCTAGCTGAAAATCATATAAAATTGCAAGCTCGAAATAAACGTGGCTCATGCCCTCAATCGTCAAACATAAATCAGCCATATAAGGAATAGCAGCATCTCCATACACTTGTTTAATGTTATCGATGTGAAGCTGGATGGTTGCAAGCCTAATTTGCTTTGCGAGCTGCTGCGTTTCTTCATTCAATGGAAGCGCCCTGTCGCTCAGCTGCATTTTAATAAAATCCTTTTGCTGCAAAATATTATCGTAATAGACAGTGAGCTGTTTGCGGTAGGCTTCTTTTGGTGTGCCGCCCTCTGTTTGAACCTCATGAATCCGGGTAAATACCTTATCGTAATAGTAATGAAGGATCGAAATGAGCAGTGCTTCCTTTGATTTAAAATAAAGATAAAAAGCACCCTTTGACATGTGGCATTCATCTGCAATTTCCTGAACAGACGTTGTGTTATAGCCCTTGCTGGCAAATAATTTCATGCCAGCCTCAATGATCATTTTTTCTTTCTTTTTCAAAATGAATGTCATCCTTTCTTACCGAGAGACAATTGTCTTAGGAAACGTGCGCAAAGAGATGTGACTTATCGGTCATAAACGACGAAAGTTTTCAAAAATTAATCAGATTGTAACTTGTTTTTTACAGTGTAATTCTTTATATTATAAAGTAAGGTGACCAACTGGTCAAAATATGTGAAAGGATGATGTTCCATGAGAGAAATCGATGATATGATTAGACGCCTGCGAACAAAAGGAATTCAAGTAGAAAAAGTCAAAATGCCAAAAGAGACAACCATTGAAAAGAAATGGATGTATCAAGCTGGCAAAAAGATCAAAGCCACATACCGTGATTTCAATGGGTATTCATTCATCTAAAAAAGACTGCGGTCAAAAACCTACAGTCTCTTCTTTGGAACCATAATTGTATAACGTACACCTAGATCATCATTTTCAATAGATATGGACGCTTGATGCATTGAAAGGATTCTTTTGACAATGCTTAATCCAATACCGAATTCGCCCTTTTTTCCCTTACTAAAAGGCTCGTATAGGTTGGACAGCATATGTTCTTCAATTGGAGGACCGTCATTACGAATGACAATGCGGATTTGATCCTCTTCCTGTTTCATCTGAATATCAATCTTACTTTTTGCGTAGCGAAGTTGATTTTCTAGTACATTCTCAAATAATTTGCTCCATTGTTCTGGATCGCCTTCAAGAGCAGCCTCATCATCTAAGTCCACGTTCCACTGCAATTCATTTTTCGACCAGCGTATTCGGTCGACCACTTCCAGCATCGTATTACTGAGTAGGAAGGAAGAATGTGCGGGATGTTGTTTTGATAAATAATCAAGCTTTGTTAAGTACAGCAGATCCTTGATTTTCTTCTCAAGCTTTTCCGCTTCACCTTCAATGACTTCCACCGTTTGTTCAAGATCTCCCTTAGGAAAAATACCATCTTTAATGGACTGCGTGTAGCCGCGGATGACCATGACAGGTGTCTTTAAGTCATGTGAAATATTCTGCAAAAGTGTCCGTTCTGTTTCATCTTTTTGAATGAGTTTTTGTCTCATTTCTTCAATGGTATGACCAAGTTTGCCAATTTCATCTTGCCGGTCAACGATGACAGGGTCGTCCCAGTCCTCTTGGGCAATCCGTTTGACGTGCTTTTCAAACGCAACGATTGGTCGGGATAGATAGCGGGCAAGCCAAATCGATGGAATCCAGCTTAGTAAAATAACAGTGCCTAAGATAAAGATCAGCTGTTTAAACAGCGTAAAGGACAGGTCGTCTCGATAAGAATCTGGTGCATAGGACAGAAGAATATATTGTGTATTGCCTGATGATACTTTTTTGATGACAAAAAAGATATGCTGGCCGTTCACCTCTTCAGAATACCGTTTCGTTGCGCTTTTCTGTTTTTTCACAAACGATTGGATTTTCTCAATAAAGGCATGCGGAAAAAACTGCGCCATTTGATCTAATTCATCTGACGGGATCAAAATGTGCTGCACGGAGCGGTTTTCCGGTGTCGACTTTGGCGAGCCGTCTCGGTTCAATGGATATTCTGTCAGCACTTGCTGTTCATTTTCGATATTTTTATAAATTTCATTTGTGAAGAAGTCACGTAATGTATTGGAAAATAGAATAATCAGGACAATGGAAATGGTGAGCAAAATGCCAGAGATCACAACCCAAATTTGAAAAGCGAGCGGTTTGTTCTTCATCCTTTAAGCATCCTATAGCCAAATCCATAGATGGTCTCGACCTTTAAGTCGGGCATTTTTTTGCGCAGCCGTCTGACAAGGTCATCCACCACACGATCTGTCCCGAAGTAATCGTGTCCCCAAATCTTGACGAGGATATCTTCACGCGAAAAAGCATGTCCCTGGTGATGTGTAAATAAAAGCAGCAAGTCAAATTCCTTAGAAGTTAAGTTAATGAGCTGCCCCTCTTCATAGACCTCTCTTACATCCTCATGAATGATATAAGAAGAAACTGAAGTGACGCTTTGCTGCTGCGGGGTATCGCTGTTTTTATACACAAGCTCCAGCAGCTTTTGAACCCGAATGATCAGCTCACGCGGAAGAAACGGCTTTGCAATATAATCACTGCTTCCCAGCTCTAAACCGAGGACACGGTCGATATCTGCATCACGGGCTGAAATGAAAATGACCGGTACGTCAGGTGATGCGGCTTTAATTTCTTTAATGAGGGTATAGCCGTCTGTATCAGGCAGCATGATATCTAAAATCCATAGATGCGGCGGCTTGTTCATGGCCTCGCGTGCCGCTTCTCCAGTTAAAAAAGAGGAGACATTCCAATCTTCACTCTCTAAATATTTGGTTAACAGTTCATTTAAGTTTTGTTCATCTTCAACTAAATAAATGGTGTACGACAAAGTCTTCCACATCCTCTCAACGTCATTATAAAGGGATACGAAGGCGGCATGTCAACAATCACACGCTTTTTTCACAATTTCACATATTCTTCTCATCATTATCCCATAATGTTTGATTATGATAAGGTCAAGGGAAAAAAGGGCATAGACAAAAGGCGGATGAATAGGTGCTTTTCATCAATGTGCGCACCTTGCTTTTTTTCTATGAATAAGTATTATATAATTTGACATATTGCCATAAAGTAATTTTCAATGATCTTTCCATTAAGAGGACCTGAGTCCTATCTAGACATATGAATGAAACATGATGTAAAGGAGTGCAAGCGATGGATTTCCGAAGAGAAGATGAAGAGAATAAGATGAATCATCCAGAAAATCAAGACAATGAAATGAATCAGCAAAAAGATACCTATCCAGAGAATGAGAAACAAATAGACGCACCAAAAAAAGAGAAGGAACTTGTTTTTCACCAGCATGAAAACGAAGCATCTGCCACTCAGGAGAGTGTGACAAATCATTCTCCTCAAATGGTGGATGACCGTGCGTCGAAAAAAGAGAAAAAGCGGAAGGCGGCATGGCTGAGCCCGATTCTTGGAGGAATTATTGGCGGGGGTCTTGTACTTGGCATTACACCGCTTTTGCCGCAGTCACAGGATACAGCTGCTAACACGCAAACGCAGACCGCATCAAGCGAGCCGGCAGCCTCAGATAATTTCTCGACAAAACAAATCACCAATGCCACAAATGTGGCTGATATGGTAGAAGATTTAGAGCCCACCATTGTTGGGGTCTCAAACTATCAATCTACACAAAATTCGTTTGGCCTGAGCGGTGATCAAACAGAAGCTGAAGCTGGAACAGGCTCTGGTGTCATCTTCAAAAAAGATGGCAAAAAAGCGTACATTATTACAAATAACCATGTTGTCGAAGGTGCCAATAAAATCAAGGTCACCCTTTATGATGGAAAAACGAAAGACGCAAAGCTTGTCGGCAGTGATGTCATGACCGATTTAGCCGTTGTTGAAATGAACGCAGACGGCATTGATAAAGTGGCGAGCTTTGGTGATTCTTCTAAGCTTCGTGCTGGAGATAAAGTCATTGCCATTGGGAATCCGCTCGGTGCACAGTTCTCGGGTACTGTGACAGAAGGAATTATTAGTGGTCTTGATCGTACCGTAGAAGCAAATACGTCATCTGGTACGGTGGAGATGAATGTGCTGCAAACAGATGCAGCCATTAACCCAGGAAACAGCGGGGGACCCCTTATCAATACTGATGGTCAAGTCATTGGCATCAACAGCTTGAAAATCAGCGAAAGCGGTGTGGAATCACTCGGATTTGCGATCCCAAGTAACGATGTCAAACCGATTGTAGATGAGCTGTTGAAAAATGGAAAAGTCGAACGTCCATACCTTGGCGTACAAATGATTGACCTTGAGCAAGTGCCTGAGACGTATCAGGAAAATACGCTCGGCTTATTTGATAAACAAATCGGCAAAGGCATTTACGTAAAGGATGTTTCAAAAGGTTCACCTGCTCAAAAAGCAGGCTTGAAATCTGGAGATGTCATCATTAAGTTCAAAGGAAAAGACGTAGTGAACAGCTCTCAGCTGAAAGAAATTCTTTACAAAGAAACAAAAGTCGGCGATAAAACCACAATGACTGTCATCCGTGAAGGAAAGAATAAAAATCTAGATATTACCCTTGGACAGTCAGATAGCGAATAAATGAAAAAACAGGTGGATGTCAACATATCCGCCTGTTTTTTTGTGCTTATTTTTTTGAAGAGAGTGTACGTAGTATGATCTGTTCCCACATGTTCCACGGCAGAAGCTGCTTTGCTGTGAATGAAAGTCGTACGCCTTTTCCAACAAGATATCTCAGCCGTTTCAGCCGCTTCTTTTCTGCTAATCGTACAACAAGCTCTGCCACTTCACGAGGATCTCCATAGTTGGATTTCTGGACATCAATATGGGCCATCATCTTTTGATAGAGTTTTGTGTATTTCGATCCTTCTGCTGGCTGAATCATTTGCTCGTTCATGGAGGTGTTCCAAATATTCGTCTGGAAAGAGCCCGGCTCGATCAAGACCGCCTGTATACCGAACGAAGCCAGTTCAATCCGCAAGCTTTCTGTATAGCCTTCCAACGCAAACTTAGATGATACATATGGAGAAAGTGCAGGCATTCCCATCAATCCGCTGATACTGCTTATATTGAAAATCTTTGCACCACTCGTCATAAACGGCAGCACGGCTTGGGTCATTTCCATCACACCGAAGACATTCACTTCAAATTGTTGGCGGTACGTGTCAACAGGAACCTCCTCTGCAAAACCAGCAAAGGCTGTTCCCGCATTGTTCACAAGCAGGGTAATGGGTGCATAGGCATGAAGTTTCTTCTGAAATGCTTGAATCGACTGCGTATCGGTCACATCTAACATTTCAATATGTATCATGCCGGATAAAGAGGCTTGCTCGATTTCTTCAGCGAGCTTTTTTGCATTGGTTTCCTGTCTGACGCCGGCAATCACTGTATAGCCCCGCTTGGCGAGACGCATCGTGATGAGCTTGCCAAAGCCGCTATTGGCACCAGTTACAATGGCTGTTTTTTTCATCATCCGGTTCTCCTTTTTGTTTCAATTTATCATAGTAGGCTGTTTTATTGAATAACAAAAAGGAGCCTGGAGAAGAATAAAAAGCGATGCTGTGAAATAGGAGGAAACCCATGATGTGTTGGAAGAAGGCGGGACGAATAGGAGTGCTGCTCTTTATGCTGTCCGGCTGTCAATCAGTTGAACCGTTACAACAAACACATGAAGCAGAAGCAGAAAGTCTGTCAGCTGTTCAAATGAAGGAACTGCCATTTCAGCATGTGCATCTGCTTGTCCAATATGGTCAGAAAAACGAACTATACGAAGCGACTTATCGTCAGGCAAGAGGCAAAGAGGAGGCAATCATTCGTGATCACATGAATGGTGTCCGCTATGAAGGAGAAGAAGCCTTGCGCGAGATGAAGATGAAGCTGAATGATATGTCGATTCCTAGTGCAACGATCAATGAAGCGTATGTAAATGAACTATTAGCTGCTTTTAATTTAGATGATGATTATCAGCGGATTCAGATCGATCTAAAGCTCGAGGATGGGACCAAACGTACATTCCAAAGGAAGAAATAAACGAGACTTTCTCATTTTTTAATTGAAAATGATTTTCAAGATCACTTAAATCTGATACACTAAATTGAGATAAGTGATCTTTTACGTCTGTACATAGACGATATTTCATATAAAAATTTGGATGAGAAAAGGAGCGTTTGAGCGGAATGAGTGCCATTTCTACTGAAGGTTTAAGCTTAGGCTACGGAGAAACAATGATCATCGATGAACTAAATGTATCAATCCCTAAGGGTGAAATCACAGTATTTATTGGCAGTAATGGATGCGGTAAATCCACACTACTTCGCTCTTTGGCCCGTCTCATGAAGCCAATGGGTGGTTCTGTCCTGCTTGAAGGTCATTCCATTGCAAAATTACCAACAAAAGAAGTAGCGAAACAGCTCGCCATTCTTCCACAAGGACCAGAAGCGCCAGAAGGATTAACCGTGCATCAGTTAGTGAAGCAAGGCAGATATCCTTATCAAAATTGGCTGAAGCAGTGGTCGAAGCAAGATGAAGAAGCAGTGAACCGCGCATTAAAGTCAACAAAGATGGAAGATCTTGCTGATCGGACCGTTGATTCATTATCAGGTGGACAAAGGCAGCGTGCATGGATTGCGATGACGCTGGCCCAAGAGACCGATATTATTTTGTTAGATGAGCCGACGACATATTTAGACATGACACATCAAATCGAAATTTTGGACCTTCTGTTTGATTTAAATGAGAAAGAGCAGCGCACGATTGTGATGGTTCTTCATGATCTCAATCTTGCATGCAGATATGCTCATCATCTTGTGGCGATTAAAGACAAGTCAATCTATGCAGAAGGCAGACCAGAAACAGTGATTAATTGTGATCTCGTGAAAAATGTCTTTGATATGAATTGCCAAGTGACAACAGATCCTTTATTTGGAACACCATTATGTATTCCGCACGGTAGAGGACGCTGTATTGTGCAGCAAGCGCAAGCTGAAACGTTTCTTGCTGCAAGATAATCGTATGTCAAAAGCCTGACATCTGTATCTCACAGAGTCAGGCTTTTTTCTGAAAAAGGAGCGGAATATCAATGGGAAATGAATTAGATGAAAAGCTGGAAGGCTTGCTTGATAAATATACAGAGCTGCTGCTCGGTGAATCAACAGACGAGCTGAAACAAGATGTGAAACAATGGGTGATCTACTCCCATATCGCAAAAAGCATGCCGCCGCTAGCAAAGCATTTCAATGAAACGTATCCAGAAGCAAAAGAAGAAATCAAACACACGATTCAACGAATCAAACAGTTGAACGAAGCTCACCGCGCCAATAAAGACCGTTAAAAAACTGCCAGTAGCGTGTAGACAAACCCTCGCATTCTTTGTCAGTCCTGCGCGCTGGTGCTCACGAATGTTCAATTCGCTCCGCGCCAGTGCTCGTCCTTCCTAGACTGCAAAGGTTTTCTATCACGCTGAAAAGAAGACAAAGGGCTAAAATCAACATCATTTTAGCCCTTTGTCAACAATTGACTGCCAGCTCCAACTGGCAGTTTTTTTCTTATGACATTTGTGATGAACCGTACGGAGATTGATCTGTCAGTGTTTGCTGGAATTTCTGATGTGCCTGCTGGAGCTTTTGCTGATCAGCGGCTTCAACAGAATACCAGCCATATCGGAACATGACATCATATAAATGTCTTTGTGTTTTCTGTGTTTCCAGTGCAATTCGCTGAATATCCTGGTAAAGAGATTCATGACTGAATTCATTGAGCGCTGTGTTGTATCCACTTGTCATATATTTTTCAGTCGATAAGAGATCTGTGACGAAATCACGATCGTTCATGTTGGTTGTTGTGGGAACCGGAGTTTGTGGATTCCCGATTTTTTGTTGATTTTGCTGTTCCATGTTTTTTCCTCCTATTGCATAAAGCCAGTAGACTGGCCTTGCCCTGAGCTGCCTAAATGCTGAAGAATTTGTGTGTAATGCTGATGATGCATTTGCCCAACTTGATTTAATTCTTGTTTCAATGTTTGGTCCTGGCAATGCTCGGCCATAAAATGAGCCTTTTTCATGGCGATCAAGTTCCAGTTGAGCATATCCTCTAAGTACAAGGAATCCTTCACTGAAATGACTTCTGGGGGCATATTCATTTGCTGATTGTTCAACTTGTGTTCCTCCTTACGAATTTGTTTCCTTACTGATTCTTTTTATATTGCTGATTTTGACTGGTTTTTTTCCCGCCTAGGTCTGCTTCCTGTGATGGACCTGCGTTTCCTTTTACACTTGCAGCACTAACGCCTGCTTTCGATGGGTTTTTCTTCAAACGAGACATGTGGACATCACCTCCATTCTTACAATTCCCTCTCATCTTTAATTCATACGTCACAAAATAAGGCACACGAGAATGTGTAAATTTTTGAAATCTGCTATTGAACTGTTTCGGAAAATCTTTTAAGATAAAGAAAGAGGCATTGCTTTTTTTTGGACAAAAAATGAATGACTGTTCATTCAAAATGTTTAGGGGGATATTTATGGGCAAACATATTCGCAAGGCGGCTGTCATTGGTTCAGGTGTCATGGGCTCAGGCATTGCTGCACATTTAGCCAATATTGGGATACCAGTAACACTGCTAGATATTGTGCCAAATGAACTGACAAAGGAAGAAACGGCGAAAAAGCGGACGCTTGATCACCCTAGTGTTCGGAATCGATTAAGTCAAGAAGCGATGAAAAAATTGTTAAAGCAAAAGCCAGCACCTCTTACTTCAGCAAAAAACCTATCATACATCACACCGGGAAATCTCACAGACCACCTTTCCTTATTACACGATGCTGACTGGATCATTGAAGTCGTCACTGAAAAGCTCAGCATCAAACAACACGTATTCTCTCTCATCGACGAACACCGCAAAGAAGGAAGTATCGTATCAAGCAATACATCCGGTATTTCAGTTGAAAAAATGGCAGAAGGCCGATCAGATGATTTTAAACGCCACTTTTTAGGCACACATTTTTTTAACCCAGCTCGTTATTTAAAGCTCTTAGAAATCATTCCTATTCAAGAAACAGATCCAGAAGTACTTTCATTTATGAAAACATTTGGCGAGGATGTACTCGGGAAAGGTGTGGTTGAAGCAAAAGACACACCGAACTTTATTGCAAACCGCATTGGCACTTATGGACTTCTTGTCACAGTGCGTGAAATGCTTGAGAACAAATACACAATCGGAGAAGTGGATTCTGTCACAGGTCCCCTCATTGGAAGACCGAAAAGTGCGACCTTCCGTACACTTGATGTCGTGGGGCTTGACACGTTTTCTCATGTGGCACGAAACGTATATGAACAGGTAGAAGGAAAGGAAAAAGAGATTTTTCAGCTGCCTGAGTTTATTGAAAGAATGCTCGAAAAAGGATGGATTGGCAGCAAGGCAGGCCAAGGTTTTTATCAAAAAAATGGGAAGGTCATTTTAGAGCTTGACCCAGTGACGCTCACATATGGAGAACGCACAAAGCTAAAAGATCCAGGCATTGAGATGGCGAAACAGCAAAAGGGTGCAAAAGCAAAGTTGAAAGCGCTTATTTATCAGGATGGCCGTGCAGGGCAACTGCTTTGGAATATGACAGCGCCCGTACTTCTTTATTCAGCTCATCTAAAAGGTGAAATTGCGGATGATATTCAGTCTATCGATAACGCAATGAAATGGGGATTTGGCTGGCAGCATGGCCCATTTGAGCTGTGGGATGCAATTGGTGTCAAAAAAGCCGCCGAGCGCATGGAAGCAGAAGGTCACAGCATCCCAGCGTGGGTGCAAGACATGCTGTCAAAAGGACACGAGACATTCTATCAAGAGAATGCTGAAGGAGAGCGAGCGTTTTATCAGAATGGCGTTTATGAACAGGAAAAAGGGAACGACAAACATATTTCTTTAGCTAGATTGAAAAAGAAACACGACGTTATCTTCAAAAATTCTGGTGCGAGCCTGATCGATATTGGTGATGATGTCGCCTTGCTCGAATTTCACTCTAAAAGCAATGCCATTGGACTAGATGTCATTGATATGATTAATCGTGCTGTTGATGAGACGGAAAAGAATTATAAAGGGCTTGTCATCGGAAACCAAGGGAAGAACTTCTGTGTTGGCGCAAACCTTGCCCTGATTTTAATGGAGGCACAGGACGACAATTTCTTTGAAATTGACTTTGTGATCAGACGCTTCCAGCAGGCAATGATGAAGGTGAAATATAGCAATCGCCCAGTCGTAGCCGCACCGTTTGGGATGACATTAGGAGGCGGAACAGAAGTTTGTCTGCCGGCAGCAGCTATTCAGGCGTCCAGCGAAACTTACATGGGACTTGTGGAAGCGGGAGTTGGTCTGATTCCAGGAGGCGGCGGAAACAAAGAGTTATATCTTCGTCACCTGCAAGGATCAGCGAAGCCGTCGCAGACGGCTATACAGGATGCCACGCTGAAAACATTTGAAACAATTGCAATGGCAAAAGTATCGACTTCAGCTGAGGATGCGCGGGATATGAACATGCTCCGCGTGAGCGACCGGATCAGTATGAACGGGGATCACTTGATCTATGATGCAAAACAACTGGTGCTCTCTCTTGATGAAGCCGGTTATCGTGCGCCGCTCAAGCAAAAGGTGCCGGTCATGGGAGAAACAGGCTATGCAGCGATGATTTTGGCTGCTGAAAATATGAGACTGTCAGGATACATTTCAGAGCATGACATGACCATTGTAAAGAAATTAGCTCATGTCATTTCCGGCGGGAAACTGCCATTTGGAACAGAGGTAGAGGAGCAATACTTATTAGAGCTTGAAAGAGAAGCCTTTTTAAGTCTTGTAGGGGAAGTGAAATCACAGGCACGTATGCAGCACATGCTCGTCAAAGGAAAACCTTTACGTAACTAAGGGGGAGTCAAAATGAGAGAAGCAGTCATTGTCGCTGGCGCAAGAACACCAGTAGGGAAGGCGAAAAAAGGATCGTTAAAACATGTTCGGCCTGATGATATGGGCGCATTATGTGTAAAAGAAACGCTTAAGCGTGCCGGTGAATACGACGGTCAGATAGATGATTTGATCATTGGCTGTGCAACGCCGGAAGCAGAGCAGGGGTTAAATGTGGCGCGGAATATTGGGGCATTAGCGGGACTGCCTTATACGGTACCTGCCATCACCATAAACCGTTACTGCTCGTCTGGTCTTCAATCTATCGCTTATGCGGGTGAACGAATTATGCTTGGGCAGGCAGAGACGATTTTAGCCGGAGGAGTCGAATCGATGTCGCAGGTGCCGATGATGGGGCATTCCATTCGTCCAAATGCTCTCTTGGCAGAGCAAGCACCTGAATACTACATGAGCATGGGGCACACGGCAGAGCAAGTGGCGCAAAAGTATCAGGTCACACGTCAAGATCAGGACGCCTTTGCGGTGAGGAGTCATCAAAAGGCAGCAAAGGCACTTCAAGAGGGGAAATTTTCAGATGAAATTGTGCCTGTTGATGTAACAGAGCGACGGGTAGGAGAGCAATATCAATTAGAAGAGCATCAATTCACGTTCTCACAGGATGAAGGTGTGAGAGCAGGCACAACGGAGGAGATTCTTTCCACATTGCGTCCAGCCTTCTCAACAAAAGGCACGGTGACCGCAGGGAACTCGTCTCAAACAAGTGACGGGGCTGCGTGTGTGATGATGATGGACCGTGAGAAAGCATCCTCACTTTCTCTTCAGCCGCTCGCTAAATTCAGAGCATTTGCTGTCGGCGGTGTACCGCCTGAGGTGATGGGGATCGGGCCGGTTGAAGCCATTCCGCGTGCGCTGAAAATCGCTGGACTGGAGCTGAAGGATATTGGTCTGTTTGAATTAAACGAAGCGTTTGCTTCTCAGGCAATTCAAGTCATTCGCCATTTAGGGATTGATGAAGAAAAGGTGAATGTCAACGGCGGGGCAATTGCGCTCGGACATCCGCTCGGCTGTACAGGAACGAAACTAACGCTGTCACTTATTCATGAAATGAAACGGCGAAATGAGCAATTTGGCATTGTCACAATGTGTATCGGCGGGGGCATGGGAGCAGCAGGCATTTTTGAATTGATCTAAAGGGGGAAATCAGGATGAAAGCATTGGAAGATGTAAAAAAGGGTGGAAGCTTTTTAATTGATGAGACGAATTATGAGCATATCTTTACACCGGAGGATTTCTCTGATGAACATCAAATGATTGGAAAGACAACAGAGGATTATATTTTACAAGATGTAGTTCCGCATATAGATCAAATTGAAAACCATGAGTTCGAGCATTCGGTCAGGCTTCTCAAAAAGGCTGGTGAGCTGGGACTTTTAGGTGCCGATGTGCCTGAAGAATTCGGCGGGCTTGGATTAGATAAAATCAGTTCAGCGATCATTACTGAAAAATTCGCTAGAGCAGGAAGCTTCTCACTTTCCTATGGTGCTCATGTCGGTATTGGTTCTCTCCCGATCGTGCTCTTCGGAAATCAAGCGCAAAAGGAAACGTACCTGCCTGGACTCGCCTCTGGGGAAACCATTGCGGCGTACGCACTCACTGAGCCAGGATCAGGCTCTGACGCGCTTGGAGCAAAAACAACGGCAGTTCTGAATGAAGCAGGTACCCATTATGTCCTCAATGGAGAAAAGCAGTGGATCACAAACTCCGCATTTGCCGATGTCTTTGTTGTGTATGCGAAGATTGATGGTGAACACTTCTCTGCTTTTATCGTCGAAAAGGATTTTCCAGGAGTCAAAACGGGGCCTGAAGAGAAAAAGATGGGTATTAAAGGATCATCGACAAGAACATTGATTCTTGAAGATGCCCAAGTACCGAAGGAGAATTTGCTCGGTGAAGCTGGCAGAGGTCATGTGATTGCGTTTAACATTTTGAATATTGGGCGCTATAAGCTGGCAGTCGGCACAATCGGTGCATCAAAGCGCGTCATTCAATTGTCGGCAGAATATGCGAACCAGCGTAAGCAGTTCAAAACACCAATTTCTCAATTCAGCTTAATTGGTGAAAAAGCAGCCAATATGTCAGCAAAGCTCTATGCAATGGAAAGTGCAGTTTACCGCACGGTTGGATTATTTGAACAGCGGATGGGGCTCTTAAGTGATGAAGAGCAAAAAGACGGCAAACAAATTGCCCAATCTATTGCGGAATATGCGATTGAATGTTCTCTCTGTAAAGTGCTCGGCTCTGAAACGTTAGATTATATTGTGGATGAAGGCGTGCAGATTCACGGCGGATATGGATTCATGCAAGAATACGAGGTCGAAAGAGCCTATCGCGACTCACGAATTAACCGGATTTTTGAAGGGACAAACGAAATCAACCGTTTGCTTGTACCAGGTACATTCTTGAAGAAAGCGATGAAAGGAGAGCTTCCGCTGCTTCAAAAAGCGCAAACCTTACAGGAAGAGCTGATGATGATGATGCCGGAAGAGCCAGGCGATCAGCCGCTCGATCAAGAAAAATATTTGCTCGCCCATGCGAAAAAGATCGCCTTAATGGTGGCTGGTATGGCAGCCATGAAATACGGGAAAGCCTTAGACAAAGAGCAAGAAATTCTTGTGAACATAGCCGATATCGTCAATGAAATTTTTGCTGCTGAATCAGCGATTTTGCGCACAGAAAAGGCAATCGCTGCAACAGGGGCAGAAAAGAATGCTCAAAAGCTTGCTTACACACAAATTTTCACGCAAGAAGCTTTCTTAAAGATTGAAGCCCATGCAAAAGAATCCTTGATTGCGATGGAGGAAGGAGATTCACTCCGCATGAGCCTGTCAGCCCTTCGCAAGCTGACAAGGTTTACTCCGATCAATGTCATCGCCAAAAAGCGCGAAGTGGCGAAACGAATCTTTGAAGCAGAGAAATATATCGTATAAGGACGGCTTAAAAGGTGCGGATATTACTCCGCACCTTTTTGTAAGCATACATTTAGGTTTTTAAAATATTTTGTGATAAAATGTTGTCACAATTTGCAGGAGGTGAAAATGGTGGCTTTAGATTTTTACGAATACCCATCTTGCGGTACATGCCGAAAAGCAAAAAAGTGGCTGGAAGCACACAATAAAGACATCAACAGCATACATATCGTCGAAGAGACGCCTGATAAAGAAACATTAAAAGCCCTTTACGAAAAAAGCGGTTTAGAGCTGAAGAAATTCTTTAATACAAGCGGACAAAAATACCGGGAGCTTCAGCTGAAAGATCAACTTCCTGCAATGTCAGAGGACGAGCAGCTAGAATTACTCGCGTCTAACGGAATGCTGATCAAGCGCCCGATTACAACAGACGGAAAACGAGTCACGGTTGGATTTAACGAAGATACATTTAAAAGCGTCTGGAAATGATGTAACTTTCCTTCAGATTGTGGTATCTTCAATATAGATTGTAAGAAAAGACTGGAGGGGTATTGAATGAGCACACCAAAAGATTTACGTTATTCAGAAGAACATGAATGGGTCAAAGTAGAAGGAGATAAGGTGCGTATCGGTATTACGCATTTTGCTCAATCTGAGCTGGGCGATATCGTGTTCGTTGAGCTTCCTGAAGTAGGAGACAAAATCACAGCGGACGAGCCTTTCGGAAGTGTAGAATCAGTGAAAACCGTTTCTGAACTTTATGCACCGATCAATGGCACAATCGTTGAAGTGAACGATGAGCTGGATGACAGCCCGGAATTCGTCAACGACTCTCCATACGAAAAAGCATGGATGATCGTTGTAGAACCAGCTGATGCTTCTGAAATTGAGAACTTAATGACAGCTGAGCAATATGAAGAAATGACAAAAGAAGACTAATTCATGAGAAATTGGACACTCTACCTTTATGGGGGGTGTCCAATTTGTCTTTTCAAAAAGAACACGTGGATATAACAGAGCATGTCACTGGACGATTCAAAGAAAGCGGCATGGTGCTTTATCATCAAAATGAAGAGATTGGCACGATGATTAGTGAAAACCAATATGAGCTGAAATCGGGATATTCCTATGATCAAAACCGTTTTTATCGTCTAACGGATACATTGACCGATGGGACAGAAAAATATGTTGACTGTGACGATGAAAATGGCTGGTGCTAATCACAGATGAGACTGCAGTGAACAGAAGCTGCAGTCTTTTTGATGACGGCGCTCAATCTTTACAATCTGAATGAAAGATTGTAATCTAAGGAAGAAGTGAATCAACGTCAAAAGGGCCGGGTGATCGTGATGAATGTCGAGATAGAAAAGGTCATCATTGTAGAAGGTAAAACAGACAAACAAAAGCTAAAAGAAGTCATAAGTGAACCTGTTACCATCATTTGCACCAATGGCACGATCAGTACATCGAAGCTGGATCAGCTTGTGGACGATTTAGTGGGGAAAGACGTTTACATATTAGCTGACAGCGACGATGCAGGCGACAAACTGCGGAAGCAATTTCGAAAAGAATTCCCTGAAGCACTTCATCTTTTTGTCGACAGAACGTACCGCGAAGTGGCCGCTTCACCGTCAGCCCACATTGCATCTATCCTATTAGCTGCAAACATTGATGTTCATTCGAAATATTTATGAGGGTGGACGTATATGAAAGAGATTGAAGAACACGAATTCAAGGAGATAGAGGACGATTTATTTCTTTTATACTTATATACACCGTTTTGCGGAACATGCCAGCTGGCAAAGAAAATGCTGGCAGTCGTAGACGCCATGCAGCCGGATGTACCATTTTACGAAAACAATTTAAACTATTCACCAGGCTTTGCGAAAGCATTTGAAATCGAGAGTGTTCCTTGCTTTCTCCTGTTTAAAAAAGGTGAATTGGTCCAAAAAGGCTATGCCTTTCACTCAGTTCCATATCTTCATGAAATGATTGAAACCGCTAAATAAAGCGGTTTTTTGTCATATTTCAAGAAATTCATTTGAAAATTTGTCGAGTTATTTATAAAGGACAAGCCGATGTTTGTAGAGAAATGTTATGTATAACCAAATGACAGGGAGGTTATACATGTGGAAAATGTGAAAGCCCATGGTAACACAGGGCAGCGTTTATTATTAAAGCCGCTGCTCTCATCATCATCCTTGAAGATTACATTTGAGGCGGAAACTGACTCTTGTACATTGATTGTGGATGAACGTGGTGAAGTGAAGAAACTACCTGCAATTGAGTTATCGGATCTCATCTTTTATGGTGAGAGGAAAGAAATTCTTCAATTATTAGATGGAGATATGTCCTTACAGCAGTTAATCAGCAGGGGACAAGTCAAAGTGAAAGGGTCATTCCGTGCGCTCCTTAGACTAGAGGCAGTGCTTTGGCTGACGAACGGTTTTTTTCGAAAAATGATAACGTAGTTGTTTACTTGGAAATTAGCGATTTACAGCGTTGACATATCTCGGGTAGCATGATATTCTACGTTAGTAAAAACATGAACATCACATAAAACAACATATTTTCTCTTATTAAGAGAGGTGGAGGGACGTGCCCTATGAAACCCGGCAACCGTCAGCATAGCTGAAATTGGTGCCAATTCACTCAAAGCCGCAGCGCTTTGAAAGATGAGAGAAAGGCGTAATTGACATAAAAGGCCTTTCTGCTTGCGTTGCAGTTAGGTCTTTTTTACTGACCTGGCGTCAGGCTAGAGTCATGACAGAAAGCAGAATAAATAACGTATGTGATGGAAACCTATAGATTCAGCAAGAAAGCAGGTGATCAGACTGTGATCCATTTACAGAATGTATCAAAAACGTACCATTCAAAAAGCGGAAATGTTGATGCCGTGAAAGACGTCAACCTGGATATTGATAAAGGTGAAATATTCGGAATTATCGGGTATAGCGGTGCAGGGAAAAGCTCGCTTATTCGCCTATTAAACGGTCTAGAGCTGCCAACAGAAGGAATTGTTGAAGTGGCAGGCAACCGGATCAATGAAGTATCGAATGCGAAACTTCGGAAAGCAAGACAAGAAATCAGCATGATCTTCCAGCACTTTAATTTGCTTTGGTCAAGAACAGTGAGACAAAATATTATGTTCCCGCTTGAGATCGCAGGTGTACCGACATCAAAACGGAGAGAACGTGCGAATGAACTGATTAAATTGGTCGGTTTAGAAGGAAAAGAGAATGCGTATCCGTCTCAGCTAAGCGGCGGGCAAAAACAGCGTGTCGGCATTGCGAGAGCATTAGCGAATGATCCAAAGGTTCTTCTATGTGACGAAGCGACATCTGCGCTAGATCCGCAAACGACCGATTCGATCCTTGAGCTTTTGGCGGATATCAATAAACGGCTAGGGCTCACGATCGTGCTGATTACACACGAAATGCACGTTATTCGCAAAATTTGTCATCGCGTCGCGGTCATGGAAAATGGACGTATTGTCGAAGAAGGCGAAGTATTACGCGTCTTCAGACAGCCGAAAGAAGAAATGACGAAGCGATTTGTGAAACAGCTGGCTGAACCAGAGGAAGCGAAAGAAACAATTGAGCACGTGCTAGAGCGAGTAAAAGAAGGTCAGGTCGTACGGTTGTCCTTTATCGGAGATTCTGCCGAGCAGCCGCTGATCACTGAAATCATTCGATCCTTCAACGTCGATGTGAACATCCTTCAAGGGAAGATTTCTCAAACGCAGGAAGGCGCGTTTGGAACACTCTTTATCCACATTAATGGAGAAGAGACCGAGGTAGAAAAAGCCATCGCCTATATCCAAAGCAAACAGGTTGAAATCGAGGTGATGACACATGTTTGAGAAATGGTTTCCGAACGTTGATTTAGACGTCATCTGGAGTGCAACAGGTGAAACGGTGTATATGACACTGATTTCATTGGCATTTGCCTTTGCAATCGGGATTATCTTAGGGCTCCTGCTCTTCCTTACAGGAAAAGGCGGTCTTTGGGAAAATAAACCGATAAATGCTGTCATCGGCGCTGTCGTCAACATTTTCAGATCGATTCCTTTTATCATTTTAATTATTTTATTACTAGGGTTTACGAAATTCTTAATGCATACGATTCTTGGCCCAAATGCAGCACTTCCTGCCCTTGTCATAGGGTCAGCTCCATTCTATGCACGTCTTGTCGAAATTGCACTGCGTGAGGTAGACAAAGGAGTCATTGAAGCAGCACGATCAATGGGAGCAAAAACGTCGACAATCATTTTCAAAGTATTGCTGCCAGAATCATTGCCAGCCCTTATTTCAGGTATTACCGTAACAGCAATTGCTCTGATTGGCTCTACTGCGATTGCAGGTGCAATTGGAGCAGGCGGACTTGGTGACCTCGCCTATGTGGAAGGGTACCAATCTGGTAATACAGATGTCACACTTGTAGCTACTGTGTTTATTCTCATCATCGTCTTTATTATTCAGATAATCGGTGATTTGATTACAAATAAAATTGATAAACGTTAAGGGAGGATTTATTCATGAAGAAATTGATTTTAAGTGCACTATTTCTAGCATTTGCAGGTATTCTAGCTGCGTGCGGTTCATCTAATAACGCAAGTGAAAGCAAAACCATTACGGTTGCAGCTTCAAAAACGCCGCATGCCGAAATTCTTGAAGAAGCAAAACCACTTCTAAAAGAAAAAGGCTACGATTTAAAAGTGAAAGTGCTTAGCGATTAT
The DNA here is from genome assembly GCF_051129925.1 of Bacillus sp. Je.9.29.b. Classification (NCBI taxonomy): domain Bacteria; kingdom Bacillati; phylum Bacillota; class Bacilli; order Caryophanales; family Bacillaceae; genus Bacillus; species Bacillus sp. Je.9.29.b. Next base: position 79,887 of record NZ_JBCPSO010000007.1, read on the forward strand.
AAAATGTACAACAAAGCGTTAGCTGAAAAAGAAGTGGATGCGAACTTTTTCCAACATATTCCTTACTTAAACGAAGAAAATAAATCAAACAAAGATTATAACCTAGTGAGTGCTGGTGCGGTTCACCTTGAGCCTTTCGGTATCTACTCTAAGAAATACAAATCAGTAAAAGATATTCCAAACGGCGGCACAATCATCATGACAAACAACGTAGCTGAACAAGGCCGTATGCTTGCCCTGCTGCAAAATGCTGGTGTCATCAAGCTTGATCCAAAGGTTGATACAATCAACGCAACAGTAAAGAACATTAAAGAAAACCCAAAGAATCTAAAATTCAAAAAAATCGCGCCTGAATTAACCGCGAAAGCTTATGAAAACAGTGAAGGCGATGCTGTATTTATCAACGTAAACTATGCGATCCAAAATAAATTGAATCCGAAAAAAGATTCAATCGAACTTGAGCAAACAAAGAACAACCCATATGCAAACATCGTTGCGGTTCGCAAAGGTGACGAAAAATCAGATAAGATCAAGACATTAATGGAAGTTCTTCACTCTGATAAAATCAAAGAATTCATCGACAAAAAATATGACGGTGCAGTATTGCCTGTATCTGAATAACAACATTTTAACCTCGCTTCTATCAAAGCGAGGTTTCAACGTGTAGACAAACCCTCGCATTCGGTGTCAGGTCTGCGTGCCGGTGCTCACGAATGTTCAATTCGCTCCGCTCCGGTACTCGTCCTTCCTAGACTGCAAAGGTTTTCTATCACGCTGAAAAAAGAAGACAAAGGGCTAAAATAAAGATCATTTTAGCCCTTTGTCAATAATCTGCAACCTCGCTTTCATCAAAGCGAGGTTTTTTGTGTATTTTTTCAAATCTCGCTCATAATAAAAACGTACAAATGACCTGAAGGGATGGAATCAAGATGAATGAACAGCATATGAGCGGATCCATGCAGCAATCACTGACTGATTATAAAACCGCAATGGGTGAATTCCAGAAGAAAATGCCGGTGTTTGGTAAGAAATTCAATGAATTTACGGAGCAGTGCTTCCAGAGCGATTCATTAACGCAAAAAGAAAAACAAATGATTGCCCTTGGCATCAGTATTCATGCACAGGACGAATACTGCATGATTTATCATACAAAAGGAGCGCTCGATCAAGGGGCGACAGAAGAGAATTTGCTGGAGGTTGTCAGCGTGGCGGCAGCTTTTGGCGGAGGAGCAGCACTAAGCCAAGGAATCACTGTCGTTCAGCAATGTATTGATGAATTTGGAGGACAGACGCATTAAGGGAAGCAAAACACGGTATTTTTCCATCTCAGGGAGTTGAGCGCTTCTCATCCGATTGTGTGAGAAAATATGCCAGCATAAGGTGTCATATCCCTTTTGAGTGAAGACGCATACGTTTGCTACAATAAAGCTACACTCAAGGAAGGGAATGGTTTATTATTTGTTCGGACCATAGTACACTAGGATTGGATTATACCGCCGAGATGGAAAAGGCCATGCATCAAGCTCATGGCATGAGCTATGCAGAGTACGAAAGAGACCATGACTTACGGATGAAAGTGGAATATAAACGAGAGCAGTCCTATCGAGATGAGAAAAGACAGCTCGCAAAAATGAATATACGAGGCTAATAATAGCTGAGGGGCGGGGAGAACAGTTTCCCGCCCTTTCTTTATGAAAACAGTCTTTTCGACATAAATCCTTTTATCTACCTGCTTTTTTTGTTAGAATTTTGAGAGCATCCTCTCACGCTTATCGTGAATGTGTTGTATTCAGTTTTAATTTGTTATAAAATTAGAATGAGAATAAATTGAGAATAATGATTATTTTGGAGGTATCGATATATGACTGCTTCGACATTAACAATTAAGGACTTGCACGTTGAGATTGAAGGGAAAGAAATCTTAAAGGGTGTAAACCTCGAGATAAAAGGTGGAGAATTCCACGCAGTAATGGGACCAAACGGAACAGGTAAATCTACTTTATCTGCTGCAATTATGGGTCACCCTAAATATGAAGTAACAAAAGGCAGCATCTTGCTTGATGGCGAAGATGTCCTTGAAATGGAAGTAGATGAGCGCGCTCAAGCTGGACTTTTCCTTGCGATGCAATACCCATCTGAAATCAGCGGTGTTACAAATGCTGACTTCCTTCGTTCTGCAATTAACGCACGCAGAGAAGAAGGCGATGAAATTTCTCTTATGAAATTCATCCGCAAAATGGACGAAAACATGGAGTTCCTTGAAATGGACCCAGATATGGCACAGCGCTACCTAAACGAAGGTTTCTCAGGCGGGGAGAAAAAACGCAACGAAATTCTTCAATTAATGATGATTGAACCAAAGATCGCCATCCTTGACGAAATCGATTCTGGTCTTGATATCGATGCCCTGAAAGTTGTTTCTAAAGGAATTAATAAAATGCGCGGCGAAAGCTTCGGCTGCTTAATGATCACTCACTATCAGCGTCTGCTGAACTACATCACACCAGATCACGTTCATGTCATGATGCAAGGTCGTATCGTGAAATCTGGCGGACCAGAACTTGCGCAGCGTCTAGAAGCAGAAGGCTATGATTGGATTAAAAAAGAGTTAGGAATTGAAGACGAAACTGTTGGTCAAGAAGCGTAAGCGTTAGGAGGATTATTGATGACATTAGAAACGAAATTATCAGTAGATCAAGATTATGTCAAAAGCTTCTCCGAGAAGCAGCAGGAACCGGCATGGATGAGCTCCCTTCGCTTACAGGCTCTTGAAAAAGTAGAAGACCTCCCAATGCCAAAGCCTGACAAAACGAATATTTCAAAATGGAATTTAACGAATTTCAAACAGCATACAGTCGAAAGTGCGCCATTTGGGTCATTAGAAGAGCTTCCAGAAGAAGTGAAATCTCTTATTGATTTAGAGGACACAGATAAGACAGTTTACATTCAGCGTGATCAAACGCCGGCCTATTTGTCTCTTTCAGCTGAAGCGAAAGACAAAGGTGTGATCTTCACTGATCTTCATACAGCGATTCGTGAGCATGGAGATTTAGTGAAACAATACTTCATGACAGATGCAGTGAAAGTGGATGAGCATAAACTAACAGCTTTACATGCTGCTTTAGTGAATGGAGGAGCTTTCCTCTATGTTCCGAAAAACGTTGAGCTTGAAGCACCAATTCAAGCTGTTTATCTTCATGAAAATGATGAAACGACTTTGTTCAACCATGTCATCGTCGTAGCAGACAATCATAGTGCTGTGACTTATGTAGAAAACTACATCAGTACAGCAAAACCGGAAGAAGCGATCTTCAATATCGTTTCTGAAGTGTTCACAGGCGCAAACGCCCGCGTCACATACGGTGCTGTAGATAACCTTGCAGAAGGAGTCACAGTATATGTAAACAGACGCGGTATGGCAAATGGCCGTGACAGTAAAATCGAATGGGCACTTGGCCTGATGAATGATGGAGACGTCGTATCTGAAAACATCACAAAACTGATGGGTGACGGTACATTCGGTGATACGAAATCAGTTGTTGTCGGCCGAGGAAACCAAATAGAAAACTTCACAACAAGCATCATCCACTTCGGTAAAAACTCTGAAGGGTATATCTTGAAGCATGGTGTGATGAAGGATCAAGCATCCTCTATCTTTAACGGAATTGGCAAAATCGAGCATGGCGCAACAAAGTCAAATGCAGAGCAGGAATCACGTGTCCTCATGTTGAGTGAGAAAGCACGCGGTGACGCAAACCCAATTCTTTTAATTGATGAAGATGATGTGACAGCAGGGCACGCCGCTTCTGTTGGACGTGTCGATCCAATTCAATTGTACTACCTCATGAGCCGCGGGATTTCCAAAGAAGATGCAGAAAGACTTGTGATTTATGGCTTCTTAAATCCAGTTGTGAAAGAACTGCCGATTGAAGGAGTTAAAAAGCAGCTGATTTCTGTGATTGAAAGGAAAGTAAAATAATGAATATCAAAGACGTTCGTGAGCAATTTCCAATCCTTCATCAGCAAGTGAACGGACATGATTTGGTGTATTTGGACAGTGCAGCGACTTCTCAAAAACCAAGAGTGGTCATTGATGCAATGAATGAGTATTACCGGTCTTACAACTCGAACGTCCACAGGGGTGTTCATACCCTTGGCACAAGAGCAACGGACGCATACGAGGGTGCGAGAGAGAAAGTTCGTGCATTCATCCGTGCTTCATCTGTCCAGGAGATTATTTTTACTAGAGGTACAACGACTGCACTAAACACAGTGGCGATCAGCTATGCTAGAGCCAACCTCAAAGAAGGCGATGAGATTGTCATTACACATATGGAGCATCATGCGAATATCATCCCTTGGCAGCAAGCAGCAAAAGCAACTGGCGCCACATTGAAATACATTCCGTTACAGGAAGACGGCACGCTATCGCTTGAAGATGTGAAGCAAACGATCACACATCAAACGAAAATCGTCGCTGTCACACATGTCTCAAACGTATTAGGAACCATTAACCCGATTAAAGAAATCGCCAAAATTGCCCACGATCATGGGGCAATCATTGTCGTCGACGGTGCGCAAAGCACCCCTCACATGCAAATTGATGTTCAGGATCTAGATTGTGACTTTTTCGCATTCTCTGGGCATAAAATGTGTGGACCGACTGGCATCGGTGTGCTTTACGGGAAGAAGGACCTTTTGAATAATATGGAGCCTGCTGAGTTTGGCGGTGAAATGATCGATTTTGTGGATCTATATGATTCTACATGGAAAGAGCTGCCGTGGAAATTTGAAGCGGGAACACCGATTATTGCTGGAGCAGTTGGACTAGGAAAAGCAATTGACTTCTTAAATGACATTGGTATGGAGGAAGTCAGCCGTTACGAGCATCAGCTTGCGACTTACGCGCTTGAGCGCTTTAAAGAGCTTGACGGTGCGACTGTTTATGGACCGCAGCACCGAGCTGGGCTTGTGACGTTTAACTTAGACGACGTCCATCCGCATGATGCGTCAACTGTTCTGGATACGGAAGGTGTCGCCATTCGTGCTGGACACCACTGTGCACAGCCGCTCATGAAATGGCTTGGTGTATCAGCGACTGCAAGAGCAAGCTTCTATCTGTATAATACAGAAGAAGAGATTGATCTACTCATTGCAGCGCTCCGTAAGACAAAGGAGTATTTTACGAATGTCTTTTAATGTAAACTTAGACACACTGTACAGACAAGTGATTATGGATCATTATAAAAATCCGAGAAACAAAGGTGTACTAAACGACAGCATTGTCGTCGATATGAACAACCCAACGTGTGGTGACCGTATTCGTCTTACGATGAAAATCGAAGACGAAAAAGTCACGGATGCGAAATTTGAAGGAGAAGGATGCTCGATTTCGATGGCATCTGCCTCCATGATGACGCAGGCAATTAAAGGGAAAGATATTGAAACAGCTTTGAAAATGTCTCGGATATTCTCCGATATGATGCAAGGAAAAGAATACGACGATTCCATTGATCTTGGTGACATTGAAGCGCTGCAGGGAGTTGCAAAATTCCCAGCCCGCATCAAATGTGCAACATTATCCTGGAAGGCGCTTGAAAAAGGCGCATCTGCCGAAGATAACGGCAAATCATAAGATTGGAGTGAAAATGGATGGCTAAAAAAATGCCAGATGTTGGTGAATATAAATACGGCTTTTCTGATAAAGACGTTTCCATTTTCCGTTCAGAGCGCGGACTGACAAAAGAGATCGTTGAAGAAATTTCTCGTATGAAAGAAGAGCCTCAGTGGATGCTCGACTTCCGTTTGAAATCTCTTGAGCACTTTTACAACATGCCGATGCCACAATGGGGCGGAGATTTAAATGCATTAAACTTTGATGAAATTACGTACTACGTAAAGCCATCAGAGCGCTCTGAGCGTTCTTGGGATGAAGTACCAGAAGAAATCAAACAAACCTTTGATAAGCTTGGTATCCCAGAAGCAGAGCAAAAATATTTAGCAGGTGTATCTGCTCAGTATGAATCTGAAGTTGTGTATCACAACATGAAGCAGGATCTTGAAGATCTAGGAATTGTGTTTAAAGATACAGACAGCGCATTAAAAGAGAACGAAGACATCTTCCGTGAGCACTGGGCAAAAGTCATTCCTCCGACTGACAACAAATTTGCTGCGCTTAACTCGGCTGTATGGTCTGGTGGTTCATTTATCTACGTACCAAAAGGCGTAAAAGTAGATACTCCACTTCAAGCATACTTCCGTATCAACTCTGAAAACATGGGTCAGTTCGAGCGTACACTGATCATCGTTGACGAAGGCGCACATGTGCATTACGTAGAAGGCTGTACAGCACCAGTTTACACAACAAACTCACTTCACAGTGCGGTTGTTGAAATCATCGTTAAAAAAGGCGGCTACTGCCGTTATACAACGATTCAAAACTGGGCAAACAACGTCTTCAACCTTGTGACTAAACGTACAGTATGTGAAGAGAATGCAACAATGGAATGGATTGATGGAAACATCGGTTCTAAGCTGACAATGAAATACCCAGCGGTCATCCTAAAAGGTGAAGGCGCTCGTGGTATGACATTAAGTATTGCCCTTGCAGGTAAAGGTCAGCACCAAGACGCAGGTGCGAAAATGATTCACCTTGCACCAAACACATCTTCAACGATCGTATCGAAATCGATTTCCAAACAAGGCGGTAAAGTAACGTACCGCGGAATCGTTCACTTTGGACGCAAAGCAGAGGGTGCACGCTCAAACATCGAGTGTGACACACTCATCATGGATAACAAATCAACATCTGATACGATCCCTTACAATGAAATCTTAAACGACAACATTTCATTAGAGCACGAAGCAAAGGTATCAAAAGTATCAGAAGAACAGCTATTCTACTTGATGAGCCGCGGAATTTCTGAAGAAGAAGCAACAGAAATGATCGTCATGGGCTTCATCGAGCCATTCACAAAAGAACTGCCAATGGAATACGCCGTTGAAATGAACCGCTTGATTAAGTTTGAAATGGAAGGTTCTATTGGTTAATAAAAAACATTGATACACAACGCTTTTTGAAGGCTTTTAATTTCGAGTGATACCACTTGTTAATTAAGCCTTCATGGCGTTGTTTTTTTATCCTCAACAAATGGCTTTAGTTCGAGAAGCCAGGTCCTCCAAATGAAATGAAATACTTGCACCATATAAACTAGTACTGTATAGTTCTAATTATGACAAAGGTAAAATTAATGAATCAAAAACGTGTACTTGAAGTAGCTGCAACATTATTTTTGGAAAAAGGGTTTGCTTATACAAGTATGGATGAATTGGTACGTGTAAGCAAAGTATCAAAGTCGAATGTGTATTATCACTTTTCTAATAAGGAGGAATTATTAGAAGGGGTCGTTGATTATTGGATTGATATGTATCAAGCTGCAATAGACGACGTAATGTCTCAGACCCAATTTTCAGTTGAAGATCGTATCCAAATGTTTTTAAAGCAATTATCACAAGGCGTTCAGTCGAGAGAGTATCAGGGAGGCTGTCCATTTATTACTCTTTATATTCAAAGTCCTGCACAGGCCACACAAATAAAAGAAAAAATAGGTCTTTTTTTTACAGGATTACAAAAGAAAGTTTCTCTATTACTGAAACAAGGCGTAGAGAGCGGGGAATTCAGGGATACGATTCAGATTGATGAGGTGGCATCACTTTTTATTACAAATCTTGAAGGAGCGTTATTTATTTCAGAAACATTGAAGGATGCCACTGTCATCACAAAAACAGCAGATCATTTATTTAACTTGCTTCGATAAAGAAGCATTTTTTTTACATCAAATTAGTACTGAATAGTACTAAATAGGAGATTTCATATGAAAACAGTATTTTTAACTGGTGGAACAGGCTTTATTGGAAAGCAATTAGTGAAAGAATTAGCCAAAGAGGATGTGAACATTCTTCTTTTAGTGAGGTCGAAAAGTAAAGCGACACGCATTTTTCAAGAAAGACGTATTTTAAAAGAGTCAGTGATGCACTTTGTTGAAGGTGATTTGACGAAAATAGATTTTGGTCTAAGTGCTGAAGATAAGGAAAGGGTATTGAAAACGGATGTGATCATTCACGCAGGAGGCCCTATGGATATTCAAGCGACAAGTAATGAGGCAGCTTCCGTCTTTTTAAATGGTGCCAAACATATGAGTGAATTAGCTAAAAGTATTCATCAATCGAAGGGCTTGCATCAATTTATTCATGTTGTCGGTTATATGAGTCCCTTTGATGATCAAAATAGCAAGGTTACAATTGATGTGTTTAAAGAAGGAAACAACTATTTGAAAATAAAAAATCCATATGAGAGAACAAAATTTTTAGCAGATCTTTATATCCGTCAACAGGCATCAGCAATAGGTTATCCGCTGTCTGTCATTAATCCGCCAACTGTGGTCGGCAGTAGTAAAACAGGGAGTACAGAGCAGATAGCAGGATTAGGTTTGCTTGTAAAGAGTATGCGAAGAGGGCTCATGCCAGTGATTCCTGGAGGTAAAGGATATAGGCTGCCACTTATTTCAAACGATATGTTTGCGAAGTTTATTGTGCAGGTTTCCAGGATGGAGCAGCCGGCTATTCAAACATTTACACTTGTTGAAGACAAAGAGCATGATCAGAACATTGCTGAATTATTAAGTGTGATGTCGGAAAGTATGAATATGAGGGCACCAAAAATCTCTGTCCCAATGCCGCTTATGAAAGCAATGATGAAAAGTGGAGTAAGCAAAATAACAAACATTCCTTCTGATGGCCTCAATTTTATGACTAAACGAACATTTTCAAATGCTTCAGTGAAAAAAATGATGGGAGAAGATTGGTTTAAGAAGACGAGTGTCATGAACTTTTTCCCTGCCGTAGTAGCTGATCTGGATTATCGCATGATGGATCAACATGGTGAGCATCATCATGTATTTGAGCGAACATTATGCGATAACAACACCCTTTACCAATTACAAGGAGAAGGGAAACCGTTTATTTTATTACATGGTTTATTGAGTGATGGAGAGGATTTATTCCCTTTAGCACAAGAGCTTCATGAAAAAACGGGTCAGCCTGTATGGATCTTGGATATTCCTGGCTTGGGGCGTTCTCCTTTTAAACGAGAGAAAAACCTTCTAGATATCTACTTGAATGTAGTAGAAAAATTACTGGAGAAAGCGACAAATGGTGCACATCTCATTGGTCATTCATTCGGTGCGTTTATCTTACTGGAAGCATTGGGACAAGGGTACATAGATAAGAAGTATTCAATCACTTTACTTCAGCCGCCTGTTGCTAAAGAAAATGCTAAATCGCTAAATGTTCCACAATGGATGAACAAATGGACATTAAAATTAGCAACTTCTAAAATGATAGAGCGTTATTTATTAAGTAACGGTTTGTTTGAAAGGACGGAGAGCATCCCTGAACATTATATTGAAAAAATCAGAAACAGTTTTACGTCTCCTAGAATTTTAAATACGACAGTTCAGCTTAATCATTTACTACTGAACACTGATCAAGGTGAATTCAATGAATTAACAAAGGATCATCCTCATATTATCTGGGGTGAGTATGACAAAGGCTATTCTGCTCCGTTGCATCTTGGTCAGGTTGATGTTGTTCCATACGGCCATCATTTTCCTCTTAGCCATCCGAGTGAAACGGCAGCATTAATTATAAAAAATAGTCTTACTAGCAGTTGAGAATTGGGATAAATAAAGTATGTCGTAATTGAAATGAAATCGCAGTGCTTGTGATCCCACCGATGCACACCAACTGAAAGATTTTATAGCACCCTAAAACGAAAAAGGTGATTTTTAATAAAAAAGCACGATTTTTCGTTTTGGGTCTTTTTGATTAAATAGAGGTTAATGAGGTGCATAAAACTGATCTAAGGTTTTCGTCATATCATCAGATGCAGATTGTAAGATGGCATCTTGCTCTAAAATCGCTGTTCCTTGTGCTCGGACAATATGAAATTGATGAAACCCCATCAAGTTTTGAAATATTTCTTTTAGGTAATGATGTGAAAATTCCAGAGGTGTATATCGATCGTTATCTGTGAAAATTGAGCCGCTTGCTTGAAGTAAAAGTACACGATAATCGTCTGTCATTAGACCAACAGAACCATTTTCTGTATATTTGAACGTTTCTCTCGCAATAAAGATATTATCTATATAATCTTTCATTCGTGAAGTCACATTGAAATTATGAACAGGTGACACGATCACAATTCGATGATGTGCTTTGAATTGAGCCAATAAAGCAGATGAAGCAGCAGCGATTTTTTCTTCGGCAGCCGTTAATGCTTGTTCGGATGCTTGCTTATCCCAAATACCTAGCAGCTGTTCTTTTTCGATACGAGGAATTTCAGTTCCATATAAATGTAAAATGGTTGGTTCCTCATGAGGAAACCTTTCTTTAAATTGTTTTAAAAATAGTGTTTGCAGTTTGTTTGAATAACTTTCTCGATGAGTGAAATCTGGGTGCGCGTTAATGATTAATGTTTGCATGTACATGCTCCTTTTCTTTTGATAAGCTGAGTATAAATGATAAAGGTGACAAAAGAAGGCACCTTTTTAAGAGGGAAAACAAATGAAAAAATCAGAACGATTAAACCAAGAACTTATTTTTTTAAGCGATAAACACTCTTTTCAGTTAAAGGACTTACAGTCCGAATTCGGCATTTCTAAAAGGACGGCTTTAAGAGATATAGAAGAGCTAGAGTCAATGGGCTTAGCTTTTTATGTTGAACCTGGCAGACACGGAGGATATCGACTGGTGAATCAAACTCCATTGGTTCCTATTTATTTCAATATAGAAGAAGTCCAAGCTATTTTTTTCGCTCTTAAAGCTCTTGACCTGGTGTCAGCAACACCATTTAAAAAATCCTACTCACAAATTCGGCAAAAGTTGTTTGCCACTATGTCTGAAGAGAGAAAGCAAATGATTACGGAGACTTTGGATGTGATTCATTACTATAATGTCGCACCAGTTAGTGAACAAAATCATTTGGAATTGATTTTACAGGCGATGATGAAAGATCAAATCGTGAAGACGACGTACACTCAATATGAAAATAAATGGATCAGGCTGCAATTTCTTGAGTTGTTTTATCGAAATGGCATTTGGTTTTCTCAAGCATATGATGTTCAAGATAAAAAGTGGGGCATCTATAGATGTGACTTTATGAAGGACATGGTGATTGAAGAAGACGGCAAAGACACCTTTACGAAGGAAGAATTAAAAGAACTGCAACTCGAGTACGAAAAAACTTATCATGATATCTCATTTAAATGTCGATTAACGGAACAAGGAAAAGAAAAGTTTTTAAAGCATCATTACCCAAATATGAGATTGGAGATCATTGATCAGATCCCTTATATTGTCGGTGGATACAACCAAGAAGAATTATCGTATATGACTCACTATTTGATGTCATTTGGGAAACATGTGAAAATTGAATACCCAGATGAATTGAAAGAAAGTTATTTGAATCAATTACGAGAAGTGATTGACAAGTATTGAATCAAAAAAAATTAATATACTACAGAAAAGGCGAACCACTAAAGTTCGCCTTTTCCCACTCTTTTTAACTACTATTATTTCAGTTACTTCGCTACATCCATTGTATTTGTTTTCGGTTGATCATCAACCTTCCCATATGTCAGCTGACGCCAGATAAACTCCATCGGGCCATATTTAAACCGCTTTAACCATAATGTACTAAAGAGCACGAGGAAGACATAAACTCCGAGTCCAATCATAAACGTGCCAGCGGGCTGAAGATGATCGGCAAGTCCAGCTCCGTATTTCAGAAATAGCGTTGTGCCAATGATGGAGTGAAGCAAATAGCAGGTCAGTGACATGCGTCCGACTTTGGTAAAGACCATCAGAGCACCTCGCAGCTGAGGAACGTGCAGAAACAGCATCGCAAGTGTACTCATATAAAACATACTGCCAGTTAATCCCCCGTTTTGTTCCAGAGCAGAGGCTATGTTCATCCAGAGCGTATTTTCAAAAGGATTAACCGCTGCTATGATCGTGCTGCTCTGTGTCATCAGAAATGCGATTGTGAAAATGATCCAAATGCGATTCCAAATCGCTTTTTTTGCCTCCATGTTTTTGAAAAACTCCATTTTCACAAAATACACACCGAGTAAAAACATGAAGAACATAGAATAGACGGTGGAAAAAGAACCGGAAGCCATTGTGACCATATCTGTCCACCGATCACTAATTGATGCTAAATAAGTCAGACTGTTGTGGCTGGTCAGCTCGAAATCAGCAAAGTCCGGCTTGCCTGATGATCCTGAACTGACGGTATTGAACAGCATCGTGAAAATAGGTGTGAGCAATTGAATCACAAAGAGTGTGATGAGCCAGTATCCGATGGTTTTGGCTGTGCGTTTGTAAAAGAAAAGCAATAAAAAGCCAGCGACTGCATAATAGGCCAAAATGTCACCAATCCAAACGAAGGTCAAATGCAGAAGGCCAAATCCTAAGAGAATGGTTAATCTGCGGGCAAACAGTTTGTTCGGACTGTCCACCTTCTGAGCAGCTCGGTCCATAAAAATCATAAAACCAACCCCGAATAGAAAGGAAAACAGTGTAATGAATTTCCCCGAGGCAAACCAATTCACCACATTGTGAAAGACATCATTTGACAGCATGTCGAATCCCTTGGCCGAATCCACGATCAAAAAGTAATTGACTAGAATAATCCCCATTAAGGCAAACCCTCGTACGATGTCCAAGAAATGAACCCGTTCCCGCAGACTCATCGGTTGTCCGTGTGCTACTTTGTTTACATTCATATCCATGCTCCTTTTCTTGTATGATAAATGTCATTCGGATCAATTCATTGATCCTTACAATGAATCAATATACGGCCCAATTCTTAACAATTTATGAAGATCCAATTTTTTGAAAATAAATGTGACAAATTGATGGCAGATGGTCAAATTCATAAACTGTTAAGGTTTATGCTGTATCTTTTCACATAGCTAGATGATATATAGTAAAGACATAAAAGAAAGAGCAACACATTACATGAGGTGAGAGACATGACCCATCGAATATTAGTCGTAGAAGATGATCAGGATATTGGTGACCTTCTGCAGGAATCCCTTTCACGTGGAGGATATGAGGTGCTAAGAGCGATGAATGGCGAGCAAGCATTGAAGCTTGTGGAGGATTCGCTCGATTTGGTGATTTTAGATGTGATGATGCCGGGGCTCTCAGGCATCGAAACGTGCCAGCAGATAAGAGCCTCTTCTAATGTCCCGATTCTATTTCTAACAGCCAAATCAAGTACATTCGATAAAACCGAAGGCTTACTTGCCGGCGGGGATGATTATATGACAAAACCTTTTTCACAAGAGGAGCTTCATGCTAGAGTGATTGCACAATTACGCAGGTATACTGTCTATCAGGAAAAGAAGGAACAGGAAGAGACCTTTCTTGTTGGGGGCAAACTGAAGGTAAGTGAAGAATTTAATGAAGTATGGAAAGAAAACCAGCAAATTAAGCTGTCTGATCTAGAATATCGAATGTTAAAACTGCTTATGAGCAGGCGAAACAAAATCTTTTCAGCTCAAAATATTTATGAAAGCGTATGGGGACAGCCTTATTTCTATTGTTCCAACAATACGGTGATGGTGCATATTCGAAAGCTGCGTGCCAAAATTGAAGATGATCCTGCACGTCCTGTATATATCAAAACTGAATGGGGAAGAGGATATCGATTTGGCACATCCACATCGTAAATATACACTGGCCAAAAAGCTTGCACTGCTGATTTTGGCAGCTGCAATTGTGAGTGGTATTGTCTTTTTGACGCTGCAAAAGATCACCAATGATTTGATCGATGGATATTTGAGTTCGGATGAGTATTACGATCAGGAGTCAGCCAAGTACATTCAAAAATTCAGCCGCTACGTGTCTGAGAATGAGCTGTCTTCAACGGATCGAAAAGCGTTTGGTGAGTGGGTGAAAAAAGAGAATTACATTAATTTGACCATCTTCAAGGATCAAGTGCTGCAATATGACTCTATTTATTCCGCTGCCGATGAATCGGCGTACGGAAAAGAAAGGATGACCCAGTACGCTGAGCAACATTCGTATCCGGTTCAGTTTAGCGACGGTAAAGGCCGCGTCATGGTGGACGGGTTCTATTCATCTCGCTACCACGATCTTGCCTTTACACTCGAGCTGCTCGGAGCAACGCTTATTTTTCTCCTCATTGTCCTTCTCGGTATTCGCAAAAGTTTACGCTACCTGCAAACGATTCACCAAGAGATACATGTTCTTGAAGGCGGAGAGCTGGACTATGAGATGACGATAAAAGGGCACGATGAATTAGCGATGATTGCCAAAAGTATTGAGGACCTTCGTAAAGCTTTTTTGGACAAGCTTCAAGCCATCGACGAGTTGCAAGAAGAGAGCCGCAGCTTGGTCACCGAAATGTCTCATGATATGAGGACACCACTGACGTCGCTGATGATGAATCTGGAGTTTGCGAAAAAAGAGGAGGCTGGAGCGGATACCCGTAAAGATCAATATATAGCGAGTGCTTATGAAAAAGCACTGCAATTGAAAAATCTATCTGATAATCTGTTCGCCTATTTTCTACTTGATAAAGAACATGAACCTGAGCTTGAGACAGTTGCAGTCAAAGAGGTCATTTACGATCTCTTATCAGATCAGGTGGCGATCTTGCATCAAGAGACATTTAAGGTTCATCTTTTAGGAGAGCTGCCAGACAGTTATATCAATGTGAATGTCGAGGAGCTTGGCCGAGTGTTTGATAATCTGATGTCGAACATACTGAAATACGCTGACCCGAAAAAAGATATCAATCTCACGTTTCTATCCGACCAAGAAATCTTTGAGATCCATATCAGCAATGCGATAAACGAGACAAATGACACGCAGGAAAGCACTGGACTTGGTGAACGAAGCATAAAACGAATGATGTCCCGCATGCACGGGCAGTTTGAAAGGATGGAAAAGAACGGCGTTTACTACATCGTGCTGCGTTTCTGGCACATCAAAATATAGGTGGCAAATGAATAACATGGAATGGAGAGATAATCTAATGAAACGATTCAACAACTTCCAAAAGGTACCGGATCTCTTGCAAGGCCTTCTGAATATTTGTTTATTCTTTCTTGCTATTGCTTTAAGCGTCCTCTTAATTAGTGAAACTTGGTATATTGTCCAATTCGTCTACAAGAATTTGCTCAGCAAAGAAGACAGTTATTATGAAATGCTTGGTGAGCTGCTGATCTTCTTTATGTACTTTGAGTTTATTGCCTTAATTATTAAGTACTTTAAATCAAATTTTCATTTTCCGCTTCGCTATTTTATTTATATTGGCATCACAGCCGTCATCCGTTTGATTATCATCGATCATAAGGAGGCAGTATCGACGTTCTGGTGGGCGCTGACCATTTTAGCCATGACCGTTGCACTCTTTATCGCCAGTAAGCGACATGCGGTTCAGGAGCATGAAGAAGTGAAGTGAGGGAAGAGGGATATTCAAAACGCTTGATTAATGAGGTTTTCGTTTTCCATTCAATAGCTTCTGCCTAGTTTTATGGCTTTTTGAATAGCATTAATAAATTAACTGGCACACGATAAAAATCAACATAATTTGGTGCATATTGAGGAAATGCATGTTTATTCCCTTTTCAACCATCAACAAATCTTATTCATTGTAGGTTATGTCGCTGTGCAAGTTTTTTGTTCTTGTTGCACTTATTCGCTATAAGTGAAGTGGTTGTCTCTCTTTTTATCATCTTGATTTTCATGTAACCAGAGTACAATTCCTTACCCATTGCATAGGATGGTTTTATATCAAGGTGAAGGGATTGATTGAAAATGTACTATAATCCTTATTTTTATCCATATGAATATCCTTATTATGTAAGTGCCCCGAGGCATCATCATAGTGTGCATCCTGGTTACTGGAATTTCCCTCATGAAAGAAGGCTTGAAAACTTTAACGTTGATGGAAAAAGACGGTTAAAAGATTATGGCACCCAACCATTTGTCATCAATATCAATGAAGCAACAAAGCAAAATCATACTTATCGCACTGCCTTATGGACAGGAACACATTTGCAAACCACTTTAATGAGTATTGGCGTTGGTGAAGATATAGGGTTGGAAATGCATCCTGACCTTGATCAATTCTTAAGAATTGAACAAGGACATGGGATTGTCCAAATGGGAAAAAGTAAATATAATTTAAATTTCTATAGAAATGTGCATGATGATTATGCCATATTTATACCAGCTGGAACATGGCATAACGTAACTAATAGAGGGAATATTCCGTTAAAACTTTATTCGATATATGCACCTCCTAATCATCCATTTGGGACTGTCCATGTAACCAAAAAAGACGCCATAGCTTCGGAAGAAGGTCATGGTCATTGAAATAGAATTTAGTTATTTTTGACAAGATGTTAGATGAGAATGAGTGGATGCAGTGCACTGAATTTGAAGGACTGGAGGATATTAAAAGGAGGATTACACTATATACACATTCTTCAAGAATTTTTCCCAATAGGAAGTTCTTATAGGAAAAGACTATACTCCTGAAAAAGCATATGAAACGTACAGGAGAATCGAAACTTTTTCAACAAAGATAGTATCACTCATTAAAGAAACACCGATAAAAAGAGGTGCTGTGAAATACATCCCAGCATTTCTTGTCGGTGTTTTTTAATTTATTGCTTATACTTTAGCCAACATAAGCATAGAGTTCAAAGCTTCCTTTAAAAAATCATTTCACTCCATCGCAGAAAGAAATAGAAGACGGTAAAAAAGATGAAAGAATTGTGTTTTCCTATAATATGTCATGATGTGATGAGGCGATGATCAGTTGTTATTTTTATATTTTACATTGACACCATCCTTTTCTATGATAAAATCATAGTGTGATAATGAGAATCGTTATCAAACGATATGACTACATATAGAATGGATAGGTGAGGTACATGTTCAAGAAATCTTTTTGGTCGCTATTAGTTGTGCTCTCCATCGTTTTACTTGCAGCTTGCGGCAGTAATAGCAGTAACGGCAAGTCAGATAGTAAAGAGAAAACAAGAACCGTTGAAAGCGCTATCGGTTCAACTGAAATTAAAGGATCGCCTAAACGTGTGGTGACACTGTACCAAGGAGCAACGGATGCAGCAGTCGCTATGGGCATTAAACCAGTGGGTGTTGTTGAATCATGGCTTGAAGCACCTACGTATAAATATTTAAGAGATGACTTAAAGGATGTTAAAATTGTTGGGCAGGAAACACAGCCAAACTTAGAGGAAATTGAAAAGCTCAAGCCTGATTTGATCATTGCATCAAAAATCCGCCACGAGCAAATTTTTGATCAGCTGCAAGAAATCGCTCCAACTGTTGCAACAGAAACAGTGTTCACCTTTAAAGACACAGTGAAATTAATGGGTGAAGCATTAAACAAGCAAGACAAATCAAAAGAATTGCTGACGAAGTGGGATGACCGCGTCGCTGATTTTAAAGAAAAAGCGAAAAAAGACATCAAGAACTGGCCAATGAGTGTGTCTGTGGTGAACTTCCGTGCAGATCATGCTAGAATCTATCAAACTGGTTTCGCAGGGTCCATTTTAACAGAGCTAGGCTTTGAAGGACCTAAGAATGTCAAAGATAAAAAGCAAGACATCATTACACTTACAGACAAAGAGAGCATTCCGCAAATGGATGCAGATGTGATCTATTACTTTATGGATGAAAAGGATAAAGCGGTTGAAAAAGCATATAAAGAGTGGACAAGTCATCCTTTATGGAAGCAGCTTGACGCAGTGAAAGCGAAACAAGTGCATAAAGTTGATGAAATCACTTGGAACATGGGCGGCGGTATTATCGCTGCAAACATGATGCTTGATGATATTTACGATCGTCTAGGATTTGATAAATAAGACATAAGAGAGGAGAAAATGTGAACATACCATTTTCTCCTTTTTTCCATAACAGATTGAAAGCGGGAATCAGATGAGAAGTTTATTAAAAAAGGATTCAAGCAAGGCACTGCTTTTTGCTGGATTCATTGTGTTGATGTTGGTCTTTTTTATGCTCAGTATTTCCCTTGGGCAAACCTCCATTTCCCTCAAAGCCACCATCCATGCTTTTCTTCAATTTGATGAATCGGATCCAAACAGTGTCATTGTCATGACATCCAGATTATCAAGAGCATTAATCGCAACGGTCGTTGGCTCAAGTCTGGCGATTTCAGGTGCACTCATGCAGGCATTGACAAGAAATCCGCTTGCGGCGCCCGATTTATTAGGAATTAATGCAGGTGGACTATTTTTTATCGTGATTTCGATTGTTTTCTTTTCAACAGAGTCGTTAACAAGCTATATGTGGACAGCCTTTCTAGGCGCAGCGATTGCAGGGATGCTCGTTTTTCTATTGGGCTCCATTGGAAGAGATGGATTGACGCCGGTTAAAATAGTCCTTGCAGGTGCGGCAATATCTGCACTGTTTGCGTCTTTTACACAAGGTCTTTTAATCGTGAATGAACAGTCGATTCAAAGCATTTTGTTCTGGATGGCTGGTTCAGTGTCTGGAAGAAGCATTGATATGTTAATCCCTGTTTTGCCTTATATTTTAGGTGCGACTGTAGTGGCGCTGCTTCTTGGACGTTCTATTAATGTCCTTTTGTCGGGAGATGATATTGCCAAAGGACTTGGCCAGCGTACACTGCTGCTGAAAATCACGATGGGTGTACTCGTTGTCTTTTTAGCAGGTGGTTCCGTCGCTGTTGCTGGTTCAATTGGTTTTGTTGGTTTTCTTGTGCCGCATATTGTGAAAAAGCTCGTCGGGCCTGACCACCGCTGGGTACTGCCGTATTGTGCCGTTGTGGGGGCGTCGCTTTTACTTGCCGCGGATCTGGCGGCTCGTTTTCTGATCATGCCGCAAGAAGTGCCGATTGGTGTCATGACGGCGGTAGCAGGAGCGCCTCTATTTGTTTATCTCGTGCGCAAGGGGTTGAAGACAGGTGGCTAAAACATATACAGTGCGTTCTAAAGGCGGGCGCATTTCATTTCAATTTTCAAAGCGGACGTTTTTGATTTTACTTTTATTGACGGTCATTGCCTTTGGCTTATTTATTCTCAGTCTCAGTATGGGAAGCCGGTTCATTCAGCCGGTCGATGTGCTGCTTCATTTAATCGGTCAGGGAGAGGGGAATTCCTTTGTGTTAAATACACTGAGGATTCCACGAACGCTGCTGGCTGTCTTAGTTGGATCCGCACTTGCGGTATCAGGGCTTATTTTGCAAGGGTTGATCCGCAACCCGCTGGCATCACCTGATATCATTGGAATTACAAGTGGTGCTTCGTTTGGTGCGATTATGTTCATCGTCTTTTGGATGGGCACTGTGCCTATTGCTTATCAATCCTTATGGGCGATTGCAGGTGCTTTTGCGGTATCGTGTCTGATCTATTTGCTTTCATGGAAAAAAGGGGTCAAGCCGATCACACTTGTCCTAATGGGAATTGGGATTTCTGCCATTATGAAGGCTTGTGTGACTTTTACGCTTGTTCTTAGTGATACGATGACAACGACAAAATCTTACATCTGGCTGACGGGGAGCTTATATGGTTCTACGATGAAAGACGTCACTTCGATGCTTCCTTGGGTGATGATCATTTTACCGATTGTCATGGTGTTAGCAAGAACGATGAATGTAAAAGAACTTGGCGATGATCTTGCAACAGGTCTCGGGGTAAAAGTGCAGGCGAAACGATTATTCTTTCTCCTGATGAGTGTGACATTGGCTGGTGTTGCAGTCGCATTTGCAGGCGGCATTGAATTTGTTGGACTCATGGCGCCGCATGTTGCACGGATGATCATTGGACGTTCATTCATAGCGCTTGTTCCAGCATCTGCGCTAGTTGGAAGTATTCTCGTGATGCTGGCTGATCTTGTGGCTAGAACCGCATTTCTACCGTTAGATGTTCCAGCAGGTGTATTTACGGCGGCCATTGGTGCACCGTTCTTTATTTATTTGTTATATCAACAGCGTAATCGATAAACAGAAGATGGGGGTTTTGATATGGGGCCAGAGTGGGTTGAGAGAGAATTACTTGATTTTGGGGTACACATCACAAATGGACCAATGACATCTGATCGCACACTTGCTGCGCTTTTTTCAGAAGCAGCCGTCATGCGTTTATTAGAAGCTGAAAAGGAAGCGATGCATGCACCGAATCTTGCGGTAGCAGCTTCTATGTTTTCAAAGCGGTATGCCTACTTAGCCGTCAGTTCCTCTTTATATTTGATCACGCTGTATGACGGTGTCTATCAGTTTCCACCAGCAGCATGTGCATTTAGAGAGGATCGGAAAATTGAAGTGGATGAGGCGGCGTGTTCGTTTGTTCCACTAGAAGGAGATCGGCATGAGTGGAGAGAGAAGGTCGTGCGTGCGCTGTTTACGGAGTGTGTCACGCCTCTTTTAGACGTGCTGAACCGCACCTCAAAACTCTCTTATCGTATTTTATGGGAAAATGTAGCGGTTCGAATCAACTCTCTTTATCGAAGCATGATGCGGGAAGCGGAAGAACCTGCGGTGAAGCAGCGCGTGCGGGAGGATTATCTGTATCTGAAGCAGGCGGCTGGAGATGTTTTTGGAGCTCAGCAAAATCCATTTCAGCACAGCCTAAACCTAGACGACAGTTTACTTGAAACATCCAACCGGAAAACCTGCTGTATGTATTATAAGCTTGAGAAAAAATCGGAGAGTCTCGATTATTGTCTTGTTTGTCCTCTTGAAAAAAAGAAAGGCACTGCTTGCTCGTAGCAGTGCCCTTTTTTTATTCCCAAATCTCACTTGCCCATTCAGGGTGATCAATAAAAGGGTTGCGGTTGTGCTGATACGTTTGATATATGATCTCATTGCGGTTCCGTTCGATTTGATCGACTGGGTCTTGCTTGTGCCATTTGAGAAGTACAGACATTTTGCCGTGAAGAGGGGAGCTTCCATTATTCACTTTGTCGTTAAATTCTAAATCTGGAAAGCGGTCATCACCCTCGTAGCGAACCGCCATATAAAAGAGCATTCTCGCAACATCTCCTTTGACCCGGCTGTGAGGTTCGAATGAGTCGCTGTCGTAGAAATTGCCCGGCGCCCCTTTGTATTCATTACCGCCTGTATCAAAATCTAAATTTCCGCGTGTGCTGTTCGTTTGCACATCTGTCGCACGAAGGTGGTGGAGATCTGTCCCAGGCCCCTGGCTTGTCCCAAAATTGCCATGAGACTTGGCCCAGACATGCTCTCTGTTCCACTGGCCCACATTCCCGCCATTCGCTTGTTTTGAACGGGAGGCACCACTATAAAGCAGCAGCACATTGTTTGGGTTATTGGGGTCTTCATCTGTTTTCTTTAATGCATCCCACACCTGGCTGTAGGATAGCTGCGTATGATCATCAATGATATCGTGTAAAGCCTTTTTGAGAGCGGGTCCTGATTTGGCAGCAGCAGATTGGTAATAGGAATCGATTTGACTTGTGGCGGCAGTTTGCGTTTGTTGTGCAGATGTTTCGTTTTGAAGCTGTAACGGGGAAAAGGTGATCGTTTGACTAGGTTCACTCAGATTGAAACCTTGAGCATTTGCAGCTGGAGGCAGCGGGGCGGCGAATGTGCCGAATATCATGATTCCGGCGGCCACAGTTCCAAATAAAGTTCTTTTCATTCGATTTCCTCCTTGATAGGGAATGTATTCTCTTTATTTCTATCATATTGCCATGAAGAAATAAATGGATTTCTCGTAAATTTTATGTAATAAGTTCATAGGAAAAGAGATTGCTATTTTAGGCGCATTCCTGTATAAGTGGGCTTATAAGGATGGACAGCAAGGGAGAGGATGGATCACGTGAAAGAACTGCAAACACCTTCAAGAACGATTATGACACCGGGACCCGTTGAAGTAGATCCGAGAGTGCTCCGTGTGATGAGCACGCCAATTCTCGGTCAATTTGATCCAGCATTTACACACATTATGAATGAAACAATGACCTTATTGCGGTCACTTTTTCAAACAGAAAACAGATGGGCTTATCCAATTGACGGTACGTCCCGTTCAGGGCTTGAAGCTGTGCTCGCCAGTGTGATTGAGCCGGGAGATTCAATGCTTGTGCCTGTCTTTGGCCGCTTCGGTCACCTGCTCATTGAAATAGGACAGCGCTACGGTGCTGAGGTACATACAATGGAATGTGAATGGGGGACGGTTTTTGATCCTGACGACATCATCAAAGAAATAAAGCAGGTCAAGCCTAAAATCGTTGCCATGGTTCATGGTGAAACATCCACCGGACGATTACAGCCGCTCAAGCAAATCGGGCAAGCATGCCGGGCTCTTGATGCGCTGTTTATTGTAGACGCTGTGGCAACCATTGGCGGTGTCGAGGTAAAAGTGGACGAATGGAAAATAGATGCGGCGATTGGCGGCACGCAGAAATGTTTATCTGTTCCATCAGGTATGTCACCTATTACGTATAATGACCGAGTCGCAGCTGTCATTGAATCGAGAAAGAAAGTAGAAAAAGGCATTGCGACACAGGATGAATTACAAAAACAAATTGACATTTCTCCAATCAAAAGCAATTATTTTGATTTAAGCCAGCTTCAGGATTATTGGAGCCCAAGACGATTAAATCATCATACAGAAGCGACAACGATGCTTTATGCACTGCGAGAAGGGGTTCGTCTTGTGCTGGAAGAAGGGCTGTCTGAACGTTTTCAAAGGCACTCATATCATGAGAAAGCCTTGATGAAAGGTCTTGAAGCAATGGGGCTTGAATTGTTTGGTGATCCAGATTGTAAAATGCCGGTTGTGACCTGTATTGTCATTCCAAGTGGTATTGACGGAGAAGCGGTCCGTGCCGACCTGCTTCATCATTTTGGGATTGAGATTGCAAGCTCCTTTGGACCGCTTGCCGGCCGTATATGGAGAATTGGGACAATGGGCTACAGCTGCCGAAAGGAAAATGTGCTGTTTGTGTTAGCAGGGCTTGAAGCGATTCTCATCAAACACGGTGCGTCTACCCATTGCGGGGCAGGGCTTCAGGCGGCTCTTACTATCTATGAACAAGATGAATAACGAGATCCAACATACTCGCCATTGGCGGGTATTTTTTCATTTGGAAAAGAACGCTAATTTTTGAAAAACTAGACTTATAGATGAGGTTATCGCTATACTGGAGAAGTTCTTATCATTTTTTTGTCATCATTTTCATTTATATGCAGAAAGAGGTTTTTATATGAAGAAGATGGGCAGATTATACATTTTGATGCTCAATATTTTTATTGCCATGCTTGGTTTTGGCCTCATTGTACCTGTTATGCCGAGTTATATTGAAGCCTTTGGTGCAACAGGAAAAACACTCGGTTTTCTTGTTGCTGCAACAGGTTTTACACAATTTGCGTTATCGCCGGTTGCCGGGGCACTGACCGATCGATTTGGACGAAGAAAATTGATCATTGCCGGGATTGCGGGCTTTACGATTGCTCAGTTTATTTTTGCTTTTGCTGATCAGCTTTGGATGCTATTTGTGTCACGGTTTTTAGGCGGTGCTGCCGGGGCTTTGCTTATGCCGGCCATGTTTGCATACATCGCTGATATTACAAGTGAAAAGGACCGAGGGAAAGGAATGGGTCTATTCAGTGCAGCGATGACACTAGGTTTTGTCATCGGGCCGGGCGTAGGCGGCTATTTGGTTGAGTACGGGATCGCATTTCCATTTCTTATTGCCGGTTCCTTTGCTGCTCTTTCTACTTTGTTATCCATCCTCTTCTTACCTGAAACATTAACAAAGGAAAAACAGGAAGAGGCACGGCTCAACAAGGATATTCATTTCAATCCTTTTGTACAAATGATCAAGGCTCTAAAGACATCGTACGGCTTTTTGTTTATATTGGCCTTTGTCCTCAATTTCGGAATCATTCATTTTGAATCGATTTTCGGCTTATATGTAGACCAAAAACACGGATTTTCACCGAAGGATATTGCGTTTGTGATTACGGTTGCGGGTCTTGCCGGGGTGCTTGTTCAAGGGGCGTTAGTGAATGCTTGCGTGAAACGATTTGGAGAGATGAGGGTCGTCCGTTATGCGCTGTTAGGTGCAGCTTTCATGCTGATCGCCTGCCGTTATGCGCCGTCCTTTTGGTTGATTTTTACGGGTTCGATTTTATTTTTATCGGCTACGTCATTTGTCCGACCAGCCCTCAATACATTGCTGTCCAAGATGGCAGGCAATCAGCAAGGGGTAGCAGGCGGTCTCAATACATCCTTTATGAGCCTTGCCAATATCGTCGGACCGAGTCTTGCGGGTATATTATTTGATGTGAATATTGAGTTTCCTTTTATGTTTGGAACACTAGTGCTTTGCGTAAGCTTCGCTGCATCCATCGTGTGGGGGAAAAAAGTGCAGCATGCTTCGGCAGCTTCTTAAAATTTGCTGATAAAAAAACCGATCAGGACGAATTGATCGGTTTTTTATGATGGGCATCATCTCTCATATTTCACGACAGGTGATTTTTCTTTATGAAGCGCACGAATCATCGCTTCATCTACGTGTAAATGCTCTTTCACTAATTGAGGCGGGGTTAAGGCCATCCACTGATTCAACGAAATATCTGCAAACCGGTCACTTTTAAAAATCTCTAAAAACCAAAGGCTCGTTTGGCCGATATTTTTGATGTAATGCCCCATGCCAAAAGGAACATATCCAACATCACCTGCTCTGTAATTAAAGGTGCGGGCAGTACCTCCTGCTCCAAAGACCGTCATTTTAGCTGTACCTGTTAAATAGTATTGCCACTCATCATTATTAGGGTGCCAGTGCATTTCTCTCATGCCGCCAGGTTTTACTTCAACAAGTGCAGCCGCAATCGTTTTTGAAATCGGGAAATTCCGTGAATCGACAATTCGGACGGTTCCGCCAGAGGTCGTTATCGGGTTTTGACGAAGGAGCTGGTGCGTAAATGGCGGCTTAATGCTCCCATATGGATCAGATACCATTTGGCTTTCTAAGGATGACGGCGGTGAGCCTTGAAACATATAGCGCTGCTTATTCGGAATATGGTCAAACAATTTCTTAGGAACACCAAAATTGGCGGAGAGAATCTCTTTCGGTGTATGGGCAAACCAGTCTGTGATCGTGAATGTATCAAATTCAGAAAAATCGCCATCATCAAATACAAGAAGGAACTCACAACCATCCTCAAGTCCTTGAATGGAGTGCGGGATACCAGGTGGAAAATACCACAAATCGCCTTCTTCTAGATCAGCGATCATATTTCGCCCTTCTGTATCTACAGATGTGATGCGGGCTTTGCCTAAAATCATATACGCCCATTCAGCCTGCTTATGCCAATGAAGTTCCCGAACACCTCCGCGTGTGAGCCGCATGTTGACACCTGCAATCGTTGTTGAAACAGGCAGCTCCCGCTTTGTAATTTCCCTCGACCAGCCGCCGTGATTCAAATGCATGTGTGTATCAGAAAATGAAAATTTTAAATTGGGGATTGTTCCGGCATCGGTTTTAGGGGGAACGAGCATATCTGGGTTCTCTATATCTCGAAGGACATCGCGCGGGCCTAAGTCGGTGGCACCCGCGCCATCCTTTCGAATGGGCTGCGGGATGTGACGGAGCTCATCATCCATTTATCATCCCTCCTTGAGTCTCATTTTTCTCCTCCAAACTATATGAGGTTTCAGAAGAAAAAATTCAATCAGGATGGGATGAGAGAAACATTTGAATACGGAAGGCTAAGCGCAGCCGCAATGTTGCGTCAGAATCTTTTAAGCTGATTCGAAGCAATTCTTCACACTTCTCGAGGCGATAAATGACCGTGTTGCGATGAATGGACAATCGTTTGGCTGTTTCTGAAATGTGGCAATGGGTTTCTAAATAGACAGATAAGGTGTGAAGAAGGCTTTGATCGACTTGTGATGGTTCAGATAACGGGTGAAGGTGCAGCTGGTGAAACGTGATCATATCCTTTCTTGGAATGAGCCTTAGTAAATCTGGCACATCCTTGGCTTGATAAAATTGAATATATTCAGTCCGCAATGAGAGATGTCCGGTTTGAAGAGCCTCTAATGCTTCATTGTAGCCTTCAGACAGATGGGAGATGAGGCAGCCCGTCAAGCTCACCCCAAAAGAAATAGTATGATTCACTTGCAGTTTAACAAGCATCTGCAACTGTTTTAAAAAAGAGCTGAGCCTGTCGCTAACCTCCGGCCAACTGCCAGTCTCCTCCATCAATACAACACCCATATCACCTTTTAAAAACAGAAAGGCAGGAAATGGGCAGCTTGGAAGTGCACTTTCGAGCAGATCAACCATTTGATCTAAAACCATTTGCTGCTTCATAAAATATGTGGTATCACTGCGCTCGTCAAGCTGACAGATCATACATAGATAGCGGCATTCGGCGTTTAATCCAAACGCCTGAGCGAAATGTAAGGGATCTTGCTGGGAAGACGATGCCCTCTCTATCCATTTGCGAAAGCCCTCATTTCTAGCACGCTTGGCCGTTTGCAGGGCGGCATATTGTCTCATACGTGCAATCGACATTTTGTTTACTGCTTTTGCAATGATCCCATGCAATGTTTTATTCTGCGGGTGAATGAAAGAAAGGATGACCAGATAATCACATGTTTGTTCGTTTAGATCAATTGGAAAGATGGAAAAGGTTTGTTTTGCATGTATCATTGAAAAAGAATGAGTAGTCCTGCTTTGAAAAAAGGGGAGAATGTGCATCCATTCTGAGCTTGTGATCATGGGGTGCGAGGTATAGAGAATACGTCCATGCTGGTTAAACAAATAGATGGGCTTGTGAATCTTTTTGGCCATTTTTTGTAAAATTTCAAACTGGTTATCGTCTATGCTCATATCCACTGGGTCTCCTTTATTGGTGAAGATGAATAAAAAAATGGACAATCACTGACAACATCTCTGATATGCATTTTATGTTATCAGCTAAAATCATTTTAGATAGAAAGTTGTCAATTCATATAACAAACAAACAGAGCGTCAGGACAAAATCACGTGCCGCCAGTCATCTTCATTCAGAATTACGAGCAAATATGATATGTTGTAGACAGAAGAATTTCTTTCAGAAAATATGGGTATCACAAGAAACAAAGGCTTCGAATGAGGAAGCCGTCTATACATGAGAGTGGCAAGAGGTGAGGAACATGATTTATATCGGATTAACTGGCTGGGGAGATCATGACAGTCTTTATCCGCCAAGAATCGGAAGCGCGCAAAAGCTGTTTCACTACGCGTCAACGTTTCCGATTGTGGAACTGGATGCCAGCTTTTATGCGGTTCAGCCTGAGCGTAATCATGAAAAGTGGATAAAGGATACGCCAGATGACTTTCAATTTGTTGTGAAAGCATACCAAGGAATGACTGGACATCAAAGGGGCGAGATTCCGTTTGCTTCGAAGGAGGACATGTTTGATGCATTTATTCTTTCGCTGACTCCGCTCATTCGTGAAGGGAAACTGGCCATGGTGCTCTTTCAATTTCCACCTTGGTTTGATTGCAAAAAAGAGCACGTCCACTATTTAAGATGGTGTAAGGAGAAGATGGGGGACATTCCATGTGCTCTCGAATTCCGAAACCGTACATGGTTTTCAGATGAATTTTATGAGCAGACTTTGTCCTTTATGGAAAAGGAAGGATGGATTCATTCTGTCTGTGATGAACCGCAAGTCGGAGAAGGCTCCATTCCGCCAGTCATACAAGCTACACACCGTGATAAAACATTGGTCCGATTTCACGGCAGGAATAAACAGGGCTGGCTTCACCCGGCAGACCATGAGAATTGGCGTGAAGTGAGATACTTATATTTATATAATGAAGCTGAATTAAAAGAGTGGAAAAAGAATCTCGACATTCTGCATCAGCAATCGAAAGATGTCTATGTCGTGTTTAATAATAACTCCGGCGGAGATGCAGCGGCAAATGGCCAGCAGATGATTGATTTGCTGGATATCACCTATTCAAGCCTGTCTCCGAAGCAGTTAGATTTATTTAGTTAACCGAGAGCTGACTGAAGCTTTCAACCTGAATGAGACGGTCAGTGACAACTTGAGGGAGAGATCAACATGCTGCAGAAGCTATGGTTATATCATACAAACGACTTGCACAGCCACTTTGAGAACTGGCCAAAAATTGCAGCTTATATTGAAGAAAAGCGTCAAGTTCACGATCAGATGCTCTTGTTTGATATTGGCGACCATATGGATCGAGTGAACCTCGTATCCGAAGCGGATTATGGAAAGGTAAATGTCAAGCTCCTCAATCAGCTTGGCTATGATGGAGTCACGATCGGGAATAATGAAGGCATTACGCTGCCCCATGATCAGCTGGATCACTTGTATGAGAATGCACAATTTCCAGTGGTCCTGTCTAATTTATTTGAGAAAGGCAAAAGGCCATCATGGGCAAAGCCCTATCATATGATCACAATGGAAAACGGACTGAAGCTCTGTCTCTTAGGCGTGACCATTGCGTATACACCTGTATATGAGAAGCTGGGCTGGAACATTACTGATCCGTTTGACAGCATACGGGACATGCTGCAGGAAGTGAAGGGACAGGCGGATGTCATTGTGCTTTTATCTCATCTCGGTATCATCCATGATCGAGAGGTCGCCCGTGATTTCCCTGACATCGACATCATCCTAGGTTCACACACGCATCATCTGTTAGAACAAGGTGAAATGGACAATGGTGTACTGCTTGCATGTGCTGAAAAGTATGGGCATTATATTGGCTGCGTTGAGCTGACGATCGATACAGCGCGCAAAGAGCTGATAGAGAAAAAAGCGACAGTGCAGTCAGTGGATCAGCTTATCAGTGAATCAGATGAAGCCATCACCACCTTGCAGCAGGCAGAAAGAAGAGCAAAAGCACTCATGCAGGAAAAAGTGACAACGATTGAGTCGAAGCTAGAAACGAAGTGGTTCGACGAATCTCCGCTTCCGCAGCTCTTAACAGATGCCATTAAAGATTGGTGCGGAGCAGATATTGGGATGATGAATGCAGGTATGGTGCTTGATTCGTTAGAGGCAGGGATTGTTACAAGAGAAGAAATCCACCGGATATGTCCGCATCCCATTAATCCCATTCGGGTGACGCTTACCGGTCAACAGCTCATCGAAACGGTTCAGCGGGGCTGTGAAGAAAAAATGGAACAGCTGCGCATCAATGGCTTCGGCTTTAGAGGTGAGCTGATGGGGAAAATGCTATATAGCGGCCTCAGCTATACATTAGAAGAAGGCGAGGCCAAACGGGTGAAGGATGTCTTTGTACATGGTCAATTGATCAAGAATGACGCCTCCTATACTGTTGGCACAGTCGATATGTATACATTAGGCTCTCTTTTTCCTCATATCCGTGATCACGAACACATTGAATATTTTATGCCTGAATTTTTACGTGATGTTCTGACATGGCGCTTGAAGGAAGCAACATGAAATCCGCTTCAGCCTAACAACACGCGCCCTCTTTTCACATAGATTGTGATGAGAGGAGTGAAGGGATTTGGTGAATTTAACACCTATTACAATTGATGGCCATTCCTTTACAGCGGTCACCGTCAAGCTGCCGAAGACAAATTTCATGGCAGTAACAAATGAACATGGATATATCATGTGCGGTGCACTGGATGTCGGGCTCTTGAATGAAAAGCTTGCAGATAGAGGAATTATTGCAGGAAGAGCAGTTGGTGTAAGAACCATTGAGCAATTGCTCGATGCTCCTTTAGAATCTGTGACATACGCCGCAGAAGCGCTGGGCATCTCAGCTGGAACAATTGGAAGAGATGCATTATTAAAAATGGTGAAATAAAATAGAGAGATGATTCTTATCCCCCCGCCTGTCTGCATACACATGTAATGGAGAAGGGGGGATTTTTTATTGAGAATGAACCGCCGTTATCGCCCCTACAAGAAGGGCCCTTTGCCATTTCGTTACGTCATGCTGCTTGCGATCTTATTCTTTGTGCTCTCAACCGTAATTAGTTTATTTTTTATCAACCGATCCATTAAACCTACCCTTATTCACATTGCTGAACTAGAAACAGAGCGCATCGCCAATCACCTCATACAATATTCAGTCCAAGACTTTGCAGACGATCAGGAGAATATGAAGGATATGGTGGTCATGAATACAAGTGAGAACGGAAAAGTGACGACCATCGATTTTAATGCGCAAGCAACATCGAAAGCAATGGCTGACCTCTCGCGTCACCTTCAAAAAAATTTAGAAGACATTGAAAAGGGGAACTTTCAAAAAGAGGCAAAAAAAGCATTAAAGGATCAAACAGATGGACATGACGGCATTATATATAACATTCCGCTTGGGCAAGCATCCGGAAATGCACTCATCGCCAACCTCGGACCCAAAGTGCCTGTACGTTTTAGTGTGATTGGTGATCCGCATACTGACGTTGAAAAAAACATTAAGCCTTATGGCATCAACAATGCCTTGATTGATATTAGTGTTCTGATCGAGGTCAAGGTAAGAGTCATTATCCCGTTTGCTTCTGAAACAATCGTAGTTAAAAACTCTGTTCCTGTCTCCATACAAGCCGTTCAAGGAGACGTACCAGATTATTATAATGGCAGCGGAACAAACTCAGGTGCTCCATCAATTGTTCTCCCAGAGAAAAAGGAGAAAAAGGAATAACAGCCCAACAATGATTGGGCTGTTATTTACTTTCGTTTCCGTTCAGCTCTTTCCCACGCCCTCAAATGAGGATATGGATCAAATGACCATTCGGTTCTGCCGTTGTCTTTGTACATGCCATAGTGAAGATGAGGCGGAAACTTTCCTGCGGTGCCTGGAGGGCCGTAGCCGGAGCTTCCGACAGACCCAATCACCTGGCCGGGTTCAACAATTTGACCTGTCTTGAGTCCTTTCGCAAAGCCATTTAAGTGCGCGAAGTAATGATAATGATTATGAATATCTCGAATACCTATCCGCCAGCCGCCAAAGCGGTTCCAGCCTTTCATTTCAATCACACCATACGATGTCGCACGAACGGGAAGTCCATAATGGGCAAATAAATCGGTTCCCTCATGAATTCTCCTTCCTCCAAACCCTCTCGCATCTCCCCATGTACTTCGGTAGCTGTAGTCAGCTCCAACCGGAAGAGGAAAAGCATGTTTTCCAAGATCAAGATGGCCGTAGTGCTTATATAGCTTCATAAAAGATGAAATGATTCCAACGGTTTGATCACGTCCATAATAGTCCCATAAGCCAATTTTTAATTGATCAATGCTGCTGCCGTAGTGAAGCAAGTATTGAGCAAACGTGAACAATACATCCTCATCGTCATCGCTGCTTGCTTTGCCATCCCCATTCCCATCAAGACCAATTCCGTCAAACACTTTAATGCTTAAAGGAGAGGTATCCTGTTTATTCGGGTTTTCTGGTCCAATCCACATTTCCCGGGGAATGTAGATGCCAATGACGCCTTTTTGTTTCGGTAAATCTCTTCTGCTTTTTCGAATATTGTGTTCATACTGATCAACTGCAGCAAGTACATACCATGGAACCTGTGTTGTGATGGAGACTTTTTCATATAGGGCCATTCTTTGCTTCAATTCATCTGGCTGTTTGCCCGTCCCTTTTGCATGAACAGGTAAAGGGAGCATTGAAAGAGCAATCATAATGGCTAAAACCACTTTCACAAACGTCCATCTCCTTTCATCGAGCATCATCTTCTACCGTTTAGTGTGGTTAGATCACTCTATTTCATAAGAAGAAAATGTTAGTAATTTTCTTCTGTTTTTTTAGGAGGCTTTTGGGTATTTTTGCAGCTCATTCCCTTGTTGTTCAATCTGTACTATGTTAAAGTGTCTAAAGAAAAGGCTTTAGGCCGAAGATTCAATTTTTTGCAGCTTCTTGGCTGCATCCATCGTATATAGCAGGAAGATTTTTGTAGATGCACCTTTAATGAATTCATATGGAGATGATGGAATTGGCAAAGAAGGAAGAGCACGTAAGAAAACCGGACTGGCTTAAAATTAAGCTGAATACGAATGAAAACTATACCGGTTTAAAGAAAATGATGCGGGAAAACAACCTGCATACCGTTTGTGAGGAAGCAAAATGTCCGAATATTCATGAATGCTGGGCAGTGAGAAGAACCGCTACATTTATGATCCTTGGATCTGTTTGTACGCGCGCATGCCGTTTCTGTGCGGTGAAAACTGGACTTCCGACTGAGCTTGACCTGCAAGAGCCAGAACGCGTGGCAGATTCAGTAGCCTTAATGAACTTAAAGCACGCTGTTATAACAGCGGTTGCAAGGGATGATCAAAAGGATGGCGGCGCAGGTGTGTTCGCTGAAACCGTTCGTGCGATTAGAAGAAAAAGCCCATTCACGACCATTGAAGTTCTCCCTTCAGACATGGGCGGTAATTATGATAACTTGAAGACGTTAATGGACACTCGTCCTGACATTTTAAATCACAACATTGAAACAGTTCGCAGATTAACGCCAAGAGTTCGTGCGCGTGCTACATATGATCGTTCATTAGAATTCTTGCGTCGTGCAAAAGAAATGCAGCCCGATATTCCAACAAAATCAAGCATTATGATTGGACTCGGTGAAACGAAGGAAGAAATCATTGAAGTCATGGATGATCTTCTTGCCAATAACGTGGATATTATGGCGATTGGTCAGTACTTACAGCCTTCGAAAAAGCATTTGAAAGTTCAAAAATACTACCATCCGGATGAGTTCGCAGAGCTGAAGGAAATTGCGATGTCAAAAGGCTTTAGCCACTGTGAAGCTGGGCCGCTTGTGCGCTCTTCCTACCATGCAGATGAACAAGTAAACGAAGCGTCTAAAAAGCGTCAGGCGCAAGCGTAACAAAGAAAACGCCAGAGCTCTCTGGCGTTTTTTCTCGTATTAATTTTGGCCGTAAGGGGCGTTTCTTCTCATCGTACGGTCGGAATTCGTCATCCCATTTGCATCTTCTTGATTCGATATGTTCCCGCCTTGAGGGGAATACTTCATTTGCTGAATCGTTTTGGTTAAAATTTGGTCAAAATCACGTGAATTGGTTTGAAGACGTGAAAAATTGGCAATGGATTGAAAGTGCTCTGGATTATCAGAGACGTATACATGATAATAACGAGGGAGAACAGAAACCGCCGTTTTCTTTACTTGATCGGCAGATTCATCACGGTTTTTGTTTCCTGTTCGATACACGATGAGTGCATCCTCATCTGTCACAAGTGTGGCAGCATCTTTGATGTTTGGCAGCTGCACCGTTAAACTTGTAATGACGTGGGCGAGATGCTCACGATTTAAAGCGGGGGTTCTTTCTTTCTGATCCGTTACTTGCTGACGCTGATAACGAACATATCCTGCTCTGTTTGTGTCTGCTTCTGGCATGTTGGAATTATTTCCTTCATGACGATCCGACAGACGGATGGTTTTGCTTGAAGAATCTTCATCCACTTGCCGGTTCATACCTGATTGAAAGCCGCACCCGCCTAAAAGCATGCTGAGGAGAATCGCGGCTGTCAGTTGTTTCTTCATAAATGTGACCTCCTTTTTCCTTTAGCTTCGGCTAAATCGGAAAAAACATGCTTTAGCAATTGATGGAGTTCTTCCAATGAATTATCATTAAAGATGGATCGTTTAAAAAGAGGTGAGAAGATGATCGTCGTTCAGAATGCTACCTTTGATCTTGTAAGAGATATCAAAGACGGCTTTAATGAAGAAGCGTTTAAAGCAAGGTACTCAGATATTTTAAATAAGTATGATTATATTGTGGGGGACTGGGGCTATAATCAGCTCAGGCTGAAGGGTTTCTTTGATGACCAAAACCAAAAGGCTACATTTGATACTAAAATCAGCACACTCGATGAATACATTTATGAATACTGTAATTTTGGCTGTGCCTATTTTGTCTTAAAACGAATCAGAAAATAACGCAAAGGGGAGCGTCATGATGTATTTCGTAGACAGAAAAAAGATTGAAGAAACATTACGTTTTTTCGAGGAGCAATATGAGTTGATGCAGAGTCATCAAACATGGACAAGTCCTCTAGAGAAAAAAGCGCTGGAACGAATTGTTCATTTGCTCGTCGAATGTATTCTTGATACTGGAAATGACATGATTGATGGCTTTATTATGCGTGACCCAGGAAGCTATGATGACATCATGGATATACTTGTTGATGAAAAAGTCGTACCAGAAATGGAAGGCAGTCAGCTGAAAAAGCTTGTCTCATCCCGCAGGACACTTGTGCAGCAATATCAGGAAGTGGTTCATCATGACTTATTGCAGGTGATCAGCGAAGTAGAGCAGGCGCTAGAGGTCTTTCCAAGCCGCATCCGTACCTACTTGGAGCAGGAGCTTGGCCCAGTATCAGCGTTTAAATAAACCATTGGAGTTGTGAGCATCATGAAATACAAAGGCTATTTAATTGATTTAGACGGGACAATGTATAAAGGAACAGAAAAGATCGAGGAAGCAGGTCAATTTGTTCGAAAGTTAAATGAGTTGAACATCCCTTACTTGTTTGTCACGAATAACTCATCACGTACGCCAAAGCAGGTAGCGGAAAAACTCGTTTCATTCGATATCCCAGCAACAGAAGAACAAGTTTTTACAACAAGTATGGCGACGGCTAATTATATTGCTGAGCAAAAGAAAGATGCGTCCGTTTATGTGATCGGTGAAGAAGGAATCAAGCAGGCCATTGAAGAAAAAGGGCTGACGTTTGGTCAGGAAGACGCTGATTTCGTTGTTGTTGGAATTGATCGTGGCATTACATATGAAAAATTAGCAGTAGGTGCGATTGCCATCCGTCAAGGCGCACAGTTTGTCTCAACAAATGGAGATATTGCCATTCCAACAGAAAGAGGGCTTTTGCCAGGGAACGGCTCGTTAACATCTGTACTGACCGTGACGACAACGGTTCAGCCGACATTTATCGGAAAGCCGGAATCCATTATTATGGAACAAGCGATGCGTGTACTTGGGACAGATGTGTCTGAGACGCTCATGGTGGGGGATAACTATGATACGGATATTATGGCAGGAATGAATGCAGGAATGGACACATTACTCGTCCATACAGGTGTGACAACAAAAGAGCTGCTTCAGAAGTACGAAAAGCAGCCAACCTATGTCATTGATTCATTATCCGAGTGGATTGAGCGATTATCATAAAAAAAGAGGACAAGCGTTACGCGCGCGTCCTCTTTTTCTTTATTCCGCATTTCTTGCACTATGTGCCAGCCTGCTTGATGCGGCGGCAGCAATAGCGCCGACAATGTCATCTAAAAAGGTGTGGCATTCGCCCGTGGATTTATCGTTGAGTTTTCCGAGAATTCCTGGTTTTTCTTTATCGATATATCCGTAATTCGTAAAGCCGATCGAACCATAAATATTGACGATAGCAAAGGATAAAATTTCATCAACGCCATACAGGCTCTCGTCCGTTTCAAGTATTGATTGAAGCGGCTCAGTCAGCTTTTTTTGCTCGGCGAGTACGTCGAGTTCGACGCCCGTTAATATCGCATTTTGAACTTCACGTTTTGCGATGACACGCTCCACATTGTGGATGCACTCTGTCATGTCTAAGCCAGGATGATATTTTTCCTGTAAAAAGTAGACAAGGTCTGCTATATCTTGAATGGTTACGCCACGTTCTTGTAAACGGCGTCTTGCTGTTTTTTCTACTTCGTTCATCTCATGATGATGCGGCATGTATTCCTCACCCAATCCTCGTAATTTGTCCACAACGTGTAAAAAGCTTCGGATAGTAAATAGTATTCATAAATCCCTCAACCTGCGACTACGATATGATAAGAGATTGATCATAGGAACGCAGGTGAAAACATGAAAGAAACCATCTATCACACATTTGGTATTGATGTTCGTCAATTTACGCCATATGGCAGTTATCAGAGCTTTCAAACGGCGGAGGCTTTCTTCCTCATTGTTCCTGTGTCTCATTTGCGAGAAGAAGAACTCTCAGAGTTGTATCATATCAGTCAGTATTTACTGAATGCTGGAGACCCATACGTCGCTGTGTTTGAATTAACAAATGAAGAGAAACCCACCTTTACTCATGGGAAGGAGCAGTATGCTTTATTAAAAGCAGCGCCTCCGCTCTCAAGCCGCTCGTTTCAGCAAGCGTCAGAGCTGGCAGCCTTCCATGTCAGGGGAAGAGGATTTCCATATGAAGTATCCGAAACAAAACGTGTCGGTGCCTGGAAGGAATTATGGGCAAAACGATTAGATCAGCTCGAAGGCTTTTGGATGCAGCAAATGCATCAAAAACCGCTGGAACGGTTTGAACAAAAATTCATTGAATCGTTTCCGTATTATCTTGGATTAACGGAGAATGCCATTCAATATTTAGTCGATACTGAGCTTGATGATGAACCGAAAGAAGGTGACTCAGGCACTGTCTGTCATCAGCGCTTTTCACGTATGACATGGCCGCATGAGCAGCCGCTTCGTTTACCTGTGGATTGGGTCTTTGATCATCCAACCCGTGATATTGCTGAATACTTAAGAGAAACCTTTGTACAGCATAAGGAGGATTTAATTGAAGAAGGCTTTTCCTTTCTTCAGCAATATGAGGAGGTGACACCTCTTTCCTCCTTTTCAAAGCGTTTGTTATACAGCCGCCTGCTGTTTCCGCTTCATTACTTTGAAATTGTAGAAGGCTACTACATGTCGGGAGAAAATGAAAAGTCATATTATGAAGAGCGGTTAGATTACGTCTTAAATGATGCCAATCGTTATGAATACTTTCTGAAGGTCTTTCAAGAAATGAGTGCCATGCGAAGCGGCGGGAGCCCCATTCCGGCTGTTGGCTGGATTCAGCCTGCAGCTGATTTGAAGTTTCAGTGAACAGACGAAACGTCTCTTTTCTCTTGAGGCGTTTTTCGTTATGCTTAAAGAAATCGATAAAAGGAGTGTTCTTCTTGACGAAACCTTACGTCTATATCACAAGAAAACTGGATGAAGCATCACTTACACCATTAAAAGAAGTCGCTCATGTTGAGATGTGGCCAAGCGAGGATGAGCCGTGTCCAAGAGAAGAGTTAGAAACACAAGCTGCTAAAGCGGATGCGCTTCTCACCATGCTGTCAGATCAAATAGATGAGCCGCTTTTATCAAAGGCTCCAAATATCAAGGTGGTCGCAAACCTTGCTGTTGGCTATGACAATATTGATCTTGAAGCAGCCAAAAAGCACGGAATCACCGTATGTCATACACCAGACGTCTTAACAGAATCGACGGCGGATCTAGCCTTTGCCCTTCTGATGGCATCAGCTAGACGCATTGTCGAGGCGAGTGATTGGATTAAGGATGGAAACTGGACAGGCTGGGGGCCGCTTCTTCTTGCCGGTGCTGATGTTCATCACAAAACACTCGGGATTGTCGGAATGGGCAGCATTGGAACAGCACTAGCCAAGCGGGCCAAAGGCTTTAATATGAATGTCCTTTATCATAATCGTTCCAGAAAACCCGAGGCAGAAGCGCAGCTTGGTGTGACCTATGCGGCTTTTGAGGAACTGCTCAAGCAGTCTGATTTCATCGTTTGTCTGACGCCGTTAACCCCGGAAACGAAAGACATGTTTAATGAAAAAGCATTTGATCTGATGAAGAACTCTGCTTATTTCATTAACGTATCAAGAGGACAGACTGTGGATGAGGATGCTTTATACGAGGCTGTCACAACAGGAAAAATTGCCGGCGCTGGTCTGGATGTATTTAGAGAGGAACCTGTCAGTCCGTCTCATCCGTTAACGACATTACGTAACGTCACAGTCCTCCCTCATATTGGAAGTGCTAGTGTCGAAACGAGAAAAACGATGATGCGTTTATGTGCTGAAAATATTGCGCTTGTCTTACAAGACGAGCCAGCCAAAACGCCGGTTCGATTATAATATAAGGCTTCCCAGCTTTCGGGAGCTTTTCTGACAAAAATATTTTGAAAATATAGAATCTTGATGTAAATAGCTGTTAAGCGGTTTCATTCTGACAATCTCTTATTTTATTACCTTGTCAAAATGAGGATACCCCTTTATAATGTGTGTACATTGAATGTCTGTGTAAGGTTAACAAATGTCTTTTTAGAGAGGACATTTACGGAGAAAGGTGGAATTTCAGGTGAAGGCAATTCGAGTTGGGCTATTAGGATTAGGAACAGTGGGAAGCGGTGTCGTAAAAATTATCCAAGACCATCAGGATAAATTAATGCACCAAATCGGCTGTCCGGTATTAATACAAAAAGTGCTTGTGAGCAATCCCGATAAAAAAAGAGATGTGGATGTCGCAAGAGAGGTCTTCACAACTGAAGTATACGATGTGATTAGAGATCCAGAGGTCGACGTCATCATTGAAGTGATGGGCGGCATTGAAGAGACTAAACAATATTTAATAGATGCGTTAAATGAGAAGAAGCATGTCATTACAGCCAATAAAGATTTAATGGCGCTTTACGGTACGGAGCTTTTACATGTAGCGAAAGAAAATGGCTGTGATCTTTATTATGAAGCAAGTGTCGCCGGAGGAATTCCGATTCTGCGTACGCTGGAGGAAGGGCTGGCCTCTGACCGAATCACGAAGATGATGGGGATTGTGAACGGTACAACGAATTTTATTTTAACGAAAATGAATGTCGATAAAAGCGCATATGAGGATGTCTTAAAAGAAGCACAGGATCTAGGCTTTGCAGAAGCAGACCCGACAGCCGATGTAGAAGGACTGGATGCAGCAAGGAAAATGGCGATTCTTGCAAGACTCGGCTTTTCTATGAATGTAGATTTAGAGGACGTAAAGGTGAAAGGTATTTCTGATATCTCTGATGAGGATATTAATTTCAGTAAGCGGTTTGGCTATACAATGAAGCTGATTGGAATTGCTCAGAGAGACGGAGAGAAAGTGGAGGTCAGCGTTCAGCCAACCTTACTTCCTGATCATCATCCATTATCATCCGTCAACAATGAATTCAATGCTGTGTATGTCTACGGAAGTGCTGTAGGAGAAACGATGTTTTACGGACCTGGAGCAGGAAGTCTGCCAACTGCAACAGCTGTTGTATCAGACTTAGTGGCAGTGATGAAAAACATGCGCCTTGGCGTGAACGGAAGCGGATTTATCGCACCGCAGTTTGAGAAGAAGATCAAATCCTCATCAGAAATATTTGCTCAGCAATTTTTAAGAATTCATGTTAGAGATCAAGTCGGGGCATTCTCCCGCATTACATCTATTTTTTCTGAAAGAGGCATCAGCTTTGAAAAGATCCTTCAGCTTCCTGTGAAAGGACATGATGAGCTGGCTGAAATTGTGATTATTACACATCAGACCTCAGAAGAAGATTTCTCAAATATCCTGCAAAAATTAAACGACCTCGACGTGGTGGTTCAAGTGAAGAGCACGTACCGAGTAGAAGGGAACGGTTTAAGCTGATGAAATGGAATGGACTCATTGAAGAATTTCAAGAATTCTTACCAGTAAACGAATCTACACCTAAACTAACATTAAATGAAGGGAATACACCGCTGATCCATCTCGCCAAGCTTTCAGAAAAGCTGGGAATCGAGCTTCATGTGAAAACAGAAGGCGTCAATCCAACAGGCTCTTTCAAGGATCGAGGAATGGTCATGGCTGTTGCAAAGGCTAAAGAAGAAGGCAACGATACAATTATGTGCGCTTCAACAGGGAATACCTCTGCAGCAGCAGCGGCTTATGCAGCCCGTGCGGATATGAAATGTATTGTCATCATTCCAGACGGGAAAATTGCCTTCGGTAAGCTTGCACAGGCGGTCATGTACGGAGCAGAGATCATTGCCATTGACGGCAACTTTGATGATGCACTGAAAATCGTCCGCAGCATCTGTGAAAAAGCACCGATTGCCCTTGTTAACTCTGTCAATCCTTATCGAATTGAAGGACAAAAGACAGCAGCATTTGAAATCTGTGAGCAGCTAGGCTCTGCCCCGGACGTACTGGCGATTCCTGTTGGTAATGCCGGGAACATCACGGCCTACTGGAAAGGCTTCAAGGAATATCACGAGAAAAAAGGAACTGGACTGCCTGTCATGCGTGGTTTTGAAGCAGAAGGTGCAGCGGCAATCGTTCGAAATGAAGTGATTGAGCAGCCAGAAACAGTGGCAACGGCTATCCGTATCGGAAATCCAGCGAGCTGGAAACAAGCTGTGGCAGCCGCAGATGAATCAAACGGTAAGATTGATGAAGTAACTGATGAAGAAATTCTTCATGCATATCAATTGATTGCACGTGAGGAAGGTGTGTTTGCAGAGCCGGGGTCATGTGCGTCGATTGCAGGCGTTTTAAAGCAGGTGAAATCTGGAGAAATCAAGCCAGGCAGTAAAGTTGTTGCAGTACTAACAGGCAACGGACTGAAAGATCCAAATACGGCTATCGATATTTCACAAATCAAGCCGGTTACACTTGATGCAGATGAAGATCAAATTCTTGAACACTTAGAAAAGGCCGCACGCGTATGAGTGAAGCCTCCATGCTTTTTTCAATCACAGTACCGGGAAGCACTGCCAATTTAGGACCAGGCTTTGATTCAGTTGGAATGGCGCTCAGCCGCTATTTAAAGCTATCGGTCTATGACCATGATAGCTGGTTGTTTGAAGCAGAAACAGATGTTGTGTCTGGAATTCCATCAGGCACCGACAACCTGATTTATCAAACAGCCAAAAAGGTCGCAGATGACTTTGGAAAAACACTCCCGCCTGTTCATGTCAAAGTGTGGAGTGATATTCCATTGGCACGGGGGCTTGGCAGCAGTGCTGCTGCCATCGTAGCCGCCATTGAACTCGCCAATCAGCTTCTTGAATTAAACATGACAGATGATCAGAAGCTCTTTTATGCAAGTGAGGTAGAAGGTCATCCAGATAATGCGGGAGCCTCTTTGTTTGGTGGTTTACTGATTGGTCTCCATGAAGAAGACAAAACACATGCCGTTAAAGTGCAGCATGTGGATGTAGATGTCGTCGTGGTGATTCCTTTTTATGAAGTGCTCACAAAGGATGCCCGTGATGTCCTGCCAGAGGATTTCTCCTATAAACATGCTGTCAGTGCGAGTGCTGTGAGCAACGTCCTTGTAGCCGCCTTAATGACGCAAAACTGGCCGCTTGTTGGAGAAATGATGAATAAGGATTTATTTCATCAGCCTTACCGCACAATGCTCGTGCCAGAGCTGTCGAAGGTAGAGCATGTCGCTTCTCTAAAAGGAGCGTATGGAACGGCTTTGAGCGGCGCTGGGCCGACGATCCTCACCCTAGTGGAAAAAGGGAAGGGAGAAGCGCTGAAAGAGCAGCTAGCCCAAAATTTCCCGCATTGTGAAGTCGATTTACTGACGGTGCCAGTAGAAGGTGTTGTCGTGCAGCATCATCCTGTTAATCAAGTAAAGAACGTGCTGTGAATCTGCATGTTCCCAGCGTGTAGACAAACCCTCGCATTCTTTGTCAGTCCTGCGCGCTGGTGCTCACGAATGTTAAATTCGCTCCGCAAAAGTAGCTGTTCTTCCTAGACTGCAAAGGTTTTCAGGTCACGCTGAAAAGAAGAAAAAGAGCTAAAATAAAGATCATTTTAGCCCTTTTTCAACAATCTGAGAACGTGCTGTGAATCTGCACGTTCTTTTTTATGCTTGTTTTTATGGGAAGAAGCAGGGATTATTATTTAGAGGATCGAACTATTTTTTAAGCATAAAAGGGGGAGATACGTTCATGAAGAAATTGATGACGGCAGAAGATTTAACGAAGATTGTTTCTGTTTCCCATCCAGTTTATTCACCAGATGGAAAAAAGGCAGTCTTTACAAAAGTCACTGTGAATGAGAAAAAAGACGATTACAACATCCACTTATGGGTTCGAGATGAAGAGACAGAGGAGCTGGCACAATGGACATTTGAGGATGGAAAGCATCATCAGCCAGTTTGGTCAAAAGACGGCAGGCAGCTTGCTTTTATTTTACAAAAGCCAAAGGAAGTCCCTCAGCTGGCGCTCATGAAGAGCGAAGGAGGCGGCGTGCGAACCTTAACGACGATTCCTTACGGAGTATCTCATCCTGTTTTTTCCCCAGACGGCGCTTTTCTTTATACGGCTGTGTCATTGAAACAATCAGAATCTGTTCATGATGAAAAAAAGGAAGAGCAAGATGACTTTGCTCCAGCGGTATATGATGATTTGACCTATAAAGCAGATGGAAGAGGCTTTTTAGATGGACGTGTCACGCAGATCGTGAAGGTGGATATCGATTCAGGAGAGATAGAGCCTGTTACGAGTGAGCAGGTTCATCATATGAATCATACGGTTTCTCCTTGCGGCAAATGGCTTGCCTTTATTCAATTAAATCCGCAGATACCTTACATAAGTGACGTGTGTCTTCTGTCATTAGAAGATGGTCAGACAAAAAAGATCACACAAGCAAACGGCGCTTATTCCACCGTATCTTTTTCTCCAAATGGAGAGAGTCTTTTGTATATTGGACATGAGCGCGAATTTCAAAATGCCACCTTCCCATCAATATGGCTGTATGATCTGAAGGAAGAAAAGGCGGTTCAACTGTCAGAAATGCTCGATATGTATGTTGGGAACTGTATGGCAGGAGATAGCGTGATGGGAGAGGTCTATCAGCTTCCGCAGTGGACAAAGGACAGCCAAGGGTTTTATGCGCTTGTTTCTGATCAAGGCAGCACAGGGATTTATTATTTCTCTATTGAAGGTTTAGCCTATCCTGTTCGACTAGAGGCGGAACATATCACCAATTTCAGCCTTCATCCAGATGAATCCAAACTGCTGCTCAG
Organism: Bacillus sp. Je.9.29.b; assembly: GCF_051129925.1. Lineage (NCBI taxonomy): Bacteria > Bacillati > Bacillota > Bacilli > Caryophanales > Bacillaceae > Bacillus > Bacillus sp. Je.9.29.b. The sequence goes on from NZ_JBCPSO010000007.1 coordinate 122,817, forward strand.
CCGGCTTACACCTGTTTCACCAAGCGAGCTGTATGAGCTGACATTAGGGGAGGCAGAACTAAAGCAAATCACATTCGAGCATCATGATTTTCTAAAGGAGCATATCGTATCCGAACCTGAACCATTTTCTTTTCAGTCAAAAGATGGCGACGAGGTGCATGGCTGGTTTATGAAGCCTTCCAACATGGAAGAGGGAAAGAAATATCCGCTCATTCTAGAGGTTCATGGCGGACCGCATGCGATGTATGGTCATACGTATTTTCATGAATTTCAAATGCTCGCTTCTGAAGGCTATGCCATCGTGTATATCAACCCGCACGGCAGTCATGGGTATGGACAGATGTTTACCGAACGTGTGAGAGGAAACTATGGTGACGTTGATTATGACGATGTCATGCAGGCTGTTGATCATGTGCTCACAGCCTATGATTTCCTTGATGAGACAAGACTTGGCGTGACAGGCGGCAGCTATGGCGGTTTTATGACCAACTGGATTGTCGGACAGACCGACCGCTTTCGCGCAGCTGTCACACAGCGCTCCATTTCAAACTGGATTAGCTTTTACGGTATCAGTGATATCGGTTATTTCTTTACAAGGTGGCAGATTGATGGGGATATTTATGACTCTGTCGATAAGCTATGGGATCGTTCGCCGCTAAAATATGTGAAGCAGATGAACACGCCGCTGCTCATCTTGCACAGTGATGAAGATTATCGCTGCCCAGTTGATCAAGCAGAGCAGCTTTTTGTGGCCTTGAAGGAGCTTGGGAAAGACACAAGATTGGTCAAATTTCCGAAGGCATCTCATGATCTATCCAGAAGCGGCCACCCGGGGCAGCGTATTCAAAGACTGACTTTTATAAAGGAATGGTTTAGAGAAAAGCTAGCCTAATAAAAAACGACCCAAATCGGGCCGCTTCAGCGTGCTGACAAACCCTCGCATTCGGTGTCAGTCCTGCGTGCTGGTGCTCACGAATAGAAAATTCGCTCCGCGCCAGTACTCGTCCTTCCTAGACTTCAAGGGTTTTCATATCACGCTGAGGCTAAAGCCTTTATCAATCATGAAAAAAACGACCCAAATCGGGTCGTTTTCATGTCATATATGAATTAGAAAACCTGTTCAACTTCTACAACGCCAGGCACTTCTTCTAATAATGCGCGCTCAATACCGGCTTTCAATGTAATGGTTGAACTTGGGCAGCTGCCGCATGCACCAAGAAGACGTAATTTTACAATGCCATCTTCAATGTCTACAAGCTCACAGTCTCCACCATCACGTAATAGAAATGGACGAAGTTTGTCCAGTACTTCCTGTACTTGGTCTTTCATTTCGACTTCAGTCATTAGATATAATCGCTCCTTTCACAACATATCACCATTATATTCATCTGGACGATAAAAATCTATTGATTGGTTTCAAAGTTTCCTTCTCATTATAGCACAATCTCATCTTGAAACAAAAAGTGATTTTGACTTTTTTCATCCAGAAAATTCAGCTAAAATGAAGAAAGAATAGGGGGCTTATCAAATGAACAAAACCGTCGATCTTTATGTATATGGAAGAGATGTCTTGTGCGCTAGCTGCGTGAATCTGCCTTCTTCAAAAGATACGTTTGAATGGTTAGATGCAGCATTAAAACGAAAATATCCGAATCAGCCATTTCGCATCACATATATTGATATTGAGCACCCGCCAGAAAATGAACAACAAAAGGAATTGTCTGAACGAATTCTTGATGATGAATTCTTTTATCCGCTTGTTTTAGTAGAGGATCAAATCGTTGGAGAGGGCAATCCAAAATTAAAAGACATTTATCAAGAAATGGAGAAATACGGGTACAAGGAGAGCAGTGAATAAGCTGTTCTTTTTTTGAGAAATATAAACGAACAAACGTTCTTTTTTGGGTTGAAAAAGAACGTTTGTTCGTTTATAATGAAATGAAAGGAGTGTGAGCATCATGAATTATTTACTAAAACAATCTCTTCATCAGCAAATACCGATTGAGATGATTTATATGAAGAAAAACGGAGAGTGCACGAAGAGAAAAATCATTGTACACCGTCAAACGGATCAGCTTATCCAAGCGTATTGTTTATCGAAGAAAACGATGAGAACCTTTCGTAAAGACTGCATTCTTGCTCTTGCTCCGATCAAATGGACCAACTCATCGGCACATGCCGTTTCATAGAAAAAAGCTCCCTCGTCACGAAGGAGCTTTGAGAAAAAATTCACATGATTTTAGCCATTGTGATGCTTGTACATCCAAAGGAGTCCAGATTTCAGGAGTCTTGGCACCCGGCCAACAAGTGGACGATCAGCCACTAAGCCAAAGCCGGCTTTTTTCCCTAAAGAACCTAAAACACCTTTTAGCTTAAACTGTGGATAAGCCTCAGGAAGCGGCTCATTTTTCCAGCGTTTTTGCAGAGATTGGACAATTTGTTCTGCCTGCGCCTCAGCAAGCTGTGCACTTGGGGCATGAGGCAGACTTGCGCAGTCACCTACAACATATACATGCTCATCCCCAGGGAGATTGTGATGAGGAGTTAATACGACGCGGCCTTGTGCGTCTTTTTCAACATCCATCTCTCGTACCACTTTGCTTGGCTGTATTCCTGCTGTCCAGACGATGACATCAGCTTCAATCGCGTTATCATGGTTATAAACAAGACCTTCTTCAACCTTTGTAATATTGGCACAGTTAATGATCTTTACGTCATTTTCTTCAAACCACTTTTGCACATACAAACTTAATCTTTTTGGGAAGCTTGATAGAATCAGCTCTCCGCGGTCAAAAAGAATAATGTTTAAATCAGCACGGCTTTCTCTTAATTCACTGGCCAGCTCTACCCCGCTAAGTCCAGCACCGACGATGCAAACCGTTGCACCTGCGCTCAAATTGTTTAATTTGTTATACGCATGTCTTGACTGATCAATGGTTTGAATGCTGTATGTATGTTCTTTCGCACCAGGGACATTATGATACTTGTCCTCGCAGCCGAGTCCAATCACCGTATCATCATACGGAATCGGTTCACGGTCGCTGAATAAGATCTGTTTGTTTTCAATATCAATTTTTTCTACTTCCCCGTATTGAATATCCAGCTTCGGATGCTCTGGAAAAGATACTCGAATGTGATGATCAGAGATCGTTCCAGCAGCAAGTGCATAATATTCTGTTTTTAAACAGTGGTAAGGATTTCGATCAATTAATGTGATAGTGACATTATCAGGTAATTGATTTGGCAATAAGCGGTGGAGAACCCGCATATTCCCGTAACCTCCGCCGATCAAGACTAAATTTTTCATGACGATTCTCCTTTTCCCCGTAGACATTGAAAAACACTTATACTAAAAAACTTTAAGTTAAAATACCAAATAAAATTATATCGAATTTACTGTGAAACCACAATAATTGTTTCAAAATAACCTACATATTCATCAGTTAGTCCTAAATAGTAAAACATTTTATGAGGAATAGGCGTAACGATATAGGCGAAGCTCATATTTTGACTAATACAAGGAATTTCGGTAGGATGGTAAGGCAATGTGAGGTGAAGCACAGTGTTTCCACTGATCGAATTTTGTGTAAGTAATCTTGCACAAGGGTCTCAAGAAGCAAAAGAGAAGCTTGAAAAAGACCCAAACCTAGACGTAATGGAATACGGCTGTTTAAGCTATTGCGGCAAATGTATGGACTCCCCATTTGCGCTTGTGAATGGAGAATTTGTTTCAGGAGAAAATGCAGAGCAGCTAGTCGAGCGTATTTATGCATTTATAGAGGAAAACGACATGTTTTAAATGCACCACATGGGTCATGAGGTGCATTTTTTTCACATTTCCAGCTTCCATTTTTAAGGAGAATCAATAGAAAGCGCATCCAATATGTTATGCTAATAAAATATCATCAATATGAAGCATCACACGAGAGAAAAAGAGGCATATGCATAATAAAAGCCCTTTGCCATGGCAGCAAAGAGCTTCTATGTATGAAAAACGGGGGATGATAAGATTGTCTCCTGAATCGACTCCTTTTATACTATAAAGAAACAACATTTTTGGAGGAAGCTCATGACATCATTTCAATTCACGAAAATGCACGGATTAGGAAATAATTATATTTACGTCAATCAGATGAAGGAACAGCTTCCAGAAGAACAGCTATCAGAGATAGCGATCCGCGTTTCTTCTGTTTATACAGGAATCGGTTCTGACGGGATGATCCTGATTTGCCCATCAGATGTTGCACCTGTGAAGATGCGCATTTTCAACAATGATGGATCTGAGGGCAAAAACTGTGGTAATGGGCTGCGCTGCGTTGCAAAGTATGTGTATGAGCATCAAATTGTGACGGACTCAACGTTCCAGATTGAGACATTGTCAGGACTCGTTGAAGCGACCGTTCACGCTCAGGATGGTCACGTTCAGCTAGTCACAGTAGATATGGGAAAACCACGTTTTGAAAAAGAAGCAATGCCGATGCTTGGTGAACCGGCTAGCACAACGATTAATGAGCCGCTTGATTTTGGCACTGCGAAATTAAATGGAACGGCCGTTTCGATGGGAAACCCGCACATCGTTTTTTATTTAGAGGACATAGAAAAAGCGCCGCTTCATACACTTGGTCCGATCATCGAAAAGCACGACATGTTCCCTGAAGGCGTCAATGTAGAATTTGTTGAAGTTGTCAGTGAAACAGAACTGCATTTTCGCGTGTGGGAAAGAGGTTCAGGGATTACCCAGGCTTGCGGAACTGGGGCCTGTGCTGCGGCTGTATCCACAATTGTGAATGGTCAGGCAAAAAAAGAAACAGACATGACAGTTCATTTAGCAGGCGGAGACCTCATCATTCGTTGGAAAGACAATGACCATGTGCTCATGACAGGACCTGCTGAAACGATTTGTGACGGCACATTTTATCTCTAAACCATTTATTTGAGAAAAGGCATCATCACGTTTATAATTGAAAAGAAACATCCAGTCAAAAGGAGGGATGATCATGAGTACACCAGTAACCATTACAGAAGCTGCTGCACTGCAGATTAAAGATATGATGAAAGAGCATGAAGAAGAAAATGCGTTCCTTCGAGTGGGCGTAAAAGGCGGCGGCTGCAGCGGTCTTTCGTACGGCATGGGCTTTGACCATGAAGTCTCAGAGAAAGACACGCAGTTCGAACAGCACGGCATCAATGTCCTTGTCGATTCTGAAAGCCTTGATATCATGAACGGAACCATCATTGATTTCAAACAATCACTAATGGGCGGCGGTTTCACGATTGACAATCCAAACGCCATCGCGTCATGCGGGTGCGGTTCTTCTTTCAGAACAGCGACGAATACCGGTACGCCAGAAGAGTGTTAAGGGTTAAAACGATTCATTCTGTAAAACCATTTGTATAATGAAGACCTCCTCAAATTAATCATATTCTTGAGGAGGTTTTTTGTGTTGTTTTTAAAGATTTAAAAAAAGGACATGACTTCAATCACTCAGCACGTCCTCTTTATAAAGATATTTAATTAGAAAAAAGCTCGCAGTTTCTTAGTATTTCCTCTGTTCCAAGTAAGGTCGCTTCTTCAATCCCTACCTTATTAATTCTCATGAAAGATTGTACAGCTTGATAACCTACTGCATAACCAGCAAAGGGTGATAATCCTACAGGATGAAAGCCTTGTTCTTGGGCAATGATATCACCAAACATATAACTGCTGACGTCACCAAACCCCTTCATATGTAAAGCCTCTTTCATCACTTCTTTAGAATAGTCTAATTCCTCTTTATTAAAAGAAGTGACCCAAGGCCCTAAAACATGTTCACCATAAAGTTCTTATGCAAATGATTCAGCTAAACCCTCTATAATTAAATAATCTCCAACCGTGACGTTTCCGTAATCCCATTCAAAATGTGAAAAACGGATATTATGATGGAATTCATGTGCAATGAGAGCAGGAATTCTTGGGATATTATATGAATTTGGATATAGTGATACTTGAATAAATCCAGGAATTCCTCCAAAGCCACAATATCCTTTTTGCAGTTCAAGCTTTTTCGGATCAGCTATATATAGACCAAATCTCAACTCATCAGCATTTATTTGAAGGTTGTGCTTTTTGATGAAATCCATACAATGGTTTAAGGTCATATCTGCTGTTTGAAGAGCCTGAATTTCTTGTAGTTTTTTTAATGCCTGTTGTCCAGTTTGTGTATCTGTTACATCAAGATAGCCAAGCATCTTGGTTGCCATTATTACATCATAGCCATTTTGCTGTTTAGCTTTTAGCGGAACGTTTATCATCTTCCACATCTTTTCAAAAGGTTTCATCATGGTGTGTCGGAAAAAATGCTCTTGATTGTGTTTGGTTGAGAATAACGTTTCGTATTAATCGATTGTATTCTCAATCATCATTTTCAAAGCTGTCCCCTCTTTTATGAAGAGTAGTAAAGACTTTCATCGCTTCGCTCATAAATGATGCCAAGCCCTCACCATAACGATCTATATTCTTTGTGAAACGTTCATCTTGAATATAGAGTTGGCCTAAACCGTAAAAAGCATCAAGAGAGTAATAACTGAAGTTTTCGTTTAAAAAGTCGTACCATTGTTTGATGACGATTTGCACCTCTTTGGATTTAGGAGAATGGCTGCGAAGAGAGGCTAGCTTGTTAAATATACTATCCCAGCTATCGGATAATTCAATTTGTTCATCTTTAGACAAATGATTTAGTTTTGAGCTGACTTCATCAACAGCTTGATGTCCCCAACGGTGACGAGCTTCTTCTTCATATTGACTAAATTTCATATTCATATTCTCAAACCTTTCTTTATAGGTGTATTGAGTTTCTCCCGTTAAATGCTGTAGCGTTTTATCAATATTTCTGATCATTTTATCGAGATTATTTCGTTTCTCTATTAACATTTTTCTTTGTAGCATAAATGCTTCTTTCTTGTTAAATGAAGGATTGTGCATCATTTTGTGAATTTCCTTCAATGGAAATCCAAGTTCCCTGAAAAATAGTATTTGCTGCAATGTTTCAAGGTTTTCTTCTGAATAAAGTCGATAACGATTTTCTGTGACTTCACTTGGGGTCAATAAACCAATCTTGTCGTAATGATGAAGTGTACGAATGCTAATACCAAATAATTCAGCTACTTCTTTTACTTTCATTTCAATTCACCTCTCTTGATATCCACTATAAAATATGACGTTGCGTTAGGGTCAATCATCTTTTTAAAAATTTATATCATTGTTGATCTTGTTTGAAGCAGTGAATTCAAGGAGCTATGTTTTTTCGCAAATCGCTCAATTTTGTTACAGCTGGCCCGAACAACTGGCTATTTCCACTCGAAAAGAGTATCATGAGAACCAAACATAAACTGTAGTGAGAAAAGAGGTTGCTGAGGTTTGAGTGAACAAATCAATTGCAGGAACTGTCATGAACTGATTCCGTATCGTTCCAAAACGTGTCCATCTTGCGGGATTGAGAAGCCGCTTCCGAAAAAGGAACGTGTGAAGGATCGGGTGATTTTGGTTGTGGCAGGAATTGTTGTGGTGCTGCTTGCTGCAATGGTACTTGGAATGGCAAATGCCTATATTGGGATTTTTAAATAAACGAAAAAGGAGTTCCGCGAGTGGGAACTCCTTTTTTGATCCGCTCTTATTTGTTTTCAAATAAGCTTGTGGAATGGAGAGGCTGTACACGGGCTTTCGGGTCCATGTAAGCTTTCGCATTGTTGACAGCAGTTGGTGCTTCACCAAATCCGCTTGCAATCAATTTGACTTTTCCTTCATACGTACAGATGTCTCCTGCCGCATAGAAGCCTTCAATGTTTGTTTCCATTGTAGATTTCACCACGATGGAGTTCTTTTCGATTTCAAGGCCCCATTGTTTGATTGGTCCAAGGGAGGAAACAAAACCGAAGTTGACGATCACGTCGTCCACATCAAGCACTTGTTTTTTGTCGCCTTTGACTTCTTCGAGCACGATTTGTTCAATGCGGTCTTCACCAATGAGCTCAGTTGGTACAAATGGTGTCAGTACATTGACTTTCGAGTTGTGCAGGTTTTCTACACTGTGCTCATGCGCGCGGAATTTATCGCGGCGGTGAATAATGGATACTTCTTTTGCGATTGGTTCAAGCATAAGTGCCCAGTCCACCGCAGAGTCTCCGCCGCCAAGAACGGCCACACGTCTGCCGGCAAATTGGTTCAAGTCATTAATGAAGTAATGCAGGTTGCTTCCTTCAAATGATTCTGCTGCATCTAGCTCAAGCTTTCTCGGTTGGAATGCACCGTTACCAGCTGTGATGATAATTGTTTTAGAATAATGAATCTCTTGATTTGTCACAAGTTTAAAGATCCCATCTGCTTGCTTTTCAACCGTTTCAACTGCCTGCTCTAAGCAAATGGTTTGATCAAATTTATCCATTTGTTCCTTTAAGTTATCAACTAATTCTTGTGCGCGGATTTTTGGAAATCCAGCCACATCATAAATATATTTTTCAGGGTAAAGAGCGGATAGTTGACCGCCGAGCTGAGGAAGGCTTTCAATGATTTTCACACTTGCCTGTCTCATGCCTCCGTAAAACGCAGTAAACAATCCAACTGGGCCGCCCCCGATAACGGTAATGTCATATACCTTAGAATCTTCTTGCATTCCTTTAATCCTCCCAAATGAAAATTGTTATCACTATATCATATCATACCACATATCGTCGTTTGACTTGTTTTGAAAAACTTGTCGTTTTTTGATGCTGAAGCTTTGAAAAGGAGGAAAAAGTGAGAAAGACCGTTTATCATAAGGATTTTCAGTTTAAAGCCTTGAAAATTGGAGCAGAACTCGCTATTATTGTTAAGGGAACTAAATATTAATTTTTTATGAATTTTTGTCGGATACGGTCAAATGCTTTCGTTTTATGTAGGTGAAAGTTCAGATTTTCACATACTTATTTTTTTGTTTAAATTTCATAAAATGCCGCAAAGCGGTTGAGAATAACGATATGTAATTCTTTATCCGTTTTACAGCAAATTTAAAAAAGGTGGATGTGATTCCAGTGAATAAACCGAAAATCGTTGTATTAGGTGCAGGTTATGGCGGATTAATGACTGTAACAAGATTAACAAAACAGCTTGGCACAAATGATGCGGACATTACTCTTGTGAACAAGCATAATTATCATTACGAAACAACATGGCTTCATGAAGCAAGTGCAGGTACACTTCATCATGACCGCTGTCGTTATCAAATCAAAGATGTGATTAACAGTTCCCGTGTCAACTTTGTACAAGCAACAGTTGAAAGCATTGATAAGGAAGCAAAGAAAGTTGTGACATCAGATGGCGAACTTTCTTATGACTACCTTGTTGTTGCACTTGGTGCTGTTCCTGAAACATTTGGTATTGCAGGACTGAAAGAATACGCATTCTCAATCTCTAACATTAACTCTGCTCGTCAGCTTCGTGAGCACATTGAGCTTCAATTTGCAACGTATAATACGGATGCTGAAAAACGTCCAGAGCGTTTGACAATCGTTGTCGGCGGCGCAGGATTCACAGGTATTGAGTTCCTTGGTGAGCTTGGAAACCGTGTGCCTGAGCTTTGCAAAGAGTATGACATTGATCAAAAAGACGTGCGTATCATCTGTGTAGAAGCTGCGCCAACAGCTCTTCCTGGATTCGATCCAGAATTGATCGACTATGCGATGAACTACCTTCAAGGTAAAGGTGTTGAGTTCAAAATTGGTACAGCGATCAAAGAATGTACGCCTGAGGGGATCATTGTTGGAAAAGACGATGATACAGAAGAAATCAAAGCTGCAACTGTTGTTTGGGCAGCAGGTGTACGCGGTAACCCAATCGTTGAAGAAGCTGGTTTTGAAAACATGCGCGGCCGCGTAAAAGTTTCTCCAGATCTTCGTGTACCAGAAAATGATGATGTCTTCATCATTGGTGACTGTTCATTGATTATCAATGAAGAAATCAACCGTCCATACCCACCAACTGCACAAATCGCTATGCAGCAAGGTGAGACAGTAGCGAAAAACCTTGCAGCACTAGTAAAAGGCGGTTCTCTTGAAAGCTTTAAGCCAGACATCAAAGGAACAGTTGCTTCTCTTGGTGAACACGACGCTGTAGGTGTTGCGTTTGGTAAAAAACTTCAAGGAACAAAAGCTTCTGCAATGAAGAAAATCATCGACAACCGTTCTTTATTCATGGTTGGCGGACCAGGACTTGTTCTGAAAAAAGGAAAATTCAAGTTCTTCTAAACCATCATAGACAAAAACGTGTATCCTCGTGATACACGTTTTTTTATAAGTTGTGGTATATTTTCTCACTTGGTCATTGACGGCAAAATATGTTATGATGAATTATCAGAAAATTTAGATTAAGGAGTGAGCAATATGAATGCACAAACAAAGGAAAAAACATCAACCTGTCAATATTGTTCAGGAAAAGGGTATTTTCAGTTATTGCTCGGCGGATCTGAAACGTGTGAGGAATGTAAAGGGACAGGAAAGAAGCGTTAATCGATCTGCTTTTTCCATTGATTGACTTCATCTCTATTTCCAAGTTAAACTAATGATGGGATATTTGGGGGTGGAGATGAAGTGATCAGTTTACCAGTCGTTATCATTTCAGTTATTTTATTTTTCGTGTTATTCTTCGGCATTGGTTTTTTGCTCAATATGCTGCTGAGAATGTCATGGATTATGGCTATTTTATATCCAATTGTATGCCTTTTCATTATCAACAATCAAAAGATGATCGCTTATGTAAGAGAGCCTGGCACCGCTTTTTCAGGAATAGGAGACCGGATTGTCTCACTCGCTGCGGCAGATATCATCATCTTATTAAGCGGCCTGATCGGTGCAATCACATCAGGTTTTGTCATTAATGCACTACGAAAAAGAGGGTATCAAATGTTTTAACTCACTTGTGGACACGCAAGTGGGTTTTTTTGTTTCTCCTTTGCATAGTTTCCATTTTGTTTGGAAACAAATAGATGGGTAGAGGAGTGACAAATAGAGATGAAAACATGGATGAAACGATTGTTCATGACCGCCCTATTCATGCTTGCACTTTTGACAAGCTTTATGGGCATATCTGGAGTCGAACCAAGTGATTTAGCTGTATGGGTGAAAGAGACCGATGCGGGCAAGCAAGTATCTTCTTTTTTTCAGCAGCAAAAAAGGGAAACGATGGCACTCAAAAGTGAAGATTCGCGGGCTGTTTCTCTCGAAGAAGCGTTTAATTGGAACGATTACCCGAAACAGAAAGTTGTTGCAACCGGCTATACAGCAGGTGTGGAATCAACAGGCAAAACGAAGGAACATCATGCATATGGCATTACATATTCAGGCGTCAAAGTGAAACGTGATTTATACTCAACAGTGGCAGCCGATCCATCTGTTTTTCCAATTGGAACGGTGCTGTTTATCCCAAACTATGGCTACGGTGTGGTTGCAGATACCGGCAAAGCCATTAAAGGTCATAAGCTTGATTTATACTATGAAACCGTTGATGATGTGTATAGAGAATGGGGTAAAAAAGTGCTCGATGTGTATATCATCAAAAAGGGTGAAGGGACGTTAACGGAAAAAGACTTAAATCAGCTTAATGAAGCAGAATCGATGCAAGTATTCCGTCAGCAGTTTCAAGCCAATAAAGAATAAAAAAGCTTTGGGCCGTTTAAGGTCCAAAGCTTTTTCGCTTCTACATGAAGTAATAATCTAAGATGAGTGTCAGCAAGATCCCTGTTAAGCCGCCGAAGAAGACTTCAATCGGCTTATGACCAAGAAGCTCTTTTAATTTCTTTTGCTTTTCTTTTTCTTCCGCATTTGGGAAATTCTTTGCTTCGGAAACAAATCGGTTAAAATCTGTTACGAGCTTGTTGAGAACAGTCGCCTGTTCTCCTGCCTGTCTGCGAACGCCTGTCGCATCAAACATCGTAATAATGGCAAAGATGGCGGAAATGGCAAAGATAGATGTATCTAGCCCGTGCTCTAAAGCCACTGCTGTTGAGAGTGCTGTTACTGCTGCGGAGTGTGAACTTGGCATTCCGCCTGTGCTTGTAATGAGCGACCAATCTAGTCGTCTAGAAATGATAAATTGAATCGGTACTTTTACAAATTGAGCAAAAAAGATGGCTGCAAGGCTGGCAAGCAGCGGAAAATTCGTCAGTACGCTCATGAACAAGAAACATCCTCTCTTTAAGAAAAAATATCGTGCGAAATGGTGGACTAAAAATCCTAGTATGATGAAAAAATGATAGCAGTAAAAAAAGCTGCCAAGTCCATGTTCATTATAACATTAAAGAAAGTAGATGTGGAATGAGGAGAACACGGACAGGCTGCTCAGGTTTCGCTGCTTTTTCATGATGCCCTTCCGCGTATGAAAATATAAATGTTCATCAAGTAAAGACAGTCTGGCAATGATCGTATAGGCACGCAAATTTTGATATAATAGAAGTTCCAATGTGAAAAATGGAGTTCATTAAGGAGCGTGTGATAAATATGTTTTTCTCGACAAATGAATTGCAGCATAAAGATACACTGGCGATCGGACTTTTTCAAAAGAGCCAATTATTAGGAAAAGCAAAAGAAATGGATGAATTACTTGAAGGAAGAATCACTGAATTATTAAAAGAAGGCGACATTTCTTCCAAACGAAATCAGCTTACGAAGTTTTTCCCATCCCCTGAAACAGGCATCAAACGCATTTATTTTGTCGGGCTTGGGAAGGAATCAGATTACACGTTTGAAGAGGCAAAAGAAGTGTTTGCCCATTTATTCAAAAAGCTTCATCAAGATAAAAAGCAAGCGGTTTCTGTCTTGCTGGATACGTTTATTGGAAAGGATCTGCCTGCTCAAGATGCGGCCCATGCCCTTTCTGAAAGCTGCCTTTTAGCTACATATGAATTACAGGATTTTAAACATAAAACAAATGAACCGGATCGTTTTATCGAGTTTGTTTATGCAATGACAGAGCATGATCAAGCTGAAATTCAGGCGAGTTTGAAAGTCGGCGAAGTGTACGGACAGTCAGTCAATTCGGCTCGTACCCTTGTGAATATGCCGCCGAACATGCTCACATCCTCTGATCTGGCTTCGTATGCGGCAGAGCTTGCATATAAATATGAATTTGAGATTGAAATCTTAGATAAAGAACAAATGGAAGAGCTCGGAATGGGCGGTATTTTAGCCGTCAATAGAGGCTCAACAGAACCTCCAAAACTCATCGTGCTGAAATATCAAGGCAAGGAAGAATGGACAGACGTCATCGGCCTTGTCGGTAAAGGCATCACGTATGATACCGGCGGCTATTCTTTAAAGCCAAGAGCAAGTATGGTTGGCATGAAAACAGATATGGGCGGCTCAGCCTCTGTTCTAGGCGCAATGGAAATCATCGGAGAACTTCGTCCAGAGCAAAATGTCATTGCGGTCATTGCCTCAACCGATAATATGATTTCAGCAGACGCTATGAAGCCGGATGATGTCATCGTGTCACTAAGCGGTAAAACAATCGAAGTGCTCAATACGGATGCAGAAGGCCGTCTTGTTTTAGCAGATGGGGTGACATATGCGAAGCAGCACGGTGCCTCTGTCCTTGTAGATGTGGCCACATTAACAGGCGGTGTCATTGTGGCGCTTGGAAATGAGACAACAGGCGCAATGACCAATAACGATGAGCTGTACGCTCAGTTTAAAGAAGCATCAGAAGAATGCGGTGAAATGATCTGGCAGCTGCCCATCACGGAAAAAGATAAGAAACGAGTACGAAACAGCAAAATGGCGGATCTCAATAACTCACCAGGCCGTGATGGTCATGCGATTATGGCAGGTGCTTTCATTGGAGAATTCGCAGAGGATACGCCTTGGGTTCATTTAGATATTGCAGGAACTGCAACAACAGAAAAACCTTCATGCTTTGGACCAACAGGGGCAACAGGAGTAATGGTGAGATCACTCGCAACATTTGTGGAACGATTTGAAGGAACAAAATAAAGGAGAAGGCTCTGCCAAGTGGCAGAGCTTTTTTATGTAGGACATACGCCATTTGACGAAGTTTTTTTTCTATGGTAACATACGTTGGTACTTTAATTATCTACTACATTAGTAAACTAAAGGATTTCGGGGGTTTCACCATGAATGCAGTTGTTTTAGCGGTTGTTTTAATGTTGATATTAAGCTTGCTGCGGGTCAATGTCGTGATTGCGCTGGCAATAGGTGCTTTAGCTGGCGGACTTGCAGGTGGATTAGGCTTAGGAGGAACAGTGGACGCCTTTACGAACGGACTCGGAGGAAATGCAACAGTGGCGATTAGTTATGCGTTATTAGGGGCATTTGCTGCGGCATTGACGAAAACAGGTCTTCCAGATGCCATGGTTGAAGGAGCAGTGAAGCTTTTAGGAAAAGAAGGCGATTCAAGACGGAAAACACTATCAAAAGTGCTCATCGTTCTTGTCATTTTGATCGTGTCTTGTTTTTCACAGAACGTCGTTCCTGTTCATATTGCCTTTATCCCAGTCTTAATTCCGCCGTTATTAAAGGTGTTTAACGAGCTTCAAATTGACCGCAGACTGCTAGCGTGTGTCATGACCTTCGGACTCACTGCACCATATATATTACTTCCAGTCGGTTTTGGACAGATTTTCCACGGAATGCTTCGTGACAATATGAAGGAAGCGGGTCTGACCGTAGACCTTGCAGATATTCCGTATGCGATGCTGATTCCTGTTGCGGGTATGGTTCTTGGATTGATCGTTTCCATTTTTGTGTATCGAAAGCCGAAAGTATATGAGGATCGTGAAATTACAGATGTAGAAAAATCGGCTTATACGAAAAAAAGCTTATTCTTTGCCGGTCTTGCTATTCTCGTTTCCTTGATTGTCCAGCTTTATTTATCGCAAAGCCTTGGTGTGGAAGGAATGATCTTCGGTGCACTCTCAGGACTGCTTGTCTTGTTTGTGACTGGAATGATGAAACGCGATGAAGCAGATGAACTGATTACATCTGGAATGAATATGATGGCATTTATCGGTTTTGTCATGCTTGTTGCCGCTGGATTTGCCAATGTTTTAACAAAAACAGGAGACATTGAAGCTCTTGTCAAAGCATCTTCCCAATATATTGGCAATAGCCACAGCCTTGCAGCGATTTTAATGCTGCTCGTTGGCCTGGTTGTGACAATGGGGATCGGATCATCATTTGCAACGATTCCGATTATTACAACCATCTTTGTTCCACTTTGCTTACACTTAGGTTTTAGTCCAATGGCTACCATTGCCATTATTGGCTCTGCTGCGGCTGTTGGAGATGCAGGTTCACCTGCAAGTGACAGTACGCTTGGACCAACATCTGGATTGAATATGGATGGACAGCATCACCACATTTGGGGAACTTGTGTCCCGACTTTTATCTATTATAATATTCCGCTTGTTCTGTTCGGCTGGCTGGCGGCCATTATTCTGTAAGATGAAAAGCTTGTAGAGAAAACGATGATGTTTTTTCTATAAGCTTTTTTGTTGTTCGCAGATGAAAAAATAATTAGGACAAAAGTATGAATTAAATGAATCTTTCTTCCTCTATCTTACGTATATATGCTGATAAAAATGAAAAGGGGAAGATGGGACATGTCATTTTTTAAAAAGCTAGCGGCAAGTGCAGGAATTGGTGCGGCAAAGGTAGATACCATTTTAGAGAAAAACGCTTATTATCCAGGGCAAGAAGTAACGGGAACTGTCCATGTAAAGGGCGGGAAAATTTCTCAGGAAATACGCTATATCAATGTCAAGATTGAAACACAGTATGTGATTGTGAAAGATGATGAAGAGCGTAGAAAATATGCGAACATCTATACTTTACGGGTAACGGATTCTTTTACCATCCAGCCTGGAGAAAAGCATGAATTTCCGTTTTCATTTATTCTTCCTATTGATACCCCGATGACGATTGGAAAAGTAGAAATTGCAGTAGAGACAGACCTTGATATCCAAGGCGGAATCGATAAATCTGACTATGACCGCATTTTCGTTGAAGCTCATCCTTGGGTGAAAAATGTGCTGGAAGCCACTAGAAATCTAGGTTTCCACCTGAACGAAGCAGACTGTGAACAAGCACCTTACTTCCAGCGGCGCCTGCCATTCGTCCAAGAATTCGAGTTCATACCGACATCAGACTACTATCGCTATATGCTTGATGAGTTAGAGCTGATTTTTCTGATAGATGAAGGCGGATTAGACATTGTTTTCGAAGTCGACCGTAGAGCAAGAGGCCTGAGAGGCTGGCTTGAGGAGATGTATAATGATGGAGAACAGCTTGTACGCTACCGCTTCAGTCCATCAGATCTTGAAGATGTAGAAGTGATTGAAGGAATGCTAGAAGAAATCATAGACCAATACGCTGAGTAATGATGAAAAAAGAGCCTGAATGAAGACAGGCTCTTTTTTCTATGATACAGCTTCTTGTTTTCGAAAGGATGTGGCTTTGGAAACAGAGCGATAAATTTTAGGTGCCAGCATCGCAAGTAATATGGTCAATGCATAGTCTTTTAACATAAACCAGATCATAAAGAACCACGTAGTTTGATAAGAAATCGGTGCGTTGAGCCATACATTTAATGCGAGGTATGTATAGGTGGTTCCGATCACATACATCACGGTCGTACCAGCAATGGCTGCAAGCAAAAAGCGGCCAAAGCCAGGATTTTTTCTTTTCTCTAAAATGAATCCAGCAAGCCAGGCAGCAGGGATGTACGATAATACAAAGCCGCCGCTTTTGCCTAAAATGACCCCAAAGCCTGCAGAGAACTGGGCGAATACAGGTGCACCAGCAATTCCAACCAAGGCATAGACAATCATAGCTAATGCGCCAAGCCGTCTGCCGAGTAAGAGACCAGCAAGCACACAAAAAAACGGCTGCATCGTAAGTGGAATTCCGCCGACCTGTAAAAATGGCACAATGGATGTGATATTGGCTCCGATAGCCATGAGTGCAGCAAACATTCCCACTAGCACAAAGTCAGCAGTTCTTGTCTTCTTTTGCATGATGTTTCCCCCTGTCTTATCTGTACAAATAGATTAAGGGGAAGAAGGATATTTGTCAACTTATTTTTATTTTAGGTTAACAATAAAACCCGCCCATCAATAGGGCGGGTAGCTGATTAAGCTTCGGTTATAAAAGTGGCATCGATGGCTTTGCTGACAGGTACGTAATCATAGCCGAGATCACGAGCGACCGCTTCGTACGTGATATGTCCGTTCATCACATTGACACCTTCTGCGATGGCATTGTTTTCTCTAATGGCTTTTGCAACGCCTTTATTCGCAATTTGCAGCGCATATGGAACAGTGACGTTCGTTAACGCAACAGTTGATGTCCGCGGAACGGCGCCTGGCATGTTGGCGACAGCATAATGTAATATGCCGTGTTTTTCATAAGTAGGCTGATCATGGGTTGTGATATGATCAATGGTTTCGACAATGCCGCCTTGATCAATCGCTACATCCACAATGACAGAACCAGGCTTCATTTGTTTCACCATTTCTTCTGTCACTAGCGTCGGTGCTTTGGCACCAGGAATCAGCACAGCACAAATGAGAAGATCAGCTTCACTGACTGAATCTGCAATGTTGACAGGATTGGACATTAACGTTTTCATTTGATGGCCAAATTGGTCGTCCAGCTGACGTAGGCGTTCTGCGTTTACATCAATCAGGGTGACATCTGCGCCAAGTCCGATCGCCATTTTCGCTGCGTTTGTTCCAACAACACCGCCGCCAATAATGGTGACCTTTCCTCTTGATACCCCTGGTACACCTGCAAGTAAAATACCCTTTCCGCCTTTTGGCTTTTCTAAAAATTGTGCACCAATTTGAGCGGCCATTCTGCCTGCTACTTCAGACATTGGTGTGAGAAGAGGGAGTGATTTTCCGTCCGTTACTGTTTCGTAAGCAATGGCTGTAACGCCTTTTTGTTTTAATGCTTCAGCCAAGGAGGGCTCTGCCGCTAGATGCAGGTACGTAAATAAGATGAGTCCTTCTCTGAAATAAGGATATTCCTCAGGTAATGGTTCTTTTACTTTCATGATCATATCAGAAGATGCCCATACATCTTTCGCCTGATCAAGAATTTCTGCACCAACAGATACATAATCGTCATCAGTGAATCCGCTTCCAAAACCAGCGTTTGTTTCAATTAAAATCTGATGTCCAGCTGAAAGCAATTGAGAAGCTGCTCCTGGTGTTAATGCCACTCGGTTTTCATTGTTCTTAATTTCTTTCGGAATGCCGATGATCATGTTTATTCCTCCTATGCTTATCTATTTATATTGTATGTCTAGTGTATCCGGAAAGTTTAGAAAATTCTTCGGTTGAAATAAAAAATAAAAAAACGCCTCTTTGTGAAATTTCACAAATGGACGTTTTTTAGCTTCATATCAAGGTAGATGGTCATTTTCTCATTCATGTTTTTTAAATCAATTTCTGCGATGTCTGTAATCCGTTTTAATCGATAATTTAAGGTATTGATGTGGATGTTTAATTGCTTTGCGGCAATATTGGCATTGCTGTCACAGTCAATAAAACGCTCAAGGGTTTCGACAAGGTTGGAATGATGCCTTAGGTCGTAATCCTCCAGCTTTGATAAAGAGTAACTGGAGTAAGAAGAGCCCTTTCGCTTCTCAGCAAGCACATCAAGATATTGATAAATGCCTAGTTCAGAGAAGCTGTTTAAACGTTCAGTTTCAACTGGAAAGCGTTCTTTCGTCTTTAATACAGCCAGTGCTTCTTTATAGGAAGGCTGAATTTGAGAGATGTTATCGTAAATTCCTCCAATTGCTGCCTGAACATGCTGAATATGATACCGGTCCGCAAGCTGCTGCAGCATGCCGCTTGTGAATTGCTTAATATCTTGAAGCGGATGTTCTGTTTTTGGTGAGACAAGAATAATGAATTCGTGAAAATCAACAGTCGTTAACAGTACCTGTACTTGCTGTGTTGTTTCAAGCAGATAGGACAGCTTTTTTTCTGTCTCCTCTGTGAGCTCGTCACGAAGACGAAAGATGATGATGGCATATGTGTCTGGACATCTGATGCCAAGCCTTAAAAATAGGTCAAGCATCTCATCCTTTTCATGAATATGACCTGTGAGCATCTTCCAGAAAAGCTCCTGATTACGTTCTTCTGTTTTCGTTTTTCGAATTTGTAAATTGAGTAATTTGTTTTTCACGGCATGTGCTGCCATTTTGAGAAGGTCCATTTCTTCTTCTGAAAAAGGCTGTGCGGATTCAATCGCCCAAATAAATCCGAGCACTTCTTTGTCCTTCCAGATCGAAATGGCGACCCTGCTAGATAAACCCACTTCTGCAATTTGAGGGACACGAAGCGGTTCGTCTGTTTTAAGGAGTGTAGGAATGATGCCGTCCTTCCAAAGCCGATTAATGACTTTTTCCGGTACCCGGCGGGAGATAATGGTTGAAGTTCTGGCGGGATCAGTAAAATCATTGTGTGTGCTATATGCCAATAATCGATGATGAGTATCTTCTATAGTAATAGGGCAATTGAGCACATCACTAATTTGGTCTGCCACATCCTCTAAACGATCAAGACTATACTTAAACGGATCTGTCTTTTTTGTCATAAAAAACCCCTGCTTTTTCGAATATTTCACGTACTTACATTATGAAGAGAATGAGGTACGTAAATCAACAAAAAACTGCCATAAACTTAAAAAAACAAAAAGTGTGAGAAGCAAGCAAATGGATGTTGAAGCACGATGAAAAAGAAATAGTACAATAATAACGTAGTAAAAAATCAATAGGCGGAAAGGTCCACCGAAGTAGGTGGACACTTATTATGAATATATGACCAAAAAAATGTTAAATACTAGATAAAAAGCGAAAAAACAGTAATTCTATAGACTCATTTTGTAAAATAAAAACAGATTTGTTTGACTGTGTATCATTTCTGTTTTTATAATAATAACGTCAAAAAATAAGTGGATTAGCCCATTATATGGCGGCTATGCACGGGAGGTAATGAGGAATATGTCAGGAATTATTCGCGTAACCCCAGAAGAACTAAGAGCGACCGCTAAGCAATATGGTGTTGAAAGTCAAGAAGTGTTAAACCAAGTTGATCGTCTAAATAGAATGATCTCTGATTTAAAAGGAATGTGGGAAGGTGCTTCTAGTGAAGCATTTGCTGATCAATACGAACAGCTTAAGCCTTCATTTATCAAAATGTCTGATCTATTAACAGATGTCAGCAATCAGCTTGATCAAACGGCAAATACACTTGAAAGCACTGACCAAGACATCGCAAGCCAAATCCGCGGCTAATCAAAGGGATTTCCTTTCTAAGTGTGAAAAGCAGAAACAGCGCCGAGTCTGTCAATGGATGCCGGCGCTCTTTCTATTTTGTGAGGTGGAAATTTGTGTATATCGATATTACCATCGACTTAAAAAATTATGATGGCAGTGTGTTTGATTTGAGACTATCAAATTATTTACATATTAAACAAGTCATCCATATCGCCTGGCAGGCAAAACAAATCTCACTTCCAAAGCGAGAAGGCGGATGGGTGCGGGTAGTGAATAAGAAAGCTGTGTTTTCAGGCGAATATAAGCTGTCAGACTGTGGAATTACCACAGGAGACAGGCTGGAAATACTATGAAAGGACTTTTGTAAATGGCAGATAAAAAGAGTTCCTATTTAGAAGAACAATTAGAAGCAGTCATGAAAAAAGAGGGAGGCACCTATACCTTTATTTTTCAAAAAGAGACGATTAAACTCTTAGACGGTTTAGAAGCGGCACCGATCAAAGACATCAATCCATCATTTCAGAAAGAGATTCAATTAACTGAAGATGAGGTCATCATTTCTATACAACCGCCTCCTGCCTATCAGGAATTTCGTTTCATCCATGCAAAGGATGAAAAAAGCAAATGGATTTTTTCATACCAGCTTGTCGATGCAGTTCTTAAACACGACGTGAAGCGGCTGCATCCTATTGTTTCTCCTGAAAACATTGTTTTTCATCAAGGCTTAGCTCCTGCATTTTTGCATTATGGGGTTAAAGAAAGCATTCCGCCATATGAAACCGATGAGCAACGCCTGTTAAAAGAGGTCAAGGCCGTCGTTCTTCGAGTGGTTGACCATGAATATCAATTTCAAGAATATGTGGCTTACAATGAAACGTTGAAATTATCTGAGCTGGCAAAAGAAATTAGTGAAAAGAAGTCGCTGGAAGAATTGTCAGCTTTGATTGAACAAAAGATCAAAGCAATCGATGCGAAAGAAAAAACGCTCTTAACCATTCCTAAAAAGAAATGGAAGATCGAGCGATACATCGGATTAGGTCTGCTTGTCCTGTTAATCCCTGCATTGGTGTACACCATTTACACCTTCTTTTTTGCCATGCCAAAACAAGAAGCGTACGTCGAGGCAAACAAATATTATCTCAACAAACAGTACAGTCAAGTGGTGGATACGTTAGAGAAATATCCAGCCAATCAAATGCCAGTCTCTCTACAATATGAACTGGCCATTTCGTATGTACAAACGAACCAAGGCAGTTTGTTGCTTGATCAGCATAAAAAAGAAATCACAGAAACGTACACATTGCAGACAGATCCGCAATACTTCCTTTTTTGGATTCATATTGGACAAGGAAATAGCAAGGAAGCACTTGATATTGCACGGGTGCTTGGAGACGACAGGTACATATTTACGGCACTCGTCGCCTACCGCAATGAAATTCAAAACGATGACAGCCTTTCTGCTGAAGAAAAACAAAAACAGCTAGATCCGATCATTAAGGAAATGGCGAAATATGAAGAAAAAGAAACAACCGAGACAAGCACAAATGACTCCTCAGACGCAAGCCAAACAGATGAAACAGCTGAACAAAAAGAGCAGTCAAAAGCCGATCAAGAGAAAAAAGAGAAAGAATCTGAAGCGAAAAAGAAAACCTCTCAGACGAAAAAAGATGAGAAAAAATAATTCTTTCGATACAACTGACAGTTGGTGCTGTCCCATGAGGAGGTGGAGCGTTTGAGTCTTCTTTGGGTTTTTTATGAGGAGGATTATCAAACTGTCCGTTTAGATGAGCAGTTCAATCGAGAAGCTCTGATTGGACCTGAAATAGAGCATACAGTGACAATCCCTTCACTTTCGTTTGATGAAGGGGTCATTCGTTTATCTCCTGATGAACCGAATGATGGTTTTTATATTTATCAGGGAGATGAGAAGAAAGGGAAATTACTTCCACATGAACCATATCAGCTTGGTTCACTCACACTTATTTTAATGGATGCACATCATGATCAACATATTTATTACCTAGGAAATAGAGTCGAGCTGTCTTTTTCACGTGAAGAGAAAGATGAGATTGATGTGTGGAAAGAACAAGCTCATTCTATGTTTCAAGATGCCAGCCAGTTCACTTTAGAGAAAATCGAAGGAACATGGTATGTCATGCCTCAGGACGAGACGATTTACGTGAACGGAAAGAAAATCCATGGTCCAGAGAAGATTTATGCAGGAGATGAGCTGTTCTGGAACTTTCTGACGGTGACATTTAAAGATGATGATTTATTACAGGTGACAGCTTACGAACCCTTTCATACACGTTTGGAAAAAACAAGACCGCCAAGTACAGAAACAAAACAAAAATACCCTTCATACAGACGTACACCGCGTTTGATTTATGATTTGCCAGATGACCGGGTATCCTTTAGCTTTCCTTCGCAGGAGAGTGAAAATAACAGCAGAGGGCTTTGGCTTGTTGTCCTTCCGCCGCTTGTGATGCTCCTTGTGATGGGGATTGTTGCCCTTATCCAGCCGCGTGGAATCTTTATTATCGTGTCGATGGCGATGTTTATCATGACGTTAATTACATCGTCCGTTCAATACTTTAAGGAAAAATCACAGCGCAAAAGACGAGAAGAGAAGCGGCAGCGTGTCTATTCTCTTTATTTAGAAAATAAACGAAAAGAGCTGCAAGAGCTGTATGACCGCCAGCAATATATTTTGACGTATCATTATCCGTCATTTGAAAAAATGAAGTATTTAACATCAGAAATCAGCGGACGCATTTGGGAAAAGACGCTTGTGAGTGACGACTTCTTGCACCTGCGTCTTGGAACAGGTGCAGTCCCATCAAGCTATGAATTATCGATGAGCGGCGGCGATATGGCCAATCGAGATGTTGATGACTTAATGGAACAAACGCAGCACATGCAAAAAGTATATCGTGAAGTGAAGAATGTCCCGATTACATTCGGTCTTGCGGATGGTCCAACAGGATTAATAGGGAAGCCTGCGATTGTGAAAAATGAGCTTCATCAGCTAGTTGGACAGCTTGCTTTCTCGCACAGCTATCACGATTTGAGATTTGTCTTTATCTTTCATGAGCAGGAGTATGAGAATTGGGAATGGATGAAATGGCTTCCGCACTTCCAGCTGCCTCATACATATGGCAAAGGGTTTATTTACAACGAACAAACACGCGATCAGCTGTTGTCCTCTATTTATGAAATTTTACGCGAGCGTGATTTAGAAGAAGAAAAAGAGAAGAAAATCTTTACGCCTCATTTTGTGTTCATCGTGACAAATCATGAGCTCATTGCCGAGCATGTGATTTTAGAATACCTAGAAGGCAGCCGGACAGATCTTGGTATCTCCATCATCTTTGCAGCAGAAACAAAGGAAAGCTTAGCTGAAAATATTTCGACGCTTGTCCGTTATATTAACGAAGAAGAAGGAGATATTCTCATTCAGCACAAAAAGGCAGTACGAATTCCGTTTCAGCTTGATACACATCAGCGCGGGGACAATGAACTGTTTGCCAGAACACTAAGAACATTAGATCATCAAGTCGGCATGACCAATTCGATTCCTGAGACGGTCTCATTCCTTGATCTTTTCCATGCTAAACAGGTAGATGACATTGGCATTCGTGAAAAATGGCTGACTTCAGAAACGGCCAAATCATTATCAGTTCCAATCGGTTATAAGGGAAAAAACGACATTGTCGATCTGAACCTGCATGAAAAAGCGCACGGCCCGCACGGACTGTTGGCGGGAACAACGGGATCAGGGAAAAGTGAATTTTTACAGACGTATATTTTATCGCTCGCTGTACATTTTCACCCGCATGAAGTTGCTTTTCTGTTGATTGACTATAAAGGCGGGGGAATGGCGCAGCCGTTTCGAAATATTCCTCATTTACTTGGAACGATCACCAATATTGAAGGCAGCAAGAACTTTAGTGAAAGAGCGCTTGCCTCAATTAAAAGTGAATTGAAGAAAAGGCAGCGGCTGTTTGATCAATATCATGTGAATCACATCAATGATTATACGAAGCTCTACAAGGAGAAAAAGGCTGAGCAGGCAATGCCTCATTTGTTCTTAATCTCTGATGAGTTTGCTGAATTAAAAAGTGAAGAGCCAGACTTTATTAGGGAGCTTGTCAGCGCTGCACGTATCGGCCGGAGCCTCGGGGTCCATCTCATTTTGGCTACCCAAAAGCCAGGCGGGGTCATTGATGATCAGATTTGGAGTAACTCCCGTTTTAAGGTCGCACTAAAAGTACAAGATGCGTCAGACAGTAAGGAAATTTTGAAAAATAGTGATGCAGCGTCCATTACCGTCACAGGCCGCGGTTATTTACAAGTGGGCAACAATGAAATTTATGAATTGTTCCAATCGGCTTGGAGCGGTGCACCATATATGGAAGATGGCTACGGCTCAGAAGATGACATTGCCATTGTGACAGATACTGGTCTTATTCCGTTATCAGGGGTAAGCACAGAGCCAGCAGTGAAAAAAGAAACAGTGACGGAGATTTCCGCTGTTGTGGATGAAATTGAACGTATGCAGCAGGAGCTTGGAATTGAGAAGCTGCCAAGTCCATGGCTTCCACCGCTTGAGGAACGTATTCCAAAAACACGTTATGCGTCGAGTGAAGAGCATGTCTTCCATTTTGCGCTTGTTGATGAACCAGATCAGCAAAGCCAGCATCCACTTTCTTATCAAATGATGGAAGATGGGAACATTGGCATCTTCGGTTCCTCCGGCTACGGCAAATCACTTGCTGCTACAACACTGTTGATGAGCTTTGCGGAGAGGTATTCACCTGAAGAATGGCACGCATATATTTATGATTTCGGAAACGGAACATTGCTTCCGTTAGCCAAACTGCCGCATACGGCGGATTATTTCTTAATGGATCAGATGAGAAAGATTCAAAAATCAATGAAGCGTCTGCGGGAAGAGGTTGAATATCGCAAGCGGTTATTTAGACAGCAAGAAATGAGTCATATCAAAATGTACAACGCCTTAAATGAGAAAAAGCTTCCGTTCATTTTTATCGTGATTGACAACTTTGACATTGTGAAAGACGAAATGCATGATCTCGAATCTGAATTTATTCAGCTGAGCCGTGATGGACAATCACTAGGTATATACTTCTTGATTACAGCGACCCGTGTAAATGCAGTGCGTCAATCGCTGATGAACAATCTGAAAACAAAGATTGTCCATTACTTAATGGATCAAGGAGAGGCGTACTCGATTATTGGCAGACCGAAATTCAGCTTAGAGCCGATCCCAGGCCGAGTCATTATTAACAAAGAAGAGCTTTATTTTGCGCAAATGTTCCTGCCAGTTGAAGGAGAGAACGATCTCGAATTGTTTGAGCATCTGAAACAAGAGATACAGCTTCTTCATGACCGCTTTGAAGCATCTGAAAAACCAAAGCCTGTGCCAATGCTTCCTGATAAGCTGACAGTTTGGGAGCTTGAGAGTCGTTTAGATGAACAAAAACCGCCTTATGACATTCCTGTCGGATTAGATGAGGAATCTGTGGCACCTGTTTATTTTGACTTGAAAAAGAATAAACATTGTCTCATTATCGGTCAAACGCAGCGAGGTAAAACAAATGTGACAAAACTGATGCTTGATCAGCTTTTAGTGGCAAAGCCTGAAAAGCTGGCTGTCTTTGATTCAATTGATCGAGGTTTATCCCATTATGCAAAAGAAGAGAACATTGATTACCTTGAAACAAAGGATGATATCACCGAATGGGCAGAAGAAATGGACCGCATATTCAAGGTGCGGGAAGAAATGTACGTCGAAGCTGTGCGCCGAGGGGAGACCGATCAGCTGTCATTTCCTCAAATTGTGCTTGTCATTGATGGCATTACGCGTTTTCAGCAGACGATCGATCCGCGTCTTCAAGATCAATTAGCTGATTTCATGAAGTCATATGCACACTTAGGCTTCAGCCTGATTGCATCAGGAAATCATACCGAGTTCAGTAAGGGCTATGATGCACTCACAAACGAAATCAAACAAGTTCGTCATGCTATGTTACTCATGAAAAAATCAGAGCAAAACATCATACCGCTTCCGTATGCAAGACAAGAACCAGAGATTCAGCCAGGCTTCGGGTATTTGGTTGAAAACGGAAAAGAGAAGAAAATCCAGGTTCCTTTATGTGCGGTAGAAAGGAAGAGTGTTCAATGACAGAGCAGCAAAAAAGTTCCATCAAAATCATATCCACAATGATATTGATTCTTGTGCTGCCGGTTTTATTTTTCCACCTGATTGGAGATGACCCGGCAAAACAGAAGAAGAATGCCACACGAAATATTGCAGTGGTCAATGAGGATATGGGAGCGAGCGAAAGTGAAAACACGGCTCGTTTCGGACAGGATGTTGTGGCAGCATTGTCAGAGCGTCCTGATTATACATGGACTGTAGTGAATCGCAGTGCGGCGGAAAATGGACTGAAAAACAGAAAGTATGACGCTGTCCTCTATATTCCGTCTGACTTCTCTAAAAATGTGCTGAGCTATGATAAAGACCATCCTGAAAAGGCGTCCATTCAATTTTCAATTCAAGATCAGCTCAATGCAGTCAATAAAGAGAAAGTGCAGAGAGAGCTGGAAAATGCGCAAAAGAAAATGAATGAACAGATGTCGACGCTATACTGGAGTTTTGTATCACAGGAAATTGGCAATGTGAGAGAAGAATTTGAGCATATTGTCGGCAAAGAAGTCGAATTCCAAAACACGATGTACAACTTCTATAAGCCGAACTCAAACAAACTATCAGATGCCGTCCAGCAGCAGAAGAAACAAATAGAAGAATTAAAAAATGCGATGGCCGATTCACAGAAACAATATAAAGACGGCTTGAGTACAACAGAAGAAGCAAAGAACCAGTTAAAGGACTTTGTGAAAGCAGTCGATCAATACCAGCAGTATCAAGACAAACAAAAGGATCTCTTGATCAAAGCGCAATCAGCAAGCCAAAAGCAAATCCAGCAAGGGCTCAAACAGCTCGCTGACATTCAAAACCAAAATGCCCGCAGCTTTAGTGATCAAATGGGCGGACTCAAAACAGACATCAACGGGGTACAAAGTCAGCTAAAAACAACTGACAGCGCCATCCAATCTGTTCAAAAGTCGAGAGAAGACGTTATTCCTAAGCAATCAACGGGATTAAAGGAACTTGTGAAGACGTCTCAGGAAGAACTGATTAGAAATTATGAAGCTCAATATTTTGCATACATAGGGGATAAAATTACTCCATTGCAAGAGCAATTGAAAGCTTCAAGAAAGGCATTGCTTGAAGCAGAGAAACCGAAAGAGGATCCGAAAGAGGATTCGAATAATCAAGGTGAAGACCAAAAAGACTCGACAGACGATTTGAAAATCGATCTTGAAGAAGAGACGAAGAAATTAACTGAAATCTCAACAGAAATAAATCAAGTGGCAGATGAGTTGTCTGGAAATGAAGAAACGCCACCTACTCCAGAAAATGGTGAAGAAAATCCAGAACAAACTGGGGAAACCAAATCAACGTCAGTTCAATCAAAAGAGCAACTAAAAGCACTGTCCCTAAAATTAGAAGAAGTGAAAAAGAATATCGAGGAGAAAACCACAGCTCATAATGATCAATTACAAGGAAAAGTCGATCTTTTGAGTAAAGTATTAAAATCTTTAACAGATAAAATAGATAAACTAGAAGAAAAAATAATAAGAATAGAAACTAGCAACAATAAAAACATAAGTGATATAAAGAAATCCATCATCAAACAAGAATCTGCTGTTACAAGAAAATTAGAACGAATAGAAACAACTCAATCTCCATTAAATCAATATACATCGAAAATGGATAAACTTGGGGATTTTAATACAAAATCAGAAAATGCATCAGAATTATTAAAGTATTCAAATGAATTAGTACATTATGAAGCATTACTTAACAGCTTCTATCAAGAGAAGGATCCTTCTTCTTTGGTCGACACCAAACCAGATGAAATCCAATCCATCCTCTCCATCAAAAAAGAAGAAACAGAAAACTGGGACAAGCTCAAAAACCAGATGCTGACATCAAACGATGATGTGTCTACTTTTATTGATGAGATGCAGAAGTTTTCAGATGGTTATGCGGAGTACATTACGACTCAGCAGGCAAGCATGGAACAGGAATTACAGACAATTTCTGAAAGTGCGGACAATGTAGCTGAGCAAATGGCTGATCAAGGAGATGCGGTGTATACAGCTGATCTTGCAGGCAGTTCAATTGTTGTCAGTGCACAGGATTCAATTGGTCAGGAAGTGCTTCGTCTTTCTGAAAATATGAGTTCGTTAACCGACCGCCAAAAAGGGGTGGCGGATTATACGAATAACATTGAAGAGAGTGTCACAACAGTTCAAGAAAAAGCAGATACGCTGAATGAAAACTGGAGCAAGAATGTCGACTCTACAAAACTTGTTCAGCAAGATTTAAAGGGTATTTTAGGAAATACATTAAGTGATCAAGGCAACAGCAACTATGTGTATAACCATTTAGCCAATCCGCTGAAAATTAGCGGTGATGTGCCGGAAGAAAAAACGCAGACTGTACCGCCGGTCGTCATTTTGGTCATTGTGATGATCAGCAGTTTGTTAATTGGCTTTTTCAGCTCGTATTATGCGTCAGCTCCGATGCTGGTTAAAGGTGCACTGTTTGGCATCTTGAATCTATTAGTCGGACTCATGATCAGCTTGTTTGGACTGAACATTTACAAGCTTGCAGATGATCAAGCCATTCAATGGTCGATCTTCACCATTTTGTTATTAGTGGCGTGCTCTGCCTTTATTCGCACAGCCTTCCTATTCGGTTCTATTGCCGGGTGGATGGCAGCAACGGCGCTGATTTTCTTCTTTGTCGCACCGTTAATTGATTTGGTGATGCCGAATTTCCATTTTACCAATCCAGTGACAGACGTGTACCTGTCGATCCAATATGGA
Source organism: Bacillus sp. Je.9.29.b (assembly GCF_051129925.1). Taxonomy (NCBI): domain Bacteria; kingdom Bacillati; phylum Bacillota; class Bacilli; order Caryophanales; family Bacillaceae; genus Bacillus; species Bacillus sp. Je.9.29.b. The sequence goes on from NZ_JBCPSO010000007.1 coordinate 152,113, forward strand.
AATGGAGACACCTTTGGAATGGGCGTCACAGGGTTAGTGATTTTAACTGTTCTTTTCATGGTCGTACCGCTTGTGAAAAAGCTATGGAAAGATAAAACAGAGGAACGTGATGTGACTCATGAAGCTTAATCTATTCGTGAAAGGGACGGCACTCGTTGCCGTTTCCCTTTTTCTCCTCATCCCTGCTGCTTTCGCTGCTGGTGAAGATACGGATACGAATGTCAAGCCGAATGAATATCAGGAAAAGGAACTCAATATTAACTCGAGTATATTGAGGGATCAAACGAAATACGAACAAAGCAAAACGACATCAAAAATCAAAACAGACATTCATTTTGCTAAACCGCCTAAAGCCCCGGGGGGATCTCTTTCTCCGCAGCTATTTAGTGATCTAAAGGAGAACCCGCCCAAAACTCCAGCTCGTATGATGAAAGAAATGAATATCTCTTTTAGTGATTCGGCTGTATCAGCACCTTCTGAGGATGAACATGAGAAGCAGACATCGGCACTGCTTCCGATGATCTTTGGTTTCTTGATAGCCCTTGGTCTCGTTGTGATGATCCTCCTGATTCCAAAGGTGAATGTGAAGGCTGAAAAGTAATAGTCTGTCTCTTTTAAAAGAGGCAGGCTTTTCTTTATGCAGATTGCTTGATGTCATACCGTTTCACTACGTAAAATAGTGATATCAAGGGAGGAGATTGTCATTCGAATTTCAATCGTTACAGGCGGATCAAAAGGTTTTGGCCTAGCACTTGTGAACAGGCTGCTTTCGCGCGGGGATCATGTGTACACAGCAGCAAGAAGTGCATCGCCAATATCCCATCCGAAGCTCACACATACCCAGGTTGATCTGACCGATGAAGAAGCAGCGGCCAAATGGCTTCAACATAGTCTCACGCCGCAAACTCTGGCAGATGCTGATGACATCTTACTTGTCAACAATGCAGGAATGGTCACACCTATCAAGCGCGTTGGACAAGGCGGACAGGATACACTTCATCAGCATTACAAGCTGAATCTTGTCATTCCTGTTTTGCTGAGCCATGTGTTTGCCAAGCAGACTCAATCATTTAACGGAAAGAAAACGATCGTTCATCTCTCTTCTGGAGCGGCGAAAAACCCATACAAAGGCTGGAGTGCGTATTGCAGTTCAAAGGCAGGACTCGATATGTTTATGAGGACTTTTCATGAGGAACAACAGGACGAGGCGCATCCGATCAACACGTTTTCCTTTTCACCCGGCACGATCGATACAGATATGCAGGGGGAAATTCGGAAATCATCAAAACAAGACTTTGAACAAATAGACCGTTTTCAGCAATTATATGAAACAGGCACACTGAAGAGTCCAGATGAAGTCGCAGGTATTTTGCTCGATCTTTTAGCGGGTGATTCAGCTGGCGGATGTGTCTACGATGCACGTGAGTATGTGAAAAAGCAGTCATAACGACGGCTGCAGCGTGAAGACAAACCCTCGCATGCGGTGTCAGGCCTCGGTGCCGGTGCTCACGAATCTCAAATTCGCTCCGCGCCAGTACCCGGTCTTCCTAGACTTTAAGGGTTTTCATATCACGCTGAAAAGGAGAAAAAAAGCAGTCACAGCGACTGCTTTTTTCGTATTGTACAAGCAAAAACAGCTCATTTGACATAAGCTATTCTTGAGACTCATAGAAAATATAACAGAACATTTGAGTTTCTTTTCAGAATATGTTAGGATGCTAAAAATATAGATAAGGAGGGGTTTCCATGAGAAAGGTTACATTAATGGATGTTTACACCCATCCAGTCGCTCAAAAATATTTAAATCGTTCAGGAAAAGCCCATGCGATTGCTTGTGCTTATCACGCATTCAAACTGGCGGTGCAGGCTGGGATTAATCCAGATCTCGCTGTGAAAGCAGCCCTCTTGCATGACATCGGCCACTATGAATGGTATACAGATGGCGGAGAATGGGATTACGAGACATATAGACGGAATGATATTCATGCCATTAAAGGCGCAGAGCGGGCTCACAAACTGCTCATACGCCTCGGTGAGGAACCAAAGGCAGCTAAAGATATTGCGCTTGCGATTCTGCTTCATACAGATTCATATTTGCCAGAGGGCGACCTTCATAAGGACACACTTCAGCAAATCGTCAAGAAAGCAGATGAAATGGATGAAGAGCCTGGCGGACATCATCATTACAGACAAATAGACGAATCACTTGCAATGAAAAAAATCACGGAATTGGATCAGAAAGTGCAGCAGGCACTTCAGCCCATGAAACGTTCTGTTTAGTATGGAATGTCTCCATGAATATTTCCATCCTGATCGACATACAATGTGCGAATAACGGTACGGTTAAATGCAGATGTACCTGATGCAGTGAGTCCGGTGTAATGAACCGTGACAGAATAAGCACCTTCTTTTTTCAATTGAACAGCTGATGAAGCAGTTGTTTTGAGAGGATGATCTTTTTGGGCATCCTTAAAGTAAAAGGTTTCTACTTTCTTGCTTAATCGTTTAATCAGACCGCTTGAATGGGTCGATGCATCATCCCCTGATTTCGCTGCCTCTGCTTTGATTTCGTCATTTAATGGTGAATCAAAGGATACGAGCAGCAAATAAGGAGCCTTTTTTCCTGAATTTGATCGAATCGTCCATTTTCCAGGAACGGGTTTATTGATTTGTACATGGTGCGAAAATGCGCCTTCATATGGGAAAGATGCTTCCGATGTCTTCAGATTTGTTAAGACGTCTCCATTTGGGGCGATGATTTCTGGCCGCGCCTCATGACTTTCATTTAACCACTGAATCGATAAGCCATTCGTTCCTTCCTCTACATAGAACGCTTCTGTTTTATCCTTTTCACTTTCTCCGCCTTTCACATAAACATCTGTATTCAGCTCAGTAGAGTTCGGGCTCTCTATATTTTCTTTTTCAGCGCTTGCGGCATTTGCCAGCAGCTGATGCTGAAACACAGGGAACATGCTTGTGCCGTTTTTAATTGAGTTGTGATCCCATTTCCCTGTTAAAATATTGTTTGCATATGATAGTCTTGTGCTGCTTACCGTGACGGCGCCATCATTTGCACCAAAGCTCTTTAAATACATGCCTCCTAAGTACAGCACCCCGCCAAATGTTCCCCATTCCGATCCCGAATACGTGATGTATTTATGAGGAAACTTCTCCAGCTTGTCGGTTTCACTTCGAAAAGCCGCCATGAGCCCCGTTTGCAAAGAATAGAGCGCGTCGCTTTTTTGTCCAAGAATTTCCGCGAGCCAGCTTCCGCCCTTGCTATACGCTAAATCTGCCAGCGGCGTCCCGTAATGAGGGGAGCCGAGTGTGATGACCTTCTCTACATATGGATGGGCATTGTGATACACGAGTGCGGACTGTGTATCCACCCCGCCTTTACTATGACCAATCACAATGAGTTTTCGACCGAACACATCATAGATTTCTTTTAACTTTTCTGCTAATAGTTTGCCATTCTTTTTCGTATCCTGATCCGGATACAAATCTATGAATGCGCTTTCGTATCCGTTCAGAACAGCTTGCTTTGCCATGTCGTTTCGGTCGAACCATGTGGAGGAGGAGCTGTTAATGCCGTGAACAAAAACAAGTGGCGGTTTTGACTCGTCTTTTTGAACCGGCTCTTCTCCTTTAAACCACTTTCCTGGTGTCCCAGGCTCATCCCCAATTGATCCTGCATACGCATAACTTGCAAAGGAAAAAAAGAGCATGACAGCAGCGAGACAGATGAGTTTTTTCAAGATCATTCACCTCTTCAAATGTTTTAAGTTGTTGGCAGCACCAATCTATTATACTTCCAAAAGATGTAAAATTATATAAAATGTTAAAATATGGTATTTGAGTTGTGGGTTTGCCCTGAGTGACATTCACATGGGTCATTGCATACGCTGTGGGTAAATACACAAGTAAAGGGGCAGGTAGGATGGCACAACAAGGAAGTCCGCAGCTTGTTTCATTAGTTGATCCATATGTTTATCAAACATTGCAGAAAGTGATCGGTATGAGATTAATTGTTCAAACAGTGAAAGATACAGTGCGCGGAAAATTGAAGGAAGTCATGCCGGATCATATTGTGATTGAGGCGGGGGCAAAATCAGTTTTTTATGTGCGGATCCAGCAAATTGTATCGGTGATGCCTGATCACAGTGAAAGAGTGTAACAAGCAGACGCATAGGTGTCTGCTTTTTTCATGCTTATAGAATGTATATCTGGAAAAAGTGCTTGATATACCAATTGTTCTTTTTTTTACAAAAAATAAGGTTCTAAAACAAGAAGCAGTTGACAGAAGGTGGGTTGAATAGTAGTTTTTTAATAAGATCAATACGTAACAGGAGGAGCATCTTTGTTAAAATCTAAAGTTCATTTTTGGACATTCCAAATATTACTTGTTTTACTCATTGTTTATGTATCTACAAAGGTTTCGTTTTTATTTCAGCCGATTATTTTATTTGCTTCAACCTTGTTTGTTCCCATCTTGCTGGCTGGAATTCTCTTTTTCATCTTTAATCCAATTGTTCGATTTTTGTCCAAGAAAATTCCTAGGACACTTGCTATCCTGATCATTTATCTCTTGTTCATCGGACTCATCACGTTCATTGTGAATGCTGCGGGGCCGGTTATTGTCACGCAGGTCGGTGGACTTGTCAAAAGCTTCCCTGGTTATGTGACGGATATGCAGAAATTTATCAACGACTTCTCGCATTCTAAAACATTTACTTGGATGATGAACCAAGATTATGTCTCTGTCTCGAAGTTTGAACAGACAATTGTTTCGACATTAAAAGGTTTGCCGGAAAATATTGCGTCAAGCATGTCTGCTGTGTTTGGCGTGATTGCTAATATTGCTTTAGCTGTGATCACAGTTCCTTTCATTTTGTTTTATATGTTGAAAGACGGACATAAGTTTCCGGACAAGCTCGTTCAATTTTTGCCAATGCCTTACCGTAAGGAAGGATTGAAAATCTTTAAAGAATTAAACGATACACTTGCGGCTTACATACAAGGGCAGATTGTTGTCTGTTTATTTGTTGGAGTGGCTTGTTTTATCGGATATTTATTAATCGGTGTGAAATATGCGCTCATTCTCGGCATTATCATTGCGGTCACAAATGTGATTCCTTACCTTGGGCCATATCTTGGCGCGGCACCAGCTGTGCTTATTGCGTTTCTTGATTCGCCTGGAAAAGCGGTGGTGACAGTCATTGTCATTCTTGTCGTTCAGCAAATTGACGGAAATGTCATTTCTCCATTGATCATTGGGAAACGCCTCAACACACATCCTTTGACCATCATCCTGCTATTAATTGGGGCAGGAAGCTTTGGCGGAATCCTTGGCATGATCTTTGCGGTCCCTGTCTATGCACTGCTCAAAGCCATCACCTTGAATATTGTCAGATTGGTGCAGCTGCGTCAGCGATCTCGCAAAGAACAGCATTTAAACGTCTAGGACAGATGCACACCTTTTCCCTACTTGCATAAGATGATTGAGATAAGCAGATAGGGGGAGATTCTGATGCCTGCAATCGTTGGACCTATTCATATCGAGTCGTTAGGAGGAAACGGTGCAGCTACTTTCGGTGATGTCCTGGCCATTGCCCCTTTGGCTGTAGACCACTCTACTGGCGGTGCGGGAGCCTTTAATTCAGGTGATTATATGTCACTTACAAGTGATCCGAATGCCACGATGCTTTGGGACTTTACATTGTTTGGCCAGCCTCAATCATTTAACGCATAGAAAGGCAGCTGATGGTCACAGATCAGCTGTCTTTTTTATTTTTCATACACTTATTTTTGAGCTGGGCATATGATGTGGGGAGAAAAGGTGGTGGAAAGATGCCAGCGATTGTTGGACCTATTCATATTGACCGTGTGATTGGAAATGGTTCTGCACATTTCGGTGATGTTTTTGCCATTTCGCCAAAAAGTGTCGATCACTCCGCCGGTGGATCAGGTACCTATAATGCAGGGGACTTTGTCCAATTTTTTAGCAGTCCAAACGTTACGTTTATGTGGGATATAGACCTGATCAGCCAGCAAAAGAGCTTTAATGCATAGCCAGCTTTGAAAGGGAGTTCCTTTTCAGAAGCTGTCTTTTTTTATGGTACAATGGATATGGATGTAAGAAGAAAAAAGAGGTGTGAACAGAGTCAAATGAAAATTAGAAAAGCACACATCACAAGCGGACAACCAAAGACCTACAATGTATATTTACATGAAAATAAAAAAGAATATAAAACGCTTGTAGCCGTACCTGACATTGAATGGAGTATTTCCATTGCGTATGAGGATGAAAAGGAGCAGCTCATCCATACGCTTGAACAATCCTTAATGGAAAGAATAGAAACAGTCGAAGCCCGTGAACTCGCACTCAAGGTTGTGCACTGGGTCACAGAAATGTAAATTTAGAAACCAGGAGTGAAAACAGCGATGAAAGAAGAATCCGTAGACTTTTATTTGCAGCAAGGGATATTTGGACATGCTGAAACAAAACCTGATGAACGAAGGATGTTTCTTGGTTCATTAAGGGAACGAGCGCTTCTCGCCCTGACAAAGGGACAGGTATCAAGAAATAAACCGTATCAAGAGGTGGAACAAGTATTGAAGGCCAATCGACAGGCCTCCCTTCTTTTAAATGGTGAACTGTCCTATGCTTCTTATTCTCAATATGTGAAAATGGCAAATGCCGCTGGATGTTCCTTTAAAGTGGTGAATCATCACGAAGCACACTCTCCTTTTGGTCTTGTCATAGAGATGCCTGGTGCGGTCAATCAGGAGCATATCTATATAGAGGATGAGCTGTTTCAAAAAGCTTTTTCTCATGAATCTGTTGAATAGGTTTCCCTAGTGAAATGAATAAGCTATAATGATTCAAAAGAGCATATGGGAGAGATGCGGATGGGCAAAGCGTTGATTTGTATTGATTATACAGTTGATTTTGTTGCAGACGATGGAAAACTGACATGCGGAAAGCCTGGACAGGCGATTGAGTCTAAGATCACAGAGATCACTTCTTCATTTATTGATGAAGGCCACTTTGTCGTCTTTGCTGTCGATCATCATGAAGAAGAGGACCCTTATCATCCAGAGACAAAGTTATTTCCGCCCCATAATATTCGTGGAACAGAGGGTATTGAACTTTATGGACAACTAAGTTCACTATTTCACACGTCAAAACATTTAAAACATGTCTACTATATGGAAAAAACAAGATACTCTGCTTTTGCAGGCACTCAATTAGAAATGAAACTGCGCGAGCGCGGCATCACGGAACTTCACTTAGCCGGCGTATGTACCGATATTTGTGTACTTCATACAGCTGTTGATGCGTACAATAAAGGCTTCGAACTTGTGATTCACCAAAATGCTGTGGCGAGTTTTAATGAAGCGGGGCACGAGTGGGCACTTTCTCACTTTGAGCAGTCGCTTGGTGCGAAAGTGGTTAAGTAAGGGAAGGAGAATGGAAGTTGGAGCATCGGTTTAATGACGACAGTTTATCACTACATACAGATCTTTATCAAATTAACATGGCAGAAACGTATTGGAGAGACGGCATTCATGAGAAGAAGGCAGTCTTTGAACTCTTCTTTAGAAAGCTTCCATTTGACAATGGCTTCGCTGTATTTGCTGGCTTAGAGAAAGCGATTGAATATTTATCGGACTTTTCCTTCACCGAAAGCGATCTGGCGTATTTAAAAGATGAACTCGGTTATAAAAGCGATTTCATTGACTATTTAAGCGGATTGTCCTTTACAGGTACACTTCATTCAATGCGAGAAGGGGAAATTGTCTTTGCGAATGAACCGATTATGCGCATTGAGGCAACGCTTGTTGAAGCTCAGTTAATCGAAACGGCATTGCTCAATATCGTGAATTTCCAGACGCTGATTGCAACAAAAGCGGCCCGGATTAAAGGAATTATTGAAGATGAGACAGCATTAGAATTTGGAACAAGACGTGCGCATGAAATGGATGCGGCGATGTGGGGAGCAAGAGCGGCACTCATCGGCGGCTTTCAGGCGACAAGTAATGTTCGTGCTGGAAAACGCTTCAACATTCCAGTATCAGGAACACATGCTCACGCACTTGTACAAGCATACCGCGATGAATATACAGCATTTAAAAAATATGCTGAAACACATACAGACTGTGTCTTTTTAGTCGATACGTATGATACTGTCAGATCAGGTATTCCGAATGCGATTAAGGTAGCGAAAGAATTTGGAGACAAAATCAACTTCATTGGTGTCAGACTTGATAGCGGAGACCTTGCATACTTGTCTAAAAAAGCTAGAACAATGCTGGATGAAGCAGGATTCCATGATGCCAAAGTCATTGCATCAAGCGATCTTGATGAACACACCATTATGAACTTAAAGGCACAGGGCGCCAAAATTGATGTGTGGGGTGTTGGGACAAAACTGATCACAGCATTCGATCAGCCAGCCCTCGGTGCAGTGTATAAACTGGTGTCCATTGAAGAAAACGGCAAAATGAATGATACCATCAAAATTTCATCCAACCCAGAGAAAGTGACAACACCAGGCCGTAAACGTGTGTACAGGATTATCAATCAATTGAATCATCATTCTGAGGGTGACTACATTGCGCTTGAAGAGGAAGATGTTCATAGTGAGGATAAACTAAAAATGTTCCATCCTGTGCATACATTTATTAGTAAATTCGTGACAAACTTTGTGGCGAAAGATCTTCACGTCCCGATTTTTGAACAAGGTAAACTTGTCTATGACAATCCAGATATTCAAACGATTCAAGCCTACGTGCAGGACAGTCTTGGACTCTTCTGGGAGGAATACAAACGAATCAGCAAACCGGAAGAATATCCAGTCGATTTGAGTCAAAAATGCTGGGATAATAAAATGCAGTTTATCCATGATGTGAAAAATAAAATCAAAAAAGAGCTTTATGAAAGCGAATGATTTGAAGAAAGGGAGACCATCAAGCCAGATGGTCTCTTTTTTTTATTTTGACCGATTGAAATTGAACTAAAAGCGCAATCATTTGGTATACTGAAAGCACATCTTGTTTGTCATGGCATAAAGGAGGATTGGAGCAGTTGAGGGTGTTTGTTGCGAGACAGCCTATTTTTAACAGAAAAGAACAAGTCGTATCATATGAGCTGCTTTATAGAGATAGTGAAACCAATACATATAGCGCTGAAGACGGTGATCAAGCGACAACGGACCTCATTATCAATAGTTTTCTAAATATCGGCATCGAAACACTGACAGAAGGAAAACGATGCTATATTAATTTCACCGAAAGCTTGCTTTCATCTGATCTGCTCACCTATTTTGATCCGCATCAGCTTGTGATCGAGATATTAGAAAATGTACCGATTACCCCGGCACTTATTATGAGATGTAAGCAGTTAAAAAAATGGGGATATACGATTGCACTCGATGATTTCTTCCAAAACGGAACACATTATAGTGACAAGCTGCTTGAGGAACTCCTCTACTGCATAGATATTTTAAAAATTGACTTTCTGAAAACCACAACGCAAGAACGAAGAGATATTCTGCATTCGTATAAAAAGTATCGCCTTCGATTCCTAGCAGAAAAGGTAGAAACGAGAAGAGAATATGAAGAGGCGCTTGAAGCGGGCTTCCACTTGTTTCAAGGGTATTTCTTTAGTGAGCCGCATGTGATATCGGGCCGAGCATTATCGACCAGCTTCCATGCGTACCATCAGCTTTTAAATGAGTTAAGCAAGGACCAGCCGAATATCCAGACCGTGACCCATTTTATTGAAAGTGACCTTTCGCTATCATATCAATTATTAAAAATGCTGAATTCAGGCGGCATGAGACGTCTATATCAAATTAAAAGTATCAGGCAGGCGATTATCCTGCTTGGATTTAATGAAATTCGGCGCTGGATCTTTATCCTTTCATTTAAAGAACTGAATGTCCAAGCTAACTCAAGCCAAAAAGAAATTATCAAAATGTCATTCATTCGTGCCAAAACGTGTGAGTTGATTGCTTCTCGTACTGAACGAGAGCACCCCGCCTCTTATATGCTGACAGGTATGTTTTCTCTCATTGATACGCTTGTCAGGGCAGATATCACAGAACTTGTGAAGGAACTGCCGCTTTCTGATGAAGTTGGCGAGGCACTGCTTGGCTATGAAAATGATTATTCTTTTGTGCTAGGTGTGGCCAAACGTATTGAACGAAATGAATGGGATGATGAAATGTTAGATGGAAATCTCCCGAAACAGGAGGCCTATGGGTGTTATATAGAAGCCATTGAATGGTGCCATAAAATGTTTGAATCTTAAGAAAAGCCGCTCGCGTGAGAGCGGCTTTTTCTTTGTCATGCCCATTTTAAAAGAAGAAAAAGTCTGCTGGAGGCAAGAGACAAGTAAATGCGAATCCCTTCTGGACTAAAGCGGATATCAATGCCGCTTTTCACACCGATTTGCTTCAGCATTCGGATGACACTTGTTGAATCAGAGCGCTCAGCAGCCTCCATGATGCGCTGCGCAAACGGAAGGGAGCTGGAAATTTGCTGTGTAATGAGTGAAGCATCAGCAACGAGGCGGGCTGATTCTTTTGCGGCTCGTTGAAATGAGTGGGCATCTACTGGAGGAAAAGTCATTGGCGTGCGCGGCGGGTATGCGCGGCTCATTGCGGGAACCTGCAAAGCAGGATAAGGAACATAGTAAAACACATGGTCACCTCTTCTCTCATTGACGTGAAATTGGACGGATATCTGTTCTAAATGTATGTAGAAAATCAGAATAAAGAATCAAAATGATCTTTCTATCTTTGTAATTCCAGCATAAAAATAGGTACTTTTGCGGTCAATTTCGGTGAATGTCGCCAAAAAATTGCGGTGTCCACAATAGCGTCTGTCGTCTGACCTATGACACGCAAAACCGAAGATACAGAGGGGATCGTACGTTCTATCGGGAGAGAAGTGTGACGAATGATGCCTATTCCTGTCGCAAAAATGACGCAATTCCTTTGAAATTGAGATAAAAGTATGATTTGAAAAGTCAGAAAATGATGAAAAAAGACCTATTGAATTTTGCGGTATCACGCACACGTTTTGTGCATACTTTTCGGTGAAAAAATACTCAATTACATTTACACTGTTAGTAACAGATCAAATACTTATGACCCAATCACCATACACAAATACATTGATCTTCCAAAAAAGGAGAGTGGAATCGATGGAAAAGTATGAAATCGAAGAACTTAAACAATTATTATGGAAACTTGAAAACGAAATTAGAGAAACAACGGCTTCTCTTCATAACATTAACAAAAGCATTGATCAATACGACAAATATGAATATGTGAAAATTTCTTAAAGACTTGATAATCATCAAGTCTTTTTTTTATCCAAATACATACAAAAAAAGGATATATTATTATATAATTGTTAAATAGTGATGTCAGTGGACATTTGCTCATGTCTTTTTAGTAAAATAAAAGACGAAAGGGTGAGGTACAAGATCGAGTATGCTAAACTATCTAGAGAATACAAAAATCAAGCAGAATATGTCTGATTTTATTCAACATGCAGTCAGGCAGAATGAGTTACAAAAACTGCTTCTTGAATTTACAGATATAAAGAATGAATTCCCTTTTGGACAATTAGCTTACCAACATTATAAGGCATTTGGCGGTCAAGACAAGCAAGCGATTACAAAACTGGCAGCAGGGATTGAACTTCTCATCTTATCAGCCGATATATTAGATGATATTGAAGATCAGGACAAAGATTCGTATCCTTGGATGAAGTGTCAGAGCGGAATTGCAATGAATGCAGCAAATGTTCTTTTTGTATTGAGCTTTGAAGTCTTTTCAAAGCTTGATCATGCAACGGAGCTTTTAAACAGTGTATACTCCTATTCCATTCAGTCAATGCAAGGACAGCATATAGATATGACACTGGAGCCAGAGAATGAGCAGGATTGTTTAAATATCATGAAGTTAAAGGCAGGATCACTGTTTGTGTTACCCTGTATGTTAGGGGTTATTTTGGCAACAGGTTCATTTGAAAAAAATGTAGAAGAATATGCTTATTATCTAGGCATGGCAGAGCAGCTTGAAAATGACTATGTGGCCCTTTTTAATAAAAAGAATATTGATTTTAAAAGAATGCAAACATTACCGCTAGTATATTTAAAAAATGAATTTAATCCATCCAGTTCAGACTTGCTCAGTTATTATCAATCAGAGGATAAGAGCATTGGCTCTGAAGAATTAAAGGATAAATTAAAAGAATCTGGCGTTCAACAATATGTATTTATTATGAGAAACCTTCTCAGAAATAAGTTTAAAGAAGCATTCGAAATACTACATTTAGAGGCTTCTAAAAAGGAAAAGCTGATACTTTTTTTAATTGGAGATGGAGAAGATGAACATTCAGAAACTAGTTAGTTATCTAGTGGAGAATCCCTCGGCATTAAAGCAAGTTGCTCATGGAAATGCATCGTTGCTTCACGTTGATCAAGTGACTGCAAGCATTATTGTTGAAGGTTTTCAGAAAGAAGATACCATTAGATCAAAAAAATGGAGAGATGCTGGGTGAGTATAGAGGTTCTATGCAAAAATTTTACTCGAAATTAACTGTTATTTTACTGATCCTTAGCTTCATTTATGTGATTTATATTTCCTACATCAATGTGTTTAATATTTTTGTAGGGGCAGTCGTTTCGGTGAATAGTGACGGACAACTTGAAATAGAGGATGTTGTAGACTTTACAGACAGCTATTATGCTGGTGTGAGAAAAGGCGATATCATCCTTGAAGTGAACGGTAACAAAGAACCAACCAAAGAAGTAAGACGAGGTTATTTAGCGAATGTCAAGAGCTTAGTTGTTGATAGACATGGTGATGAAATTGAAATAGAGAATGTAAGCTTATTAAGTCAAGAAAATTTGTTTATTTATTTAATACCTATCATTTTTTATTCGATCAGTCTATTCTGTATATTTATGATTTTAAAAATCAATAAAGCTAGGAAAAAAGAGTCTGCATATATTCTTGCTCTCTTTTTGCTAGCTGTTGCTGTAGCCTATGTAAGCTCTGGCGGCTCTGGTAAAGGGGAATATATTAGCGGTTTTATCGTAATTTCTACGATGACTTGTGTACCCCCGTTGTATATGCACTTTATGTATCAATATTTAAAGGAATTAGGAACGGTAATTATTAGTTGGCGTGTACTTCTTTGTTTGTATGCCGTCCCTTTTATAAATATTGTATTAGAAATTCTGTTTAAAGATATGGTTTTAGCTGCTTTTAACTTACTTTCATTCTTTGCACTTGCATTTATTACGATTATTATCACATTAAGGGCTGCTAAAAAGTTGAAGGGGACTGAAATCGGAAATGTCCTTAGTGCCTTTGCACTTATTTTGATCTCATCATTCAGTCCATTTATGCTATTTTTTATTATTCCTTATTTATTTCATAAATATTTTATTTCACCTTATATCCTAGCATCGTTCGCTCTATTGATTCCGTTTTTCTTAGTCTATCAATTTATGACAAATAAATTATATAATGTTGATTTCTTCTTGGGGAGAATCAAATATTATAGTCTTTTAGCCATCACACCTACTATAGTGGTAGTCGTTATCTTTGATTTCATTCAGAAGCCAAGTGCTAACTTTTATACAATGAAATTTACAATTATCACGTATATTCTTATGCTCACTGTCTTCTATTTTAAAGAAATCATCGATTTTCGTTTTCGTCTGAAGCGTTTTTCAGAGAAGCATAATTACCAAGATAGCGTGTTTAAATTCACGCAGCTCATTCGTGAGGCGTCATCACTTCACCAAGTGTTATATCATTTAAAATACACCATTTTAGAAGTACTTGTTGTGAACAAGGCCTTTGTGCTTGAAGTGAAGGCAGATGGACAGGTTGAAGAGATTGATGAATCGACAGAGGAAAGTAAGCTATGGAAAAAGTATGTAGACCAATTTCAAGAATTATTAGGTGAAGTCGGAAAAATCATTGCGCTTGATAAAGGGTTCATGATGAAAATTGGTGAGCGGGGCGGTCACTCTTTTGTGATTTGCTGTTTATCTAATTTACGGACACCAAAATTGTCGCGTGATGAGATTTCTTGGCTGAAAACATTGGCCTTTTATACAAGTGTCAGTTTGGAAAATGTCGTTAAAATCGAAGAGTTGATGGAGCATCTTGACGATTTGAAACAGCGCGAGGCCAATCCTGCATGGCTGAAGAAAATCATGTTTGCTATGGAAGAAAAGCAGCGTTCAGATTTAGCGAGAGATCTTCATGATTCCGTGCTGCAGGACTTGATATCACTAAAAAGGCAGTCGGAGATGTTTTTAACGAATTTCCAAAACAACCAATGCCCGACATCTATTGAAAATTCGCTTATCTCATGGAATGATCAAATGTCCAAAGTCATTCAAACGACGAGAGAAACGTGTCATGAGCTTCGGCCGCAGCTGCTGTATGATTTAGGTTTAGTAAAGGCGATATCGAAGCTGACTTCTCAAATTCAGGAGGAAGCGCTGTTTCATATTAGGCTGAATACGACACGCTTTGATAAAGAATTGGACATTGATATTGATTCACAGCTGAATATTTACCGAATTGTTCAGGAGCTGTTATCCAACGCCCTGAAGCATTCAAAAGCCACTCAAGTGTTAGTGATGCTGATTTGTATTAAAGATCAGGTTGTTCTTCACTATGAGGATGATGGAGTCGGTTTTGATGCCAGTCATCTTGATCAGCACACAATGAGCATGGGGCTATCGGGAATTAGAGAACGAGTGAAAGCGTTAAATGGAAAACTTCAAATTCACACAGCACCGGAAAAAGGGCTTAAGGTGAAAATTGAAATGGAATTGTAACGATTTATTAAGGATTAAGACTTGGCATCAGCCAAGTCTTTTATATAAAATGGAAGTGAGTGATTTAAAGGGAGGAAGACATGAAGAAGATATTGGTCATTGATGATCATCCGGCTGTCATGGAAGGGACAAAAAGCATATTAGAATCAGACCAGCAGCTATCAGTCGATTGTTTAAGTCCTGATGCAGAAGCCGCCTTTTTAAAGACGCATGACTTTTCCATCTATGATGTAATTTTAATGGATTTAAATCTCGGGGATATCAATGGAATGGACATTGCGAAACAAATTTTAGAAACCAACCATCAAGTGAAAATTATCATTTATACAGGGTATGAAGTAGATGATTATTTTGAAGAGGCTATTCGGGCTGGATTACACGGTGCAATTAGCAAAACAGAGACGAAAGACAAAATTATTGAATACATACACCGGACATTGCAAGGGGAAGTTGTCATTCAGCTGTCCTATTTAAAGAAATTAATTTCACAGCAGCAAGAAAAGCCAGAACAGGCGCAGCAGACTGATCACGATCTCTTAACCGAACGGGAGTGTTTGATCCTTAGAGAAGTAGAAAAAGGATACACGAACCAGGAGATTGCCGATGTGCTTCATTTGAGCAAACGGTCAATTGAGTACAGTTTGACATCCATCTTTAATAAGCTGAATGTTGGATCTCGTACAGAAGCGGTGTTAATTGCCAAGTCTGAAAGTGTGCTGTAAACGTGTGAAGGGAGAGGGCATTAATGGATGTGAGCGGATCAAATACACTGCTTGAGGCACTAGGCATTGAAATTGTAGAGTGCAATAAATCACGATGCGTTGCAACAATGCCAGTCGATCATAGAACAAAACAGCCATTTGGACTGCTGCACGGAGGAGCATCTGCTGCTCTAGCAGAAACAGTGGCGAGCATGGGGGCTGCGGCTCATTTAGACTTAACGCAGCAAGTTTGCTCAGGTATTGAAATCAATGCCAATCATTTAAAATCTGTACGCGATGGAGTTGTGACAGCGACAGCTGTTCCTGTACATGTAGGACGGCGTACAATGGTATTTCAAATCGATATAAAAGATGATCGAGACCGGCACATCTGTACTTCAAGATGCACACTTGCTGTCATTGATCGCATATAAAAAAGCTCCCGGTGCAGCGGAAGCTTTTTTTGTATGCTGTTGAGAGGTAAAAAAAGAATGGCCCAACATGTCAGGCCATTCTTTTTCGCTTTTTATAAATAAGAATCTTCTTTTCGCTTAATCACAAAGTTACGGAAACCGCCATAATCATCTTGGACACTGCGCTTGTCGAGCTTAACACCAGTATTGTAGGCGGCTCTTCCGATCAAGTGCGCGCCGACTGGTGCTGTCAGGAAGATGAATACGATACCGAGAAGGATTTTTGCAGAAATAACGCCTGCAAGAAA
Source organism: Bacillus sp. Je.9.29.b (assembly GCF_051129925.1). Classification (NCBI taxonomy): domain Bacteria; kingdom Bacillati; phylum Bacillota; class Bacilli; order Caryophanales; family Bacillaceae; genus Bacillus; species Bacillus sp. Je.9.29.b. The sequence continues at coordinate 168,422 of NZ_JBCPSO010000007.1, forward strand.
CCATTCGTGAAAAAACACACCTACTAAAATCAGAACAACGCCAAGGGTCGATGCTTTTGATGCAGCATGCATACGTGTGTAAACATCCGGCAGGCGAAGGACACCAATGGCTGAAATCAAACAGAGGATAGCGCCTAGCAGGATAAAGAAAATCACGATGGCTTTAGCGATGACGATCATTTTCAATCACTTCCCCTTTCTCAAGGAATTTGGAAAAAGCGACAGTACCGATAAAGGCAAGGATGCCGAGCAGTAAAATAATCTCAAAGAATGCAGTGGTTTTCAGTAAAATTGAAACGATGGCTGTCATCCCAATTAAATTGATTCCTATCGCATCAAGCGCACTCACACGATCAGGAATAGAGGGACCTTTGATCACTCGTATCACAAAAAGCAAGGTAGACAGCGCAAGAATGCCAAGTGACATTTGCAAAATGAGTTCCATTACTTACCGCTCACCTCCTGAATCGCTTTTTCAAATGAAACCCGGATATCGTGAATGGCTTTTTCAGCATCTTCAATATCCATCGCATGAATGTATAAAATGGAACGATCATCGGAAATATCAATCACTAGTGTACCTGGTGTCAATGTAATCATATTTGCCAGTATAGTGATTTCCCAATCTGTTTTCAAGTCCGTACGAAAGGCGAAAATACCGGGCTTAATCGTGAGCTTTGGAGATAATACGGTCTTTAATACACTTAAATTGGCAAGAAGAAGCTCGCGAATAAAAATGATGATCAGCTTGAAAATCGCATAAAGGGCATAGCCGTAAAAACGCTGCGGGAAAAATCGACGCAGCATAAAAATGGCGATCATCCCTAATGCAAAACCTAATACAAAGTCTGCGGCTCTGTATGTATCATTCATAAACATCCATGTAAAGGCGAGGAGAGCGTTTAGTAATATTTGAAAGGCCATGTTCATCTACTCCTTCAGCACAGCTTGAATATATTTTTCTGGTGTGGAAAGCATTTCCGCTGCTTGATTGATATAAGGGGCAATGAACTCTGTCCCTAACCCAATGGCAAGCGATAAGACGACAAGCAGTACGCCAGGGTACACCATACCTTTAATTGACGGCTTTCTTCTGCGCATATCCTGATCCTCGCCCCAAAATGCAGACATGAAAATCTTCATAATAGAGTAGAGGACAAGGAGACTGGACAATAAGACCAGGATAGAAAACGTCATGTATCCAGCAGAAAATCCACCTTCCACAATTTTTAGTTTTCCAACAAAGCCACTCAGCGGCGGAATTCCTGCCAGTGATAAAGCCGATATGAAAAACATCCATCCTAATAGAGGCTGGGATTGAATCAGTCCGCCCATTTTTTTCAGTTGATTTGTACCAGCATACACAAAGAGGGCACCTGCCAGCATAAATAAAGCCCCTTTGATCACCATGTCGTGAATGAGATAATAAATGGCACCTTGGAGTGATGCAGGTGTGTTGGCTGCAAAGCCAAACAAAATGACCCCAACAGCTGTGACAATGTTATAAATCACAATCTTCTGCACATCAGAATAGGCGATCGAGCCTATCACACCGAATATCACCGTCAGTGCGGCAAGCCACGCCATGAGTGTATGAGTGAAGCCTGTATCATGTATAAAAATTAATGTAAAGACTCTGGCAATCGCATATAAGCCAACCTTTGTCAGCAATGCCCCAAATAGAGCTGAAATCGCGGCCGGCGGTGCGTGATACGATCCTGGCAGCCAGAAATAAAGCGGGAAGATCCCAGCTTTTAAGCCGAACACAATGAGGAACAGGATGGAAATAACAGTGATTAACCCTGTTTGCCCTGATTCAGCTATTTTCACACTTAAATCAGCCATATTGAGCGTGCCCGTCACTGCATATAAACAGGCAACTCCGACAATAAATAATGCCGACGAGATGATATTAAACACAATATATTTGAGTGATTCACGAAGCTGAGGCTTTGATCCGCCTAATACAATGAGCATATAAGATGCCATCAGCAGTAATTCAAAGAATACAAACAGGTTGAAAATATCTCCTGTTAAAAAGGCTCCGCTGACGCCAGCTAACAAAAACTGTACGCCAGAATAATAGAAGAGCCGCTCTCTTTCTTTCCCAATCGTTTGAAAGGAGAAGAGGACTGTCACAAGCCCGACAACGGAAGCGGTCAGCACAAGAAGTGCAGCAAATTGATCGGCCACAAGGGCAATCCCAAATGGCGCTTTCCAGCCGCCCAAATAAAGGGTTTGTATCCCATTTGTGAAAATCGTTTGAACCAAATATGCATTACATATAATGGCTGAAAGAGATGCCAAGACACTAAAGACTCTTGACAGCATGATGTTTTTATTCATAAAGATCAATAGTGTAGCAGCTAGTAATGGAATTAATATAGGCAGGATCACGAGATTATTCATGCTGATCATTTCCTCTCATTTGATCCATGTCATCTGTTCGCAGCTCTTGGAAGGCACGGAAGGCCATGACAAGTAATAAGGATGTCACACCAAAAGCAATGACAATGGCTGTTAAAATTAATGCTTGTGGCAATGGATCTACATAGGATGTGAGCCCCTCTTTTAGAACTGGAGGCGCTCCTTTTTTTAAACCGCCCATTGTTAAAAGAAGCAAGTGGACGCCGTGACTCAAAACAGCAGTACCGACGATGACCCGCAGAAGGCTCTTTGACAGCATCAAATAGGTCGCCGCCATAAAAATAATTCCGACGATAATAGACATTAGAAATTCCATTATTCCTTCTCTCCAATCATTTGAATAATGGTCATGGTGACACCGACAACAACCAAATACACACCGATATCAAACAGGACGGCTGTCGCCAGTTCTGTTTTCCCTAAAAACGGTAATTGGAAATAATCAAATGCATGGGATAGAAAAGGTGCACCGAATAGAAAGGATCCCATACCTGTCAGGATCGCAACGAGCAAACCGGCTCCAGTTACATAAATAAAGTCAAATGGCAAAATGCGTCTTACTGTCTTCAGATCATAGGCTAAAAGCAGAAGAACGACAGCCGCAGCACTCATCAGGCCGCCTATGAATCCGCCGCCAGGATTGTTATGTCCCGCAAGAAATAGGTGAAGGGAGAAAAGCAAGATGATGAATGCTGTGATTTTCGTTGTGACTTGCAAAAGCATATCATTCGTATCAATCTTTCTCATCGCCGCACACCTCTCTTCCGTTTTGCTTGTGTTTTTAATAACCCATAAATACCAAGTGCCGCAATGGCGAGCACAGTAATTTCAAAAAGGGTATCAAAGCCCCTGAAATCTACAAGAATGACATTGACAATATTGTCACCGCCAGCAAGTTTGTAGCTGTTTTCAATAAAGTAAGTTGAGATGGTGTCAAGTGACTGCTGACTTGTGGAAGCGAAAGCTAGACAAGTGACAACAACCCCAACACCTAATGAAATGATGAAATTGGTCATTTTGAATCTTCTTGTTTTTTGCTTTAAGCTCAGCTTCGGCAAATGATAGAAGCAAAGCAAAAACAGTGCGACAGAAATCGTTTCAATAATCAGCTGTGTCAGCGCAAGGTCAGGTGCTCTGAAAATCACGAAGAATAATGACAGCGTGTAGCCCATGACACCTAGTGCAATAATAGCTGTTAATCGTGAACTTGCGAATACTGTGGCAATCGTCGCCGCCACCATCACAAGTGAAAGAATCACTTCATACGTGCCAATTGAGGCAGCCTGATCAGTTTGAAATGAAAAGGCCTGCTGATAAAACATCACGCCGCCAATGACGATAATCATGAACCCAAACACATAGACAAGATAGTCACGAAGAAAACCAGTCATATAACTGTTTGTCAGGCGGTATGAACCTTTTTCTAAACCGATAAGAGAGCGGTCGTATAAAGCATTAAATGACCACTTTTCCTTAAAGATGTTGTACATTGGACGCCATTTTGAAAGCGTCAAGTAGCCGATTGTGCCGAGTACAACGACACCTATTGTCATATAGAGTTCTGGCTGGAAGCCATGCCATGCTTCAATTTTCACAGAAAAACGGCTTCCTGTTTCAATCGCTTCAGGAATGATCGCCGCAATTGCAGGTTCAATGACAGAATAGGCAAGAATATTAGGGAAAAAGAAGAAGGTGACCACAAGTGCAGCTAGAATGATGGGCGGAATGAGCATGCCGATCGGTGCTTCATGCGGTTTTTTCTCCAATTGGTCTATATTCAGACGGCCTCTAAAAGTTTTAAAGAGGAGCATCATACTATAAATGAACGTAAAGACGCTAGCGAGCCAAGCGAGTGTCGGGAAGATGGCACCCCATGTTGAAACGTCCGTAAAGCTGATATCAGAAATCCGTATCATACTTGTGAAAAATAGCTCTTTACTTAAGAAACCGTTAAATGGCGGTAATCCGGCCATTGAAAATGTACCGATTAACGTAATTGTGAAGGTAATCGGCATGATCGTCATTAATCCGCCTAATTTCCGAATGTCACGAGTTCCTGTTTCATGATCGATAATACCAGCTGCCATAAAGAGACTGCCTTTAAACGTAGCATGGTTAATGAGGTGAAAAATAGCTGCAAGAACGGCTGCGCCAAAAAAGGCAGGATTGTTTTCATGAATCGCAGCTGCGCCGACGCCAAGCATGAGCATAATCATGCCGAGCTGGCTCACTGTCGAATAGGCCAGAATGGCTTTCAAATCGTTTTGCCGGACGGCGTGGAATGATCCCCAGAATAATGTGACAAGCCCAACGATGGAAATGGTCCAGAACCATACCTCTGATATAGCAAAGATTGGACTGAAGCGGGCAACAAGATAAATACCGGCTTTCACCATCGTAGCAGAATGCAGATAACTGCTCACAGGGGTCGGTGCTTCCATTGCATCAGGCAGCCAGATATAGAATGGGAACTGCGCTGATTTCGTAAAGGCACCTAGTAAGATTAGGATCATGGCAGGGATAAAGTAAGGTGATGCCATAATGAGCTGAAGCTGATTGACTGCTTCACGAATACTGAATGAATCAGTAATCAGGTAAATGAGGATGAAGCCACCAAGCATAGCTAATCCGCCAAAAACAGTAATAAGCAGTGATTTCGTTGCTCCATACCGAGAGCGCTCCCGTTTATACCAATACCCAATTAAGAGGAAGGAAGAGATACTCGTTAACTCCCAAAACAAGTATAGAACCACCATGTTGTCAGAAAGAACGACACCCAGCATCGCGGTCATAAACATGAGCAAATACGTGTAGAAAGAGCCAAGCTGTTCTTTTTCCTTTGATAAGTAGAAAATACTGTACAGCACCACTAGTGAGCCGATACCTGTAATTAATAAAGCAAATAACAGGCTGAGACCATCGACATACACAGTGAAATTCATCCCTAACGATGGAATCCATTCAGCCTGTGAGAAAAGCGTTCGTCCATTCGAAGTGATGTGTATCATTTGGATGAAATAGGTAAATAAAAGAATCGGCAAGATGAGAACAAACCATCCTGTATGTATACGTCTCACATATTTGTAAAGGAAAGGTACAACAAAAGCGAGTAAAAAAGGTGATAGGATGGCGAAGTGAATAAGCTGCAAGAAAATGAACCTCCTTTGATCAATATAAATTCACGTTCTAAAGAACTGGTAATTAAAATTATAGCGTAAATACAGCCATAGTGCATTGGTTTGAAACGATTTCAAGCAAACTGTATTTGTTTTAGGTTCTTTTGACCACAAAAATAATTTTATCAAAAATGATACTCATTGTATATTGTTTTGTTTTTCGTACATGCTTTTCTTAAAGGAGCTGATCAAATGAAACGAAAGATCGCCATCAGCTTAAGCCTATTCTGCACGATTTTAGGAGGAGCATTCTTGATTGACCGAAATGATCAAAAAAGGTGGCAGGCCGGGAGTGAATGGCCGCTGTTTTCTGAGCATCTTCTTCACATGAGCTATCAAGAAACCAAGCTGTATCCTTTTCAGCCCAGGGAATATTTACGAATTGTATTAGCTGATGAATAAGATCCTATAGGAGAAAAGAAATATAAAAAAGCATGGGCCCATGTGAGAGCCCATGCTTTTTATGTGTGGTAGTTTAACTAAACACTCTGAGTAAGATCGTTGCACAGATAACAGTTGCTGCTCCGCCAAGTCGTGTAGATACTTGTGCGAAAGGCATAAGACCCATTCTTCCAGAAGCTGAAAGAATCGCAACGTCGCCAGTACCGCCAAGTCCGCTGTGACAGCCAGTGACAATAGCAGATTCTACTGGATACATGTTCATTAGTTTTCCAACGAAGTAACCAGAACCAACCATTGCGAGTACAACAGCGATACATACGCATACGAATGGAATGGAGATGACAGTTGCTACATCATCAAGTGGAATGTATAGAATACCAAGACCAACCATTAGCGGCCATGTAAAGCTTTTAGATACAAACTTGTAGAACTGCTGTGAGCCGTTTTGAAGATGCTGAGGCATCACGTTTAAGTATTTGATTAAAGCAGCAAGAACAATCATTAAGATTGGACCTGGAATATGAACAAAGCTTTCTAACAGACCACCAAAGATGAAGGTTGTACAAGCAACGAGTACACCAGCACCCATTAACCCGAAATCAACTTTTGCATCCAAATCTGGCTGCTCGAAAATTTCGTTTGCTTCTTTAGATTTCACAAGACGGCCATTTCCGTTTAGTTCAGGACGTTTTTCACCAAGCTTCTTCAATGCGCCAGCACAGATAATGGCAATGACGTTCCCAATGACAGCCGCAGGAATTAATTGAGAAATTAATGACTCTGCTGATACATCAAGAATTTGTGAATAAGCGATAGATAATGGCAAAATCCCTTCTCCAACACCACCGGCAATAATCGGTACAATAATAAAGAAGAATGAATGATGCGGTGTGTAACCAACTAAAAGGCCAACAAGGATACCAGCACTCACAGCTGCAATTGTACCTGCAACGAGAGGAACAAACATACGAATAAGGCCTTGTACTAAAACAGTTCGCTGCATCCCAAGAATACTACCTACTACAAGAGCAGAGATATAGAAGTAAAGGAAGTTCGACGTTTTCATAAGAGACGTAACCGCTTCCAATGAGTTCGGATTCAGAACATTAAAAAAGACCAGGAACGATGGTACGAATAAAGAAAGAATCGCCGGTCCACCAATATCTTTTAAGATTGGAATACGTTGTCCTACATCTCCAAGGAAAATCCCCAAAATCATAATAACAGCGAAACCACCAAGCATATTTGCTGGAATTTTATTAAAATAAGCGGCAGTTAAAATAATCGCTGCAAGTACTAAATACACAGGTAGATCAATAACACCAATTTTCCAAGACATGATCTTACGGAAAACGCTTTTATTATTGTCAGAATCGTCTGTAATCGATTTCAATTGTTGTGCATTAGCCACATAAACACCCCCAAATGCTATTTGTCTCAATTGTAGAAGATTCAATGACACTCTTCTATTTATTAAACTAAAATAAGTGTAATAAAAGTAAAATAAACAGGAGTTTTTGAGTTTTTTATCATACAAAAATCCCCTGAAGGTAGTTTGTCCTTCAGGGGATTGATCATACATCGTATTTATCGTTTTCCTTTTAGATAAGGCGTACCAAGTGCTTTCGGTGCATCGGCACGTCCAATGAAGCCAGTAAGTGCTAAAATGGTGAGCACATATGGTGCTATGAGCATATACACATTCGGTATATCTTGGAACAGCGGCAGGAGAGAGCCAATGATGCTTAAACTTTGAGCAAATCCAAAGAATAAAGCAGCGCCCATTGCGCCAAATGGATGCCATTTACCGAATACAAGCGCAGCTAGTGCGATGAAGCCTTGTCCAGTAATGGTGGCATGTGAGAAATCAAGCGCGATCGTTGAGGCATAAACAGCTCCGCCAAGACCGCCAAACAGTCCACTAATGAAAACAGCGATGTAACGCATCCGGTACACTTTGATTCCCATTGTATCAGCTGCCATTGGATGCTCTCCGACTGCACGAAGACGAAGACCAAATGGCATTTTAAATAAAACAAACCAAGCAACAACCGCAAGAGCTAAGGCGAGTATAGACGTATAATAAACATCTTTAAAGAAAATATCACCAATGATCGGAATGTCACTTAAAAGGGGAATATCTCCTTTATAGAAAGGATCTGTAATTTTATCAGTTTGTGCTTTTCCATAAATCAGTTTGACGACAAACAATGTTGCGCCAAGTGCCAGCATGTTAATCGCCACACCACTGACCGTTTGATCAGCTCGGAAGGTAATGGTCGCCACTGCATGAATCAGTGAGAACAATCCGCCAACGGCCATTCCGACGAGAAGCCCAAGCCACGGGGTCAAGGCTCCAAACGTATCAGCAAAAAACAAGTTAAAGATAATACTGGAAAATGCTCCGACGACCATCAACCCTTCAAGACCGATATTGACAACACCTGATCTTTCTGAAAAGACGCCTCCAAGAGCGGTTAAAATAAGTGGTGCAGCATAAACAAGTGTAGCTGGGACGATGATTTCAAGTATTTGCAGAAATCCCACTTATTTTCCCCCCTTTTTCTTCATTTGTTGAATCACAAGACGGATAATATAGCTTGAGGCGACGAAAAGAATGATGATGGCAATGACAATATCAACAACCTCAGTCGGTACGCCTGATTCAAGCGGCATATTTAACGCACCGACCTTCAATCCACCAAGCAATAATGCAGCAAGGACAACACCAACAGCCGTATTTCCACCTAATAAAGCGACGGCAATTCCATCAAAACCTACGCCAGTAAACGAGCCTTTAATAGAGGCATATTCAAATGTACCAAGACCTTCCATAGCGCCTGCAAGACCTGCAAAAGCACCTGAAATGAGCATCGCATAAATAATATTGCGGCGAACGGTCATACCAGCATAATGTGATGCCTGCTGGTTCATTCCAACTGCTCGTAATTCAAACCCTTTAGACGTTTTTTGAATAATGATCCACATCACGACCGCAGCAATAATGGCAACAAAAATACCGTTATGCATTCGGGAAAAATCAGTGATCTGCTCAAAAAATCCAGAGCGGAGCGAGGCAGTGGCATCGATTTTATCTGTTTTATCTTTATTATCTGTTAAGACATTTGAGATTAAATAGTTTGTGACATGAAGGGCAATGTAGTTCATCATGATAGTAACGATGACCTCATGCACATAAAAACGAGCTTTTAAAAAACCAGGAATAAAGCCCCATAAAGCACCTGCAGCAGCTGCGGTGATGAGTGCAAGCGGCAGATGAATATACATAGGTGCATGGACTGTTGTTCCAATCCATACAGCAGCTACCCAGCCAACAAGCATTTGACCTTCTACACCGATATTAAACAGGCCTGTCCGAAATGCAAAGGCAACAGCAAGCCCTGATAAAATATAAGGTGTCACTTGCCTGATGGTTTCTCCCATATAATAGGTTTCACCGAAAACGCCATTCCAAAGGGCGCTATAGCCTTCGATGACACTATAACCGCTTGCCAGCATAATAATGGCCCCAACCAAAAGACCAAGTACAATGGCTATAAGCGGAATCAGCAGATTTGTTAAGCGATTAGACATTTGCTTCTTTCCCCACTTCCTGTTGCGTACTTCCAGCCATTAATAGACCAAGCTCTTGCTCTGTTGTTTCTTTTGGATCAACAATGGCGACAATGCTGCCTTCGAAAATAACAGCGATCTTATCACTGACATTGATAATTTCATCAAGCTCAAAGGAGATGAGCAAAACAGCTTTACCTGCGTCTCTTTGCTCGATTAGACGTTTATGAACAAATTCAATCGCACCAACATCAAGTCCTCGTGTCGGCTGAGCGGCAATTAATAAATCAGGATTGCGGTCAACTTCACGGCCGATAATGGCTTTTTGCTGGTTACCGCCTGACAGAGCGCGCGCTTCTGTATATTCACTTGGTGTTCTGACGTCATATTCCGCAATGATTCGTTTTGCTTTTTGATAAATATTTTTCATATTCAATAAGCCAAATTTTGAATAAGGACGCTGATAATACGTTTGTAAGGAAATGTTTTCTCCAATTGAAAAATCGAGTACAAGTCCATGTTTATGACGGTCCTGAGGAATATGTCCAATCCCAGATTCGGTCACTTTACGAGGCGGGAGATTTTGAATGGCTTTCCCGTTTAGCATGATTGTGCCAGATTCTGATTTTTTTAGACCGGTAATGGCTTCAATTAATTCAGACTGGCCATTGCCATCTACCCCAGCAATTCCGACAATTTCGCCAGCCTTCACTGAGAGGTTCAACTCTTTGACAGCTTCAATTCCTCTGGCGTCTTTTACTGTGAGGTCTTGAATTTGAAGAACTTCCTCAGCAGGAGAAGCAGCTTTTTTATCTGTTTTAAATGACACTTCACGGCCAACCATGAGGCTTGCAAGTTCGTCTTTATTTGTGCTTTCCACATCAAGTGTACGAATGCCTTGGCCTTTTCGGATAATGGTCACGCGATGACAGGCATCCATAATTTCTTTCAGCTTATGGGTGATTAAAATAATGGATTTGCCTTCATTGATTAAGTTTTTCATAATTTGTATGAGTTCTTTGATTTCTTGAGGTGTTAAAACGGCCGTTGGTTCGTCGAAGATCAAAATGTCAGCGCCGCGGTAAAGTGTTTTTAAGATTTCTGCACGCTGCTGCATGCCGACAGAGATGTCAGATACTTTTGCGGCAGGATCTATTTTCAAACCATAGCGGTCAGAAAGCTCTTGTACTTGCTGTATGGCTAGTTCTTTGTCAATCTTTCCAAACTTCTTGGGCTCTTTACCTAAAATGATGTTTTCAGCGACAGTGAAGGTATCGACAAGCATAAAGTGCTGATGCACCATTCCGATGCCTAAATCACTAGCATCATTTGGACTAGAGATGGTCACAGGTTTTCCGTGTACCTTGATTTCACCTTTTTCAGGCTGGTACAGTCCGAAAAGCACGTTCATGAGCGTTGATTTTCCAGCGCCGTTTTCACCAAGCAGCGCATGAATTTCGCCCTTTTTTAGCTGTAGCGTAATGTTGTCGTTTGCTACAATGCCAGGGAATTCTTTGCGTATATTCAACATTTCAATGACATAATCCACAGGTTTAACCGCTCCTTTTTTAGGGTGCTGATGAAGATAAAAACTAGCAAAAGAAAAGCTGCAAAACGAGGCTGCAGCTTTTCTTTTACCACCTTTTACGAATAAAGAGGAGGTAAAGGAGAGGCAAGGGGATAAGGCGCGCTTATCCCACTGCTCAAATTAAGCTTTAAAATCTTTTAGTTCATCACGTGTTGCAGGGATTTTCACTTCACCCTTGATGATTTTTTGTTTCCATTCTTCAACTTTCTTTAATACATCTTTATCAAGGTTTTCCTTAGATGGAGAGATGTCAAGAGCGCCTTCTTTCAGACCGTATGTGATCACTTCGCCGCCAGGGAACTTACCTTCTTTTGCTTTCGTTGTTAAGTCTTGTACCGCTGTGTCTACTTTCTTAACCATAGAAGTAAGGGTGACACTTTGTTTTGTTCCAGGTACTTTTCCTTCGTCATACTGGTCTTTATCTACACCGATAACCCAAACTTTACGGTTAGGATCTGCTTTTTTCAGGTTTTTCGCTTCCGTGAAGACACCAGTTCCAGTGCCGCCAGCAGCATGATAGATGATGTCGACGCCAGATTTGTACATGCTTTCAGCTGTTGCTTTCCCGATGTCAGCCTTATCGAATGCACCGGCATATTTCACTTCAACTTTTGCTTTCGGATTAGCTGCTTCAACACCTGCGCGGAAGCCAACTTCGAATTTTCTGACTAATTCAGAATCAACGCCGCCGACGAATCCAATTTTGTTTGATTTTGTAGAAAGAGCAGCCGCAACACCCACAAGGAATGATCCTTCGTTTTCGTTAAATACAATGCTGGCTACGTTGTCTTTTTTCACGACTGCATCAACGATCGCAAAGTGGTTTTTCTTACGTTGATCCGCAATTTCAGAAATAGCATCTTCCATTAAGAAACCAATTCCGTAAATCAGGTCGAATTTCTCACGAGCAAGTGTGTTTAAGTTTGTTGTATAGTCAGCATCTGATTTAGATTGTAAGTAATCAAAGCCGTTTTTACCTTTTTTTAGATTGTTGTCTTTCCCAAATGCTTGTAAACCTTCCCAAGCTGATTGGTTAAACGATTTGTCATCGACACCACCGACATCAGTTACCATTGCAACAGTGAATTGATCTTTATCTTTTTTGCTTTCACCGCTGTTTGAGCCAGAGTTGCCGCATGCTCCAAGGATGGTTCCTGCTGCTACGACTAAGGACAATGCTAGTCCAATTTTGCGCTTCTTCAAAACATAACCCCCTATAAAATTTAAAAGTTTCAGAAAAGTCTCACGAAAAAAGACCGATCTATCTCTTCTCACCCTTCTGAAGAGGGTATTTTATCCTGCTTTCTCATGAAACTTATGGAGGGCAGGAGAGAAGATGTAAGACATCAGACTTATATCTCGTTGAACTAATCAATCATAATTTATCATTTCCGATCGAATAAATAAATAGAAATTTGTTTTATTTTTAAAAAAATGTTAAATGGCTTTATTTGATGTCTTTTTATCTGCTGAAATATGATATAATGCCGCTTTTGTGATGTGCTCCGCTACAGCAGAACCACTGATATCAAGGGGTTTGTTACATCTTATGCCATAAAAAAACATCTGGCCTTTGTGAAAGGTCAGATGTAGTATTTTAAAGATATTGCTGAATCAAATTCATATTGCTCGTGTTCAGTTTATATTGGAAAACAGGACGTCCAATTGTCCCATATGCCATTTCAACATCCACCACTTCGATATCCTCAAGGAATTTCAAGTATTTTCTAATGGAGACTTGAGAGATTTCTGTATGATTGGCTAGGTCTTCGGTTGTGAAAGCCTGCTGGCCAAATGATTGAATGCTTGTCCAGATGAGTTTAAGTGTGCTTTTGGTCAGTCCTTTTGGCAAGAGGACTTTTTCCGCCTCTGCTTTTTTATGAAAAAGCTTCGCATCTAAATCATTTTGCGAAATGCTGTTCATGGATTGATACAGGGCGTGTTTCCGTTTATACTCTGCCAGTGCTGATTGGAATCGTTCGAACTCAAAAGGCTTAATTAAATAATCAACTGCTCCATTTCGCATCGTTTGCTGTACAACATCGACTTCATTTGCAGCCGAAATGACAATGACATCAACGGCATGATTTTGCTGGCGAATTTCTGTTAGTAATGCCAGTCCATTTTGTCCAGGCATATAAATATCGAGCAGTACGAGGTGAATGACTTCTGTTTTTAACACTTCAAGTGCCTGCTGAAAGGAGGTGGCAATCCCCTTTAACTCAAAGCCATCGATTTGGGTCAGGTAGCGTTTGTTCAGCTCCCCAACCATTGGATCATCTTCTACTATTAACACATTAATCATGTGAATCCTCCTTTTGTTTATACGGAATGCGGAGACTAAAGGTCGTTCCTTCTCCTTTTTCACTCGTGACAATCATATGTCCGTTCAATTTCTTAATGCTTTGGTCAACGAAGTAGAGTCCGAATCCTCGGTCTTCTCCTTTAGTTGAAAAGCCTTGATCAAACATGATGTCTTGTTCTTCTTTCGTGAGACCAACACCTGTGTCCGTGATTTCAATGTGAAGCTGCTCATGGACGTATCTGAAGGAGATCGAGATGTTTTTCGTGTCAGTATGTGAAACAGCATCGAGTGCGTTATTTAACAAGTTGCCAATCACGGTAATGAGATCATGCGTCACTGCCGGGTCCTCCGTATTTGGCACTTGTGTGCTGCAAATAACCTCCAAGGCAGCGCCTTGTTCCCTGATATAGCTTTGTTTTCCTAGTAAAAATCCTGCTAAAACAGAGTTTTTCACATGGTTGATGATTTCATTTGTTTCCGTTTGCTGATAGATCGCAATATCTTTGATATAGGTGCCAAGGTCATCGTAGTTTTTGAGCTGAACCAATCCTAAAATGACATGCAGCTTGTTCATAAATTCATGTGACTGGGCACGGAGCGCATTCGCATACATTTTGACCCCGCTAAGCTGCTCAGCCAGATGTTTCACTTCTGTTTTGTCACGGAAGGTGGCGATGGCTCCGACAATTTCACCTTTTACCGTAATTGGCACTTCATTAAAGACGAGCTCCAGTCCATTCATTCTCACGTCACGATCAAGCAGCGGCTTGCGTGTTTCAATGACCTGTTTTAAGCCGCTTGAAGGGAGGAGAGTTTGCACATCTTGTTCTCTAGGATCAACCATAATGCCCATATTATGAAAGAGCCGTTTTGCCTCTGCATTAGCCAGTTTGATTTTACCGTGCTGATCAACGGCCAGAATCCCTTCTTTTGTTGATTCTAGCATGGCACTTCGTTCTTTTAACAATGTGGCGATCTCATCCGGCTCAAGTCCAAACATAATCTTCTTCACTTTTCTTGCCACAATGAGTGCTCCGATGATGCCAGATAGAAGGCTGAGTGATGTGACGAAGTAGAGTGGAAGTAAGCTTTGATGAATAATCAAGTCAATTTCCTTTAACGTAATCCCTACGGCCACAGCCCCAAGCTGCTTTCCATTTTGATCATAAACAGGAACAAAAGCACGCATGGATCTGCCGAGTGTTCCAGAAGCCGTACTAATATGTTCTTTTCCCTGTAATGCTGCTTTTTCATCACCGCCGGCAAACCGCTTTCCAATTTTCTGCGGATTCGGGTGTGTTTTGCGGATACCGTTCATATCCATGACGACAACGAATTCGGTTTTGGTGATTTGCTGAACACTTGTTGTATATTTTCGTAATGCGGAATATGAATGATCTTCTAATGATTGTGCTGTGATCGGTGCCTCTGCGACCATTTTGGCAGTAGAAAGAGCAATGTCACGTTCCTGCTGATGGATGTTCTTGGCTGTTTCCGACCATATCGTAAAGAATGTGATACAAAGGGAGATCAGGACAACGATGCACACAAAGATCGTCAGCCGTGTTTGCAGTCTTAAAGTTTTTTTCACGAGTATACCCCTAACGCACGATTTTTTCGTAACAGTAATACTTTAACGGGAAAATGTAAGTTTGTGAAGGAATGTACGTGCAAAATCATAAATTTGATTTTGCTGTCAGTTTACTTTGAAAGCATCTTGTCAATCCGTTTTAAGTGAGCCATAATAAATGTGAGCTTATGAGAAAGGATCTATTTATGAAAAATACATATTTGACTGGATATTTTCCGCTGATTTCAATTTTACTATTCAGCTCTGCTTTTTCGATTTTCACAGTAGGTATCACGACTGATTTCTTGACTCAAGCAGGCATTTTAAAAGGAATGCTTGAATTTTTCTCTGAACAGGGCATTCGTCTTGCTCTCTTTGCTGCTTTTGCACTTGTTTATTTTATGATCTTATCTGCCTTAAAACTGATTGCAGATACGGTATTAGAGCTGGCGTTGCTCTTTTTCGCTAAGGACCCTGAAGGGGAGAACTTAAAGAAAATTCGGATTGCATCCGTTGTTTATTTATTTGCCAGCTTGCTTGCATTTCTGTTGACGCAGCAGCTCATTCTGCTAGTCGGACTTTTTGCATTAGCAAGTCTTGTCTATTTTATCTGGGTTGTGGTTCGCATTTATCAATCGCTTTCTATGCTGAATTTGATTGGATTTATGATGTTTATTCTGCTGTTTTGGGCGACGTTTTTGATCGGTATTTTGTACTTATTTATTAAGCTTTATAACAGTGTGATGGCCAGTCTGCCTTCATAAGCAGACAAAGAAAGCATCCTCCAATGATGGAGGATGCTTTTTTTTATGAAAGAAACCGCTTTTGAATATCGGGTGTAGGCATCATACAAGATGTTTTTTGACCAAACCATTTGTAGCGATTTTTTGCCATCAGCTGATAAAACCAATCACGGATTGGGCGAGGTATGGCAAGGAGTAAAAAGCTCCATCTGTAGATTCCTTTTAAATGCCGCGCGGCTTTTAAGATGCCTGTTGATTTCGTATAAAGGGTCCCTTTTTCGATATAAATGAATGAATTGAACTCATCTAAAGGCAAACCGTTTTCCTTTAAAATACGCTGTCCTGTATCTGATTGTAAGGAAGCGAACATCATCCGTTCATTCGGATCGCGCTTAATCACAAACTGAACAGCGCCGCTGCACACGTTGCAGACACCGTCAAATAAGATTAAATGGGGGGGATGTGTTGAATGCATCGCAATCAAACCTCCTGTTTATCTGGCGTATTGCATCGTATTTTTCCAAATACGTAAGTGCGGGCTTGAATGATAAATCGATTCTACCGTTCCTCTATCTCTTCCAACCCAGACACCCATTGTGTACTGATCTGTCAGTCCCACAAACCAAATATCTTTGTAATCATTGGACGTCCCTGTTTTACCACCGATGTAAGGGGCGTTGAAATTCGCTTTTTTCCCTGTCCCACTTTTCACAACGGAGGTAAGCAGCTTACGCATCGTTTCATTTGTACGCTGAGAATATACTTGCTTTGGCGACTCTTTCCACTTGTAAAGGGTCTTACCGTTTAAGTCTGTCACTTTTGTGATCGAATGACTTTGTGTGTAGGCTCCTTGGTTGCCAAAGACCGTATATGCATCTGTTATTTCTAGCGGTGAGAAACCTTTCGTAAATCCGCCAAGTGCAGAAGGAAGACGGTAATCTTCCGCTACAATATGTTCGAATGAGAACTTCTCTAAATAGCTGAAGCCTTTTTTGACACCCACTGTATCCAGCATTCGGATCGCAGGGGTATTGTAAGAATGTTTAAAGGCTGTTTCAAGTGTGACTGTTCCATACGTTTTATGATTATAGTTTTGCGGACAGTATCCGCTGCTGCAAAACTTGCCGGCACTGATGGTGCTTGAAGCCGTTGCGCCGGTTTGATCAATATAAGGCGCATAGTCTAAAAGCGGCTTAATCGCAGAACCAGGCTGTCTTTGCGCTTGATAAGCGTAGTTAAAATCAAATTTCTTATAGTTTTTCCCGCCAGCAAGTGCAACAATTTGATGCGTTTCATGATTAATGACGGCTGATCCGCCTTCCACACCTTGGTAAGGCAATTGAGCATTAAGCTGATAGACGGCTCTTTGCTGTAAGGAAGGATCAAGCGCCGTATAAATTTTCACACCATCCTGGAGCAGGGCACTGACCTTTTCAGATAATTCCTTTTGAATCGCCTTTTTCGCTTCAGCTGTTTTGGCTTTCTTCAATCGTTTTGTAAAGCCCTCCTGATCAGACACAAGATCGGTAAACTCTTCATTGGCATATGTCACATAGTCAGGGTATAGGTTTTTCTTTTCACTTAAAGAAAGGCTGATTTTTTCTTTGACGGCTTTTTTGTATTGCTTTTTGGTGATGACGCCATCTTTCTTCAAGATACCAAGCAGTCGTTCTTGGCGTTTCTTTGTGTGCTTGAACTGTTTTAATGGGTCATACAGTGTTGGGTTGTTTGGAATAGCAGAGATAAATGCCATTTGTGCCAGTGTTAAAGAACTAAGCGGCTTATCAAAATAGTAATTAGCCGCTGAACCGACACCGTAAACACCATTACTGAAATAAATCGTATTTAAATAGCTTTCGAGAATTTCATCCTTCGAGAATTTCCGCTCAAGTTCATAGGAATAGAGCAGCTCCGTAAACTTTCGGCTGAACGAACGTTCATGGCTTAAATATAAGTTGCGGGACAGCTGCTGTGTGATCGTACTCGCTCCTTGGCTGATGCCATGGTTTTTGACATTTGCAGCAAGGGCACGAACAACCCCCATAAAGTCAATTCCCTTATGGTCATAAAAGTTGCGGTCCTCTGAACGAAGGAACAGCTCCTTCACAGGTTCAGGAATGTTATTGTATTTCACGAACACTCGGTTCTCATCGTTTGAGACGATCTCGGAGATAAGAGAACCATCCCGGTCATACATATAACTGTTTTGGGAAAAATCTATCTTTTCCAGCTTGATTTTTTGATCAAGCACTTCGTTAACAGGCTTTACACTTGCAGCTTCTTCCTTTGATAGATAAAAAGTCAGAGCAAATAATGGGATGAGGGCAGCAAGTAATAACCAACCAATGATTGCACGAAACATGAGGTCACTCACTTTCTTCAATTTTCTAGCCATATCGTACCATTCTTTTGCGGATACGAGAAGGTTATTTTTAGAAAAGAAAGGGCGTGAAGTCTAGTGAATAAGGCTTTTCCGCAAGAAAAAAGAGTATCTGAAGATGATCAGACACTCCTTTCCTTTGTTTTCGCATGCGAGCGGACAGCCCATAAAAATAACGCGCCAAACAGAAAAATGCCGGCAGTGACATAAAAGACAGCTGGAATCCCGTAATGACTCGCCACAATGCCGCCGATTACCGGACCGACGACATTCCCAAGAAAGCGGAAGCTGACATTGTATCCGAGCACTTCCCCTTGCATAGAAGCAGGTGCTTTAATCCGGATATACGCCGTCGTACACGGAATAATTCCGCCAAGTGCCATCCCGTATAGGAAACGGAAAATGACTAACATGACGTACGAATCCGCCATCGCTTGCGGGATAAATAAAATAGAGGAGAGGATGAGAAGGGCAAGCAGCACCTTGTCGTGACCAATTCGATCTCCGAGATCTCCCCATTTTCGCGTAAACAGCAAATTGCCAAGTCCAGTTGCAGAAAAAGCAAGCCCCGCATAAAAAGCGAGATTGACAGGACCATGTAAATCATGAATGTATAAAGCCAAAAGCGGCTGAATGCTAAAGTTCCCTACTTGTGTAATAAACGTTAAAAGCATCGTGACCACAAGCAAAGGCTGTTTGAAAATGTGAAAGAGTACATCCTTCCGTGAGTAAGAAACACGCTTTGCTTCTTTTGATCGGATCGGATGTTCTTTCACTCCGAAGATAATTACAATAGCTGACACATAAATGACAGCCGCTGTGAGGAAAAACGTATAAATAAATCCGACGCTGTCTGCCATGAATCCACCCATTAATGGACCAAACAATCCTCCGGCAACATTACTCATTTGCATCGTGCCAAGGGTTTTACCGGCAGTTGCCTTTTCGGTCTGTGCAGAAATCAGTGCCATTGAAGTCGAGATAAAGCCTGTGACAAGCCCCATGAAGAGCCTTAGTGCAAATAGCTGATACACGGTGTGCACAAGCCCCATTAATAGAATACTTGTGGCGATGCCAATTCCGTTAATTAATAAAATCTTTTTATAGCCATGCCGGTCGCCAATCCGCCCCCAAATCGGAGAAATCAGGAAGGCTGTTAAAAACGTGACCCCAAAGACATAGCCGCTCCATCTTTGAACAAATTCATTTGAATAGCTGCTATCAAGAGATTCTATGTAAAGTGATAAAAAAGGGACGATCATTGTAATGCTCGCAGATACAAAAAAGTTCACAAACCACATGATGTACAAGTTTTTCTTCCTGTTTGTGATAGAGATCACCTTCTTTATTTATTTCGTGTTCCTTAATAATTATAAAGGAAAATAAACGATCTTTCATCAGATGAATAGGTTGGGCATAGTGAATCTGCATTATTTTCACGAAAATGAAGTGATTTCAAGGTCCGTCTTAATATAATGGTATGAGAATGAAAAGCTGACGAAAAAGTGAGGTGAAACTGGTGGAACAGAAGACGGTGCTTGTGGTCGATTTTGAATTTACGATGCCTGATGGAAAATATCATCCACAAAACTTTTTTCCTGAAATTATTGAAGCTGGGGCAGTGAAAGCAGCAGATGAAACGATCATAGACACATTCTCTAGCTACGTCAAACCGAAAAAGTTCCCGAAGCTGACGAAGCGCTGTAAATCTTTCCTCGGAATTACGCAGGAGGATGTAGAGAGCGGAATTTCATTTGAGGAATTTATCGAGAAGCTCGTGTCACTTGATGGGGGAGAGAATTGTGAAATTATTACGTGGGGCAATATGGACATGAAGGTATTGAAGCAAAATTGTATGCTCAATCACATTGCCTTTCCTTTTAAGGGGAAGCTGAGGGACCTGGCCTTTGAATATAAAACCTTTTTTGGTGACCGCACACTGACAGGGCTTCGAAAAGCAGCAAAGGAATACGGCAGTGAAGGGGCTGGTAAGCATCATAAAGCACTCGATGATGCCATGACGACTTATCAGCTGTTCACCCTTTTTGAAAAAGACAGAGCCTATGTGGAAAATCCGCAAACAACCAAAATTGGTGAGCTGATCGATTTCTCACATTTTTTTGATTCGGCTGATTAGCGGACGTCTTCTGGAAAATAATCTTTCTCAAGAGAAGATAGGCACGCTCTTGATTTTTCAGCCCATTTAGAATTATCCGCACGGAGTGCTTGTTTCAATTTATCTACAGCTTCTTTCAGTGACTCTTCATAATCAGGGATATCGCCATCATAAGGCTTCACCATATGATGAGGGATATTTGTCTGTTCTCTATAGGCCAAAGCCCGCCTCTCTTGGAAAAAAGGCACGTCTGCTTCTTTTGGATGATGCAGGTCGCCTTGAGTGGGATGTGTCAGAACGGCTTTTACTTGAACGAGATAGGTCGATGGTTTCACTGCTGTCACTTCCCCAAAGTATACACCTGTTTTATAAAAACCTTTCACAACTTGTCCAATTTGAATGTCGGTCATGTGAAATTCCTCCATTTCCTTCTCATAGGAAGGTATTTCATTTCTTTTAGCCAATATAGTGAAGTAAACGAGCAAAAGGGGGAATGGCGAGATGTCATTCATCGTACTTTTTCTACTATATTTTCCTGAAGATAAAAGGGAGTACATCCCAGCGGCTATCACCACGGTGATTTTCTTTATTGCTGCGTTTATTTGTTTTCGTCTCTTCGTTCGTGCGTCTAAGAAGCAGGAGCGGATAGATGAAAAAAGAACAAAAAAAATGGATTAATCATTTTCTTCTTGTATCTTCAGGAAATTTCACGGTGACGGTTGTTCCAGACTGCAGCGAGCTTTTGAAACGAATCGTTCCATGGTGATTTTCAATAATTGAAAAAGTCACTGTCAGCCCAAGTCCAGTCCCTTTATTTTTCAAGGTGTAATAGGGTTCGCCAAGTTTTTTCATTTGGCTTTCTGTCATACCTACACCGTTATCAACGAAATAAAGGCAGATTTTATGATTTTCTTTTGAAGCAA
Source organism: Bacillus sp. Je.9.29.b (assembly GCF_051129925.1). NCBI lineage: Bacteria > Bacillati > Bacillota > Bacilli > Caryophanales > Bacillaceae > Bacillus > Bacillus sp. Je.9.29.b. The sequence goes on from NZ_JBCPSO010000007.1 coordinate 189,625, forward strand.
AAAGTTCAATTTTCCCTTCATGTTCAGGAGCCGCTTCTATCGCATTTTTGATTAAATTAATCATGACTTGCTTGATCTTCGTTACGTCACCTTGAATGTATAAGTCAGGTTCAATGGATTGATGAATCGTGACCGATTTAAAATTCGCATAGGATGTCATCAGTGATGCACATTCCTCAAGTAATTTAGAGAGATTAAGAGATTCAATTTGATAATAGTTTTGTTTTGCAATGTCAAGATAGCTCGTGATAATGTCCTGCGCCCGGTCTAACTCGGACAGAACGAGATTTTTATAATCTTTATTGGCAGGTGGCTCTTTTGTATGATCACTCGAAAAGAGCAATTGAATAAAGCCTCTCACAACTGTCAGCGGATTGCGCACTTCATGGGCAACACTTGCAGCAAGTTCACTTACAATGGTCAGTTTTTCTGACTGGACAAGCTGTGATCTCATTTCCGCATTTTCCTTAACGAATTCAATGGAATAGATACTGAGCACAAGAAAGAATATGTAGTAAAGAGTTGAGAAAAATAACTCAAGGAGCTTTTGCTGCATAATAAAAGCTGGGCTGTATGCCATTAAGCTGACCGCAAGCAGTCCAATGTAAATAAAGAATCCTTTGGATAAACCGATAAGCACTCCGTAAAACAGCTTATTTAGCTTCGAATATTGATGCCATTTTCGGTAGAACAGGAATGGGATAAAAAAGTAAATTGGGACAACGATGAGTCCAATCCATAAGAAAGAGCCGTACATCACGAATTTGACAATGATGCTTATCAAGATGGCAACGATCCCCGCCATATATCCTCCGTATAAAATAGCAAGTACAAGGGGAATGGATTGAAGCCCAGTCTGCAAATCTAAAATCGAACCAACTGGATACATAATACATAGTGCTGAAGAGATGGATGCGAATACTGTGATGAGCAGTTTATTCGTTTTTGGGAAATGAGCAGGGGTCCGGCTTAACCATAGCGCATGATATAAAAAGATTGGAAATAGAATAAAAGATACATGGAGCAGAAAATCCTTGAACATTTCCATTTAAATGCTCTCCTCGTAAATAATTGTAATTCCTCTCATTATATCATTTCATGTACAAAGTAGATATGATAAAAGGAGGGTTTTTTTCTTTAAAAAGAACACCCGTTAGGATGTTCTCAGATTGTTGACAAAGGGCTAAAATGATGTTGATTTTAGCCCTTTGTCTTCTTTTCAACGTGATAGAAAACCTTTGAAGTCTAGGAAGGACGAGTACTGGCGCGGAGCGAATTTGACATTCGTGAGCACCAGCACGCAGGACTGACAAAGAATGCGAGGGTTTGTCTACACGCTGAGAACACCCGTTAGGATGTTCTTTCTATCGTATAGGTCTTATTCAGCTGATAGCGTGAACGCTTGGTGGAGACGTTTCAGTCCTTCTCTGACTGTTGCAGCAGGACAGCCGAGATTCATCCGAATAAAGCCGTCTCCTTCGGGTCCGTACACGTGACCAAGCTCTAGGATCACTTTCCCTTTTTTCAGCAGATTCCGTTTCAATTCCGCTTGACTGAATTGATAATCCCGAATGTCCAGCCACAATAAATAAGAAGCATCTGGTTTCATATAACGCATATTTGGAAGATTTTCGTCGATATAGTCCATCGCCGTCTTCATATTGCCTTCGAGATAAAGAACAAGGGCATCGAGCCACTCATCCCCGTGGCGGTATGCTGCTTCCATCGCTGGAATTGCAAAGGCATTCAGTTTGGACAGTCCGTTTCTTTGCACTTCATTATTGAAAAGGGTTCTTTTTTCTTCATCTGAAATGATAATAGCAGATGCCTGGAGCCCCGCTAGATTAAAGGTTTTACTCGGCGCAATACAAGTTACCGTGATATGTGCAATGTCGTCAGAAAGGCTGGCGAAGGGCACATGCTGCTTCCCATAAAGCATCAAATCCGAGTGAATCTCATCTGAAACGACTGTGACTCCATGCTTTACACATAGGTCTCCGACTCGCTTTAATTCCTCTTTTGACCATGCTCTTCCGGACGGATTATGCGGATGGCAAAAGAACATGAGCTTTGCTTGTGGTCTGCTCAGTTTTTTCTCTAAATCATCAAAATCCATCATATAGCGGTTGTTTTCTATTTTTAAAGGATTGGTTGAGACTGTACGTCCATTTCGTTCAATCATTTGATAAAAAGGTGTATACACTGGTGACTGTATAACTACTTCGTCGTGCGGTGCTGTAAAGGCTTGAACAGCAAAACTAAGTGCCGTTACAATTCCTGGTGTGAAGGTGACGGCATCTGTCTGGATTGTCCATCCATGTCTTCTTTTGAGCCAGCCAGCGACTGCCTGCTGCGTATCCTGATCCTGAAATGCATAGCCAAATACACCGTGATCTAATCGCTCTTTCAATGCATCAAGGACGACCTGCGGGGCTTTAAAATCCATATCAGCCACCCACATCGGGAGGGCATCTGTTGTCAGGAACAAAGACTCTGCTTGATCCCATTTCACTGATTTTGAACCTTTACGTATGATTTGTTCGTCGAAATTCATGAAACCCACCTCTAGCTGTTTTTCAACCATTCTTGGTTGTGCTAAAATAAACATCACAAAATTTATTATAAGCGGTGATACCGATGAAAGATAGTCAAGCTGTAGAAGAGATGATTCAATTTATTAAGGCATGGGACCCTTTTCATTATGGAGAGGATTTTTATGAAACGGAGCCTGCTGACGTCATCAGTGCATTATACGACGCAGAAGACCCGTTATCTTTAGCAAAAGAGATTCAAGCCATCTACCATCACTCATTTGAACAGCTCCTTCCGATAGAGAGCTGTCAGCATACAGCGAATCAGCTTTTTGTCATACGAGACAGCAGCTCCTGTTCACGCTAAGACAGGCTGAAATGTCCGATTTGATCAGACACAAAGACCGGATTTTCCTCAGGAATGAGGTGCCCGGTTTTTTTTAATGCATGTAAGGTCGAATTAGGCAGATCTTTGTGCAGTCTTTCGCCTATTTGAATGGGAACAATTCGATCTTCCTCGCCCCAAATGAGCAGCACGGGTGTTTCCATTTTCTTTAAAACGTCCGAGGTTAAATCTCCTTCCCGGTGCCGAATCAAACGAAATATCCCCCGAAAGATTTGATCATCTGAAAACGGCTTTAAATAGCCGTCGACCATCTCTTGATCAATGATGGAATGATCATGCACAACGGCTGTTAAATTTTTCATAATGCCCTGCTTTAAAAGCTTTCTTTTTAGATACAGATAAAAATAAGGAATATAAGTGCTGTAAACAAGTGATCTTTTTGACTTATTCAAATAGCCTGAGCTGCACAATAGAACCGCCTTTTCAAATAGGTCCGGCCGCTCAGATGCAGCGTATAAGGCGATCTGTCCACCCATTGAATGACCCACTAGAATCGCATGCTGAATCTGTAAATAACCAGCTAGCTCTATAATAATTTTTCCCATGTTGCGATAGCTGTAAATAAACGTATTCGACTTCTCGGACTGTCCAAATGGCGGCAGATCAATCGCAATTAAATTGAAGTCCTGTTTCAGAAGCGGGATGAGCTTTCGATAGCTGAAGGTAGAAGAGAAGAGACCGTGAATTAAGATCAATGTCTTCTTGCCTTCATTTGGATAGTACTCGTAATAGATATCTAAACCGAATGTACTTTTCATATAAGCTGGCTGAACAATGTCCACATTCTTCACTCCGATACTAGATACTCTCTCTGTTAGGTGACTGTATTGTACCCTAAAAAGTGGATTTTAAGCTATCATTAGAATCTTTTCCCTGCTTAGCATAATGGGAAAAACGTGCTATAATGTTCAGAAGATTTTTTAAAACTAGCTTTTATAATCTGAGGTGTAAAATCAAATGAAACTAACAGAAAAAGAAACTGAAATATTAGAGATTTTAGATGAAAACAGCCGCGCCGATTTAAATACAATTGCAAAAATGGCAGGCGTGACAACAGAAGAAGCCGAAGCCATCATTCAAAAACTTGAAGATCAAAAAGTCATTATTGATTATTCAACCATGATTGACTGGCGAAAAGTGGATGGTCATGAAGGCGTTACAGCAATGATTGATGTAAAAGTGACACCAAAAAGAGGCGTCGGATTCGATGAAATTGCTGAACGGATTTATCGGTTTCAGGAAGTGGAGTCTGTCTATCTCATGTCAGGTGTTTACGATCTTTCCGTTGTGATCCGCGGAAGATCAATGTCTGATATTGCCCGCTTCGTATCTGAAAAATTATCGACACTTGATTCCGTTGTTTCAACAACTACCCACTTTATTTTGAAAAGATATAAACATGATGGGAAAGTGTTTGAAACAGGAGACGATGACAAAAGAATCGTGGTGTCTCCTTAAATGAAAAAGTCTTATTTATCTGAAACGGTACAAAGCATTCAGCCGTCAGGTATTCGGAAATTCTTTGATTTGGCTGCCACAATGGAGGGGGTTATCTCCCTTGGTGTCGGCGAGCCAGATTTCGTGACAGCTTGGAATGTCAGAGAGGCAAGTATTATGTCATTAGAACAAGGGCTGACCTCTTATACGGCGAATGCAGGTTTAATTTCTTTGCGAAAAGAACTGAGCCACTATTTATATAAGCGGTTTCACATTAACTACAGTCCAGAAGAAGAACTCATTATCACAGTTGGCGGAAGCCAGGCACTTGATTTGGCCTTTCGTGCGATTTTAAACAGCGGGGATGAAGTGATCATTCCAGAGCCTTGTTTCGTAGCATACGGGGCACTTACGACACTTGCAGGCGGAGTGCCTGTCTATTTAAGTACATCCGCTGAAAAAGATTTCAAAGCAGATTCTGCGGATCTTCGCACGAAGCTGACGCCGAAGACAAAAGCGATTTTGCTTTGCTCACCGTCAAATCCAACTGGGTCTGTTTATTCAAAGGAAGAGCTTGAAGATATTGCTCAATTTGCGAAAGAGCATGACCTGCTCATTATTACGGATGAAATTTATGCAGAGCTGACGTACGATGAAGCTTTTACAAGCGTCGCGGCTATTCAAGATATGAAGGAAAGAACGATCTTGATTTCAGGCTTTTCTAAAGGGTTTGCCATGACGGGCTGGCGTTTAGGATATGTGGCAGCACCACCTGTATTGCGGGATGCCATGCTGAAAATACATCAATATTCTATGATGTGCGCACCGGCGATGGCACAATATGCGGCAGAAGAAGCATTAAAAAATGGGCTTGAAGATGTAGAGAAAATGAAGAAAAGCTACAGAAGGCGCCGTAATTTGTTTGTCGGCTCCTTAAATGAACTAGGACTCACATGCCACCAGCCAAACGGAGCGTTTTACGCATTCCCATCGATTAAAAGCACAGGCATGACGTCAGAACAATTTGCTGAGGAGCTGCTCCTAAGTGAAAAAGTGGCTGTTGTTCCTGGGAATGTATTCGGACCGAGCGGTGAGGGTCATATCCGCTGTTCATATGCTTCGTCACTTGATCATCTTCAGGAATCACTTTCAAGAATTCAGCGCTTTTTGCAGGCTCGACAAGTGAAGGAAGAAGCATCAGCCATTTTAAAATAAAAAAAAGGCATCAATCCAAATGGACTCATGCCTCACAAATTAGGGGGGAATACTAGAAAGCATTCTTGTTTTCAGGTATTCCCCCTTTTCTTCTCATCTAAACCCATTTAAAAAATATTTTGCGTAACTGCCCGTTCTATGATATAGTTTTTAATTGCGTATAAACGAATATTAAAACATTTATTTAGGAGTTGTTATCATGGCGACAAAGTTTGAAGTAGGCAGTGTTTACACTGGTAAAGTAACAGGATTACAAGCGTATGGTGCGTTTGTTGCATTAGATGAAGAAACTCAAGGACTTGTGCATATTTCTGAAGTAACACATGGCTTTGTAAAAGACATCAACGAGCACCTTTCAATTGGTGACGAAGTACAAGTAAAAGTTCTTTCTGTTGATGAAAATGCAGGTAAAATCAGCCTTTCTATCCGTGCGACACAAGATGCACCTGAAAGAAAAGAAAGCAAACCAAAGAAACAAAGACCACAGCAAGTGAAAGAAGAAGCTGCTGCACCACAAGGTTTCAATACGCTTAAAGATAAACTTGAAGAGTGGATTGAGCAATCAAACCGTAAAGACCTTATCAAGAAATAATAAAAAAGCACCGCTTCAAACGGTGCCTTAGATTGTTGACAAAGGGCTAAAATGATCTTTATTTTAGCCCTTTGTCTTCTTTTTCGGCGTGATAGAAAACCTTTGAAGTCTAGGAAGGGCGGCTACTTTTGCGGACGAATTTAGAATTCGTGAGCACCAGCGCGCAGACCTGACAAAGAATGCGAGGGTTTGTCTACACGCTGAGGCTGCCTCATGTAGGCAGCCTTTTTTATGTCCTTTTATTTAACGAACTTCTGGGTTTGGCTCGTCACGGCGAACAGCTTCTTCGCTTGGTTTGAACAACAGACCAAGGTTGACAAGACCTGCAATTCCAACAAGACCATAAATAATACGTGATAATGCAGAACCTTGTCCGCCAAAGATCGCTGCTACTAAGTCAAATTGAAAAAAGCCGATTAGTCCCCAGTTAATAGCACCGATAATCGTGAGCACGAGGGCAATACGCTGAATAGCACTCATCGTGATTCCTCCTTTCGCTACAGCATCAATACATTTATATTTTGCAGATTTTTAGCCAAACTATGCGTAAGAAAATGGATGAAAGCAAATTACTTTACTTTTGGAATGAATGAGGCGCATAATGTAGCGCGAGGAGGAGATCACATGGATCGATTTACTTATTGGAACCCAACGAAATTAATTTTTGGAAAGGGAGAAGTATCAGCCCTTTCAGATGAACTCAAACACTACGGAAAAAACGTATTACTTGTATATGGTGGAGGCAGTATTAAACGAAACGGCCTTTATGACCAAGTTGTCAGCATCCTAAAAGAATCAGGAGCTGCAATCACTGAACTTGCTGGTGTAGAGCCTAACCCGCGCTTAACAACAGTAAGAAAAGGGGTCGAGCTTTGCAAAGAGAACGGCATTGATTTTATTTTGGCAGTTGGCGGCGGCAGTGTCATTGATGCGACGAAAGCAATCGCAGCTGGTGCGAAGTACGATGGAGATGCTTGGGATATCGTGACACGCAAACACGTCCCAATGGAAGCTATTCCGTTCGGTACGGTGTTAACACTTGCCGCAACAGGCTCTGAAATGAACTCTGGATCAGTTATCACAAACTGGGAAACAAATGAGAAGTATGGCTGGGGAAGTCCAGCAGTTTTCCCGAAATTCTCTATTCTTGATCCAGTCAACACATTCACTGTGCCTAAGAACCATACGATTTATGGAATGGTTGACATGATGTCACATGTGTTCGAACAATATTTCCATCACACAGAAAATACACCTTATCAAGATCGTATGTGTGAAGGACTTCTTCGCACTGTCATTGAAACGGCACCGAAGTTGATCAACGATCTAGAGAACTACGAGCTGCGTGAAACGATTTTATTCACTGGCACTATTGCGCTTAATGGCATGCTTTCAATGGGGGCACGTGGTGATTGGGCATCTCATAACATTGAGCATGCAGTATCTGCTGTCTATGATATTCCTCATGCAGGCGGTCTTGCGATCTTGTTCCCGAACTGGATGAAACATGTGATTCAAGAAAACCCAGGCCGTTTTAAACAATTAGCGGTGCGTGTATTTGATGTAGATCCTGCGGGCAAAACAGACGAAGAAGTTGGCTTAGAAGGAATCGACAAGCTGTCAGCTTTCTGGACAAGTCTTGGTGCACCAAGCCGTTTAGCGGATTATGACATCAACGATGAGAAAATTGATTTAATTGCAGACCGTGCAATGGCACGAGGTGAATTTGGTCAATTTAAAAAGCTAAACAAAGAAGATGTTTTAGCCATTTTGAACGCTTCTTTATAATTGAACAACAAAGGGATAGCTGCTTGCGGGCAGTTATCTTTTTTTGAGTTCATCGTGTACATATGTTACAGTAGTCTTTCATGTTTTTGGATATATTCGTTGTAAGGAGATGTTTCAACAGATGGAGAATTTTATTTATTATAATCCAACAAAATTGATGTTTGGAAAAGGACAGCTAGAAGGACTCAAAAGCGAACTCGCTCGTTATGGAAAACGAGTGTTACTTGTATATGGCGGCGGCAGCATTAAGAAAAATGGTCTTTATGACAATGTCATCAGTGCGTTAAAAGAAGCAGATGCTGAAGTGTTTGAGCTGTCTGGCGTTGAACCAAACCCGCGCCTCACAACAGTGAAAAAGGGAATCGATATCTGCCAAAAGGAGAACATTGATTTCTTATTAGCCGTTGGCGGCGGAAGTGTGATCGACTGTACAAAAGCGATTGCAGCCGGAGCAGAGTATAACGGTGATGTGTGGGATATTATTTCAAAGAAAACAACCGCTCAAAAAGCATTGCCGTTTGGCACAGTGCTGACACTTGCAGCAACTGGTTCAGAAATGAACCCTGACTCTGTCATCACAAACTGGGAAACGAATGAAAAATATGTGTGGGGCAGCTCTGTCACTCACCCTGCTTTTTCAATTCTAGATCCTGAGCATACGTACTCTGTGCCAGAAAACCAGACGGTGTATGGTATGGTCGATATGATGAGCCACGTTTTTGAGCAATACTTCCATAATGTGAAAAACACGCCTTTACAGGACCGGATGTGTTTTGCTGTTCTTCAAACAGTTATCGAGACAGCACCAAAACTGCTGGAAGACTTACAAAACTATGAGCATCGTGAAACGATTCTCTATGCAGGAACGATTGCTTTAAATGGCACGCTGCAAATGGGTTACTTTGGCGACTGGGCGTCCCATACGATTGAGCATGCTGTATCGGCTGTCTATGACATTCCGCATGCAGGCGGGCTTGCTATCCTCTTCCCAAACTGGATGCGCCACACGCTCGATCATAATGTAGAACGCTTTAAAAATCTTATGCTGAACATGTTTGACATCGAAACAGAAGGAAAATCAGATCGTGACATCGCATTAGAAGGAATCGACAAACTGTCAGCTTTCTGGACAAGCCTTGGTGCACCAAGCCGTTTAGCTGATTATGACATTGGTGAGGATCAGCTGGACAAAATTGCCGACATTGCAGCAAAAGAAATGGAATACGGTGGTTTTGGAAACTTTATGAAACTTAACCGTGATGATATTCTAGCGATTTTGAAAGCTTCTTTATAATCCAGATTGCCGCTTTTCATCCAGAGAAGCGGCTTTTTGCCATGCCAGTGACGATCACTTGATTTCAATAGCTAGTTCCGCTAAAGTGAAAGGGACAGAACTAACGTAATGGAGGGCTTACAAGCGATGACACATATTCAATTTGACTACTCGAAAGCGTTACCTTTCTTTCAAGAACATGAGCTTACATATTTAAAAGATTTTGTGAAGGTAGCCCATCATAATATTCATGAACAAACGGGTGCAGGCAGTGACTATTTAGGCTGGGTGGACTTGCCGAAGCAATATGACCGCGAAGAATTTGCCCGCATTAAAAAAAGTGCAGACAAAATTAAGTCTGACTCTGACGTCCTGCTCGTTGTCGGAATCGGCGGGTCATATCTAGGTGCACGTGCGGCGATTGAGTTTTTGAACCATTCTTTCTATAACACTTTGCCAAAAGGCAAGCGCAAGACACCGCAAATCATTTTTATTGGAAACAACATCAGTTCTTCTTATTTAACAGATGTGATGGATCTATTGGAAGATGCAGATTTCTCCATTAACGTGATTTCAAAATCTGGTACAACAACAGAGCCAGCCATTGCGTTCCGCATCTTTAAAAAGCTCCTTATTGAAAAATACGGTGCTGAAGAAGCGAAAAAACGTATTTATGCGACAACTGACAAGGCACGCGGTGCACTTAAAACATTAGCAACTGAAGAAGGCTACGAATCATTTATCATCCCTGATGATGTTGGTGGACGCTATTCTGTATTAACAGCAGTCGGTCTTTTGCCAATCGCTGTGAGCGGTGCAGACATTGATCAGATGATGGAAGGTGCGGCAAAAGCAAGCGAAGACTTCGCTTCATCTGAGCTTTCTGAAAATGCAGCTTACCAATATGCTGTCGTCCGCAATGTCCTTTACAATAAAGGCAGAACAATTGAAATGCTGATTAACTATGAGCCAGGCCTGCAATATTTCGCAGAATGGTGGAAGCAATTATTCGGTGAAAGTGAAGGGAAAGATGAAAAAGGAATCTATCCTTCATCTGCTAACTTCTCAACAGATCTTCATTCACTTGGCCAATATGTTCAAGAAGGAAGAAGAGACTTGTTTGAAACAATCGTGAGTGTAGACAAGCCTCGACATGAGCTTGTAATTGAAGCAGAAGAACAAGACCTTGATGGCTTGAACTATCTAGCAGGAAAAACGGTTGATTTCGTCAATAAAAAAGCATTTGAAGGAACGATGCTTGCCCATACAGATGGAAAAGTACCGAACCTTATCGTGACAATTCCTGAGATGGATGCTTATACATTCGGATACCTCGTGTACTTCTTTGAGAAAGCATGTGCGATGTCTGGATATTTACTAGGCGTCAATCCATTTGATCAGCCTGGAGTAGAAGCTTATAAAGTGAATATGTTTGCTTTACTAGGAAAACCAGGCTTCGAAGAGAAAAAAGCAGAGCTTGAAAGCCGTTTAAAACAATCATAAGAACAAAATTGCACACCTTTTCATAAAGGTGTGCCTTTTTTGTTTTCTTCAGATTCCTGTGCAAGCTTTCCTATGTTCTGTACATAGAATAATGAATGGAGGAGGGTGAAAAATGAGGACGAATCATATTTATATTCATGATATTTCTGGCCAGGCGATCGTGAACTTTGGTAATGTTGGACGCATTTGTTCTAAGAGTGCTACGAAGGAAACAGCAGGTTCCGGCAGTGATAACGAGACGAATCAATCAACCAATCAAAGCTTATTTGATGCCGCGTTTACAAACAATGTCCAAATCGCGAGAGGAAATGTATGAATTCCTCTCTTTAACGAACCCTAATAAAAAAAGGAGGGTTTCGTATGATTCATGTACCATCCAGGCTGCCTGGTGAAAGCTTTTCACTTTACCATTTAGAAGAAACGATGAAGCCGCTCGGTTATGTCATTAATGGGAACTGGGATTATGATCACGGGTATTTTGATTATAAAATTGATAACCGTGATGGCTATACCTTTCTCAGAGTTCCTTTTACAGCCGAGAAAGGCCAGCTCGATCAGCCAGGTGTTGTGGTGAAAATGGGACATCCATTTCTCTTAAAGCATGTATATCAAGACAAGTTAGATGATCATGCGATGGTTGGAAATGTGGGCGCATCCTTTAACCAATTCCAAGAACCAAAAGAGAAAGATGGGGATGTATCAAAGGCATATGCTGAGATTGGCTTTTCGCTCGTCAAGGAATTAGAAGACGCACTGCTTTAAAGGCTGATCAGTTCATCCTCTGGATGAAGCTCATAGCCAAAGGGAGGATTCATCATGGGTCCTTCTTTTTTTTGTACGCCGACGATGATCACATGATGCTCTAAAAAATGATGGAGCGCTGTTAAGAAGGTTTCTCCGGCTAATGAAGCTGGTACAGGTATGATGGTGACGTTTTTATGCAAGGTCATTTGTCGTTTTTTTGTTAATGCCGTAAGCTGTTCCTTTATTAGAAAATGTTCAACCATTAAATGATTGACAGCATCAGAGGTATGAATGACTTGGTTGGCACCAGCACGTTCGGCATTTTTCACGTAACGATCTGTTAAGATTTCAATTAAACAATATAGAGAAGGGTTTAATCCTTTTGCTGCAAGTAAGGTTAAAACACTCTGCATATCGGCTGTCACTTCATTTTCATGCTGATCCGCGGTAATCATGATTGCATCTGCACCGGTAATGTTGGCTTTACGCAGTGTGACATCTTCGGTCCCATGTCCTTTAATAAAATGAACATTTTCCAAAAGAGGCCCTTCTTTCAAGGAGTCATCAATCAGCACAATCGGCATAGCTGGATCAATCGTTTGAAACGACTGAAGCAGTTTGTTTGTCTTCTCATTCCAGCCGACGATAATCAGGTGTCCTTTCCCCTTAAAGGCTACCTTGCCCTCAACATAATGGTGCTGCTTACTGAACACAGCGGCGGCAAGTGTGGCGAAATAAGCGGTGACAAAGCTGGCTCCGATAAAAATGAGCGCCATACCTGCCACCTGCCCTGGCATGGTTTGCGGCACAAAATCACCGTAGCCAACCGTAGAGACTGTAATAAGCGCCCACCAGATCCCATCAAAGATCGTATGATACTGCTTCGGTTCAAGTAAAACGATTAATTGTCCAAAAAAGAGAAGCAAGAAACAGATGATGATGGCAATTCGAAGATAAAGTGGCCACCTTAGCCAAGCGATAAAGATACGGTTTGATTTCATCGGACTCTTCCTTTCAGGAGACTGCTAATGTCAGTATGCCCGATTGAGGAAACATTTTTTCATCTTCGTCATGTATTGAAATAGAACCCATATCTTAAAATAAGAGAGAAGAAGGAGGGGAATTCGAATGTCGTTTGTTCAAAAGACCGTACTTCTTTTTATTGGCGCGCACTTTTTATCATCAGCTGTCATCTTACTCGTATTTGATTTAAATGCTGTGAATCATTTTATGAATGATTTTTCATGGCTGCACTTTTTTCAAGACCTTTATGGTACAGGGACCTTTTATACAGCTTGCTTAGGTGTGTTCTTCTTTTTCATTGGTGCGGTTATCCCCCTAAAAAAGACCTAGTGCTTTTTGCTGTACATGGTACATAAAAGTCATTAAAATTGTAAATAAATATATAAAATAAAAGGAAGCTGATGAGCATGCTGTTTTTTTATTTTTTAACATTTGCCGCATTGGGATTATCATTTTGGGCACAATTTAAAGTGAAGAATAATTTTGAAAAGTATTCAAAGGTGGAAGCATCCAGTATGAAAACAGGTGCTGAAACCGCTCGATATATTTTAGATCGCAACGGGTTATATGACGTGCCCGTTGAACCGGTAAGAGGAACTTTGACTGATCATTACGACCCGACGCAGCGTGTGGTTCGTTTATCTGAACCTGTGTACTACGGCCACTCCATTTCGGCCATTTCAGTCGCATCACACGAGGTTGGACATGCCTTGCAGCATCAGGAATCCTATGGTGCGCTTGTTTTGAGACATAAGATCTTTCCTGTCGTGAACTTTGCATCTGGTGTTGCTCCGCTTCTTTTCCTTGGTGGAATTTTGCTCAGCAGCCTTAACTTAATCGGGCTTGGGATCATTTTGTTCTCAGCAGCTGTATTCTTTCAGCTTGTGACATTGCCTGTCGAGTTTAATGCAAGTTCTCGTGCAAAAGATATCATTGTTTCAGAAGGAATCATTAGAAGCAGTGAAGAAAGAGGCGTGAACAAGGTGTTAAATGCTGCAGCTCTGACATATGTAGCAGCGGCCCTTGTCTCCCTGTTTGAATTGCTCCGTTTTGTAATGATCTTCCTAAATGGCCGTAATGATTAATTGATGCCAGAGGAGGTGAGCCCTTACCAGTGTTAGGTAAGGGTTTTTTTGTATATTTTAAACGTATTTTTAGTCATTTTACTCATTGCTGCAACAGCATTTTTTGTTGTCACTGAATTTGCGATTGTGAAAATTAGAGGCTCTAAAATCAACCAGCTGATTGAAAGCGGTGATAAGAGAGCCATCCATGTTCAAAAGCTGATATCAAATCTCGACGAATATTTATCCGCCTGCCAACTTGGCATTACCATCACAGCTTTAGGCCTAGGGTGGCTGGGTGAGCCGACGGTGGAGCATTTTCTGCATCCGCTGTTTGAAAAAATCGGGCTTCATTCTGCATTGACTGACATCCTTTCGTTTATCATCGCGTTTGTGATCATTACATTTTTACATGTCGTTGTGGGAGAACTCGCGCCTAAAACAATTGCGATTCAAAAGGCAGAGGCGGTCAGCCTTGTGACAGCAAAACCACTCATCTTTTTCTATAAAGTCATGTACCCGTTTATTAAAGCATTAAATGGAGCTGCACGAAGCATCGTGAAATTATTTGGTTATCATTCTGTCAAAGAACATGAAGTGGCGATCAGTGAGGAAGAATTGCGTCTCATTTTATCTGAAAGCTATGAGAAGGGTGAGATTAACCTATCTGAGTACAAATATGTGAATAAAATCTTTGAATTTGATAACCGAGTGGCAAGAGAGATCATGATTCCGCGTACAGAAATTTCAGCTATAGAGATTGAACAGACCTTAGAAGACGTGACCCATTATATGCTGAACGAAAGGTACACACGCTACCCTGTTATTAAAGAAGACAAAGATCATGTGATTGGTGTTATTAATAGCAAAGATGTATTTAAGGCCAGCTTCCTAAATCAAGATGTATCGATTGAAGACTTAATGCGTCCGGTGATCCGAGTGATTGAAAGCACCCCTGTTCAAGAATTGCTCATTTTGATGCAAAAGGAACGGATTCATATGTCAGTGCTCGTAGACGAATACGGAGGTACAGCGGGACTTGTCACAGTGGAGGACATATTAGAGGAAATTGTCGGAGAGATTCGAGACGAATATGATCAGGATGAAACACCTCACATCGTTAAAAAAGGTGATTTCCATTATGTGATGGATGGGAAAGCATTGATTGATGAAGTAAATGATTTATTGGATTTAGCCATTGAGAATGATGATGTTGATACAATTGCAGGCTGGATGATGACGCATAAATTTGATTTTGACATTGGAGATACGATTGAAGCAGAAGGCTGTGAATTTACGATCATTGATGCTGAAGACCACCATATTCGAACCATTGAAGTCAAAAAGGTTCACTTTTCTTAAAAACCTCGCATTGCTTGACGAGGTTTTTTTGCTTGGTAAACTTTAGATAAGAAGATTTGTTTCGCATAAAAAGGGTATGGTTTTTATAGAAACGTGAAAAAGGAGCAGCTCATATGAAAAAAATCAATGTACAAACAGACAGACGCGATGACATGATCGACGTCACACATGAGGTTCTCCAATATGTCAGGGAAACAGGCATACAAAACGGAACTGTCATCGTCTATTGTCCACATACGACAGCCGGGATCACCATTAATGAAAATGCGGATCCAGATGTGAAACGGGATATGCTTCGCCGGCTTGATGAAGTTTTTCCGTGGGAACATCCAAAGGATCGCCATATGGAAGGAAATACGGCAGCACATATGAAAGCGAGTTATATGGGGGCGTCTCAGCATGTTCTCATTCATGATGGAGATCTTGTGCTTGGCACGTGGCAGGGAATCTATTTCTGTGAGTTTGACGGGCCGAGGCATCGTCATTTTTATGTACAAGTGTCGTCAAACGAGTAAGAGATGGGGGAAATAAATGGGGGATATCAAAAAGTTACTGCAAATCGAACATGGAATCATCCAAGCGCCAATGGCAGGAGGAGCTGTGACACCGCAGCTGGCAGCCGCTGTTTCAAATTACGGAGGGCTTGGCAGCTTGGCAAGTGGATATGTGCAGCCTGACGATTTGAGACAGCAGATTAGACAGGTCAAACAGCTGACAACTCACCTGTTTCAGGTCAATGTGTTTGTACCAGAGCCAATTCCAGATGTGAAAAAAGAGGATGTGGCGTTTTGGGAGAAGAGACTGCCTGTATGGCCCGAAGCTCATAGGATGCCAAGCGAAGAAGAATTGTGGGATGATTTTGAACAGAAAATCAACATTCTTCTGGAAGAAGACGTTCCGATCGTTTCCTTTACATTTGCTTGTCCAAAAGAACAAACGATTCACCACCTAAAACAAAAGGGAATCTTTTTAATCGGAACGGCCACAACAAAAGAGGAAGCACTGCTTTTAGAGGAAAAGGGAATGGAGGCCATTGTTCTGCAAGGATGTGAAGCAGGAGGGCACCGCGGCACATTTTTACGTGCAAAAGGAGACGCTCTGCTGGGACTCATCAGCCTGATCTCTGATGTCAAACCGGTCTGCCGCGTGCCTTTGATTGCCGCCGGAGGCATCACGGACCGATCAGGTGTCAAAGCAGCGCTAGCGCTTGGAGCGGATGCGGTTCAAATCGGTACACGGTTTTTAGCCAGCAAGGAAAGTGCTGCGGCAGAAGTATATAAGAAGGCTATTTTACAGGCAGAAGGCAGTGAAACAAAGGTGACCAGACTTTTTTCTGGGAAAAGAGCGAGAGGTATTGTGAATCAGTGGATGGAGGATGAAAGCCTGCATGAAGATCGGGTTCTTCCTTATCCAGTTCAGCATGTATGCACAACACCGATGCGAAAAGCAGCTGCTGCCGGCGGTAACCCTGATCAAATGGCTCTGTGGGCAGGACAGGGGGTTGGACGTATTCACTCGATTTTAACCGTTGAAGACATCATGCACGAACTGACGCAGACATAAAATCATGATGGGTGGTGTGACAGGATGGACATCTTAAAACATTCCTACCGAAAAAAAGGCCAGATTGAATTTTGGTTTGATGATTTCCCTCATTCTCCTGCTGTCCTTACGCCCATTCGTCATTACTATTTTGTTCGCTACGTGAAATGGAGCCGGCACGACTCGCCGGTTACAAGAAAAGATTTAGAAGAAATGGAGGTCCTTGCGAACACGATGCTTGGCACACTCCAAAATTATCGTAAACGCAAGGCATACAAAAGCCCCTTGTCATAACCAAGAGACAAGAGGCTTTTTTTAGCTGCCAAACATTTGCCTGAGATAAATTACATCCATCCGGGTAGTCTGCGGTAATAAATAAGCGGATTGAACCGCACCTGGCCGTCTTCTCTTATTTAGTTTGTCGATAATTTCTGCCGCTGTTAAAATTCCAAGCCCATGACCGTAATATTGATCTTCTCCTAAGTAAATCACATTTTCTCCGCGCCATTGCGACTGCTGATAGCTAAACTCTGGATTTTCGAAATATAAACAATCCCCATAGATAAAATCATTCCCGCGCTCTGTATAAATCGACAAAGTATCATAGTGCCAGTCATACAGTGTTAAACTGCGAAGTCTTCGATTAAACTTCTCCTCTCCTACTGTTTGCAAGACCCCCATATAAAACACAATGACAATTGCCGTTGCACATTCAAAAGCATATTTTGAACCATTTTCAAAAATGTCTTTAATGCCTCTAGATGGCTCCACTTGATAGCGCAGCTCTAGTGCTCCCGCTTCCGATACTCGCCAAAACGCATCATTTGCACGCGACCTTTGAAAGATGGCAAATGAGGCACCGCTTTTATCCAAATCTCTTGCAGCATTCATAATGTTCGATCTTAAAGTGACCTCAAATAACAAATCAGATGCTTGCCTATAGCGGAACGTATCATTCGAAGCCTGTAACTGCATCAAAATGATCCGCTTTTGTCCCTCTAGCTGAAACGATGCCAGCAGCTCATTTGTCACTGGCTGTCCTGAAAGGATAATCATATGAAAAGCGCCCCCTTTTGTATTAGCGTATGCAGGGTGCTTGGGCAAGGAATCAATTTGTGAAAATAAACAAATTAGCATCCTTTTTATTTGAAAAACATGAAAATACTATGAAGATGTCCGATATAAAACATATCGTTTAAAAGGAGGAAAAACATGAAAAGTGCAATAAAATGGTTGAAAAAACCATCGATTTCCAAAAGACTGATTATTTCATTCACACTTGTTCTCGTCTTGCCAATCATTACACTTAGTACGATTTCATATCAGATTGCCAAAGAAGAATTAGATCATGAAATCATGTACGGAGCAAAAGCAAGAGTCAATGATATGAATGACATGATCGAGCAAAAGCTTTTGAATAAAGAAAACGCGGTGAAACTTTTTACTCAAACAACTACTGCTGCAGACTTTAAAAAGAAAAACCAGGACGAACTGTATGAGCATTTTGAAATATACAGCAAAATCAACGAAGATGATGTAGTTGGATTTTATGCAGCAAGTAAAAATCGTGATTTCATTCAGTTTCCTAAAGTAGACATGCCAAAAGGCTATGACCCAACAACACGCGATTGGTATCAGCAAGCGATGCAGGATGAAAAAGGTGAGCCAGTTGTCACCAATCCATACATTTCTGCTACAACAAACGGCATGGTGGTCACGATTGCCCAGCGACTGAAGGACGGGTCGGGAGCGATCGGAATCGACATTGATGTGCAAGACATTGTTGATAAAATCAAAGAAATTAAAATTGGACGAGAAGGATATCCAATTATTGCAAATAAAAGCAAACAAATTGTAGCCCATCCAGAAGAAAAATCAGGATCTGAAGTCACAGGAAATATTTCATCAATCCTTTACAGCGGCAAAGAAGGAACATCAACTTATGAGAATAAAGGAGAACAAAAACGTATCGTTTTTGTCACAAATGATTTAACAGGTTGGAAAATTGCTGGAACGATGTTTGTATCAGAAACAGAAGAAGCAGCACAGCCAGTTTGGAATTCTGCCATTATTCTTTTAATTTCTTCATTTATCCTTGGCGGTGTCGCTATCTTCTTCATCGTTCGCTCGATTACCATTGGACTGAGAAGGCTTGTTGATTTCTCAGAAAAGGTGAGTGAAGGGGATTTAACAGAAACCCTGGAAACCAAATCGAAGGATGAAATAGGAGATCTCACAAGAAGCTTCAGCAAGATGAGTGAATCTCTTCGTGACGTCATTCGCGCTGTACAGAAATCTGTCGACAACGTGGCTTCGGCTTCAGAGGAGCTGACGGCAAGTGCCAGCCAAACGAGTCAAGCAACAGAGCATATCACGATGTCGATTGAACAATTTTCAAATGGAAATGAAGCACAAAACGAGAAAGTCGAATCTAGTACGAATCAGCTTGTGGCAATGAACGAAGGATTACAAGATATGTCACAAACCTCATCTGAAGTGGCTGCTGTCTCTCTTCAATCAACAGAAGCTGCTGGTCAAGGCGGCCGAATTGTTGAAAGCACAGCGAACCAAATGAAACATATTGATACATCTGTACAAGAAGCAGAGCAGGTCATAAAAGAATTAGAATACAAGTCTAAAGATATTACGAGTATTTTAAATGTCATTAACGGCATCGCGGATCAAACGAATTTACTTGCGCTTAATGCAGCAATTGAAGCAGCAAGAGCAGGTGAATCAGGACGCGGCTTCTCCGTCGTTGCAGAAGAAGTGAGAAAACTAGCTGTCCAATCTGCAGATTCAGCGAAAGAAATTGAGAAACTCATCCAAGAAATTGTGCTAGAAATTGCTAAATCTCAAGATATGTTCAAAGCAGTCAATCGAGAAGTAAACGCAGGACTCGGTATGACAGAAGAAGCAAAAGAAAGCTTCCAGCACATTTATAAGGCGGCAGAAGGAATGTCGAAAAAACTGTCGCAATTAAACGATACAGCCATAGACCTATCGAGCGGTTCAAAGCTTGTTTCACAAGCGATGCAGGAGATGCGCCAAGTCTCTAGAGAAAGCGCAGCAAACATTCAGGACATTGCGGCTTCTGCAGAAGAGCAGCTAGCATCTATGGAAGAAATCACATCTTCTTCTGTGACACTTGCCAACATGGCAGAGGAACTAAAAGAGCTCACAAGTCAATTTAAAATTAATTAAATGATGATGAAAAGATATCCAGAATTGTCTGGATATTTTTTTTATTTTTAAACCTCCCTTCCAGCCTCTAAAAATAAACCTTTCATCCGATAATAACTTTAGAGAAGTAAAGGGGGAAAGTTAAAATGGGAAAAATGATCCAATGGTTCAAAAAACCATCCATTTCAAAGAAATTAATCATTGCCTTTTTGGTCGTCCTTATTCTGCCAACTGTGGCACTGACAATTAGTGCGTTTTTTACATCAAAGACAGAGCTAGACAAACAGATTATGGGCAGTGCGATGAGTCAGGTCAATGCATTTGATACCTTAATCAATGAGAATATTGGCAACAAATCAGATGCCGTGACACTGTTTTCAGACTCGCTCAAAGCGTCTAATCTTCAAGAAAAAAATAGAAATGCGACCATTAAAGAATTACAGCAATTTGGAAAAATTAATGAAAAAGATGTATCCGCAATCTATGCAGGCTCTGAAAAAGGATTGTTTATGCAATATCCAGTTCAAAAGATGCCAGATGGCTACGATCCAAGAGAACGTCCATGGTATCAAGAGGCATTGAAAGCAGAAAACGGAAAACAAGTCATCACAAAACCATATGTAGCAGCATCCACAGGCAAAATGGTTATCACAATTGCCCAAAAAATGAAAGATGGTTCAGGTGTCATTGGTCTTGATATGGAAATTGACAGCCTGCTCCAAAAACTAAAAGAAATCAAAATTGGGCAAAAAGGCTATGCTTTCATCATGGAGAAAGATAAAACCGTTTTAGCAGATCCAACCCAAAAGCCAGGAAGTCAAGTCAATGAAAATCTGGCCAGCATTATTTTTAAAAACAAAGAAGGAAGCGGCAGCTATACCCTCAAAGGAACAGATAAAAAGGTTGCATATGTCACCAATGAATTAACCGGCTGGAAAATTGGTGGAACGATGCTCGTATCTGAAGTAGAAGAAGCGGCAAAGCCCGTTTTCAATACAGCCATTATCGTATTCAGTGTCACACTCATTGTAGCAGGAACCCTCATTTTCTTTATCGTCCGCTCTATTTCAAAAAGATTATCCAACCTTGCCCGCTTCTCGAAAAAAGTCAGCGAAGGTGATTTACGCGATAAGCTTCAGGTCCAGTCAGATGACGAAATTGGACAAGTTGGTAAAGGCTTTAATACGATGATTGACTCATTGCGATCTCTCATTGGAGCCGTTCAAACTTCAGTCGAGAATGTCGCATCTTCATCAGAAGAACTGACTGCCAGCGCAGGACAGACAAGTAAAGCAACAGAGCATATTACACTAGCCATTGAACAATTCTCCAGCGGAAATGAAAGCCAAAATGATAAAGTCGAATTGAGCTCAGTCGAGTTAGAGGAAATGAACCGTGGTCTTCAGAATATGAATGAATCAGCTGAATCTATTACTGCTTCATCGATCAAATCAACAGATATCGCAGGAGAAGGCGGACAGCTTGTTGAAAAAACCGCTTCTCAAATGAATGTCATTGATCAATCCGTGAAAAAAGCAGAGAATGTCATCAGTGCGCTTGAAAGTAAATCTAAAGACATTACCCAAATTCTCGGTGTCATCAATGGAATTGCCGATCAAACGAATTTACTTGCACTAAATGCAGCGATTGAGGCAGCAAGAGCCGGTGAATCTGGCAGAGGCTTCTCCGTTGTAGCAGAAGAAGTAAGAAAACTGGCGGTTCAATCTGCCAACTCGGCAAAAGAAATTGAGAATTTGATTAAAGAAATCGTGCAAGACATCGACGTATCACAGGAAGTATTCACTGCGGTGAATCGAGAAGTTCAATCAGGCCTAAGCTTCACTGAACAAACGAAAGTAAGCTTCCACAATATTTTCGAAATGACAAAAGAAATTTCTGACCAGCTTCAAACAATGAATCAAACCGTTGTCCAGCTTTCAAAAGGCTCTGCACATGTGTCAGAGGCTGTACGTGAGATTGCAGATGTATCACGTGAAAGCTCGGCAAATATTCAAGACATTGCTGCTTCAGCAGAAGAACAGCTGGCATCAATGGAAGAAATCAGCTCGTCCTCTGCCACACTCTCTTCGATGGCAGAAGAATTACGCGATTTAATTAGCAAATTTAAGGTTGAATAGATAGGAAGAAAAGAGCCTCCAGCTAGAGGCTCTTTTTCATTGAGTAAATCAAAAGAAATGGGTAATTATACTTATTTTTTAGGTTTTTCGAACATTATTTCTTGAAAAATAATTCATATTACCTAAGAATAGAAGAGAAAGACCACAAATCATAAATCAAAAGGAGTAGAGTCATGAAAAAAATCAACTTTTTTAAGCACTTTACGATGTCGAAGAAATTAATTACTGCATTCTTAACGATTCTCCTAGTGCCAATTCTCGTATTGGCTGCATTTTCTTATGAAGTGGCCTCAAAGTCTCTTAATGATGAGATTATGTCTAGTGCTGCAAATGGTGTTCAACAATTAAACGAACTCATTAATAAAGATATACAGCCTAAAATTGACATTGTTTCATATTTATCCAAATCGGTCAAAAAGGAAGAATTGACTGCTAAAAACAAAGATTTACTCAAAGAGAAATTAGAGCAATTATCGGAAACAGATGATGATGTAGTAGAAGTATTTGTTGCAGATCAAAATGGTAAACTAACTGAATATTCCAAGATTCACAAAGGTAATGCAAAGAGCGCAAAAAATGAACCATGGTTTCAGCAATCGATGGGAGAGAAGAAACTCATCATTTCAAATCCTTTTGCTGACAAGTCATCAGATGACCTGCTCATCACAATATCAGAACAGTTAGCAGATGGATCTGGTGTGATTGGGGTGAATGTACGCTTAAATACGGTTGTAAAAGATACAAACAGCATCAAAATTGGCCAAGAAGGCTATGCGTTTATCGCCACATCAGATCAGCGTTATGTGGCCCATAAAACCGATAAGGCGGGGACAAAGCTGACTGGTGACTTCATCTCAAAACTATATGATAAAAAAGAAGGCAGCTTTGAATATGAATACAATGGCCAGCCGAAGCAAATGTTTTTTGCCACAAATGAAGCAACCGGCTGGAAGCTTGCTGGAACGATGTATGTGAATGAAGTAAAAGAAGCCGCACAGCCAGTGCTCGATTTAACAATGATCATCCTTGCGGCTGCGATTGCCATTGGCGGAATCGCGATTTATTTTATTATTAAATCGATTCGAAAGCCACTGATAGAGCTCTCTGAATCGGCTGAAAAAATCAGTCAAGGTGATTTGACCCAGCATATTGAAGTTCGTACGCACGATGAAATTGGTAAGCTAGCGCAGAGCTTTAACGACATGTCAGCAAAGCTGAAACAAGTCATTCAAGCTGTCCAAAATTCCATTGAAAATGTGGCTGCTTCGTCTGAAGAGTTAACGGCTAGTGCAGGACAGACAGCTCAAGCGACCGAGCATATCACATCATCTATTGAACAGTTCTCAAACAGCACTGAACATCAAAATGATATGATCGAAAAAAGCTCAGTCCAGTTAAACGAAATGGATCGGAGCTTATCGCATATGGTCGACACAACCTCTCATATGATGGAATCGTCGATCGAATCGAGCAAAACCGCTCAGGCTGGAGGAGAACTCGTTCAAAAAACAGCAGGTCAAATGCAAACCATAGAGCAGGCAGTAAAAGAAGCAGAGCTTGTCATTGCAGGCTTAGAGCAGAAATCAAAGGATATTACAAACATTCTTGGGGTCATCAACGGTATTGCGGATCAAACGAATCTCCTTGCTTTAAACGCTGCGATCGAAGCCGCACGAGCAGGTGAAGCAGGCAGAGGCTTCTCTGTTGTCGCAGAAGAAGTCCGCAAGCTGGCAGAGCAGTCAGGAAGCTCTTCAAAAGAAATTGAAAGCCTGACGAACGAAATTGTGGAGGAAATAGAAAAATCGCAGAAAATGTTTAAACAAGTAGCAGGTGAAGTACAATCTGGATTAAACATTACAGATGAAACGAAAGTGAGTTTTGAGAAAATCACTGATAAAACATCAGAAATAACAGAACAAATGAAGCAAATGAACGGATCAGCCAAAGAGCTATCGCATGGCTCAAATGATATTTCTCATGCGGTGAATCAAATCAAAGAGCTCTCAAGAGAAAGCTCAGCAGGCTTCCAAGATATCGCGGCATCAGCAGAAGAGCAGCTGGCATCTATGGAAGAGATCAGCTCATCCTCTGCCACTTTATCTCAGATGGCAGAAGAACTAAGGGAGCTTATTAAACAATTTAAAATGTAAGAGAGTAGCGAAACACCTGACGGCAAACGTCAGGTGTTTCAGCGTGTAGACAAACCCTCGCATTCGCCCGCCGGTCTCTGCGCCGGTACTCACGAATGTCAAATTCGCTCCGTTCCGGTGCTCGGCTGCAAAGATTTTCTATCAGACTGAAAAGACAAAGGGCTAAAATCAAGAACAGTATAGCCCTCAACAATCTTAAGCACCTGACGCCAAAACGTTAGGTGTTTTTCCATTCAATGCATATAAATTGGGTAATTTGGACTTATTTAGACTTTAATAAGTTAAAAAAGTAAACAACCTAGTAGTACTTCCGATATATATACTATCTTACTAAAAGGAGTTTTCTTTTTTATGAAATTCATACAGTATTTCAGAAAGCCATCTATTTCAAAAAAGCTTGTATTCTCTTTCTTATTTATTCTTTTATGCCCAATCATCGTATTGGCATTCTCTTCATACCATACGGCAAGCACCTCCTTAAATGATCAAATTATGCAAAGTGCAAAGGAAAACGTAGAGCAGCTAGATAAAAATATTACGAAGGTTGTAAAAGTGAAAACAGACGCAGCCGATTTCTTTAGCAAATGGATCACGGAGAAAAAGCTCAAGCAAAAAGGAACGACCGATATTCAAGGACGCTTTGAGCAGTTCATGAGTATGAATGATGACACAGAAGGCATTTTTGTTGCTTCAAGTGATGGCAAAGTGTTTTCAAGATATCCTAATCAAAAAATGCCTGCCGATTATGTCGCAACTGAGCGTGATTGGTATAAAGACGGCTGGGCGAAAAACGGTGAGCTGTCTGTTTCAGCACCATATGCAACGGCTTCAACCGGTACACTTGTGGTGACCATCTCTAAAAAATTAGAGGATGGATCAGGCGTCATCGCGATGAACCTAGACATTGCGAATCTTGTTAAAGAGTCCAATAGCATTAATATTGGGAAACAAGGCTATGCCTTTATTGGAAGTCCAGACCGTACATATGTGGCACATCCAACGAAAAAGGCAGGAACAAAATTATCTGGTGAATGGTTAGAAAAAATGTATTCACAAGATAACGGAGCTATGAGCTATATGTTTGAAGGAAAAGAAAAGCAAATGGAGTTCACCACAAACAAGGCGACTGGCTGGAAGATTGTCGGGACGATGTTTGTCAGTGAAGTAGAAGAAGCTGCACAGCCAGTCTTTAACATGGCCGCCATCATTTTAGCCGGCGCGCTTATCATTGGCGGGATTCTAATCTTCTTTATCATCCGTTCCATTACAAAACCACTTTCCACTCTTGTCTCTTCTTCGAAGAAGATCAGTCAGGGAGATTTAACAGAAAAAATTGATGTCCGCTCAAAAGATGAAATTGGACAGCTTGGCACAAGCTTTAATGAAATGAGTGAGTCCCTAAGAGATGTCATTCAAGCTGTACAAACATCTGTTGAGAATGTCGCTTCATCATCTGAAGAACTGACGGCAAGCGCAGGTCAAACAACAAAAGCAACCGAACATATTACATCATCTATTGAAACATTCTCAAACGGCAACGAAAATCAAAGCGAAATGGTGGAACAAAGCGCGGCTCATTTAAAACAAATGAATGAAGGACTGAACGAAGTTGCCGAAACGTCTGATGTCATCACAGCGTCATCTATTCAATCAAAAACAGTTGCGGAAACAGGCGGACAGCTTGTGGAGCAAACTGTTGGCCAAATGAAGACGATTGACCATTCAGTGAAAGAAGCTGAAGGCGTGATCAACGGGCTAGAGCATAAATCAAAAGATATCACAAACATCTTAGGCGTGATTAACGGTATTGCGGATCAAACGAATTTACTTGCACTAAATGCCGCCATTGAAGCAGCACGCGCAGGCGAGTCAGGCAGAGGATTCTCTGTTGTTGCCGAAGAAGTGCGTAAACTAGCGGTTCAATCATCGGATTCAGCAAAAGAGATTGAAAAGCTTGTGAATGAAATCGTCACTGAAATTGAAACATCTCAAAATATGTTCAAAGCAGTGAATGAAGAAGTGAAGAATGGTCTTACAATTACAGATCAAACGAAAGAAAGCTTCTCACAAATAAATGAACAAACAGCGGAAATCGCAGTAAGAATTAATGAAATGAATACAACGGTGCGCGAGCTGTCGAAAGGCTCTGAGCAAATTTCTAAAGCAGTGAATGAAATTGCAGATGTATCAAGAGAGAGTTCAGCAAGCATCCAAGATATCGCAGCATCTGCTGAAGAGCAGCTTGCTTCAATGGAAGAGATTAGTTCTTCATCCACAACTCTTTCCCAAATGGCGGAAGAATTACGTGATTTAATTAAAAAATTCAAGATCAGTGAATAAGGTTAAGTGGTTCTCCTCAAGGGGAACCGCTTTTCTTTTTAAGAGGACATCTCGTACAATAGAGGAAATCGAAAGAAGAGGAGAGATAGTATGCGTTTATCAGATAAGAAGGTCATTGCGTTTGTCAGCGATGATTTTGAAGATTTAGAGCTGTGGTATCCGGTTCTGCGATTAAGAGAAGAGGGAGCAACTGTCCATCTTGTAGGTGAAAAAGCAAATCATGAGTACATCGGGAAGTATGGTGTGCCGGCGGTATCCGATGCAGATTTTTATTCCATTCAAGCTGATGATTATGATGCTGTGCTAGTCCCTGGTGGATGGGCGCCTGATAAACTGCGCCGTTATCCAGAAGTATTAGACATCGTCCGTACATTTGATGCAAAGGAAAAACCAATCGGGCAGATTTGTCATGCCGGCTGGGTGCTGATATCAGCAGGAATCCTGAAAGGCAGACAAGTGACAAGTACACCTGGTATTAAAGATGATATGACCAATGCTGGTGCGGACTGGTTCGATGAGGCAGTCGTCACAGATGGCCATCTCATCTCCAGCAGACGCCCGCCAGACCTTCCGCCGTATGTAAAAGCATTTGCGGATGTGTTAGCGGCAAAATAAATGACTGACACGAAACGTAAAAAACAAAGGGCGAACAAAAAAATAATTTCGCCCTTTGTTCATCATTTCATGCCCTATACATTTTGTCTGTCGGCAGGATACATCACGCCCATTTGTCTTCTCGCTTCGTCCATGACGGACATGGTTTGAACAGATAAGGCAAATGTATTGACCGGAGACTGCCCCATTCCCTGCTGAATACACTCAATAAAATGATTCATTTCATAAGACATAGCTGGCTGATCATCTTTGAGAGAGATGTCAGTTTGATGTCCGTCACGGCCATGTATCGTAATTTGTGACGGACGGTGGAATTGATCAATCACCATCGTGGCATCCTCGCCTTGAATTTCAGCCGATAAATGAGACGTTGAAATTTTAGAATGAAAAAGAAGTGCTTGATGCCCGTCATACTGTAAAAGGACTGAACCGTTCCCATCCACACCAGAAGAAAGCTTATAGCCTCTCGCGGTGATTTGATTCGGCAGACCAAATAAGTATATGACTGGGTAAACGAGGTACACCCCGATATCCATTAAAGAACCATTGGATAGCTCAGGCTTAAAGGCATTTGGAAGCTCGCCGCTTCGATAGGCATCGTATCTTGAAGAATATTTACAGTAATGCGCGACCACTTGCCTGATAGGTCCAAGCTGATCAAGATGCTGTTTGATTTGAAGGAAGTTAGGCAGAAATGTCGTTTTCATCGCTTCCATCAAACAAACGTGATGTTTTTTCGCTGCGGCAATCATTTCTTCCACTTCTTTTCGATGAGAGGCGAATGGTTTTTCGCATAAAACATGCTTTTGATGCTCCATCATCAACATGGCTTGCTCTTTATGAAGGGCATTTGGACTCGCAATATACACGGCATCAAACGTATCACTTTCCGCCATTTGTTGTAAGTTCGTAAAAACCGTATCAATCCCATATTTTTCGGCAAAGGCCTGTCCTTTTTCAGCGGACCGTGAATAGACGGCTGTACATGTAAAATCAGCTAGTTCTTCACCAGCTTGTAAGAACCGATCTGTAATCCAGTTCGTTCCGATGACAGCAAATCGAATCATGTGATTCCCTCCTTCTGCTTTTCTCTGATTATACATGCTTTGAAAGCGTTTGTATGAAAGAATATTCTTTTTATTGATAAGCGGATGAAACCTTTATATAGGCTGAAACGTCTTACATAAAGGATATAAATGTACGAAAAGTGGGTAGTTTCTTCCTTCTTCGGGTAATACTCAGGATAGAAGGGAGAGGAGGAAACATGAAGCGCGTCCTGCATATAGGAAGTACATACATCTTTGCGCTTTTATTTATAGCGGCTGGTATTTTTCATGTGATAGAGCCGAGCGGCTTTGCCCGCATGATGCCAGGCTGGCCATTTCCATATGTAATGGTCTATGCGACTGCATGTTTTGAATGGCTGCTGGCCGTGCTGCTGCTTTTGCCAAATGTCAGGATTACAGCGGCAAAATCCATTGCTGTCTATCTTGTACTCATTTTCCCTGCAAACTTATTTGCTGCTCGTGAGGGAATACCATTTCCAGGTCAAGAAAATACAGAACAAGCCTTGCTATGGATAAGGCTTATTGGACAGCCGATTCTCATTGTATGGGTGATGTCTATTGCAAAATGGGAAAAAAAGCTGAAACAATGATCACCATATCATGATCAAGTAGTGTACAATTTACTCATAAAATAGCCCGTGTTTGGAGGAACGATATGAACTCTATGCAAATGTGGAGCAGTCGATTTAGAAAATTTTTTCTTGATAACAAGTTTGTTCTCTTTTTACTCGTCCTGTTATTAATTGGATTGAATATCCTTGTTTTCATGAAAACATCATTTATTTTCACACCGCTCATTGTACTCGTCAAAACCATTGCCTTACCGATTATTTTAACGGGGGTCGTGTATTATTTATTAAATCCAATTGTCAACTTGTTAGAGAAAGCAAGAATCAAGCGAATTTATTCCATTTTGCTTTTATATATTGTCATTATTGGGATTATTACAGTGACCATCGTGTCCATTATTCCTTTTTTACAAGCTCAAACCATGAGTCTATTTCATAATCTTCCGAAATACGTCGATACAGTAGAAGATCAAATTAGACAATTAACAGGAAGTAACTTTATTAATCAAGTGCAAAACTCGATGAACTTTAACGTGTCTGAATTGGTAAGTAAAGCATCCAGTCAAGCGACGAAGATTTTGGAAAGCACCTTTACCGGTGTAGGAACATTCTTAGGGGCGCTCACAGAAGTCATCATCTCGATCGTGACTGTGCCGTTTATTCTGTTTTATCTATTAAAAGACGGTAAAAAGCTGCCTGACTATCTATTGAAATTTTTCCCAAGTAAAATGAGGGAACATACACATATCATGCTTCACGAAATGAACCACCGTCTGAGCTCGTATATTCGCGGACAGATCATTGTCAGCTTCTGTATCGGTGTTCTTCTGTTAATCGGTTATATGATCATTGGACTTGACTATGCGCTGCTGCTCGCTATCATTGCTGCATGTACAAGCATAGTGCCTTACCTTGGTCCAACAATTGCGATTACACCAGCGATTGTGATTGCACTTGTGACGTCACCAGTAATGCTGTTAAAACTCATTATAGTCTGGACAGTGGTTCAGCTAGTTGAAGGGAAATTCATTTCTCCTCAGGTGATGGGGAAAAACCTTCATATTCATCCCATTACGATTATTTTTGTTATATTAACAGCTGGTAAATTGTTCAACGTGGTCGGCATCATTGTCGCTATTCCGACGTATGCCGTTCTGAAGGTCATCACGACTCACTTATTTGATTGGTTCAAAATGCGGTCCAATTTGTATAAAGAAGAAAAGGTTTGATGTCATAATCTTTTTTTGAAAAAATATAGTATCATAAAGACGAGCTTTCGATGAAGGAAGCTTGTCTTTATGTGGACATAGATGTTTGGCGTGTTCAAAAGATCAGAATTGAAAGGAAAGAAAATCATGAATCTATGGGATTTATTCGTGGCACTGGTTTTAGGAATTGTCGAAGGATTAACAGAGTACGCACCTGTTTCATCTACAGGTCACATGATTATTGTCGATGATCTTTGGTTAAAATCAAAGGAAATTATTACGCCAGAAGCGGCCAACACATTTAAAGTCGTGATTCAGTTAGGCTCAATTTTAGCTGTCATGATCGTGTTTAAAGATCGTATTTTAAACTTATTGGGCTTAAAGAAAAATATCACCGAAGAGCAAAAGCGCAGCGGGCATAAACTGACCATCGCCCAAATTGCAGTTGGACTTGTTCCAGCCGTCATTTTAGGATTCCTATTTGAAGATTATATTGATAAATACTTATTTGACGTCAGAACGGTCGCTGTCGGTTTGATTTTAGGGGCAGTTCTAATGCTTGTCGCTGACTGGATCAATAAACGGAAAACAGAAACAAGCTCTGTCGATAACATGACGTACAGACAAGCACTTTATATTGGACTGTTTCAATGTTTAGCATTATGGCCAGGCTTCTCGCGCTCAGGTTCGACGATCGCAGGCGGGGTTATTCTTGGTTTGAATCACCGTGCTGCGGCAGACTTTACATTTATCATGGCGATGCCGATTATGGCAGGAGCAAGCTTGTTAACCCTTGTGAAAAATGCCGAATATTTAACACCTGACATGCTGCCATTCTTTATCGTCGGCTTTGTGAGTGCGTTTGTTGTGGCTCTCTTTGTTGTTCGATTCTTCCTAAAACTGATCAATAAAATCAAACTGGTGCCTTTTGCGATATACCGAATTATCCTAGGTGTGATTTTATTTATCCTGTTCATGTAATACTGTAAACTACTCTTTTATAAGAGTAGTTTTTTTGTTATCCCACCTAATTAAACAGTAAAAATACCCTCTTAATTGGTAGAATAAGAATTTTTTTCATAAATTAGTGTTTAAGAGACAGATAAAGGGGTAGTACATAAACATACCAATTAAAGGAGGAGTTAGAAATAATGAGAAAAACAAGCAAAATGTTTGTTGGTTCTGTCATCGCTACGTCAATGATTGCTGCCCCTCTATCTCTTACGACTTTTGGTCAAACGGCTGAAGCTGCTACAACAACAGGTGTTGATGGAAGTGTCTCAATTGATCCAGTAGCCATTGCCGATAAAATTGAACAAGCAGTAAAGTCATCTCAAAATCGTGATGGATTCGTAAAAAATGCTGCATACAGTGCGTTCTATGAAGCAGGTCAAAACTACAACGTAGTTGTCCAAAACTTAAGCCAAGACCACGACTTTAGCGGTCTGAACAATGTTGTCTACTATGATAGTGTTGAATATGATGGTATTACGTTTGGTATTTGGGTATTTGAAGATGGTACGTTTGTCAATAATGGAGACGGTGGATATATTAACTGGACGTTTGTTGGCAGCTTTGACCGAGAAGATGGAAGCGGAACTGTCGATTTTCATAAAAGATTCTAATCTTAAAAGTCTGCCGGAGAATCGGCAGACTTTTTTTATAACGCACATTCTTCTATTTCAAACCCTAAATCTTCAATGATGTGATGATCCGTTTGGACTTGCTGGCCTTTTGTTGTTAAATAATCACCAACAAAAATGGAATTTGCGGCATAAAGTGCGAGCGGCTGGAGTGTCCGTAAATTAAACTCTCTGCCTCCGGATACCCGAATTTCTTTTGTTGGGTTGACAAATCTCATCATTGCCAGCACTTTCAATGCTTTGATCGGGTGTGTTCGTTTTTGATGCTCAAGCGGTGTTCCTTCGATGGCATGAAGAAAGTTGACTGGAATTGAATCCGCATCAAGTGCTCTTAGCGCAAAAGCCATTTCAACGATTTGCTGATTGGTTTCACCCATTCCAATAATGACCCCTGAGCAAGGTGACATGCCAGACTGTTTGACCTGCTCAATGGTCGACACGCGGTCATCGTATGTATGAGTTGTCGTAATATGAGCATGATGATCATGATGTGTATTGATATTGTGATTATACCGATGAACACCCGCTTCCTTCAGCCGCTTCGCTTTTTCTTCATTTAATAACCCAAGACAGGCACACACCTTCAAAGGCATCGTTTCAGTGATCTCCTTGACTGCTGCTGTGACTTCATCTAATTCCCTATGAGAAGGCGCTCTCCCGCTTGCCACAATACAATAAGTCCCGGCTTTTCTTTTGAGAGCTTCACGCGCACCAGCTACAATGGTCTTTTGATCAAGCATTGTATATCTTTCAACTGGTGCTTTTGAAATCATCGACTGTGAACAATATCCACAGTTCTCAGGGCAATATCCACTTTTTGCGTTAAAAATCATATTTAATTTCACCTTTTTTTGAAAAAAATGAAATCGCACTTGATAGGCTGCATGCATAATAGGTAACAATTCTCTATCGTCAGCTTCAAGAATGTCTAGACCCTCTTGCACCGTGATCGGTTCATTTTTCATCGCCTTCTCCGCTATTGCTTCCCAAGACAAAGACAGCTGCTCTCTCATCATTAATGCCCCCTTAATATGTTAACCTATTTTTATTAAAAGTTAACATATTGGGCGGATGTTGGCAATCATGATTCAGATGAAACCAACTCTAAACACCAAAAGGCGATGACTTCATGTCATCGCCTTTAGATATGTAAAGCTAGATTGCTTATCGAACAGTAATATAGTTAATCACAAGCTCGCCTAGTGAATTATAGTAGGAAACTGTCACAGAACCGCGTTGTACAGCGCGAATCCAAGTGAAGTTTGGAGCTGTTTGATCTAATTGAATCGCATACGTTGCACCCGACACAGAAATTTGGCTTGCTGGAAGAGAGACGGCGATTGAAGAACCTACAGAAAGTGTACGGTTCACCGTAATTACTTTATTCATAATAGGAGCTTTTGCTATGACTGGTTCTTTTGGCTGTGCAGCTGCATGAGCACCTTCAGTTTGAGAGAACGTAAGAGCACCTACAGCAGCTACAGACAATGTACAGATTTTCATGAATTTTTTCATCGATAACACTCCTTTTTTTGGTATATACATATATTAATAATAATAGAATTATTTGTCAATTAAAATATATGAAAAAAAGAGTAATTATGGAGAAAATTGTCACATATTTGTTGGAAAAGACATGATTTTTTATTCATATGCTATTTCTTTTTTAAGGGAAAAAGAGGTATAAAAAAAGCTGGGTTCGTCCCAGCGTAAAGCAGATGAAAAGAGATGATCAATGGTCGTCTCGCTTTTTTGGCTGACGACCTTTTTGCTTCTCTTTCTCTCTAATGTAGTTAATAAAATCGATGGTTTGTCTTCGTGCTTCTTCGGAAAAATCTGAGGCTGCTTTAAACGCAATTTGCAAATCAGGATCGTCTGCAAGATCGTCATCGGGCCTGCCTCTGTCCTTACCTGTGAGAAGATAATCGGTTGAGACCCCATATAACTCGGCAATTTTCACAATCATTTCACCGTCGGGTTTTCTCAAGCCGTATTCCCAGTTTGCATAAGTGGACATTGCCTTTAATCCGAGTTTTTTAGCAACTGTTGACTTGCTCCATCCATGCTTCTCTCTTAATTCAGTTAGAATCTTCCCAGTCAAATTATCCATCAGAAACACCTTTTTTCATGTTATGAGTAAATTTTATCATGAATTACACGGAAAAGATAAATAAATACACAAAAAGAATAAAAATATGATTGACTTACTCGTTTCGTGTATATTATCATAATGAATATAACTTACACATATTGAGTAAGAGGTGGAAAGATGAAACTTGAAAATTTACGAGAAGAGCGCATATTGCAAGGAAAAACACAAACCTATATGGCGAAAAAATTGGGATATAAGTACACAAGCGGCTATGCGAATATCGAAATGGGCAGAACAAAGCCTAGCTTAGAAATAGCAAAGCATATTGCAGATCTGCTGAATACCGGGGTTCAAGAGCTTTTTTTTGGCCAAAAGTTACACGGAAAGAGTAATTCTTTAAGAGAAGATCGGTTCTTAGAAAAGGGGAGACGAGCAGAATGAATATTGAACATCCAATGGTGACTCAGATGAGTGACTTTGGTTATCCAAAAAGCTATTGGTTATATGACATGAAACGATATGGATACCAAACAGAAATTGAGGACAGCTTGGAGGGAGCTGAAGAAGATGAGACATCAGCTGACGTTTGATGCTAGAAAAGAAGCACAGCTTTGTTTAGACCAAGCTGGCGGCTGGATCGCCTTTCATCGTCAGAAACCGATGTTGGTTTTTGCCACAGCAGAAGAGAAAGAGACATATATGACCCTCCTGGAAGCTAAGGTCGATGATACAAAAAAGGAGGAATCAGGGCAACGTGAAACGATGGAAGCAAATCATGACATTTTTGAAATGCTTGCTCAAAGCGAGTAAAAACGAACAAGACATTCGCCAGTGGTCAAAGGATGACGGGAGATCATAACATGGTCATCCATTTAATCATTGAACATGAGCATTTGTTAACAAAAGAGACATTGATGAAAAGAATACGATCAGCTGCAAAAGGGCAATGCCCGCAAAAATTAAAAGGCGCACTATCACTTGAAATTCGTTTATTTGATCACATGCCGTTTGACATAGCTGACTGCCAAAAAAAGCGTACATACGCAGAAAAAGGGTTGATACGCCCGGTACACGTCAGCATCTTTCAGCCGAATCTACAGCATATTCAAGAAGCACTTCATTCTATAGCCGATGAAGTTCCTCTGCAGATGGTCGATTTAAGAGTTTCTCAGTTTTATAGTATGTGTCCAAGAGTTGAAATCATTATCAATACGGTAGGTGGTGGCACGAGGCCATCACCAAAAAAGGAGACAAGCATATGAACGAGCCAAAACAACTATTCATTCAAGAAAACCAAACCTTTGTCGGTGAGATGGAAAAAGGAAAAATTCAAGTCATCGTGTTAGATGGGAATGTAGGAACGGCTTATAAAATGGATGTACCTGAACATGGAAAAACCATTATTCAAACGGCAAAAGGTCATTTTGCAAGAGTAGATCACGAGATTGGTTTTAAAATCAGTTAACTGACTGAACACATCAAAGCACAATATTATGTCCAAGACGGAAAGCCTGCGGACACTGATCAAGACCCTGCTAAAAGGGGACTTGATTGGTGTCCGTTTTTTATTTTCTTAAAAAAGGGAGAGAGCCAATATGCAAGATTTACTCATTGAATATAAAAGAGCTTTAAAGAATGCTAGAAAACAATATGAACCATTTAAAGAAAAAGAAGAACATCAGCTGTCCGTTCAAGACAAGCATGATAAAAAAATGATCGCCAGTATGGTAAGCGATCTGGAATACGTAGTAGAATGGCTTCAAATCGGAAGAGAGCCAGGTGCGCGCAGAGGATTGGACAGACGTTCAGTCTATCAGCGTACCATTCTCGCAAATCCAGAAGTGTTAGAGGCTTTATCACATGAATATACCCTTATTCAAGAGAAAGAAAGAGAAGTCAGTGAGAGAGACAAAAGACGAATTGATGAAGCTTTGTCTGTTTTAACAGATCGAGAAAAGGACGTGTTCTTTATGCACACAACACAAGGATTATCGTTTAGCGAGATTGCGGTTATGCTGGATGTCAAAAAAGGAACTGTCCAAAAACATATGGAAAGAGCGCGGACGAAGATGTCCAAAAAAGTACAAGAACGCCTATTCAGAGCTGCTGAATAGGTGTTTTTTCTGTTCAAAAATAAATCAGCTAAAGCTTGTCTTACAGTTGCCACCTATAGTTAGAAAGACCAAACGAATGTTTGCTAGCCCTACACAAATGATTCCTTCAGAGGGAACCATTCGAATTAAAAGGAGGCGGCAGGTGAATGTAAATGAAAGATAAACGGATAGAGGCCAAGCAGGATTATATGAAAGGGATGACGTACCAGCAAATTGCTGATCATTACAATGTCTCGATCCATACCGTCAAATCGTGGAAAAGACGATACGGATGGCAAAGACAAAAAACTTCGTCAAAGCAAGCACACTCGATTTTCAATCAATTTCTTTCAGATGAAACAATTGAAATCATGGAGAAAATGGATGGACGCACATCGCTTGATTTAATCTGGGACCAAATTCAAATTCAATATGCAGCCATTATTCGTGCGCAGCGAATCATGTATGTAGCAGATCAAGAGGACATGATCAAAGAGCTGAAAAAGGCGGCATACATGCCTTCTTCATTAGAAGAAACAGGCGAAGGTATTCAGACAGAACTAGACATGACCTCAGAAGAATACTCGTTTCAATTTTCATGGGATCGGCATGCGACGTTTTTGAATGCACAATCCCGTGCAATGGGTGAACTCAGACGTCTAATAAAACAGTTTGAAGAGCTCGCACATGCGAAGGATGAACGAAGATTAAGGCTGAAGCAAATTGAACTGACGATTGAAAAAACGAAAAAAGCAGTGCGTGAAGAAAAAGAGGAAGATCTTCAAATCATGATCAAGCGAAAAGAGGACGACTCATGACGCCATTGATTGAAAAAGAAGTCAATCCTCATTTTGAACACTTTCTATTCGATTGGAATCAAAAGTTTCAATTTTTAGTAGGGGGCTATGGCTCCTCTAAAAGCTATCACATTGCTTTAAAGCTTGTCTTAAAGCTGCTGGAAGAAAAGCGGACAGCACTTGTCATTCGAGAGGTGTATGATACGCACCGCGAATCAACCTTTTCTTTATTACAAGAAATCGTCAGCGACCTCGGCATCGACCATGTGGTAAAGTGCCGAAGTTCGCCGCTTGCACTAACGTTTCGAAACGGCAGCAGCATCTTATTTAAAGGACTGGACAAGCCTGAAAAATTGAAATCGATCAACAACATCTCGATCATTTGGATTGAGGAATGTTCAGAGGTTTCTTATGAAGGTTTTAAAGAGCTGCTTGGAAGGCTGAGGCATCCATCTTTACCGCTTTATATGATGTTATCGACGAATCCTGTTGGTCAGGATAATTGGACGTACAGACATTTTTTTCGAGATGAACAGCTGAAGCGATTTGTTTTAGATGACGAAACATTATACAAAAAGCGAACCGTTGTCATCAAGGATACGTATTACCATCACTCCACGGCGGAAGATAACCTATTCCTTCCTAAAAGCTACGTGAAGCAGCTGGATGAGCTGAAAGAGTATGATCCAGATCTCTATCGCATTGCGAGGAAGGGGTATTTCGGCATTAATGGCACAAAGGTTTTTCCTCAATTTGAGGTGAGAAGCCATTCTGATGTATTAGAAGCCATTCAGCAGATTGACAGACCGCTGAAACGAGCAGGCATGGATTTTGGATTTGTTGAATCATACAATGCGCTCATTCGGTTAGCTGTCGATCATGAAAAAAAGTACTTATATATTTATTGGGAATATTACGACCGCGGGAAAACAGATGATGAAACAGCCCTTGACTTGAAAGAGTTCATTGAATCAAAGGAAAAGATTAAAGCTGACGCAGCCGAACCTAAAACCATTCACTATTTTCGGCAGCGCGGCTTTCAAATGGTAGCGGCACATAAGTTCCAAGGCTCACGTTTGCAGTATACAAAAAAAATCAAACGGTTTAAGAAAATTATTTGTTCTGATGCTTGTCCATATACCATCTATGAACTTCAATCACTAACCTATAAGGCAGATAAGGATGGACGTCTAGAGGAAGATGAATTTCAAATCGATCCGCACACTTTATCAGCCATCTGGTATGCGCTGGATGATTATGAAGTGACAGATTTGAAACAGACCGCCTCGGAGCGTGTCCGTCCAAACAGAGAGAGGAGGTCCATACAATGAAACAATTGAAAGCTACCATTATGAAGGCAAACATGTCTGATCATACAAAACAAATGTATGCAGATGAATTTTCCTACGAAAAGGATGATATTGTTCCCCCGCCTTACAATATCAATGAATTAAAAAGCATGGCAGAATATTCAACCATTCTTCAGCAATGTATTGATGCGTATAAGACCAATATTTTAGGCTTTGGTTTTGGTGTTGAATACGCCTTTGACTTTAATGCAGAAGGTGTGAAACCGGCAAAAAAGAAGGCAGCAGAGAAGGAATGGACAAGACTTGAAGAGTTTACGAAATACATGAACTATGATGAGTCTGCTGATGTGGTTCTTGGCTATGTCATCGAAGACCGGGAGAAAACGGGGAATGGTTTTTTAGAGGTTCTCCGAGATGGTCAGGGAAAGCCGGCAGGAATCGAGTATTTAGATGCGCTCCATATCCGTATTTGCAAGCTTAGTGAGCCAGTTGACGTTGAATTCCGGTATACAGAAAACGGCGAAGTGAAAACAATGAATCGAAAGAAACGATTCCGTAAATATGTGCAGGTGATCAATGAAAAGAAAGTCTTCTTCAAGGAGTATGGTGATCCGCGCATTTTACATTGTGAAACAGGCAAATACGATGACACCACCCCAGAGCCGCTGCGCGCAACAGAAGTGATTCATTTTAAAATCGGCAGTGGAACGTATGGAATTCCCCGCTGGATTGGCAACATCGTCAATATGTATGGAGCACGCAAGGCAGAAGAGCTGAACTACCTTTATTTTAAACAAGGGCGGCATGTACCTGGAGCCATCATTGTCGAAAATGGAATGCTGTCTGAGTCTTCCTATCAGCAGCTTCAGGATTATATGGACGATATTGAAGGCTCTGATCATGCACATAAGTTTCTCTTGCTTGAAGTCGAAGGTCTCCCGACGGAAAAAGGGTTAACTGGAGAAGAAGATGTCTCAAATGTCAAAGTGAACTTCAAATCTCTGGCAGAGATCTTGCAAGAAGATGCACTCTTTTTAGAATACGATGAAAAAACAAGAAACAAGATCCGCTCTGCTTTTCGCCTGCCGCCTATTTACACAGGTGAGTCTCAAGACTATAACAAAGCGACAGCCGATACGGCGCGGAAAACAACAGAAGAACAGGTATTTCAGCCTGAACGGCATCTCATCACAGGAAAACTCAATACCCTTTTCCTGCCGGATCTTGATATTTGGCACGTTCGTTTCCTATTAAATGGACCTGACTTTAGAGATCCATTAGAGATTGCCAAGGTTCTGACACCGTTTATTCAGGCTGGGGCAGTGTCACCAAACGATTTGCGAGATCTAGCGGGACGTATCCTTGGGAAAACGTTAGAGGAATGGCCGGAGAATCTCTATCACAGACCTTTAGAAAGCCGCATGACATCAGCCGAGCAACAGCCTCAACGAGAGACGAATCAGCTGAAGAAATAAACCGAAGCGCATGCGCTTTTTTGAAAGGGGGTGAACATATGCCAAGAGAATTAAAAAACGCAAAAATTACGCATGTTTCCTATGTGGACAGAGCCGCAAACAAAAAGAAATTCTTTTTGATGAAGGCAAAGAAAAGCCAGCCTGACTTTCAAAAGGAGGTTAGTGTGCTGACAAAGGCAGAAGATGCTCATCGCCTTGTGTATGGTGTCGTGTATGAACCGAATACACCTGATGCACACCAAGACTTTATGTCTGCAAAAGAAATTGAAAGAGCGGCACATGGTTTTATGAAGGATGCTCGCCACATTGACAAGCAGCATGATTTTCAACATGGTGTGGGCGAGGTTGTTGAATCATACATTGCCCCCGCTGATTTTGAGGTAGGCGGTGAGCTGATTCGAAAAGGATCTTGGGTACTTGTAACAAAGGCTTCCCAAGAGATTTGGGATCAAATTCAGAAAGGCCACATTACAGGGTATTCAATGGCTGGAACGGCGGACATCGTAGCAATAGAAGAACAAGATCAGCTCCTATCTCAAAGCACAAATGAGAGAGGGCTTTTTTCTTTGCTGAAAAAT
The DNA here is from genome assembly GCF_051129925.1 of Bacillus sp. Je.9.29.b. Classification (NCBI taxonomy): domain Bacteria; kingdom Bacillati; phylum Bacillota; class Bacilli; order Caryophanales; family Bacillaceae; genus Bacillus; species Bacillus sp. Je.9.29.b. The sequence continues at coordinate 229,363 of NZ_JBCPSO010000007.1, forward strand.
TTCTTTTTGAAAGAGGAAGGTGCAAACATGTCACAACAATTTTGGAGCGTTTTAGACCATCTGCTGGAAGCCTTACAGTCAAGTGATGGTGATGAGACGGTCGTAAGAGCAGCGCTTGAGCAATTGCTGCCAATCGTGCAGGACATTTTGAAGACAGAGGATGTGCTTCAAACGATTGGTGAAAGGCCAGCCTCCGTACAAAAACAAGATGCCGCTTTGACGACGGAGCAAGTACAAGAGCTTGAAAAAGCAAAAATGGCCATTGAAAACGTCTTACAGCAGGCAGAACAGCAGGAAACAGATCAAACAGAGGAAGAACCTGTCCAAAAGGTGCTTGAGCAAGTCGTTGCACCGATTCGTCATCAGCTTTCTTCCTTAGAGAAATCAGCCAGCAGAGAAAAAGTAGCGCTTGAGCAAGTGCTTCAGCAGCAGCTTTTGCCTATTTCAGAGCGGATTCACATGCTTGAAAAAGCGCGCGGTTTGTCAAAACAAACAATCCACGATACACAAAACGACAGTACAAAGCCCATATGGGATGGCTTACTATAAGCCTAAATAAGGAGGAAACAGTGTGAGAAATCAAGAGTTGATTCGCAAGGCCGAAATGACACTTGCCAGCTTAAAAACCGGCGGTCTCATGAACGCAACCCAATCCAACACATTCATTAGAATGATGCAAAATACACCAACCGTTTTAAATGATGCACGTATCATTCCAATGGAAAGTGATTCACAAAAAATCGAAAAAATCGGCTTTGGCCAGCGTATTTTGCGCCCAGCAGAAGAAGGCAAAGCACTTGATGCGAAAGACCGTGTTGTCCCAGCGACAAGCACTGTCCAGCTAAATGCGAAAGAGGTCATCGCAGAGATTCATATGACCTATGACAGCATTGAAAACAATATTGAGAAAGACGGAATTCAGCAGACAATTATGCAAATGCTCGCTGAACGAGCAGCCGTTGACATTGAAGAGCTCATCGTCAATGGCGATACGACTTCAGCAGATCCATTTTTAGCTCAAATGGATGGCGTGAGAAAACAAGCAGTCTCTCATATCGTAGATGCAAACGGAGCGGAAATCAGCCGCCAGATGTTTAAGCAAGCCTATAAAGCGATGCCATCAAAATATTTACGTGTACCTCAGGATTTCCGTTTCTACACATCCCCAAGCTTAGAAGTTGAATGGAAGGATCAAGTAGCAAACCGTCAGACAGGCCTTGGAGATGCGGCCATTCAAGGCGGACTTTCTTCTGCATTTGGTGTGCCGGTCAAAGGTCTTGCCAATATGCAGCCATATGACGAAGCGGGAACAGACGTATCAGATATTTTGCTGACACACCCTAAAAATATTATCGTAGGTTTCTCTCGTAATATTCGAATTGAAGTAGAAAAAGATATTCGCAGCCGTAAATTTATTATTGTCCTCACAGCGAAGCTAGACAGTAAATTTGAGGAAGAGGATGCTGTAGCAAAAGTGATGAAAGTGAAAGAGTAGGTGACGGTAGGCCATGATCATTTCTGCTGAAGAACTGCAAGCCTATTCTGTATTTGATCGTGTGAAAAATCGATCTGTGGAAAGACTGACAGCAGATATTATCGAAGCAGAAGCTGCGGTATTTCAGATCGTAGGTCACGATTTCTCAAACGAAAAATATCAGCCCCTCCCTGAAAAAGCAAGAATCGCATTATTAAAAATGGCCCAATATTTTGCCATGCTGAATGATGATGAATCTATGATGAAAGGCTTTACGTCAGAGAAAATGGGCGATTATTCATATGCGAAGGCAGCTGATCAAGTCAAAGTCAGACCCTATGTATATGCCCTGCTTGTAGATTACATTGAACCAACATTGACCGGCGGCAGTGCCAAGTTAAAGGTGAGGTCATTATGAGCTATCAATCTCTATTAACAGATCGCTGTGATCTTTTTCATCTTGAACAGCAGGATTCCGCCCGCGGAAAATTTGGAATTCCAGCTGATGATTTACAAATAACACTTTCCTATCCTGATACTCCCAGCTTGACCGATCTTGCTTGTTATGTCATAGAAAAGAACCAGTCACTTGTGCAAGAAGAGCCGAATACAGTCATTTATCAATCCTATCTTGTCCATTTTCCTTTAGCAAGTGATATTCGCTTGCATGACAAAATAGTGTGGAATGGCGTGTCACTCAAATTACAGCAGCCTAAAAAAGTGAAAAATCATCACATCGAAGTGATAGCAGTCAGGAAGGAAAATCTATGAAAATTGATGGACTTGACCGGTTGATTTCGCAGCTGCGGACAGCGTGTGATGGCGGCTTAAAGGCAGAATATCAAGATTGGCTGGAGGACATGGGCCTGCAGTTTTTAGACATCATTCAGGATGAATTAATCAAGGAGAATGCTGTTGATACAGGCCGGCTTCTTAGATCCTTTACACAAGGCGATAAGGAGAATCATTTTCTCATTTCAAAAGGCGGCCTCACACTTGAGGTGGGAACGCAGCTTGAATATGCCTCCTATGTCAATGACGGACATGCCACTTCTTCAAGTGGAGAGCGAAGATGGGTGCCTGGCAGATGGACTGGCAGCCGCTTTGAATATGATCCGAATGCAAGTACAGGAATGATGCTTGCCTCTCAATGGATTGATGGCAATGGCTACTGGGATCATGCTGTCATGCTCTATGAGCAAATGTTTGAACAGTCGCTGGATCGAAAGCTGCAAAGCTGGTTCGATCGACATTTTGGGAGGTGATGGAATGAATCAAGAAGTCGGGGCAATCATGCATTATATCTACACACACTTTCCTGTGACAATGTATGATCGTCTTTTGCCAGAACGCTTTCAAGTGCCATCCGTTTATGTGCCGCCTGTGACAGTGATCAGTGGTCCAGATACGGTCTCTACCTTTATGAAATCTTATTCGCTGCAAGTGAAAGTCTTTCATATTGATACAGAAAAAGCACATGATGCGGCAGAAACAATCGTTGATGCATTGCTTGCTGATCGTCAAATCATTCAGATGATGAGTGAAGACGGAGAGGTGCTTGATGATTATGTCCGCATAAAAAGAGTGGAAACAAGAATGATAGATCAAGGCGTAGCAGCGATTGTCCTGACGTGGGATAGCAGCTATTGGTACAACCGTGACAAACAGGCAAGCCTTGAAGATATCAACTTTTCAGATGGGGTGATCAAACGTGAGCAAGACTAAACATGCACAGCCCGCTCAAACAGCCGGCGAAGAAAAAGAATTTGGCTTTTCATTTGAAGCCTTAAAGGAGCACAGTAAGGATCTTTTTGGGGTCAAACCAGAAATCCTTGAAGGTGCTCTTTTTTATATCAAACATCAACCAATTACAAAAACAGAAGCGAAAAAGCACATTGATGCTTTTTTGTCCAAGGAGGTTTAAAGGATGAACGGAGGCACTTTTACACCAGGTACAGAGAAAAAGCGTCCTGGTATTTACTTTAATTTTAAAACAACAGCAGAGCAGCGAATTACTTTAGGCGATCGAGGTACGGTGGCACTTCCCCTTGTGATGAGCTGGGGAGAACCAAAAACCTTTATTTCCGTTTCAAATATGGAAGATTTAAATAAAAAGGTTGGACTCAACATTGATGATAAGTCACTTCTTCTTTTCCGTGAAGCAAAGAAAAAAGCGCAAACGGTCTTACTTTACCGCCTAAATGAAGGAGAGCCGGCCAAAGCCGAAATTGCTGAAAATTTTGTCGTCACAGCAAATTATGGCGGCCTAAAAGGAAATGAGATCACAGTACAAGTCGCAGAAAATGTACTTGATAGCACAAAACGCGATGTGATCACTTATCTTGGAACAGATATTGTGGATAAACAGGTCGTCACTGATGTCAAAGACCTTGTGAAAAACAAATACGTTCAATTTTCTGGTGAAGGTGAAGCCGTCATCACAGCAGGTGTGGCACTAAGCGGCGGGAAAAACGGCGTGGCAAGTGTCGCAGATTATACAGCTTTCCTAGAAGCAGCAGAAACAGAATACTTCGATGTCATTGCCCTTCCAGTCGATAATAGTGAGCAATTAAAAGCAACCTTCGCTTCATTTATCGAGCGTTTGCGTGATAAGCAAGGACGTAAGGTGCAAGGGGTTGTGGCGAATTATGCAGCTGACCAAGAAGGAATCATCAATGTGACAAGCGGTGTTGTACTCGAAGATGGAACCGAACTAACACCTGCTCAAACAACAGCATGGGTCGCAGGTGCAAGTGCCGGAGCAAATTTCAATCAGTCACTGACCTTTGTTGAATACGAAGGAGCGGTCGATACATTAGAACGTCTTGACAATGATCAAGTAGAATACCGATTATCTCAAGGGGAGTTCCTTTTCACCTTTGATGCGAGAGATCGTACCGTGAGTGTTGAAAAAGATATTAACTCCTTGACAAGCTTCACAGCTGAAAAGAACCAGCAAATGGCGAAAAACAAAATCATTCGTGTGCTTGATGCGATCAACAATGATTTAACATTCGAATTAAAAAATCTGATTAAATTACGCAAAGCCAATGGCAATGACATTCCAGCATCAGATGATGGAGTGCAGCTTGTGAAAACACTGATTACCCAGTATCTCACACAGCTTCAAGATGGCAGCGGCATTACAGGCTTTAATTCAGAAACAGATATCGTAATTGGCCTCAATGAAGATCGTGATGGATTTATCATCGATTTAGCGGTTCAACCAGTAGATGCAGCAGAAAAATTCTATTTCAATGTGGAGGTGAAGTAAGATGGCTTTTAAAGCGCAAAATACAATTTCAGGTAAAGAAGGTCGTCTTTTCTTAGAAGGTGAGGAGCTTGCATTTATCAAAACCTTCGAAGCAAACGTGGAGAAAAACAAATCAGAAGTCAACGTCATGGGCCGCCGAATGACTGGACATAAAACAACGGGAGCAAACGGAACAGGAACGGCAACCTTCTATAAAGTTACGTCGCGTTTCGTTCAATTGATGCTCAATTACGTGAAAAAAGGAGAAGATCCATATTTCACTCTTCAAGCTGTCATTGACGATAAATCATCAGGCCGTGGCACTGAGCGTGTGACATTATTTGATGTCAACTTTGATTCTGCTAAAATCGCTGGATTAGATGTTGATTCAGAGGCGCTTGAAGAAGAGGTTCCTTTCACGTTTGAAGACTTTGATCTTCCTGAGAAGTTAAAGAATTCTTTCTAAGAAAAGTGGAGGAAATTAGCTAATTAATTAGCAAAATAATAACTGAATATGCTATAATGCAGTTGTAATACAACCGTTTTGAAGCGGTTTTAATTTCGTCTGGTAACGTCTTGTATTCGATTCATTAAAATATGTTTACATGCAAAGCAATTTGCATAAAATAAAAAGAAGCCAGGATGCTCTAACATCCAGGCAATGTACAATGAGGCCCTTCAAGGGGCTGGCTTATCGAATAGGTTCTTTAGGTAGACTTCCCTTTAACCTTCCACAGCTCAAGGGGGAGTCTATTTTTTGTCTATATACGTCAACAAAGTAAAGATAAACATCCCGAATAAAAGCATAAGGGAAATCGCTTCAAATGTTGACATATGCATCACCCCCTTCCTATTGGGGATGAGCCAGACGCCCTTGAGCAAGCCGTTCAATTGTACAATTTAAATTATACATGAAAAGATTGGAAAGCACATTCAAAAAATGGATGTGCTTTTTTGCATTCAAAAAAACATAACAAAGGGAGTTTTTAAACATGAGTGAAAAACAAACATTTGATCTTTCATTTTTTATGCCGGGACAAACAGTAGAAGCGGAAGAAGTCAAAGTACCGATTTCTAAGCGTTTTGTTGATAAAAAAGGGAATGTCATTCCTTTTGTCTTTAAAGCTATTACAACTGAACGTATTGATGAATTGGAAAAAGAAAACACAACCTTCAAAAATGTCAAAGGCAGAGGACGTGTGAAAGACTTAGACAGCCAGCGCTTCTACGCACGTATTGCGATTGAATCGACGATTTATCCAGATTTCCGCTCAAAGGAATTAAGAGAAGCCTACAGCACACAAGATCCAGTTGAAGTAGCAAAACGTGTTCTGTCAGTCGGCGGTGAATATGCGAACTGGTTAAACAAAGCGATCGAAATCAACGGATTTGAGGATGAAATTGAAGATTTAGAAGAAGCAGCAAAAAACTAATAAAAGATGGGGACAAAGAAGCGGTGTTTTTATATTACGCGATGCACGAACTTCACTACTCCCCATCTGAACTCCTGGAATTATACGAATCACCAAGACCGTTCAAAGCATTCCTTTTCGGACTCATCAGCTACAAGCTAGACATGCTAGAAAAAGAAGCAAAGAAAGGAGGTAAATAATTGGCGAAACTTACAGCACGATTTGAATTAGAAGACCGGGTATCGAAGAAGTTATTACGCATTCAAAAACGATTTCAAACATTTGAGAAGCAGCTCAAACCATTTAGAAAACCAGTGAAAATAAGTCTGGAAATGGATGAAAAGAAATTAAGAAACCTCACTTTATCATTGCGGAAAGTTTCAGGATTTTCTATGAGGCTGGATCAAGGAATCTATCGGGATCTAAAAGCATTGAACAATCAGTTAAATATGATTCCAAATCATCTGGTCATATCCTTTCAAGCGAAGGGGCTGGATGTCATTAAATCCAACATAGATCGTTTGAAACAAATGGGGACAAGTCCCATTATGCTGACGTTTAAACTAAACGATCAATTGTCAGCGAAAATGTCATCGATCAAAAAATCAATCCTTCAGCTCATCAACAGAACGTACTATATGAGATTAAACATGGTTGACCAAGCCACCGCTGCAATTCAACGAATCAAAAAGACACTCAAAAGCTTGACAATGTCCAAACACGAAATCAGAGTGTCTGTTCAAGACAATGCAAAAAGTAAGCTGAAAAAACGAGATCAGGCAGAGTCTGTTGTGAAAGAAAAAACCATAAAAAAAGATCCTGAGACTGCTAGTCCGTCAGTTAAAACGGTTGAACCTAAACAGAGTTGGCTCCAAAACTTTGCCAATAAAGGATTAAATGAAATTCAAAAATATGCAGGTGACGTTGCAGACAAAGTGAAGGAAAAATTGAGTCCTAGAAACTTTTGGGATGAAAAAGCACTTCCTTGGGTTGAAAATAAAATGGAAGAGTACAAACAAGATGTGATCGGAAGAATTAAAGAGAAGATTAAATTTAATCCTGAAGAAAAACTAGATCAATTGGTGAAGACTGGATTAGATCGTCTCTTTGGTACAAGTGATCAATCAAGTGAACCAACAACAGCGCCAACAACAGCGCCAACAACAGCGCCAACAACAGCACCAACAACAGCACCGACAACTGCACCAACATCAACACCATCTAATTCGGCTCCTAAAACGCAGCCTAAGCCGCGAGGTGGAAAAGGTTTGTTTCGCAGTAGTTGTTGCCCTTGTTGTGCAAGAGGTATAAGCAGCCGAGGATCTACTAAAGCGAAAAATGGGCGTTCACCGAGACGATCAACAAATCCAAATGCCACATCAAGAACCGAAATGAATAGAAGGCCTCCAAGTAAATTAGGGAAACTGAAATCAAATGCAGGTAAATTATTTGGAAAAATCCCTAGTGGACTAAAGAAAGGTGCGGGTATCGCAGCTTCAGTTGGCGGACTTACGGGTCTAATGAAAGGTGGCAAGGGGTTAAGTGGACTAGGAGATGCGGTGAAAAATATCGGTAAAGGGAGCGGTAAATTATTAAAGAAAGTACCTATTCTAGGTGGTTTACTTAGCGCAACAAATTTAATCGGTATGAAAAAAGAGAATGCTGGTGAAAAGATCGGTACGACTGGAGGCGGTATCGCCGGCGGGATGGCAGGTGCAGCAGCAGGTGCAGCTATTGGAAGCGTAGTTCCAGGAGTAGGTACAGCCATCGGTGGTCTAGTAGGCGGCATCGCTGGAAGTATGGGCGGCGAATCTATCGGTGAAACGATCGGAAAATGGTTTGATGGCGGCGGATTTGAAAAGATTGGCCAAAAATCCATTGAAATCAAAGACCAAATTGTTGAAGTTTGGTCAACAGTTGCGACTTGGTTCACAGAAAATGTCTGGACACCATTAAGCAGTACGGTTGTCACAGTAGCATCATCCATCTGGTCAAATCTAGTCAATGCCTGGACATGGATCCAAGAAACATTCAGTACAGTTGCAGGTTGGTTTATAGAAAACGTCTGGACACCGTTAAGCGGTACAGTCGTTACGGTAGCCACGACCATCTGGTCAAGCCTAGTCAATGCCTGGACATGGATTCAAGAAACGTTCAGCGCAGTCGCAGGCTGGTTTATCGAGAACGTCTGGACGCCACTAAGCAGCACAGTTGTTACAGTCGCTACAGGGATTTGGACAGCATTATCAAATGCATGGAAAAAGATACAATCAATCTTTGGAGTTGTATCGACATGGTTTATGGAAAATGTGTGGAATCCACTTGTAGATACAGTAGGAACCATTAAAGACAGTTTCGGTAAAAAGTTTGAAGAAGCGTATAAAGTCGTGACAGATATATGGGATGGATTATCCAAATGGTTTGAGGACAACATTCAAAAGCCAATTGTAAAAGTAGCAGAAGCTATTGGTGATGGGTTTTCTAAAGCGTTTGGCTGGGTCAAAAAGATTTTTGATAAGGCTGGCGGTGGGGTTGATTTTATATTGAAACATGTCTTTGGAACCCCTGATAAAAAAGCCACAGGCGGCTATATCACCCAGCCAACCTTATCATGGGTCGGTGAAGCTGGTAACGAATTTGTCATTCCAACTCAAAATAACCGAGGGCGCGGAAAGATGCTGCTTGCACAGGCTGCTTCTCAACTTGGAATGTCTGTTGTACCGAGCGGAGCGGCAGGAAATCCAGTGTCAAGCTCCCCAGCACCTACAACTCCATCATCTTCTGTAGGTTCAATGAGCGGAGGTGGATCAGTCTCAATGAATGCGAACATTCAAGCCTCCGGCATTGGCGAGCAATTTAATAACGATTTTGAACAAGGGTTAAACCGTAAAGTCATCTCTCTTGATCAATGGAAACAAAAGAATATTCAGCAGCCTTTTGGTCAATTGACATCAGACTCAGGAAAGTATGGTCAGCAAACGGTTTCTGCTTTTGCAAACGGTCAGCAGATGACACCAACAGGAACAGATAGCTTCTTGCAAAACCGTGTAAAAGCACCATACCAACAAGTCATGACAGCATCGCCAACTTGGGGTTCTGGAACGGTGAGTGGTTTTGCAGCAGGCCAAAATGCCACATCAATTGGCACGAGCCAATACGTAGATCAAAACATCAAACAATCATTCCTGCAAGCAAAACAAGAATCACCAGGCTGGGGTTCTGGAATGATTGACGCCTTTAACAGCGGCATGCGTTCCAAAGGAAGCGAAGTCACGCAAGCAGCCAAAGATATGGCGAAGAAAGTAGAACAGGCGTTTAGAGAGGAATTAGACATTCATTCCCCTTCACGCGTCATGATGAGTCTTGGAAAATTTGCATCGATCGGTGTCGTCAAAGGGCTCGACTCAGTTGATGTGAAAAAATTTGCTGAAAATCAGGCTGGTTCATTGATTGGTGCCTTCAGCGGGATGGGGGCTTCAGGTCTTAGTGTTCAGCAATGGCTGATGGCAGCTCTGATGGCAACTGGCACATCTATGAGCTGGCTTCCAGGTTTGATGACTATCGCGCAGCACGAATCAAATGGAAATCCGAGAGCGATCAACTTATGGGATTCCAATGCTAAAAAAGGAACACCTTCTAAAGGCTTAATGCAAACCATTGGAACGACGTTTAACGCCAATAAAGGCAAGGGCATGAATGACATTTGGAACCCAATTCATAATGCCGTTGCAGCCATTAACTACATTAAGGGCAGATATGGAACAGTCTTCAATACGCCAGGATTACGAAGTATGAGAAGAGGCGGCCCTTATAAAGGCTACGCAAATGGCGGATTGATTACTCAAGAGCAAGTTGCTAGAGTCGGTGAAGGAAATAAACGTGAATGGATTATTCCTGAGGAAAGAGGCATTCGTGGAAGGTATTTATTGGCGCAGGCAGCCAAGGCACTTGGGATGCAAGTATATGATCCATCAAATGCATCTGCTCCTTTACCGGAAGCACAGATGCAGCAAGTCACCTCAGCTCAGACTACTGGCAGTACAACACCGTCAGGTAATAAACAAATCACGATTCAGTTCAATGGAGATCAGCATTTCCATAATGGACAAGACCAGCAATCGCTAGTCGAAAAAATTAAACAAATGCTTGTAGATGAACTGGAAGTAGAGCTTCATACAGGAACGAAGGGGGTCGTAATTGATGGGTAAATCAGTGTATCAATTGTGGATTTCCCAAGGAAAGGACAAGTTGCGATTCCCTGTCCTTCCATCCGAACTCGAAATCACAAATAACGTACAAAATGAAACGGTAAAGGTCGCCTCTTTTGGAGAACTGACCTTTATTGACGTACCATCGGCGAAACAAGTATCTTTCACCTCATTATTTCCTAAGAAATATTCGCCGATTGCTGAATATAAAAGCATTCCCTCACCAGAGAATGCGATCGCGAAAATTGAACGAATGATGCGTTCAAAGAAATCCGTGCGGTTGATTGTAACTGGAACAAAAATCAATATGACGTGCAGCATTGAAAGCTTCACCCACAAGGAAGGGTCATATGATATTGGAGATCGTGAATTTACGATCGAGTTAAAGGAATATAAAACCGCATCGCCTAGGAAAATCAAACGAAAGAAAAAAGCAAAACAAACGAAAAAGAAAAGGCCTTCAAAAACACCACCAAAAATGTACACCGTCAAAAAAGGGGATACACTATGGGCCATTTCTGGCAGGTTTTATGGAGACAGTACAAAATGGCGGCGTATTTGGAATGCCAATAAATTAGTGATGATTAAACGTAGCAGACGTAATATTAAGCAGCCGGGGCATTGGATTTTCCCTGGACAAAGGTTAAAAATACCACAATAGGGGGGCTGGCATTGATCGAGCTTTTTGCCATCAGAAGCGGCACCATGTATGAGCTTGTCACAGAGAGTGTGACACTTCAGGGGCAAAGATATCAAGCCCCTCGCTCAATTCAGGCAAATATTATCACTAAGCAAGGCAGTCAAACATATTACCGTGTCTCGGAAGGGGACACGGTTCTTTTTAAATGGAAAGGAAAAGAGCTGTTTAGAGGCATTGTTTTTTCCCGGACGCCGGTTGAAGGGAAGCTGACGTTTACTGCATACGATATGCTCCAATATTTGGTGAAAAACCAAGATGTCTATGTTTTTTCAAATCAAAGAGCAGATCAAATCTTAAGGCGGATTGGAGCTGACTTTCAAATTCCAATGACCTCCATCGCCGATACAGGACATGTCATAAAATCACTAGTGTTTAAAAATGATACAAGCTTGTATGACATGATATTGAAAGCATTGAAAGAAACGAAGCGGCAAACAGGAAGAAACTATCAAATCTATTCTGCTAAAGGCAAGATGGGGCTGAGAGCCTGGCCTGATCCAGAGGACGTATGGGTCATTGAATCAGGCGTTAATCTCATCAGCTATCAATACAGCACCTCGATTGAAGAGACAGCCACTCGTGTCAAGATGCGTACGTCTGCTGATGAACAGGGGAAGAATAAGAAAAAAGGCAGTAAATCCGAGTTTGTGGTGATTGAACAGGATAAAGCCGGTCAGAATAAATACGGTATTTTACAGCATGTTGAGACAGTCACAGGGCAAATCAACCAGCCGCAGCTGCAAAAAAGAGCCAAAGTACGGCTGGCAGAGAAAAAAGGCGTCAAACAAGAAGTCAAAAGCATACAAGCGTTAGGAATTCCAGAGCTGCAAAGCGGTCTCCCAATCTATTTGAAAATTCCTGAAATCAACGTGAAAAAAACTTACTGGATCGATCAAGACAAACATGAATTCAGTGGGGTGAAACACACCATGACCATTGATGTTGTTGAGAAAAATTCCATGCCAAAGGGTGATCAAGCGTGAGATTAAGTGAAGCGATTAAACGATTGGCAGTGAATGCAGTAGACGCAGAATCGCCAATTGATCTTGTCATTGGAGAAGTCACGGCAGTTTCCCCTCTGAGCATCCGATTAAATGAAAATCATAAGCTGATCATTCCAGAAGAATTACTGATTTGGCCGAAGCGCTTAAATAAGGGTGAGGATGATGAGCTGAAAAGGGGAGACAGTATTATGGTGCTTGCAATGGCAGGAGGCCAGTCCTTTTACATCATCGACAAATTGTAAGGGAGGTGATGAACGTGGCACTTTCACCAGAGGAAGAAATCGAGGAAATAGAAGAAGATGAAGAGGTCGAAACCTCAACGACGTATCGAATAGATTTTGAAACTGGCAGACTGACAGGCGAAACCATTTCAGGTATTGAGGCAATCCGGCAATTCATTTATATGACACTTAGGACAGAGAGGTATGCACATCCTATCTACAGCCACGACATTGGCACTGAAATTCAGGAGCTGTTGACGGATACAGAAGCTACGGATGAATACAAAGAAATGGAGATTCCAAGGCTGCTAGAGGAAGCACTGCTCGTTGACGAACGGATTGATCATATTGAAGAGTTAGAGGTCACAAAACAAAATGACTCGTTTCATGTCAAACTAGCGATTGTCACAGATGAGGGCACATTAGAAATAGAGGAGGTGATGGAGGGCGATGTTTGAGGAACAGACGTACGAAGCATTAATGGAAAGAATGCTGGATAGACTGCCAGATGATATAGATAAAAGAGAAAACAGCGTCATTTGGAATGCCTTGGCACCTGCTGCCGCTGAACTGGCCCAGTCCTATATTTGGCTTGACCAAGTGTTTGAGCTGGTCTTTGCAGACACAGCACAAGGAGAGTTTCTAGATCGGCGGGCTGCTGAAGTAGGAATTGAAAGAAAACCAGCCACTAAAGCGGTTTGGTCAGCGGTCATTCAGCCAGACAATATCAACATACCAGCTGGCTCACGTTTTTTTATTGAAGACGTTTATTTTCAGTATTCGAAGGATGGTACTCTAGAATGCGAGACACCTGGTAAAGCCGGCAATGTTCAATTAACAGATCAGCCGCTGCTGTCACTTGATACAATTCCAGGACTTGAATCGATTAAGATGAAAGAACTGGTGATACCAGGTCAAGAGGAGGAAGATGACGCTTCTTTATATGATCGATATTTAATACGTGCGAGGCGGGAGGCTGTCAGTGCCAACAGGGCGCATTATAAAAAATGGGCTGAGGAAGTGCCCGGTGTTGGCAGAGCGAAAGTGTTCCCGCTTTGGAACGGAGAAGGGACGGTCAAAATTGTCATCACAGATGGCAATCTAGATGTTGCATCAGACCTTCTTGTCAAAAGGGTACAGGAATATATCGACCCAGTGCCAGGTGAAGGAGAAGGACAAGCACCTATAGGCTCAAAAGCAACCGTTGAAAGCGCCAAATGGCTGGATATCGACATAGAAGTGGCTGTCGAACTTCAAATGGACTGGACCCTTGAAGGAGCTCAGAAAGAAATAGAAGAAAAGGTCAAGACGCTGTTGAAATCAATCGCATTTGAAAAGAGTACCATTCGAATGTCCGCCTTAAATGATATTCTGTACCATTCAGAAAGTGTGTCAGATTATGCAGATGTGTTATTGAATGGAGAGTCGAAAAACTTAGTATTACAGGACATTGAGATTCCGCGTCTTAGGCAGGTGAAGGTTATTGAGCAAACAGGATGAAATGAAAAACTACCTGCCGCCATATTTTACAGAGATTTATGAAGTTGATCACCTGCTCAAGACAGAGGCACCGGAATTTGAGGGATTGGACGAATCTATTTTCGACTTAACGGATCAGTTCTTTCCTTTAACAGCGACATGGGGATTGAATAGATGGGAAAGAATGCTGAAGGTGCAGCGGGAATCAGATGATTCAATTGAACTGCGCAGGGCACGCTTACTCAATATGATGTCAAATATTCCCCCAATCACGTACCTTTCATTAGAGAAATCAGTCAATCGCTTTCTCAAGAATCCAAGTGCTGTCATCCGTCTCACAACCAATCGCTATCACTTCGCCTTACGTGTGAACCTAGATGATCTGCAAAACACGAGATATATTGTAGAAATACTTGAAACGTTAAAACCCGCACACTTGGCTTATACGTTCACGGCTTTTCATCATACTGATGTACATGAAAAAAATGATCATCACGGGAGGCTCACACTGCGCAGCAGAGTGGGTTTTTTCGATCATATCCCCATTTTACTCAATGGTGAATTTGTCTTAAATGGTACGTTTTATCTCAGCGGAACACGAGGTACAACGGATGTGCCTGCTCGTTTTCGGCATTCATTAAACATAAGAATGCCTCTTCAACATCAGTCAGACACAGCATATCGCATGAACTATGTCATGACTGGAGCGGTACATGAAACGAAGCAAAAAGAGGCACTGACTTTACGCACAAAAAATCAGCTCCAGCATCAAACAAAGAAGAAGATGACGTTCCGTCTGCCAGTACATGTCCAAACTGAACAGGGTGGAAGCTTACTGATCAAGGATCATTACTGGATTCTCGATGGATCTGTTCCGCTGGACGGATCAAAATTGCTAGCAGCAACTTCTAAAAAAATAGATCTATAAGGAGGATCACAATGGCTGATCAATTAACCGTAACAACACTGTATGCACGTCAACAAATGGCAAAGGCAAGAGCCGAAGGAACAAAACTCACAAAAGTCGTCAAAATGGCCTTTGGAAATGGGGGAACGAAGGATGGAAAACCGATCTCTCTAGACGGCACTGAACAAAAACTCAAAAAAGAACTAGTTCAAAAAAATATTGATTCGTTTACCTTCATGGAACCAGCAAAAATCCGCTACACCTGCACGATCGCCGAAGGAGAACTGGCAGGAGAAGTGATCAACGAACTAGCACTCGTCGACGAAGAAGGCAAATTCACCGCCATCCGCACCATGACAGACAAACAAAAAGACGGCGACATCGAATTTGTTTTTGAGATTGATGATATTTATTGATGGAGGAGAAATAAAGTGGACATAAAATCACCTTTACCGTTTGAAACCTCTGACAAAGCACATGCCAATTTGTTTAACCGGATGGTCGACACACTTGTGGAAAATGACAATGCGCTTAGTAAACAAATAGCAGGGATCACAAATGAAAGCTTATTCAAACTAACAGGGGATCAAGCCATTCAAGATGCGACAGTAAGCGGCGAGGAATATCCAATAGGTATTACATTCATGGATATTGGTCAAGCCAATGATACGGGATACCCTACAAGATTCGGCTTTGTGAAAAATGAAAAATATAGTAACTTTCGATTTGTCCAATATTACTATGGGACTGGAAACGAAGCAGGCAGCTATTTTGATAGCACAGGGACGTGGTGCCGTCATTGGTGGACTGGTTCGGGTTGGACCGACTGGCATAAACTCTCTGGGTTCTGTCATGCCAATATAAGTACAACTGGGAAGCAGTTATTAACCAAGGGAGAGTATCAAAAAGTCCTTTTTAATCGAAAGATAAAAGACAGTCATAACAATTTTGATATCAAAAATAATCGCTTCATCTGCCCTGAAAACGGAATGTATTCAGTGAATGCTGGTGTGTATATTGAAAGCTTTCAACGGTATGCAAACTTTGAATTATCGATCTATTTAAATGGAAAAAGATATAAAAATATTTCACATCAAAGACAAAGTCCGACAAGCCCATCTGATACGTTGAGTTTTAGTATGGGACTTTATGGTTCTGCCAATGTACCGGCTAATAAAGGGGATTATTTAGAAATTTATATGTACGCAGGATATGACGGAGACGTTAGTCGTTATATATCAGATAACTCAGGCTGGTACAACTATTTTGACATTACAGAAGTAGGCGGCCGAAATTTCCCGCGAGTATAGGAGGGTTTTGATGATTTTATATGAAGCCATTAAATATAAATATCCCGATGCGGATCCGCAAAAGGATTTTGAACTAAGAAATGACGGTGCTGGTTCGTATATAGATGAATGGTATCTTGATGTGCCCAAACCAACAGAGAAAGAGTTGAAAAAATGGTGGGAGGAATCACAAGCCAATCCAAGGTATCAACCACCGCTCCCGCTAGATTATCTAGCACAAGAAGTAGCAAAAGAAAAGCTGATGAGAAAACAGCTTGAACATCAATGTGATCTTCTATCAAACGAACTAAAAGCGCTAAAAAATGAGATCCTTTTCATTAAAGGAGAGAGTGATAGATGAGTTATTGGGTAATGGCATTATATTTCAAATGGGTGACACCTGGATTGGTTAAACAGGCAATTGAACTAGGTGATTGTTCAATGGAAGATCTAAATGCAGGATACGAGCAAAGGATACTCACTTTAGAGCAGCTGCAAGAGATTGAACCAAATTTCAAGGCAAGGGAGTGAAAACCGAATGGAAATAAAAGAACCAAAACCATTTAACGTGAATGATAAAGCGCATGCAGATCTGTTTAATGACATGGTCAGAGTATTACTTGAAAATGATACTGGATTATTAGAGCATCTCTTAAAACATACAAATGATGGCGGAGTACACGCATCTGAAACAGAAAAGAAAAAATGGAATGAATCCCAGAGTTATAAGATCACGGCTGATAGTGGAAGACAGCTTATCAATGTGTCAGCCGGGGAAAGCATATTTGATGCGATAAAAGACAAAGGAACATGTACATTTTATGCAGCTGCTGGCGTGGAGGATTCACCTGCCTTACCGAATGTATCAATAAGAGGGCTGCAGACAGTAGGGCAAGAAAATATTGGATCTGGCTTTGCGATTGATATGTCAGGTAATGCTTATTTTTTCTATTATGATGCTGGACATACATCGATTTCATGGACAAAGCTGCCTACAGAAAGCGATATGAATAGATGGGATAACGGTCAATTAGTAAAAATCACACAAGATAATGGAAAGCCCATTTATCATGGATTTGCTAGCGAAACAGACTATAACACCCTCACTCAGACAGGAATGTACCTCATTTATAACCAAGGTATAAACGGTCCATCATCCTTTAATCGAGTGTTTTTATTGGTCATGAGTTATGGCAGTACATTAGTGCAAATAGCATACGAATCTGTTTATGGGAAGAACACATACTTTAGAGTTCTTAAACACAATGCAGAATCATGGACACCATGGGAGAAGCAAATCACGCTATCAGATTTATTAGAAGGATCTTGGGAAACACCTAAAGAGATTAAAAGCAATTGGAAGGAATATGACCCTATTAATTTACCAGTAAAATATCGCAAGAATCTCCTAGGTGAAGTTGAGATAGTAGGAGCTGTAAAAGGTGGGACATTAGGAAATAATGCAGTGTTTAATTTGCCTGAAGAATATCGGCCGAAACAGGCAATGCATTTTGTAGGAGTCGCTTCTAGTATAGGGACTCCAGGAGTACCACAATTCCATCGTACCTTAATAGATAAAGAGGGTAATGTATGTGTACAATCATCTTCAAATAACGCCAATCCCACTGAGTTTATTACATTTGGTTTTAAGTTCAGCACAAGGTGAAGCTAATAAAATCAATATTTAGAGCTGAAATATAAAAGGAGAATGTTCATGGAGATAAAGACACCTCGTTCTTTTAAAGTCAGTGACAAAGCCCATGCAGATCTGTTTAATGACATGATCAAGGTTATTCTTGAAAATGATGTTGGACTTTTGGATCAAATCAATCAACACAAAAATGATGCAACATCTCATGCATCTGTAACAGAAAAGCAGAAATGGGATCAATCTCAGTTATATAAAATGACAAATGATAACGGGTCCCAGTTGGTGAATATCCCTGCTGGCGGCAGTATTTATAACGGGATTAAATCGTTAGGTGCCTGCTCGTTCTATGCTCCGGGAGGTTCTGGAGTAGTCGATTCTCCTGCTATAGGTAATGCTGCATTAAGAGGCTTTCAGCTTGTAGGTCAAAATAATATTGGCGTAGGAATCGCGATTGACACATCAGGCAATGCATTTTGTTTTTCCTATCATGTGAATGACGTCGGAATTAACTGGCTCCAATTGCCGACACAAAATGAAAAAAACAAATGGGACGCAGGACAACTATCTAAAATCACTGCTGAAGATGGAAAAGCTTATGAAAGAATTAATGCAAACGATCCTAGTATTTTAGATAAACTTATCAAATTACCTGGCGTGCATTCTTGGTATATTCATGAAGCACACCCCGATCTGCCTACAAAAAGTTCTATGAGGGCCTTATCAGTCTTTAGTGAAAATACTTATGGCTGGATCATTTAACGCAGCTATTTGCTATCTTTAAAGGAGCTGAATCAAAATGATGTTTCCAACTGTAGCAGATATCAAACAATTTTGGGACTGGCAATGTTACGGCCCAGAGGACATTGCATTTTATGTAAGCATCGGCTGGATCTCAGCAGACGACTATCAAGACATAACAGGAGACAAATACGAAGCCTAATGGCTTTATTTTTTTGCCGGAAAGAAGGTGATTCCAATGGAAGTAGATGTTGTTCAAAACTTAATGACCCAAGGCCCATTTGCCGTTCTCTTTTGCTGGATTCTGTTCTATGTTCTCAACACAACAAAGGAACGAGAAAACAAACTCAATGAGCAAATCGAGGCGCAAAATGATGTGCTAGCCAAGTTTAGTGAAAAGTATGACGTCGTGATCGACAAACTCGACAAAATAGAACGAAATTTAAAATAGGAGGAAAACTCATGAAAACATTCGACAAAGGCACTGTGATTCGCACAGTGCTTCTTTTTATTGCTCTGATCAATCAAACGCTTGTCATGTTTGGACAGACGGTGCTGCCGATTAGTGAGGAGCAAGTACAAACCGCAGGTGAGGCACTATATGTGGCAGGTTCTACAATTTTCACTATGGTTACAGCGGTAATAGCTTGGTTTAAAAACAATTATGTGACCTACAAAGGCCAATTACAAAAAGATGCTCTGAAACAAAGAGGGCTAACAAAATAATACTTGAAGGAGAAACGACATGGTAAAAATCATTCAAGCATTGATTCCAAAACAACATCGCAACAGACCAGGAAACACGATGAAGCCGCTCTATATTACAGTGCATAATACGTCAAACAGTGCAAAAGGCGCTAATGCGGCCAGTCACGCAGAGTTTGTTGCACGTTCGAGTACCGGGGTGAGCTGGCATTACACCGTTGATGATCAGGTGATTTATCAACATTTACCGTTAAACGAAAACGGCTGGCACGCAGGGGATGGCAGAGGCACCGGCAATATGAAGTCAATTGGAATTGAAATTTGTGAAAATGCAGACGGTAACTTTGAACAAGCAGTCGAAAATGCCCAATGGCTTATTCGCAAGCTGATAGGAGATTTGGGGATTCCTTTATCAAATGTAGTGCCTCATAAACATTGGAGCGGGAAAGAGTGTCCAAGGAAACTTCTCGGACGATGGGATCAGTTTAAAGCTGGCATAGCCACAGCGCATACCGGCAGCAAAAGCACAAGAAAACCAGTTCAGACAGAAAGCTTGAGCCACAAAGCACCCGTTCCCAGACAAAATTCGTCAAACCTGCCATCTGGCATTTTAAAAGTCACCAAGCCCTTAACAAAAGGCCCTCAAGTCACAGCCGTGCAAAAAGCCTTATCTTCCCTCTATTTTTACCCAGACAAAGGGGCAAAAAACAACGGGATTGACGGCTATTATGGACCGAAAACAGCGAATGCGGTCAAGCGGTTTCAGCTCATGAACGGCTTAGCTGCAGACGGAATTTATGGACCGAAGACGAAGAACAAAATCGAACAATTGCTGAAGAAGTAATGATTTGATAAAAAGAGCTATCAGCAAGTGAGGAAATGCTTCCTTGCTGATAGCTAACTAAAATTGACTTCATTTGTGATATAATCGGCCAAATCACTATTATGAAAAAAGAAATGTTCCAGATCATCATGCTGTCAGTGCTGCTCATCTATTTCTTTTATCACGGAATGACGAGCGATTTCCCTGTGTCCTACACAATCATTCTCATCCTAACTTATCTTTCTGTGATCACATACCGCATCATAAAGGTATTAAGAAAAAACAAAGAACAAACAGAACTGTAAGAGATATGTACATAAAAAAACCATCCTTGATTTTACAAGAATGGTTTTTCGTATGGAGCATAGCGGGATCGAACCGCTGACCTCTACGCTGCCAGCGTAGCGCTCTCCCAGCTGAGCTAATGCCCCGAGTTATGACGACATAATTTATTATAATCAATCCTCCTGTGAAATTCAAGCTGTAAAACATAAACACATCGTCTATTTTTCTTTCTGTTCAATCGGAATATAGTCAAAAATTTCACCAGAATGAACAGAATGGGCTAATCGTCTCAGCCAGTCATAATAGGCTTTTGAGCTTTCAAGCTGCTCAATGAGCTGCTGCGCTTCTTCTCTTATATGTTCCTCCAGCTGATCATCACGCGCCACCTCTTGAAGCTGCTCTTGCGCTTCTTCAATTGCCGCTAAATTGACCTCGACCTCACGTTCCCATTTTTGCGGAAAGAAGTTCGTGAAAAACTTAAAAAAGTCTTTTTCCGCAACAAAGCTGTGTTTTCTTCGGCCCCGGTGAAACGTCTTTTTGACAATATTCATGTCTTGCAGCTTTTTCACACCAGTACTCATACTCGGCTTACTCATTTGCAGCTCTTCACGCATTTCATCCAGTGTCATTTCCTCATTTAAATACATTGTTCCATATAGAATACCTGCACTTCGTGTAATGCCATAGAGATCCATCGTTTCAGCTATGGAATCAATGACTAGATCTTTAGCAGCTAAAATACGATCTTCTGCTTGCGGTTTTTCCTGCTTTTTCATTTTGTCCCTGCTTTCTATTAAGAAAATTCAATCCGTTCAAAAAAATCTTTATGGACTATATGTTAACGAAAGAATACAAAATGTCAAAATAAATGAAGCATACCTCCCTTTGACAGAAAAATTTGAACATGTTAAGTTAATTATGTTCAAAACGTTAAATTTTTATTTAACAAACTTACCGAAAAGAATCAGAGGAGGTTCCTTCTATGAGTCAAACACTATTTATAGACGGACAATGGGTTGGCGCTAAAAGTAGCGACACGCGAGATATCATCAATCCGTTCAATCAAGAAGTGATCGCGACAGTCAGCGAAGGATCTAGAAATGACGCGCAGCTAGCCATTAAAGCAGCGAGAAAAGCCTTCGATCAAGGGGACTGGGCAAACATGCCTGGACTTGAAAGAGGAAATATTGTGTTTAAGATAGCTGAATTGATTAGACGTGATCTTGATGAACTAGCCAAATTGGAATCGCTTGATACAGGCAAAACATTAGAGGAAAGCAAGGCAGATATGGACGATATTGCGAACGTGTTCCAATATTACGCAGGTCTGGCTGATAAAGAGGGCGGGGAAATCATTGCATCACCAATTCCAAACTCGAAAAGTGAATTAGTCAGAGAGCCTGTCGGTGTATGCGGACAAATCACTCCTTGGAACTATCCATTGCTTCAAGCAAGCTGGAAAATCGCTCCTGCACTTGCGGCGGGAAATACAATTGTTCTAAAGCCAAGTGAAATCACACCACTCACCACAATCAAAGTATTTAAACTCATGGAAGAAGCAGGCGTTCCAGCAGGCGTTGCAAACCTAGTGCTTGGACCTGGGGCAACCGTTGGGGATGAGCTTGCTGTGAATGATCAAGTCGATTTAATTTCATTTACAGGCGGTATTGAAACAGGGAAGAAAATTATGCAGGGAGCCAGCGGGAATGTGAAAAAAATAGCCCTTGAGCTTGGCGGAAAGAATCCGAATATTGTGTTTCAAGATGCTGATTTAGACGT
This sequence comes from Bacillus sp. Je.9.29.b, assembly GCF_051129925.1. NCBI lineage: Bacteria > Bacillati > Bacillota > Bacilli > Caryophanales > Bacillaceae > Bacillus > Bacillus sp. Je.9.29.b. Next base: position 251,291 of record NZ_JBCPSO010000007.1, read on the forward strand.
AGCGGTTGACCAGGCAATGAATGCTGTATTTTTCCATGCAGGGCAAGTGTGTTCAGCGGGTTCACGTTTGCTAGTGGAAGAATCTATTCATGATGAATTTTTAGAAGAACTGGTGAAGCGTACGAAAAAAATCAAGCTAGGCAGCGGCTTTGATGAAGACACCCAGAGCGGGCCGCTCATCTCAGCTGAGCATCGAGAAAAAGTAGAAAAATACGTCAGCATCGGTTTAGAAGAAGGCGCTAAGTTAGAGACAGGCGGAAAAAGACCTGACGCAGAGGAGCTGCAAAAGGGGTTCTTCTACTTGCCGACCATTTTCTCAGGCTGCACGTCAGATATGCGGATTGTACAGGAAGAAGTCTTTGGACCCGTCCTGACAGTCGAATCCTTCCGTACAGAGGAAGAAGTCATCAAGCTGGCAAATGATACGATTTATGGTTTAGCAGGAGCTGTGTGGTCTTCTGATATCAGCAAGGCCGAAAGAGTGGCTCGACAATTAAGATTGGGCACGGTTTGGATCAATGACTTCCACCCTTATTTCGCTCAAGCACCTTGGGGTGGCTACAAGCAATCAGGCATTGGGCGCGAATTAGGACGCACGGGACTTGAAGAATATACCGAACTGAAGCATTTATATCGAAATACAAAACCTGAAGCGGTTCATTGGTTTAAATAAAAATTACGCATTTGGAGGAGAACAATATGACACTAAATATGAAAATTGAAAGCATGCAGAAATTCCACACATTTGAAATTCCGACTGTTATTAAACACGGCATTGGTGCAGTGAAACATGTTGGGGAAGAAGTGAAAGCATACGGCGTTTCAAAGGTATTGCTTGTAACAGACCCTGGTATTTATCAAGCCGGCGTGGTGGACCCAGTAATTGCTTCATTAAAAGAAGCACAAATCGATGTCGTTCTATTTGATAAAGTAGAGCCAAATCCGCCAGTCCGTCTAGTGAACGAAGGATCTGCTTTATATGAAAAAGAAGGCTGTAATGGATTAGTCGCAGTAGGCGGCGGCAGTTCAATGGATACAGCAAAGGCAATCGGAGTAGAGGCGACTCATGAAGGCTCAGTCCTTGATTACGAAGCGGCAGAGGGAAAAAAACCGCTAGAAAACAGAATCCCGCCTTTAACCACTATTCCGACAACAGCTGGTACAGGTTCAGAGGTAACGCAGTGGGCGGTCATTACTGATGAAGAAAGAGAATTCAAATTCAATACTGGTGGACCTCTCATTGCAGCTCATCTAACAGTAATTGATCCAGAGCTTCATGTGTCCATGCCGCCTCATGTGACAGCAATGACTGGAATTGACGCGCTTGCTCACGCGATTGAATGCTATACGATGAAATTTGCTCAGCCGATTACAGATGCGGTAGCGCTCATGGCAATTGAATATGCTGCTCATTATATTCGCCGTGCCTTTGCTGATGGCGAGGACTTAGAAGCCAGATATGGAATGGCACAAGCTGCGATGCTTGCCGGGCTTTCTTATGGAAGTGAATCAGCTGGAGCTGCACATGCGATGAGTCAAACACTCGGAGGTATTATTCCTGTCGCTCACGGTCAGTGTGTTGCAGCGATGATGGGACCAGTGATGGAGTATAACTGGAAAGGGTATCCGGAAAAATTCGCTCGAATTGCGCAAGCGTTTGGGATTGATACAAGCAGAATGACAACAGAGGAAGCAGCCAAAGCAGCTGTGAACTGGATGTATGATTTAGTAGAGGATTTAGAAGTTCCTTCATTAGAAGAACAAGGTGTATCAAAAGATATGATTGATCGTTTATCTAAAGAAGCGATGAAAGATCCGCAAACAGTTGGAAACCCAAGAGATTTAAACGAAAAAGCGTACAAATGGATTTATGCTCGCTGCTTTGAGTTAACACCTAAAACGGTGTAACAATGAAAAAAGGCTCCCAAAAGGGAGTCTTTTTTATGTCTATAGTTGTTCTTTAATTTCTTTGATTTGATGAATATGGCGTTTTTCGTGTGCCCCGATAAAATCAAGATATTGCTTGAGGGATAGCTCTTCAAACACAGGGTGTGCAATGACGCGTTTGAAATCTTCCTCAGTAAATGTTGATAAAATTTGATTGAGCTGCTCACGTGCAGTATCGAGCTCATCCTTTAAATGTGTAGGTGTTACATGCTTGTGCTCAGGCGCAACAATACTAGGTGCAATGGCTTTTTTCGAACGGTCCTCTGCCATTTCCACCGGCTTTGGTTCATATTCTTTGATCGGTGCTTTTTTCCCCTCAGCAGCTAGATGTTTTGCTGCAACTAGGTCCATTTTCTTTAAATGATCTGCTACCTCTTGAATACTCCAAGTATCAGCAGATAATTTTTGGTTCAATTGTTCTTCGCTCAAACCTTGCAGCTCGTGCCATAATTCTTGTCTTGCTTCATGTAATAAACTCATTTTCTTCATCACCTCAAGATCAAATTTTAACATAAGGGTACATGACAATCATTCTTGAGCTATCCGAAAATCCCTTTGAAGAATTGTGATGAAATATGAAACCTTTACAAAAGTGGTTCGTATTACCTGTTAGAAGGAATACATTGGAGGTGAGTGTGGTCTAAATGAAACAAAAGATGTTCATTTCATGATGAAAGGGTGAGGAAGATGGATGTGTTCGGGCTGCCTCTTCAGACGCTGTATTTATACATATTGATGATATCAGGAATCCTGACACTTGTTTTCGTCTTTTTCGGCGATGTATTTGATGGATTGTTTGAAGCGATCCCTGTTCCATTCCTTCAACCAACATTGATCCTCGCATTTCTTACCTTTTTCTCGGCTGGAGGGTTTATCTCTGAAAAAACAGCAATTGTAGGAAGTGGACTTGGCGCAGTATTATCTGCCATCCTCGCAGTGATCCTTGTGACCTGTTTGAATGTATTTGTATTAGTCCCGCTTTCCTCTGCTGAGGAATCTCTCTCTTATACGGAAGCCGATTTAAAAGGAAGAACTGGGGAGATCATTGTATCTGTTCCAAAAGACGGATTTGGAGAAGTGCTGTTAATCAGTAATAGCGGGAAAATCTCAAAGCCAGCTGTCAGTTTCGACCAAGAGGAGATTCCATATGGAACCCGTGTGCTAGTTGTCGAAGTGAACAAAGGCGTCTTATCTGTTATACCAAATGAAGAAATCTAGGAGGGAATGCTATGCCAGGAACAACTATTTTAGTGATCATTGGAATTGTGCTTGTGATTCTTATTGCACTTATTGGTGTATTTGTTTCTAAATACAGGACAGCAGGTCCAGATGAAGCATTAATCGTCACAGGAAGTTACCTAGGAAGTAAAAATGTCCACGTGGATGAAGGTGGAAACAAGATTAAGATTGTGAGAGGCGGCGGTACCTTTGTACTTCCAGTCTTTCAACAAGCAGAGCCGCTCAGCTTACTATCTAGCAAGCTAGATGTTTCAACACCTGAAGTCTATACTGAACAAGGTGTACCAGTCATGGCGGATGGAACGGCCATCATTAAAATTGGCGGATCGATTGAAGAAATCGCGACTGCTGCAGAGCAATTTTTAGGGAAAACAAAAGAAGACCGTGAAAACGAAGCGAGAGAAGTATTAGAAGGCCACCTTCGTTCCATCTTAGGATCAATGACAGTCGAAGAGATTTATAAAAACAGAGAGAAATTTTCTCAAGAAGTACAACGTGTCGCTTCTCAAGATTTAGCGAAAATGGGTCTTGTCATTGTATCGTTTACGATTAAAGATGTTCGTGATAAAAATGGCTATTTAGAATCTCTAGGTAAACCAAGAATTGCCCAAGTAAAACGCGATGCAGATATTGCAACAGCTGAAGCAGATAAAGAAACACGTATCAAACGTGCCGAAGCAGATAAAGATGCGAAGAAATCTGAGCTTGAGCGTGCTACTGAAATCGCTGAAGCAGAAAAGATTAATGAGCTGAAAAGAGCAGAATTCAGACGTGAACAGGATACAGCAAAAGCAAGTGCTGACCAAGCGTACGATCTAGAAACAGCTCGTAACCGTCAGCACGTAACTGAACAAGAAATGCAAGTCAAAATCATTGAGCGTCAGAAACAAATTGAATTAGAAGAAAAAGAGATTCAGCGTCGTGAACGTCAATACGATTCTGAAGTGAAAAAGAAAGCAGATGCGGACCGTTATGCTGTTGAGCAGTCGGCTGCCGCGGAAAAAGCGAAACGCCTCGCTGAAGCAGATGCCAAGAAATACAGCATTGAAGCAATGGCAAAAGCAGAAGCTGAGAAAGTCCGAATTGATGGGCTTGCCAAAGCGGAAGCGGATCGTGCAAAAGGGGAAACAGAAGCAGAAGTCATTAGACTAAAAGGACTTGCAGAAGCCGAAGCGAAAGAGAAAATCGCTGAAGCATTCGAACAGTATGGTCAGGCAGCGATTCTTGATATGATTGTGAAAATGCTACCTGAATATGCGAAGCAAGTATCTGCACCACTTTCTAACATTGATAAAATTACTGTTGTGGATACGGGCGGTAACGGAGAAGGCAGCGGTGCCAATAAAGTTACAGGCTATGCCACAAATCTCATGTCCAGTCTGCAAGAAAGCCTGAAAGCATCCTCTGGGATTGATGTCAAAGAAATTATTGAGAATTTCTCTGGCAAAGGCAATGTGAAACAAAGCATCCAAGAACTAACCAATGAAATCAAACAGCCAAGAAAAAAAGAAATCGCTGATCGTCAAATAGAAGAATAAAATCAAAAGAAGACACCTTCTATCAGAAGGTGTCACTTTTTTCTGTAATCATTAAAAGGTATGCTGACAAAACGTCGGTCATTGAATTTTATATAATAGGAATTTATCATAATGAAGATAGGGTGAAAAAAACTAAAAGGAGTGGCGCGGATGAAGGTGAGACATGCTGTACATCAAGATATTCCAAAAATCGCCGAAATACATGTGAAAAGCTGGCAGACGACTTATCAAGGGATTATTTCGCAGGAGTATTTAGATGGTTTAAACATTGCAGAGAAGGAAGAGAGCTGGAGAAAAAGATCGCTTGAAGGCACGTTTGTCGCAGAAGATGCGGATGGCGTATTTGGTTTTGCCTCTTTCGGAAAACAACGTGACGAACGTTATTTTACATATGATGGAGAGCTATATGCCATCTATTTATTACAACAGAAACAGAAATCAGGAGCGGGTATGGCTTTGATTGCAAAAGGAGTGGATTATTTAATAGAGAAAGGCTTTCAGAAAATGTTGCTCTGGGTATTTGAGCAAAATTCAGCGAATCAATTTTATCAAAAGCTTCAACCTAGTTTTGCCGTCACCAGCCAGTTCGAGCTGGCTGGTGAGAAACATGAGGAAATAGGGTATGGTTGGGAACTGTCTGTACTAAGTGCTCATGTTCAACAGATTATATCGTCAGCTTCCAGTAATAATGAGAGAAAAAAGTAAAAAGTGTGGCGAGCAAAATATAAGATATAAAAGGAGAAGCCTCTACTTTTCCTTTCACACCTGCTATTTTTAGTGCCTCATAGAAACTTGCCAAAAAGTAGGCGAGACTGAGAATGTAACAGCACAGCATAATGGAGTAAGGATTCATTGTCGTACCTCCAGCATGAAATCTTCTATTATTAATAGATTCCAGGGAGCAGCAAATTATGCATAAAAAAATAACCAGCTGAAATCAGCCGGTTATTTTTGATGAGGAAAAACCAAACGAGATGCACTTGGGATGAGTATGCAAAGAACGATACTGCAAATAATAAATGAAGGAACCATATATGTGCTGTTATAAATTAAAGAGTAGACCCATCCTGGTGTTCCTTTCGGAGCATATTGAGAAAAGAAAACGACGCCAGAAATAAAGAACGTCAGCAGTCTGAAGAAACTAGCAACAAAAACAGCTAGGGTAATATAGAAGAATTGCTGTTTTCGCTTTTGATCCTGAATGGCTTTTTTGATCAGTCCAGAAAACAGGCCGCTTAAAGAAATAACAACAGATGCAACGAAGTAATCGAGGAATCCTTGAACAGGTGTAGCGATGATCGGGCTATTCATCAGCTGAAGACCTGCGATTAACACACCGATAATAAATCCGGTAGATATTCCCCATCTAATAGACATGAGAATGACGGGAATCATAATCAGCGCAAGAGAACCGCCATTGGGCATTCTTAAAAAGAGACCTGATAAGTAATCTAATACAAGTGCAAGTGAAGTCATAATCGCGATTTCCATCAGTCGTACCAATTGATTTGATTGCTGCATAAAAAAATCTCCTTTTCATGAATTGAGCAAGGAGAGACCGTGTAAGGATGAGTATGTTATTCATAGAAAAACATATCGATTTGAATACACCGTATGTATTCAAGTGATTCCACATTCCTACTTCAGTATTAACTGACAGGTTCAAAGGGTCAGAACAACGAATGTTCACTCTCAGCACAAAGCTCCCCCTGCGGTTATTAAGTTTCAATCTATTATAAATATACTAAAGACCTGCAGGATCAACAATAGACAATTCCCGAGATAAGCAGCATTTGTATCAATATATAGGAAGAGATAAGGAAAAATAAATTATTTAGAAAAAATACTTGTTTCTTCTTTCAAAAGGTGTTATATTTGTATTCGCCGCTGAAACAGCGCGGTTGATAAATAACATTAAGAAAAAAGTTGTTGACTTTATCTTGATAGAATGTTATATTAATAAAGTCGCCTCTGAGAGACGACGAAGATGATCTTTGAAAACTAAACAAGACAAAACGTACCTGTTAATTCGAGTTTTTATAAAAAAATCCTATGATACTTCATAGGTAGTCAGTCAAACTGGCGAGGCAGGAAGTGATCACATACTAAGTTCGCTACATCGTGTAGCAACGCATGTGTGATATGCATCCTGCATACCTCGGAGAGTTTGATCCTGGCTCAGGACGAACGCTGGCGGCGTGCCTAATACATGCAAGTCGAGCGAACAGAAGGGAGCTTGCTCCCGGATGTTAGCGGCGGACGGGTGAGTAACACGTGGGTAACCT